>CAIUOG010000065.1 GCA_903900705.1 uncultured Acidobacteriia bacterium
CGCCGGTCGCACCCGCAATACCCTGAGCTCCAGTCGCGCCGGTCGCACCTGCAATACCCTGAGCACCGGTAGCGCCTGTCGCACCGGCAATACCCTGAGCACCGGTCGCGCCGGTCGCACCCGCAATACCCTGGGCACCGGTTGCGCCTGTCGCACCCGCAATACCTTGGGCTCCGGTCGCGCCTGTCGCACCTGCAATACCCTGGGCACCGGTCGCGCCGGTCGGACCCGCAATACCCTGGGCACCGGTCGCGCCTGTCGGACCCGCAATACCTTGGGCTCCGGTTGCACCGGTGGGACCCGCAACACCTTGGGCTCCGGTTGCACCGGTGGGACCCGTAATACCTTGGGCTCCAGTAGCACCGGTCGCACCCGTAATACCCTGGGCTCCGGTTGCGCCAGTAACACCCTGGACACCTGTAGCCCCAGTCGCGCCGGTCGGACCAACCGGCCCCGGCTGCACAATGCTCAACTGGGCCTGATGACTCGTCGTCACGCTCTCTTTGCTATCCAGGTACACCAGCGCGTTGCCCGTTCCATCAATTACGAAGCCATTATTCGACGACGGCGAATTCAGCCATCTCACAAAACTCGCGGTAACATCGACAGACACAAAATCCGCAACTGTCGGCGTGGCAACGGTGCCTACAACCGTACCCGAACCGGGCTGCGCGTTCGAAGTGATGACCGATTCGTCCCAGGGTCCGGACGCTTCCGACACCTGAATCGTACCCGGAGTGGTCACCTTCCCTACCCACAGGATCAGATTCACTTTGGTAATGCCCGCCGCGTTAATGCCCGGCGGCAGACTGGAAAGGTCGAACTTTATATAACTGCGGGTTGTGCCGCCGACGGACAGATAAACCGAACTGCCGAAGTTCACCGCCGGGAAAGCAGTATTCACGTGCGCATCGGACGTGACAGGAAGCGCCTGGCCAAGCAAGGCCTGGGTCGCAGGGGAGACGAGGGCGAGCGACAGAAGAAGCAGGCCGCGGCAGGTTCGGGGGATCTGAGACACCTTTTCAGATACTAATATATAAGCTGATCAAAACCATAGCTTTTTTGCGGATTTTCGACCGGAATGACCTGGCAACGCGAATGAAACCTTGCGGTAGCCCTTTGCTTCAGTGCGTCCACCACTCCGGAATCGGGATGTCGTGTACGGAAATGTGAAGTTTTCGGGCCAGTCTGGCGATTTCCGGAGCAAACTCAGCGACGATATTTTTCCCTGCCAGCGCGGCGAAACTGACGGCAACCCTCGTCTCCGCGCGGCTGACAGTGTTGTACCCGGCGGGCAGATAGAGGTTCGGAGTGAATCCCCCTGCCGCGGCAGCGGCAAAATTGGCCACCGCGAGGCGGCTCTGGCCCGAGTCGGATTTATCTACCAGAGTAAAACTGATGGCGTGGGCTACGCGGAGGGCTGGATTGCGACTCGTGGAGGCGCGGTAGCGGAAATCCTCCTTTAAAAGTGCCGCGGTGACAAACCGGGCGGTGTCCTCCGAAGCCCCCGTGGCCAGGTGGCTGCCGTAGATCCGACCGAATGCTCCGGGACCCTGTCGCCAGGCTCGCGGGTAGTTGCGCGGGCGGATCATGGAAATGCCGCTGCCGGCCGCCGCCGTGACCAGCGCACGGGGGCCGACTGTAATCACGGCGAAGTCCCGAAACCTTTCGGCGAACGTCTGCGGGGTTCCGTTGGAGACGGCGTCGAACAAGGAATCGCCGGGTGGCGTCTGGGCCGCGAGAGGGAACCCTGCCAGGAGAACCAGTCCGAGAAGGCGCCGCCGGGCCCACACGCGTTTTGTATGAGAGGTCACTCAGCCCATTATGCGCATGGTCCGGTCCCGGCTACGGAGAATTTGGCCGCTATCCGGCACGGTTCTTGCCCCTGGTGCGCTACGATGAACGGAGGGTGCCTGTTCTTCCGGACCCCTCACAATTCCCTCAGGGCCGATCTGTAACCAGCTTTCAACACACTTGACGACTCTTGAAATGCTAGATCTCCTCGAAGCCGGCCTTGCTGGACTGCGCCTGAATTCTGCGCCCGCGGTCCCCTTGCCAGTCCCGCGGACCGAGTTGGTTCCGACCGAGTCTCCAGCGCCGGACGCCGCGCCGGAAATTCACGTTCCTCTCACCACGAGCGAAGCGCTGCAGTCCGAGATCCGGCTCTCCGGCATGAGTCTGGACGAGGTCGCGGGAAACATGGGAATCGAGCGTTCGCTGCTGGACGACTGGGTTGCGGACCGGCTGCCGGTTCCGGCGCTGGCGCTGACCACCCTGCAGTTGCTCGCGAGGATCGCAGGGGCCGGGGAAATCCGGAAGCCCGCGCCGGTTGCTGAACGCCGAAAGCGCTCCGCGCCGGCGCCGCAAGTGGAGCCGGCAGGTATCAGTCCCGAACCGCAGCCCGCTCAATCGTTATTATCGGCGCCCGGCCTTCCAACTGCCGGGCAGAAATCTTTGTCTCACCCCTTTTCACGAATCGAGGACCTATAAATCATGAGCACTACAACGAATGAGAGCACCCTGTTCGACAAACCGCGCCTGATCCTGACCCATGGGGAAAAGGGTGGCGTGGGGAAAACCACCGTCGCCCGCGTGGTGGCGGACTTCCTGAATTCACGCAAGACCTCTTTCCGGGCCTTCGATGCCGAGGGAAGCACAGGCCAGTTGCTCCGGTTTCACGGTAAGGAAACCGCTCACGTGGACGTGGCGGATGCGGCCAGCATTTCACCCGTTCTGGACTATGTGATGGATGGAGCCGGACGTCGCATCGCCCTGGTCGATCTGGGCGCCCGTTCCGGCGAAGACCTGAAGAACTGGCTCTACCGCGGCGGCGCGCTCGAAGAAGCGGGCGCCGGAAATCTCGGGATCACAGTGGTTTACGTCCTGGGTGGCGCGGTGGACAGCGTCGGGCACCTCAAGGAATGCTTCAAAGAACTGGGCAAGGACGTGAGCTACGTCATCATCAAGAACTTCGGCGTGGCGTCGAAGTTTGAGATCTACGACCAGTCCAACGTTCGCAAGGAATTGCTGGCGATCGGCGCGAAGGAGGTTTCGCTCCCGGCGCTGGATGGTTCTGTTTACCAGTCGGTGGATCGCTCCAGCCTGCCGTTCTCTCAGTTTGCGGAAGCGCAGGGCACAAACTTCGGATTCACGGAACGGCGTTATTGCCGGACATGGCTGCGGGAATGCTTCGCGGCGCTCGAAGAAGTGGCTTCGTTTCTTCAGTAGTGATTAGTCTGAATCCGCGCTGGTGCGGGTCTGGCCTGAACCGGTCAGACCGCGCAGCAGCGCGGACGTCATAATACTTTCCAACTCCTGTGCTGTCGACATCGGGAACACGGGACACGTCAGTTTGAGACTCACGATCCCGTGAACGGCGGCCCAGAGGGTTTCCGCGATCTGTTGCGGTGTCGCATCCACCTGGAGCGATAGTTCGGCGGCGGTTCTTACCAACAGGTCGAAGGCGGCCCGGCTGGTTGGATCGTCGCGTTCTTTGCTGTCGCCCCCGAAGACTACGGCCAGATACTTGTATTCCATGAAGATCAGCCGGTAGGTTTCGGGATTCTCCATCCCGAAGCGGATGTATTCCCAGGCAATCCGCCGGAGGCGTTCCACCGGGTCCTCGACGGCGGCGGCTGGTTCCAGAGCCCGGAAAAGCTCCGCAAAGCCCTCCCGGCTCAACTGCTTCGCAATCTCGTCCCGGTCCCGGAAGTGCAGGTAAATGGCGGCGGGCGAGTATTCCACGCGTTCCGCAATCTTGCGCATGGTCAGCGCCTCGAACCCCTCCCGCATGATGATCTCCCGGGCGGCTTCGAGAATCCTCTGGCGAAGTTCCTCTTTGTGCCGGGCTCGACGCTCACTGCTGCCCATGTCAAAATCCTACCATCCAAAATAGATCTACGTATTGACATTTACTAAACATTGTTTAGTATTTGAAGTATGGTTACTAAGATCGGACTGTGGGGAGCGGCGGGCGTGGCGGGAAAGGCCATTGCCCAGGCCTTGGAGGCGGAGAGCCGCGAGTACCGGGTGGTGGGCAGAAGTCAGGCCTCGCTGACAGCAAGCTATGGCGGAAGTCGAATGGCGGAGATCGCACCCTGGGACCCGGACGACACTGCCTCGACAAGACGGGCGGCCCGCGGACTCGACACACTGGTGTATCTGGTGGGTGTCCCGTATGACCAGTTCCGGCTGCATCCGGTGGTGATGCGAAAGACACTGGACGCGGCGATTGCGGAGGGAGTTCGGCGAGTCCTGCTGGTCGGGACGGTTTATCCCTATGGAATGCCGCTGATGACACCGGTAAAAGAGGATCACCCTCGCGAACCGCATACCTTCAAGGGCCGTATGCGGAAAGAGGCGGAGGACATGCTGCTGGAGGCGGAAGCCCGGGGACAGTTGCAGGCGACGATTCTGCGGCTTCCGGACTTCTACGGGCCCGGGGTGGAGAAGAGCTTTCTCGACGGGCTCTTCCGGGCGGCGGCGAAGGGCGGAACGGCTTACATGATCGGACCGATTGATACGCCGCACCAGTTCGTTTACGTGCCGGACATCGGGACGGTGGTTTCCGCGATGCTGGCGAACGAGGAAGTCTGGGGAAGATCCTGGCACTTTGCGGGATCCGGCGTGGCGACACAGAGAGAACTGGCCGAACGCGTCTTCGCGATGGCGGGGCGGAAGCCGAAGATCTTCGCTGTGGGGAAGGCGGGTCTGCGCGTGATGGGCCTGTTCAATCCGCTGATGCGGGAGATGGTGGAGATGAATTACCTGCAGACCTCGCCGGTCATTCTGGATGAATCCGCGTTGAGCACCCTGCTCGGCACGACGCGGCGAACCTCATATGAGGCAGGTTTGAAGGCGAGCCTGGAGGCGGCATTACAGTAGAGACGTGGGCCGTATCAGGGTACTTTCCGACAATGTCGCAAACAAGATCGCCGCGGGCGAGGTGGTGGAGCGACCGGCGTCGGTAGTGAAAGAGCTGCTCGAGAATTCGCTGGATGCCGGGTCGACGAGCATCCGCGTGGAGATCGAGAACGGTGGCCGGAGGCTGATCCGGATTGTGGACAACGGCTGTGGCATGTTGCGCGATGACGCTTTGCTGGCGTTTGAGCGCCATGCGACGAGCAAACTGCACGATGTGAAGGATCTGCTCTCCATCGCCACACTGGGTTTTCGCGGCGAAGCGCTGCCGTCGATCGCGTCCGTTTCGCGCCTTTTGCTGGAAACGCGGGCGATGGAGGAGGAGACCGGCACGCGGGTGGAGATCGCCGGAGGCAGGATTCTGAGTTGCGACGAGATTGCGCGGGGCGGCGGTACCGCGCTCTCCATCCGGGACCTTTTCTTCAACGTTCCGGCGCGCAAGAAGTTCCTGCGTTCCGAGCAGACGGAACTGGCGCACATCGCCTCGCTGGTGACCCACTACAGCCTGGCGCATCCGGACAAGACCTTCGAACTCTGGAACGGCGCTTCGAATCTGCTGCACGCCACACCGGTGGAAACGCTGCGGGAGCGGGTGTTTCAGGTGTTTGGCAGCCAGATTCTGGAAGATCTGGTGGAACTGACGGAGCGCTCAATCCGGCTCCAGCTGGCGGAGCCGGACGAGCCGCCTCGCGAGTTTAAGATCAGCGGGTTTGTCTCGCGCCCGCAGGTGCAGAAGAACAACCGCAACTCCATCTTTATCTTCGTGAACGGGCGCCTGATTCGGGACCGGCTGATTCTGCATGCCATTTCCGCCGCCTATCACAACCTGATGCCGGCGGCCTGCTTCCCTTTTGCGCTGCTGTTTCTGCGGTTCGATTGCGAAGAGGTGGACGTGAACGTGCACCCCTCGAAGACAGAAGTGCGGTTCCGGCACCAGTCTTTCGTGCATGATTTTGTGCGGGACGCGATTCGGGAGCAGTTGATGCAGTCGCGACCCGCACCTTCGTTTACGAATGCCATGTCGCCGGGTGGCGGCGGGCATGTGCAGGCGGGACATCAGCAGGCTGCGGCCCTGCCCTACTCAGACTTTTCCCAGATGCTGCAGGATTTCGCACCGGATAAGCCGCCGGAGCCGGAGCCTGGAGCGGCGGCGGAACTCCCCGAGTTCGTGATGCAGCATCCGGCGGCCGCGGCCGCCCGGTTCGACTTCGGGGACACCGGGATTCCCGTCAATCAGCCTGTGGCGGAAAGGCCCGCGCCGCCTTCCACACTGCGTCTCAAAGTTCCGGATACGCATGGCGGCTTTCCGGAAGGTTCCATCCCCCATGTCTCCGGGATGGACCGGATCGGGGAACTGAGGCCCCTGGGGCAGTTGCACAACAGCTTCATTATCGCTGCCGGCGCCGACGGGCTGTGGATCATCGATCAGCATGTGGCGCACGAGCGGATTCTCTTCGAACAGGTGCTGAACCAGCAGGCGGCAGGGCGGGTGGAAGTGCAGCAATTGCTGATGCCGATGATTGTGCAGCTGACTTCAGAGCAGCAGATTGAATACGCGCGAATCGCGGACGAACTGCGGAACTCCGGCTTCGACACCGAGCCGTTCGGGAACCGGACGATTGCGGTGAAAGCGGCGCCCGCGTCCATTGGCCTGGGGGATCTGGAGAGGGTGATTCTGGAGATTCTCGAGACTGCGGAGAATGAACTGCGCAGCGTCTCGCTTTCCGACCTGCGCCGGGGCATCGCCGCGTCCATCGCATGCCGGGCCGCCATTAAGATCAATACGCCGCTCGATCAGCGCAAGATGGAATGGATGCTGCGGACACTGGCCGCCACGGAGTACCCGATGGCCTGTCCGCACGGGCGTCCGGTGGCGCTGCAATATGGCACCCGCGAGATTCTGCGGGCGTTTCACCGGATCTGACGGCGCTAGAGGCGAAGGAAATCCGCGATGGTTTTCGCGCTTTCGAGCAGCCACAGCTTGCGTCCCTCTCGCGACTTCCACCAGTAACCGTGGTTCCAATGCCGGTCGGCGGAGGCCACCGTGTGAATTTCCAGATCCGGCGCGATCCGCCGGAGGACGCGGGTGGCCCGCGCCGTATGGCTGGGTGATGTGACGAGCAAAACGCTGTGGACGCCCAGGCGGCGGAACTCCGCCACAACCGAATCGAGTTCGTCCGTGGTGGCTTTGGCGGGGTAAGTCCAGGGGATAAAAAAGTCTGCCGGGCAGCCCCGGGCAGAGGCGAAGTCGATTGCGAGGCGGCTTTCGTGGAAGCCATAAAACTCACCGCTTCCGCTCACCAGCGCCTTCGGGGCAAAACCGTTCCGGACGAGTTCACAGGCCTTTGTGATCCGAGACCCCTCATAATCGCCACCCAGAACTTCGATGATGTCGGCCTTTTGCGGTGGGTCGGAACGTACCAGCCAGTTTCCCGCCGCCCAGAGAATTTTTTCTGAGAAGACAAAAAAGATGACGGCGGACAGAGTCAGCCCGGTGAGGATTTTGACCCGAGGCTTCAGAGGAAAAGACCTTGCACTTGCCTAGCGTTCATCACCGGAGTTGCGGGGATCGATGTGGCCGACCGTCTTCAGCAGGAAGTACAGGCGCTCCACTTCCTCTTCGTCTTCCGGGCGCAGAACGCGGTAACGAGGGGTGGCGAGCTGTTTGGCCTCATTCGGACCGAGAACTTCGCCCCAATACTGCCGGTAGGGAACGCCGTCAATCATCGCGCCGGTCGCCATTTGCCGTAGTGTGCGGAGAAGGTGCTTGCAGCAATCCACTTCACCGGGATAGACCACAGTGACGGTCTCGTCGTCATACAGCGTGAGACGAACCACCAGCGGCGAGATCCAGCCGGTTCGGTCGACGCGCCGGATATCCTGCCACAGAATGACGCGCTTGCCGATCTCGAGGTGGGCGTCAAAAACCTTTACCACCGGACGAAGCGCGAGGACGAGCAGAACGGAGGCGGTAACGAAGAAAAGTCCCGCCGGGAAAAACGCGGGGGTCCAGGTGAGGCCGAGCCACGCCGAAAATCCGGCGAGCGCCATGGCCACAATCCCGAAGGACACATAGTGGCGGGCTGGAACGTATCGGCTCATCTGAAGCGGCTCCGACTTAATTTTAAGACTACTCCCCTGCGGGCTTCAGGTCAATCTGTTGAACGTCAGTCCCCGCCCGTAACCACACGACGCCGCGCCAGGTGTACTCTCCGGCGCTGATAAACACGAGCAGGGTGACGCCGGCGATCATTCCGGTACAGATCTGAGTCAGGATGGGGTCGTCATAGCCACGGGCGCCCATCACGCCGATGGCGGTCATGATCTGCAGGAAGGTACTCGCCTTGCCCCAGTGGCTGGGGTCGAATTTCCGGTAACTCGTGAAGCGGAAAGCGATGGCGGACATGCTGAGGATCCAGAGATCCCGGCCAAAGATCAGCAGGACAAGCCAAAGCGGCACCGCATGCCCGGCGGCGAGACCGATATAGATCCCGCTGAGCAGGCATTTATCGGCAATCGGGTCGAGGTAGGCGCCGAATTTAGTCATCCCGCCGAACCGGCGGGCGACGGTGCCATCGAGCATGTCGGTGAGCGCGGCGAACCCGAAGATCCAGCCGCTGAGCAGAAAGCGACCGTTGGCAAGGGTATACAGGATGACCGGGGTCATAAAGATCCGCAGCGCCGTGAAGAGATTGGGGATCGTTAGCCAGGTCATTGCAGTCTCTCCTATGATACGGCGGGGCGGGCTTCTGAGGGGTGGGTCGGTTTCGTGCGATCCTACGGGGGAAATGATGACGTCCGCACAGATCTTTAACGAGGAACAACGTACCCGCTGGAACGGCGTGGATGGCGAATACTGGGTCCGCGAGCAGGACCGGATGGACCGGACACTGGCGCCGGTGCTGGGGCCGCTGCTGGAGTTTGCCGCCCCGCTCGCCGGGTCGACAGTGCTGGATGTCGGCTGCGGCTGCGGCGCCACGACGGTGGAACTGGCAAAAGCGGTGGGCACGGCCGGTCGCGTGATCGGACTCGACATTTCCGAACCCATGCTCGCGTTGGCGAAGGAGCGGCTGGCGGCTGCGCCGCAGGCGAGCTTTCTCGCGGGGGACGCCGCCGACATCGAACTGGACGGCGTCGGCGCGGAATCAATGGTGTCGCGGTTCGGAGTGATGTTCTTCGGGGACCCTGTGGCCGCGTTCACGAATCTTCGGAAGGGAATGCTTCCCGGTGGAAGGGTGCGGTTTGCCTGCTGGCGTCCGATTGCAGAGAACCCGTGGCTACAGGTTCCGTTGCATGCTGTCTATGAGCATGTGCCTCGCCTGCCAAAGCCGGGACCCGAGGAACCCGGCCCGTTTGCTTTTGCCGATCCCGACCGCGTGACCCGCATTCTCACGGCGGCGGGATTCACCGCACCGGTATTTACCCGGCTCGACGTACAACTGGATATCTCTGCCGGCGGCGGTTTGGAAGCGGCCGTGGAGCAAGCCACCCACATGGGACCGGCAAAGAAAGCGCTGACGGACCAGCCGGAGCAGATCCGGCTGGCCGCGCGGGACTCCATCCGGGGGGCGCTGGAATCCTATGTGAACGGCTGTAACGTCCTTCTGGCCGGCGCGGTCTGGCTGGTCGCGGCCGAACGAAAGGGCTGACGCGAACGGCCTACAGCGTGATTGCGGTGACGCTGAGGATCACTTCTCCGTTGGGGGAACCCTTTGGAATCCGAAGCGTTTCTTCCACCCCACCCGCTCCGAAGAAGCGTCTCTCGATATCTTCCGGAACCGTCAGCCCTATCGCCAACCGAATGGGAGCTTCGGTCAGCTCGTCGACTTTCAGACGGATTTTTTCCGATTTCCCGACAGACTGCTTTTGGTCATCTCCGGCCTTTTTCAGGCTGTCCGTGATGGAACCGGTGGCGAGAGCCGTGATCGCGCCTAGAATCTTGTCGAGGCCTCCGGTCGCAACACCGATACCCGCGCTGAAAAGGGTCGCGAAGATCTGAAGCAGTGCTTTCTCGAAGACGGAACTGGTGTCGCGTTCCACAACTTCGATCTCAAGGATCGTCTCATCAAGAACCTCTTCTTTGAATAGACCGGAGTCGAAGAAGTCCGTGAGGTCCGGAGTCGCCGGAACGTCCGGCGCAAGGTCGAACTGAAGGACGGACGCCACGGTCGGGGCACCGGAACGGGGGTAGAGCAGGGTGGCGGTCAGGACATTCTTCTTATCTGGATTGTCCGGGTTGGGATTTGGGTGTTCACCGGGCAGAAGGCCAGTGTAGTGGAGCATGACACTCTCGACTTTTACGGTAACAAGCTTGCTGGGCATTTTGGACCTTTCGGGGGCAGGAGCCCCTTCCTGAAAAGGTCAGCGCAAAACGCCGGGAAAAGCGGACATTGCGCGTTGATTATTCAATCACCAGAACTTCGTGACCGGTGATTGACGGAATTTCAATCCGCTGAAAGCCATTGACCGCGGTGGACGGCAAGCCCCGCCCCGAGACGAGCGCCCGGACGGTGCGGCCCTTCACCCCGGCCGGCATGCGCAGCGCGAGCTGCACGGGGCCGGAGGGAATCAGTTCGTCAATCGGCATCCGGCCGGTGGCCGTGAGATTCACGACGTGGACGATCACCCGGTTCTCCTGGGTGTAAAGGCTGCAATCGAAAAGCCCGTGGGCCTGCACGCGCAGGGGCAGGGCGCCGCCCGCGGCCCAGCGGACCAGGTTCGCCAGCACATCGGCATGGTCCGGCAGGCTGTCGCGGTTATAACGGCGGTCCAGGTCGGCGGGTAAGAACGCCGTACGACCTTTGATCACCAGGCCGGGAATGTCGGTCTTTGGCTCCCGCATCCAGGAGGTTTCCGGCGGGTAGATCGGGAAGGCCGGAATGAACGTCAGCGGGACCGTTACACCCGGGTCCGTGCGGAGGGACGGGAGCAGCCCCCCAAACGGCAGGATGCCGGTACCTTCGAAGCCGTAAACAGCCGGATGTTTCGAGTCGACCCTTA
Source organism: uncultured Acidobacteriia bacterium (assembly GCA_903900705.1). Taxonomy (GTDB): domain Bacteria; phylum Acidobacteriota; class Terriglobia; order Bryobacterales; family Bryobacteraceae; genus BOG-234. The sequence continues at coordinate 10,921 of CAIUOG010000065.1, forward strand.
AATAAGAATGAACGGTCTGCAGGGCGGCTGCGCGTTCGGCCGCGGCGTCGCCGGTTCGATGCGCGCCGAAGAGGTCAGCGAGGCCGTAGTCGGCACGCGGATCGCCCATCTCGTCGTAAAGACTGGTAACGCCGGTCGCGATCACCGTTCCGCCGGCGGAGGCGAATTTCCGGACCGCATCACACTGCGCCGCTGTCATCACCGCGATGTTCGGCAGAATCAGAACTTTCAGATTCGCCGCCTCGCGTGCGATGTGATCGATATGCAGAGGGATATAGGGAATCCGTGCCCGCAGCATCGCCTGCACGAAGCCACGATACGGAGCATCGGTCAGTTCCGCCGCGCGGTCCTGCCCATAGAAGTCCGTGTTGCGCTGCGACCAGACGATTCCGACATTGGCGAGCGGCTTCCGGTTGATGAGGTACTGCTCATTCGTCTCGTACCACTTCATCAGCGGGCCGGCGGTTTCGTACATCCGCCTGTCTTCATGCCAAGCGCCGATGTGGTGCCACCACGGCTGAATGCCACCGGCAAAACCCTCGATCATCCACATGTGGGCTTCGGCGGCCGGCTTGCTCGACAGCCGGAAGGAATTCCGCGCGGACTGGTACATGGCCATGCTTTCCGGCGCGAGTTTATCCCAGCCCAGAACGCCGTGAACAATTTTGCCGGTGTCACAGTTCTCCTCAAATCCGTTCACGCCGCGCGCCTGATGATCGAGGAAAACCATGGGGGCTCGTTCAAAGATCGCTTTGCAATCGCGGAAGGACCGGCTCTGGGAGGAGATCGACCCGCTGTTCATCCCGAACCACAGGCAGTCGTTCCCACCCGCGGCTTTGGTTGCGCGGTTATTCAGATCCCAGATTTCAATGCGGCGGGCATAGTTCCAGTCAATCCAGGCGCGATAAGCGGGGTCTTTCCAATCGGTACGGCGAGGCAGCGCGTTGCCGGTTTTATCGTGGAATTTGCGGGCGCAGTTTTCGCAGTAGCAGATATTGTCGCGATTCAGACCGCTCCAGCTGTTATCGGCAAAGCCTTCCGGGTGGCTGCGCGTGATGATTTCGGTGAGGACCGCGGGCAGATATTCGTCGTAATACGGGCTGTTGACGCAGGTGACGTATTTGGGCTGCGCGTCGTCGGCACGGTAGGGATTGCCATCGACCTGCCGGGCGAACCAATCGGGATGGGCCTTGAAGAAATCCTCGGTGGTGCGATTGGAATCCATACGGGCGATCACGACCAGCCCATCGTCATGGGCGGCTTTGGCAAGCTCGCCGTAGAGGTCGCGGTCATGCAGGAATTCTGCGCGATGCTGCAGGGGATATTTGCTGGGGTAGTAGGCGACGATGCCGCCCGCATTGATGATCACGCCCTGGACGGCGGTCTTCTTCCAGTGGGCGCGCCACAGGGGAATGTCGTAGCGGTCGGGGTCTTTCTCGGTGATATTGGTCTGGCCCCAGCGGACGGTACGGGTGTACCAGGGAGTTTTCGGGTTGGCCTCCTGGGCGGCGGCCGCCGGAAGTGCGGCGGTCGCCGCCGCGAAGGCGACAAACTCTCGTCTGGTCGTCATCAGAACGGGAGGATTTCTTCGCGGACCGGATCGAAATCGATCCGGCGCTTTTGCATATAAGAAATATTTCCCAGATGCGAAGCCTGCGCGGAGCGGTGTCCGATCAGGACGTCGCCGTTCGGCAATTTCCGGGATTTCACGCAATCGAGGAAATTGTTCACGTGCGCCTGCGTCAGGGGGTCCGGGCCGGGCTCGACCTTCACCACAGTAGACTGCGCGCCCTTGCCCACCGGGAAGAACTCGAAGTGCGACCGGTCGATATACAGGCGTCCCTGCGTGCCGCAGATTTCCACCGCCGCGCCGGTGATGCCGGGCGCGAGGGTGGCTTCGAAGGTGGCCGTGAAGTCACCGGGATACTGCAGGGCTACGTTGATGGTGTCCGGCGCGGTACGTCCGTCTTTGTAGTTGTAGACGCCGCCGGCCGCCTGCGCGGAGAACGGCACATCCTGCCCCATGAACATATGGACCACGTCGATCCAGTGGGTGAAGAGATCGGTCACCTGGCCGCCGCCGAAATCGAGATAAGCGCGCCAGTTGAAGTATTGCTGCGGATCGTAATCGCGCCATTTCAGAGGCCCCAGATAGCGGGCCCAATCGAGATTGCCGGGTTTCGTTGCCAGGGAAGCGGGCGCCTTGCGCAGGTGGTAAGTGTTGCCGTGCCACCAGGTGCGGCACAGCGTGACCTTGCCGATCTTGCCGGAATCGATGTACTCAGCCTTCGCCTGCAGGTAATGCTTGCCGGAGCGCTGCTGCATACCCACCTGGCAGATGCGTTCGTTGACGCGCGCCGCTTTGACGATTGCCGGGCCCTCTTCGGGCTTCAGCGTGAGAGGCTTTTCGCAATAGACGTCTTTACCGGCGTTGAGCGCGTCGATGGCGCAGACCGCGTGCCAGTGGTCCGGCGTGGTGACCTGCACGATGTCCAGGTCTTTCTGCTCCAGCAGAGCGCGATGGTCCTTATAAGATTTCGCGTTGGGATGTTTGGTCTTGACCTGGTCAATCTTGTCGGCAAAAACGTCGCAGACGGCCGCGACATCCACATCGCTGTTGTTTGCGAACAAATCCATGTCATGCTGACCGCGGTCGCCGGCGCCCACAATGCCGTAGCGCAGTTTGCCGTTGGCGCCGAGCACGCGGGAGTAAGACGCGGCGGCCATGGTGACGGCGGAGGCGCGGAGTGCGCCCGTGAAAAGATCTCTGCGAGTCGAATCGGTACTCATAAATGAACACCTTCCTGTTCGGTTCACATGCTATCAAAAGGGGGATTCGGCACAGGCCCTGAAAAAAAGAAAGGGCCGGCGGCAGGATGCCACCGGCCCCGTTTTGCAGTCTGCTAGAAGGCTCGCAACCAGACGTCTTCCAGCAGGTTCACGGAAGACAGGAAAGTCTTATCGCCCACGGTCAGACGAATCATGAAGGTACCGGGATCGAGGAGCGGACCCTGGGGCGCGGCTCCGAAACCACCACCTCCGCCGCCACCACCGCCTCCACCACCGCCGCCGCGGCCGCCAGCCACGAACGGAACCACCGGAGGTCCGGCGACACGCGTACCCGGAGGCACGGGCGGCGCATTCGGATCATCCGGCACCATCTCCGGAGGAGGCCCGCCGCGGCCACCACCGCCACCACCGCCACCGCCGCCGCCGCCGCGCCCGGCGCCAGCCACCACTGGCCCTCGCATGGCCCACTGGAAGCGGTTCATGCCGGCCCTGAGCGTCACATCCATCGTGCTGACCACTTTGTTGGCCTGGAGGAATTCCACCCTGGCCGCGCCCGCATCTGTCTTCGACAGAATACTGATAGCCGTGCCGCCCTGTGGATTCCTGCCCACATAATCCTGCGGCCCGACGTGCCGCTGCGCCGTGACGTCGCTCTTCCAGAGAATTGCGGGCCGCGGGTCAAACAGAGCAAAGTCCTGCTGAGCGGCCTGATGCAGGTGTTCGAGGGGCGTGATGTCGTCCATGATCCAGATGGAGCGGCCATGCGTGGCGACGATCAGGTCGCGATCACGCGGGTGGATCAGGATGTCGTCAACGCGGACGCTCGGCAGACCCGTCATAAAGCGCTTCCAGGTCTTGCTGCCATCGAGCGTGACGTAGAGGCCGAACTCGGTCCCGACGAAGAGCAGGTCGGGGTTTTCGAGGTCTTCCCGCAGAGCGTTGATATTGCCCTTCTTCGGCAGATCGCCGGTGACGTTGGTCCAGGTTTTGCCGAAGTCCGTGGTCTTGAAAAGATACGGCGCCCAGTCGTCCAGGCGGTGCGCATCCAACGCGACGTAGGCCGTGCCGGGGTCGAAGTGCGAGGGTTCAATGCGGGAAATCTGCACGTAACCCTTCGGTCCGCCCTTGATGTTCGGGTAGACGTTGGTGAACGTTTCCCCCGCATCCTGGCTGACCTGCAGATTCCCGTCGTCCGTCCCGATCCAGATGATGCCGGGTTTGGAAGGAGACTCGCGGACCTGCGTGGCGAGAGAGTTGGCGGAATAGCCATCGTTCTTTTCCGCCATGGGCTTATCGCCGGCGACGTTCATGATGGGCAGTTCCGGAGACCAGCGATAGATGTTCTTCGTGAGATCTTTCGGATTCATCCGCCACGTGTCGCCGCGGTTGCCGGACTTGAAGAAATACTGCGCGGCCATATAGACGATGGCCGGGTTGTGGGGCGAAATCTCAAACGGGGCGTTCCAGTAAAAGCGCAGCGGATCAAGCTTCGCCGGGGCGTTTACAATGTTGGGCGTAGCGCCACGGCCACCACCTCCGCCGGCGGCGGGAGTGGCCGGAGTTGTGGCACCGGGAGTTGCAGGTGCGGGAGCACCGGGAGTCGACGCCGCAGGGACAGCGGCTGAGGGCGCTGCCGGGGCGGGCGTGGCGCCTGCGGGAGCGGGTGTTGTCGGCGGAGCAGGCATCGGCGTGGGCTTAATGCTCTTCACCGTCGCTGCGCGCAGGTCGTGACGGCTCATATTGCCATCCTGCGATTCGCCGTACACGATCGCCCAGTCTGTGGGATCCTGGCGAGTGTAGAAGCCATCGCCACCGGCGATGGTGAACCAGTCGGTATTCACCGGACCACCACTCGAACGAAGGGCGCTTGGTCCACACCACGAGTTGTTGTCCTGGAGACCGCCGCAGACAACGTAGGGGCGACGCATGTCGGCGGAAACCTGATAGAACTGGCCGGTCTCCATGGTGTTCTTGTAGTCCCAGGTGTAGCCGCCATCATGGCTGATGTCGAGACCGCCATCATGACCAATGGCGACGATGCGAGGGTCTTTCGGATCGATCCAGAACGCGTGATAGTCGGTGTGGGAGCCGGTGAGGCCCTTCCAGGTCTTGCCGCCATCGAGCGACATCTGGCCGGGGGTGCCGCCGACGAAGAGCTTCTGGTCGTTGATGGGGTCGACACGAATCTGGCTGAAGTAGGTGGGGCGCTGGTTCTGATTGCTGCAGAAGGTCCAGGTTGCGCCGCCATCATCCGACCGGAACACGCCGCTGCCATTCGGATTGGGCGGAGGCGGCGCCGCGCCGCGACCGCCACGGCCGCCAGCTGCGGCGGCAGCCGCCTCCGGAGTGCCCGCGGCCAACCCGCCGGCGGCGCCGGAAGACTCATCCGTGATAAAACCACCGCGGCCACCAACCGGCGCGGGTCCGCCTTCCGCCGTGGTGCCGCCGCCGGTACCCGCGCTCGCGCCGGCTTCCACCTGGGCGTAAATTGTGGAGGGTCTGGCGGGGAAAATGGTGAAGGCGATACGGCCATAGATGCCGTCTTTCGGCTTCGGCCAGCCCGGGCCTTCCAGCTTGGTCCAGGTATCGCCGCCATCGGTCGATTTCCACATCGCGCTGCCCGGTCCGCCGCCGTTATAGCCAAACCAGGTACGACGCCGCTGGAACGAAGAGGCATAGACGATCTTTCCGTTGGAAGGGTCAATGGCGACATCGTTGAACCCCGTGTCGGGGTCGATGTACTTCGCCTTGGTCCAGGTCTTGCCGCCGTCCTTCGAGCGATACAGTCCGCGCTCGGAATTCTGCCCGAAGAGGTGGCCCATGGCTGCGACGAAGACGATCTTCGGGTCAGTGGGATCCACCGCGATGCGGTCAATCGACTGCGTGTCATCCAGACCGAGGTGAGTCCAGGTCTTGCCGCCGTCTGTGGTGCCGCGAACACCGTCGCCAATCGAGGAACTCTGGCGGTTGTTGGCTTCGCCCATCCCGACGTAGACGACATTGGGGTCCGAAGGCGCAATGGCAATCGCGCCAATGGATTCGTTCGGCATATTGTCGAACTGCGACTTCCAGTGATTGCCGCCGTCTGTCGACTTCCAAAGGCCGCCGGTGGCAAAGCCGATATAGAGAAGCATCGGGTCTTTGGGGGATCCCTGAATATCATCGAGGCGGCCCGACATGACCGCCGGGCCAATGGGGCGGAACTCAAAGCCGCGCAGAAGCGGGTCTGTGGATTCGTTGGGTTTGGGGGCGGCGGGGCGCGTGGCCACCTGCGACCAAACCAGGCCGCTTACCGCGAGCAGACCGGTGACAGCCGCGATCCGGTGGGTTCGGCTGGTGAAAAAAGATCGGATAAACGCCATTTCCTGTGTAAGCTCCTGACGCCCGGATCAACGGCGTGGTGACCGAAAGGCGTTTCGATCATGATACGGCGTTTTTGCGAACGTGAGGTTACCGGAATAAGATTTACTTTCCGCAGGGCTTCGCGCGACCGGTATCGGGGTGCGAGGCTGCGTCCCAGAGCTGGGTTCGTTTTCCGTCGGGACAGATCGCCGTGGCCGTTCCCGTCGTCAGGTGGAGGACTGCGCCCAGGCTGTTATCAACCCCTTCGCTCATGCCCGTGTCGATCAGATAGAGCGAGCCAAAACGCTGGAACATTTCGCCGGTTCCGCGCGTGACCGAATCGGCGAAACGCACTTCGGACGGCACATGCCCTTCCACAATGCGCGTGACGCCCAGAGCCTTCGTGTAGTTTGTGAGAAGCTGCGCTTCGGAGACCTTCGGCAGGCCGGCATCCAGCCACACTTCCCTGCCCTTCCCTGTACCGTTCAGGCGCGCCTCGATCACGGAACCATCGCCAATCAGTTGCTGGGCGGAGAAGCCGTGTTTGTCGAAGTCCTTCTCGATATCCGCTTCAAGTTGGGCTACCGTTCGTCCGGCTGTGTTGCCCGCATGCGAGAAGAACGTATCCCCCACGCGCGCCGCGAAGGCGATCGAGCAGAAGAACTCGCCGAGGTCTCCTTTGCAGGCTGCCACATCGGCGGCTTTGATGCCGGCGGCCTTCAGTTGCGCAACAAATTCCCGCACCTTGGGGACGCTGGGATCCGCCATGAATTCGGACTCGTGATTGCCTGAAAGGATTACCACCTGACCGCCCTTCGCCGGAGCCGCGTCGCGGAGCTTCCGTAGCAGACGAATGACGTCGAGAGCGCGGGGCCCCTTGTCGATCATGTCGCCCGTACTCACCAGAACGGCATTGCCGGCGAGCCAGTTCTCATCCTTGTCGATGATGCCCGCGCCTCGCAGAGCTGCCGAGAGCCGCACGAAATCGCTGTGAGCGTCGCCCACGGCATAGATGACAGCCGCGCGGTCGATCACCACGACGGCCGGGTACTTCGACCAGTCGCGGGCGAGGGCGGCTGAGGCCAGAAGAGTGATGAGGATCAGCAGGCGTTTCGTCATAGGTTCAGGCCTCCATCGACCAGCAGATGCTGGCCGGTGATGTAGTTGTCAGGTTCCAGAAAGAAACGCACGGCGCGTGCAACGTCATCGCCATGCCCCCAGCGGGGAATCGAGCCATCCCGGAGAAATCGGTCGTACTTGCCGGACCGGATGCTTACGGCCGCCATGCCGGCATTCATGACGCCGGGGCTGACGATATTGACCCGAACCTCTCCGGGGCCGCGATTCTCTTTGGCGAGAATGCGGGCGGCATGCACGAGCGCAGCCTTGGCCCCCGCATAAATGGAGGACCCGGGAAACAAACCCACGGTCTGCATGGTTGCAATCACGACGATGGAACCGGAGACCCCGGCGGCTTTCATGCGGGCAGCGGCTTCGCGGGCCAGATGAATGGGGCCGGTGTAGTTGATGTGCAGTTGCTCATCCCAGTCATCGCTGGCGCGCGCCGCCATGCCCGTGAAGATCACCAACCCGTAAAGCCCTGGCGCGGCATCCAGCAGTCGGGTGCGGGCCTCCGGCTTCGTGATATCCGCCTGCAGGATTCGTCCGGCGGGTTCCAGTTCGCGGGCCTTGTCTTCATTGGCGCAATAGCTGATGGTGAGCTTCGCGCCCGCGGCCGCGAGGTGCAGGGCGGCGGCGGAACCCAATCCACCCGAACCGCCGGCCAGAATGATCTCGCGGTCACGCAGCGACATGGGCTTTTTCCGCTCCCGATTCAACCGCCAGATAGCCCAGGCACATCAGGGAGAGGAACATCGCGAGCACCTCGGAATCATTGAGATTGTATTCGAAAACGCCGCCCACCATGGTGCCGATGATGCAGGCGATGGCGGCCTGCAGAAGAAAGCGCGCATCGGAACGGCCCTCTGGCAGGCGCGCCAGTTTGCGCCGGAAATCGAGCAGGGACAGCACCATTGCTGCCGTGATGAACAGGGTGGCCGGGATGCCGCGCTCCGCCGCGTATTGAATATAGATGTTATGCAGGTGCTGGTAAAAACCGTCCGGCAGGGGGCGCTTCACCGAGGCAGGCAGGTAGGCAAAGAAAACCTGGTCCTTCCGGATCTCATCTGGCCCCACCCCCAGCAGAGGATGCGCCTTGATCATCTGCCAGCCGGTGATCCAGCAGATTTTGCGATGTTCATTCGAATCGGTCTGCTTCTCCGGCTTCACAATCGAGAGGGCGCGCTTCTGCAGGGCGGCGGGCGCGACCATCAGCCCGATCGCCAGCACCAGAGGCATCGCGAGCGCCGCCTTCCTCTGCCAGCCCCACAGCAGATAAAAGCCCGCCACCACGCTGGCGATCCAGATGGAACGCGTGTCGCTCAGAATCAACGCGATGCCGACCGCGAGCGCGCAGGGAATCGCGAGCCAAAGCCGCTGTTTCACGTCCGGTGCGAATAACAGAAATGCCGCCAGCAAAAGCAGGACAAACAGTTCCTGTCCGGAGAAGGTCATCCAGTGGCTCATGAAGCCGCGAATACGATCGGCGATATAGAAGTGGTAGAGGTCCGCATGGGCCGCGCGGGCTCCGGCAACGTCGCGGGCGAACTGCAGCAGCCCGCGCCCGGCTGTAAACGTACCCACCGCCATCCAGGCCAGCGTCAGCCATTTCGCCGCGGCCAGACTCCGCACACTGGAATAAACCACCAGCAACATCAGAAACACGATCATCTTCCGCACCTGATCCATGCCGCCGCGCGGGTCGGGCGAAAAAGCGAGGGCAACCAGAGTCCAGAGAAGGAACAGTCCAAGCGGCTTCGAAACAGGCGGCCAGCGCAGAGGCAATCCGGAGAGCAGCAGCACGCCCAGCGCAATTGCCAGCAGAATCTGCGAGACGGAAATGCCCAGCAGAATGGTGACGGCGGAGGCGCAGGCGAGCCAGAGGCTCAGTTGTTTGAGATAAGGTGGCGGCGTCAAAAGAATCAGAAGGTGATATTGGAATCGGCCGAGAACTTCCGGTAGTTCTTAAATTCCAGAACATTGCGACTGCAGTTGGAAGTGCCCGTCATGCAGGCCATGTTGACGCTTTGGACCGGCAGCAGATACTTCTTCCCCTCAATGGAAACAAAGCCATATTCGAGGGCCGATTCCGACCGGTCGTAGGCGAAATCCCGAGGCAGGCCCACAGCCTGCTGCTCGATTCGCAGGGTGCGCCCGGTCTCTTTGTCGATCCAGATGTTGCCCTTGTAGGCCGGCGCGTACCTGCGCCCGCTTTGTGCGATCAGAATCCAGTGGGAGTGCGGCTGATCCACACTCATGCTGTACACATAGGTGGGACGGCCCGCAATGCGGTCTTCCCCGATGCGCTTGAACGTGGCCGCCGTGTACGGTGACAAAACATCGTCCAGCGTCACCTGAAACTCCCCGGTGGACCAGGAACCGCTGTCTTCCGGTCGCTCCGTGGGCCTGCCGTTCACCCGAATGTTTTTGTAGGATTCCTTGCCGTCCAACGAGGAGACGTCGGCTGTCACCTGATCGATGGCGCGCCAGTTATCCACGTAGCGCGAGCCGCTGTAGCGGGTGGTGATCTGCTGTACGAGGAAGTTCGGCAGGTCAGAAGTATAAGATTGCGCTGCGGCGCGGGCATCGCTGATCACCGGATCAAAACGCGGATCTTCGTTGCGAATCGGGCGATCCGGACGTTCCTCATCCGGGGGCGCCTTTTCGATTCGGGCCGTCGAAACCGGGCGGGCCGGTTCGGGAGTACGTTGTTCGGGAACGCGTTCCTCGGATGTGGTACCGGAGACCGGCTTGCGTTGCAGCACAGGACGGTCGGAATCATCAGACGCGGAGGAATCCCCTGCCGTGCCGTTCGTTTCGGTGGAGGAATGCGGCTTCCCGAAGTCGTTGGAATTCGGCGTGTAGACGCGGTCCGGATCTACGGGGACCAGGCCAGCCTCTTTCTCCGCATCCGACCCGGCGCGCGCCAGAATCACATGGACGGCGGTCTCCGGGTCGTCCGGATTGGTGTCGATAGTCAGATGATCGCCCGGATGCAGCAGAGAGTCCCGAATCGGTTTTGCATCCTTGCCGCGAAACTCGGTCCTCGCAATCAGGCGAAACCGCAGAATCCGGCTGGTGGAAACCTGCAGCAGCAACTCTTTTTCATTCAACCGGCGAAGCGAGCCATCCACAGACTGCACGGTGATTTTCGATGTGGCCGATTCCTTCGCCTTGCGCTTGGGCAGATGGATACCGGGGATGCCGATGGGGATCCCCATGGGCCCCGGGACCGTTCCGGCCGGGTATTGCGTTCCCTGCGGATACTGGCCGCCGTTCGGGTACTGGCCGCCGTTCGGGTACTGGCCACCATTCGGGTATTGACCATCGGGATACTGGCCGCCGTACTGTGCGTGAACCGGCACAATGGTTGCCGCGAGAAGAATGAAGGGGGCCAGTGTGCGCATGGAAATTCTTTCTCTTATGGTACGCCTGTTTTGGTCTGCCTGAAACCGGTTCCGGGCAGCGACTTTCAACCGGGTGTCCCGTCAGTGTTAAGCTGGAAGTTTAATCCACTTCGAGGTTTTCGTGTCCGATCATCTTACGCGCAAGGATTTGACGCAGGATAATGTTGCGCTCAAAGCTGGAGAAGCATTCAGCTTCCTTACCAGGCATCGCAAAGAGACCATCCGCTATGGCGGTGGGGCGGTCGCGCTGGTCGTGATTGTCTGGCTTGGCTTCTACTACACAAACTATAAACAGGGTGTGCGGCAGCAGGCTTTGGCGGATGCCATCCAGATGCAGAGCGCTCCGGTCGGCCCTTCCGCGCCGACGGGAGGTATCAGTTTCGCCACCGACGCCCAGAAACAGGATGCCGTCGTGAAGGCTTACGCGAAGATTTTCGCGGAAGACAGCGGCACACTGGAAGGCTACGTTGCCGAGTACACGCTCGGCGCGATGAATGCGGAAGACGGCAAGTACGACGACGCCCGGAAGAAATTCCAGGATGTCGCGGACCACGCCGACGCGAACTACTCCTCGCTCGCCAAGCTCGGCCTGGCGCAGGTCGACTTCGCTCAGAACAAGGTATCGGAAGCGCAGACGCTGCTGAAAGATCTGATCGACCACCCCACCGACGTGGTTTCGAAAGATCAGGCAACGTTCCTGCTGGCCAAGGGCCTGGCTGCCACGCAGCCCGCCGAAGCGCGCAAGCTGCTGCTCCCGCTGGCGGGACAAAAGGGTGATGCGGCGCAGGCCGCTGTCACCGCGCTGCAGGAACTCCCCCCGCAGTAAGAAGAATGCTTGCGCACCTGCGGTTTCCGGCCGAGTCTTCTCGCGGGCGCCGTTATCCGGAGCCTGAGCATCCTTACCGCAACGCATTCCAGCGGGACCGGGACCGCATCATTCATTCCCGGGCATTTCGACGGCTGGAGCACAAGACGCAGGTCTTTGCTCCGGCTCTCTCCGATCACTTCCGCAACCGTCTCACCCACACCATCGAAGTCTCCCAGATCGCCCGCACCGTGGCTAACGTTCTGGGCCTGAACGAAGATCTGACCGAAGCCCTCGCGCTGGTCCACGATGTGGGCCACCCCCCGTTCGCGCACGCCGGCGAGGAAGCTCTCGACGCCCTCATGCGGCCTTTCGGAGAGCGCTTCGACCACAACATCCAGTCCCTGCGCGCGGTGGATTCCCTGGAACAGCGCTACCCCCGGTTTCCCGGCCTGAACCTGAGCTTCGAAGTGCGTGAAGGCGTGGTCAAGCATTCCCGGGATTTCGAACCCGGAGAGATCCCCGCGCTCGACGCCTACCTGCCCGGACTGCGGCCTGTTCTCGAAGCGCAACTGATCGACCTTGCCGACGAAGTCGCCTACAATACCGCGGACCTGGACGATTCCTTCGAGGCGGGTCTGCTCACCCCCGAACAGGTGGCCGTGGATGTTCCGGCCTATGCCGAAATCCTCGACACCGTGGAGACACAGTTCCCCGGCGCTTCCGACCGGGAACGCTTCCAGGAATCGATCCGTCAGTTGATTGACGATCTGGTTTCCGGGTTGATTGAAGGCACGGTTTCGGCGGCCCGAAAGTCCGGCGCCGGGAGTGTGGAGGAAGTACGGCGGTATCCGGTCCGGCTGGCATGCTTCTCGGAAGAAGTTCTCGAAACCAGCCGGCAGCTCAAGAAATTCCTTTTCCGGAACGTCTACTCGTCGGGCGAACTGGGGCAGGAAAGGCAGGAATCGATCGAGCGGCTGACCCGGATGTTCCGCTATCTGATGGACCATCCGGAGAAAGCGCCGGGACTCGATCCGGAGAAAATGCCCCGGCACCGGGCGGTCTGCGATTACATCGCGGGAATGACGGACCGCTATTTCTTCCGGGTATACGAAGGGTTGTTTTGAGTCAGTCTTCCACCGTGGCGTAAGTGGAGAGTTCCGCGTCGCGCACCACGTAGTTCTTTTCAATTTGGCGGCAGAGTTCCGCACCGAGCTTTTCAGGAGCTTCCTTGGGATCGTGTTCAACCAGCACTTTGATAAACAGGTTCGTTCGCATTCGGATTCTTCTATTGTGGAACAGGGGCATCGCGGGATGAACCGGCGATCTTTCCTTGTCGCGCTGCCCCTCGGAGCCGCGGGTCTGCATGCTCAGCAACAGGAAGCGGACACCGTTTTTTCGACCGATGTCAAGGTGGTCAGCGTCCTGGCCACCGTTCTCGACAAACAGGGCCACCTCATCCACGACCTCACGAAAGAAGACTTTCAGGTCCTGGAAAACGGGCGGCCGCAAAACATCAAGTACTTCTCGCGCGATTCCGAACTGCCCCTCACCATCGGCCTGATGGTGGATACCAGCATGAGCCAGGTGAACGTAATCGCTAAAGAGCGCGCCGCCAGCTTCCGCTTTGTGGACCGCATTCTGCGCCCCGACCGCGACCAGGTGTTCGTGATGACCTTCGACATGACGGTGCAGACGCCACAGCCGCTCACCTCGTCGCCACGGGCACTGGAGAAGGCTCTGGCGTTCGTCGATACCCCCACGCGCGCCGAGCTTCGCAATCAACTGGGCGGTGGCACCCTGCTGTTCGACTCCGTGGTGCTGGCGTCCAAAACCATCATGGCGAAGCGCCAGGGACGCAAGGCGCTCATCATCATGTCGGACGGAGGCGAGAACGGCAGCGATGCCGCCATGACGGATTCCATTGAAGCCGCACAGCGCGCCGACACCATGATCTACTCAATCCTTTTCGGCGGCAATGAGGGCAAGAGCATCCTGCAGCGCATGTCGCGCGAGACTGGCGGCGGCTTCTTCGAAGTATCGAAGAAACAGTCGATCGACGAGATCTTCGATGTCATCCAGGCGGAACTGCGCGGCCAGTACAGCCTGGGCTACGTCTCGGATGAACCGGTGCGCATCTCAGGCTTCCGGAAGCTGCAACTCACCACCCGGCAAAAAGGACTCACCATCCAGGCGCGCGACCGCTACTGGGCGCAGCGCTGATCTGTCCGGGGAAAGGGTGCCGGCGGACCTACTGTCCGCCGCGTCCGCCCCGTCCACCGGCGCTCACCGGGGGCACCGGCTTGCGGGGCAGCAGGTCTTTGCGGGTTGCGGTGTTGTAGACAAACCACGCTTCCACGGCGGCAGCCTGCTCCAGATCGTTGGCCGAAAGCCGGTCGTAGAGATCCATATTGGAGTGGTGCGTGCGGCTGCCATATTCGAGTGGATCCTGAATAAACTGGAAGCCAGGCAGGCCCACGCGATCAAAATTTACGTGGTCCGTGCTGCCGGTGGCCCGGATGGTCGCGGTGGTGGCCCCCAAGTCTTTCAGCGGGGCCAGCCAGGCGTTGAAAATCGGCCCCACGGCGTCATTATCCTGCATGTAAATGCCGCGCAACGCGCCGGTGCCGTTATCGATGTTGTAGTACGCGGAGAGCTTCGACCATTCCGGCTTCGGCTTCATATCGGCGCTGTCCATGAAGTGTTCCTTCACATAGGCGGCGGAACCCCGTGAACCCTGCTCTTCGCCGGTCCAGAGCGCCAGGCGAACGGTGCGGGACATCTTCAGGTTGAGGGTTTTCAGAATCCGCATCACTTCCATGGAGACAACCGAACCCGCGGCATTATCGGTCGCGCCGGTACCTCCCGTCCATGAGTCAAAGTGCGCGCCCAGCATCACGACGCCGGCATTCGGATCGGTGCCGGGAATCTCCGCCACAATGTTGAACGAATCCCCCGGCGGCGTGAATTTGGCAGCGATATCAAATTCGAGGGTGACCGGGATGCTCTTTTCGAGCAGCCGGACCATGCGGTTGTAATGCTCATTGGTCACCAGGACCGATGGCGGAGGAAGCTGGTCGTCCGTCGCGGTGGGCTGCGCAGCCGCGCTACCCATGACGGTGCCGCCATCCGGACCCGCGCCGGGGCGAATCACGACGAGGACGCCCTCCTCTTTGAGGAACTTATTCAGATCGGTCTGGAAATTCCGCGCGCCGCCGGGACCGCCGGGGCC
>CAIUOG010000066.1 GCA_903900705.1 uncultured Acidobacteriia bacterium
AGCTGGCCGATGGCGCCCTTGGAGGCGGTATAGGCAGCCGTGGTGCGCCGGGCGGCGAAGGTCATGAGCGAAGCGATGTTGATGATCCGACCCGGTTTTCCCGCCTTGATCAGATGCTGCGCGAAGGCCTGGGACAAGGCGAACACCGCCGTGACGTTGAGCGACATCACTTCATTCCACGCTTCCAGGGGCAGCGCTTCGGCGGGCGCGCGGCGCGTGGTTCCGGCCGCATTCACCAGAATTTCGGGGACGCCCGCCTGCGCCACCAGCCCGTTATACCAGGCCGGAATACCAGCAACGTCCCGTAAATCGAGGGGTACGGCCGCGCATCCCAGAGTGGCGGCAGCCTCTTCCAGATCCACCGAGGCCCGCGCCGCCAGTACCACGGTCGCGCCGGCATCCCGCATAGCCTGCGCGATGCCCAGGCCAATCCCCCGACTGGCGCCTGTGATCAGCGCCAGTTTACCGTCCAGACGAAAAGGGTCCGTCATCACGCGCATACCATCAGGCGTAAAGCCCCCGCAGGCGCATGGCGGAAGCCACGCGATCCAGCGCCACCATATAAGCGGCAGTCCGGTTATCCACTTTGTGATTGCTCCCGTAGGAAGCCACGGCGTCAAAGCTGCCGACCATGATTTCTTCGAGGCGGGAATTCACCAGGTCTTCGTTCCAGAAGAAGCCCTGGCGATCCTGTACCCATTCGAAGTAGGACACAGTGACGCCGCCGGCGTTCGCCAGAATATCGGGAATCACGAAGATACCCTTGTCCGCCAGAATCTCGTCCGCTATCGCGGTGGTGGGGCCGTTTGCGCCCTCGCACAGAATGGTGCAGTTGAGCTTGGCGGCGTTCTCGGAGGTAATGACGTTCTCGGTAGCGGCCGGCACCAGAACATCGCACCTGAGGAACATGGCCTCGCGACGGTCGATATCTTCGCCGCCCGCGAAACCGAGGATGGTCCCGGTCTCATTGCGGTGCCGCATGAGCGCTTCAATATCGAGGCCGTTGGCGTTATAAACCGCCCCGTTGTATTCCACGATGCTGATGATCCGGAAGCCGCGCTTCGCCATCAGCCGCGCCGCCATGCCGCCCACGTTCCCGAAGCCCTGGATCACCACCTTCGTCTCTTCCGGCTTCAGACCAAAGCGCTTCAGGGCTTCCAGCGTCACGATCATACAGCCGCGCCCGGTCGCTTCCTTGCGGCCGCGGGAGCCGCCCAGCTCCATCGGCTTCCCGGTCACCACGGCGGTGGTGGCGTGGCCCACGTGCATCGCGTAGGTATCCATAATCCACGCCATCACGCGGTCATCCGTATTCATATCCGGCGCGGGAATGTCGCGCTCCGGGCCGATCATTTCGATGATGCCCGCGGTGTAGCGGCGGGTGAGACGTTCCAGTTCCCCGTTCGACATCAGCTTCGGGTCGCAGATCACGCCGCCTTTGGCGCCACCGAAGGGGATGTTGACGACGGCGCACTTCCACGTCATCCAGGAGGCGAGTGCGCGGACTTCGTCCAGGGATACGTCCGGTGCGTAGCGGATGCCGCCCTTGCCGGGGCCGCGCGCGATGGAGTGCTGCACGCGGTAGCCGGTAAAGACTTCGAGGCGTCCGTCATCGAGCTGCACGGGGATGGAAACAGTGATCTCGCGCGCGGGACTCTTGAGCACCTTGCGCATTCCGTCGTCCAGATTCAGCTTGCGGGCGGCGTTGTCGAACCGGGTTTCAGCCGCGAGCCAGGGATTCTTTTCCTGCTCCAGCGAAATAGTAGCGGGCATACAGCCCCATTATGCGCCTGTCAGCGAGGCGATGGCGAAGGCAATGGCGGATGCAGCACGGCTTCGAGGGCTTTCCGGATGGGTGGGTCAAAACGGGCCTCCACCTCATCGCCCTTTTCCACGCCCAGCGTCAGGTTGTAAAGTTCGGTTTTCAGACGGGACGCGATGTAATCCCGGTTCGCGGTCCACTCCCGCAGAGACGGCTGGATCTGCCGCACCGCAAGCCACGCCTGAAACTGATCGAGCACTTCGCCAGTGAGTTCCCAGCCTGGCGTGATCTTGTGGTCGCGGATGTATTCGGCTGCGAAGGTGGTGAAAGACGCGGTGGCCTCAAAGACGGTCCGCAACTGCGTCATCTCCACCGGATAGGCCGGAACGTCCGGAATAATGCCGCCACCACCGGGCACGGGCCGGCCCGCGTCGGTCTTGAAATCCGTCCGTTCGTTGGGATGCGCGGCCGTGGCGCCCAGCGCGAAATCGGCGGACCGGAAGGCCTTCTGAATCGAACGGCCGGACGGGATGTAATACAGCGCGGTGGTGAGCGCGAGGCCCGTGCCTTCGGAAAGTGGATAAACGCTCTGCACCAGGCCTTTGCCGAAGCTGGGCTCGCCGACGATGGTGGCGCGGTCGTGATCCTGCAGCGCGCCGGAGACGATCTCCGAAGCGCTGGCGGTCTTCCCGTTCACCAGCACCGCGACCGGAAACGTGAAGGGACGGTTGCCGGCCGGAACCCGCTCGATCTTTTCCGGCACGTTGCGGCCTTTCACCGAAAGAATCATCTGGCCGGATTCGAGAAAAAACGAAGCCGTTTCGAGCGCCGCATTCATCAGGCCGCCGGGGTTGTTGCGCAGGTCAAGCACCAGCCCGTTGAGTTTGCGCCCGCCCAGCTTCTCGATTGCCTCGCGAATCTGCTGCGCGGTCTTTTCTTCAAAGCTTCCCACGCGGATATAGCCGATTCCGGGCTGCAGTTCGAAGGCGCGCTCCACGCTGGAAGACTGCATCTCCTCCGGCACCAGCGTCAGTTCGGCCAGACGAATATTCCCCGGGTGCCGTACCACCAGCTGCGCGGGTTTCTGCTTCGACTCATTCAACAACTGCACGATCTGTTCGAGTTCGAGGCGATCCAGCCGGTAATTATTCACGGCCAGGATCTCATCGCCGGGCATCATGCCCGCCTTGGTGGAGGGAGTGTTCGGCAGAGTCTGCAACACCAGCACGCGACCGGGCAGAATCGACACCACGGTGCCGAAGCCCTTGCGCGTGGAGGTCTCCATCTGCTTGAGCTGGTCGTACTGGCCGGGGTCGAAGAAAGACGAATGCGGATCCAGATGCCGCAGCATGCCGGGAATCACGCCCTGATAGAAGGTCTGGTCGATATCGATGGGCTCCGCCGCATTCTGTTCCAGGATGCGGTAGGCGTCGATGAAACGCTTCATGGCGGCTTCGTCAGCCTGACCGGCGGCCTGGCCACCGGCGACCGGGCCCGGAGCCTGGGCACTGGCGAGGCCTGCGAAGCAGGCCAGCAGGACTGCCGACGATCGGAAAAGTCTGTTCATGTTTTTACGGCCAGATCAGGGAGAAATCTACGGTGACGGACGGGAAGCGGAGTGGCTGCGTTACGCCATTCGGACCAGGCTCCTGGGCGCGATAGCCAGGGTTTGCGGTAGCGTTTTCGAGGATGTGGATGGTGATGCGACGAGCCGCCGGGTCGATCATCCAGACTTCGGGCAGACCGATGGATGCGTAGTCCGCCAGCAGTTCGCGCACGCGGCCCGGACTGTTCGAAGGCGAAAGGACTTCGATTGCCAGTTCCGGAGCGCTATGGATGTAGCCGTCCAGCTGCACCATATTTGCCAGCACAAAAACGGCGATATCGGGCGTGCGCTGCGTCACAGGATGCTGCCGGATCACCAGGCCGAAATCGGAATCCGCTACAAAGATCTTCGTCTCATCCAACTGGCTTTCCAGTTGCCGTGTG
Organism: uncultured Acidobacteriia bacterium; assembly: GCA_903900705.1. GTDB lineage: Bacteria > Acidobacteriota > Terriglobia > Bryobacterales > Bryobacteraceae > BOG-234. The sequence goes on from CAIUOG010000066.1 coordinate 3,752, forward strand.
AGCCGTTTGATAATCCACGCGTGTGAAAACTTTGCAGGAGGCATTTTCTCAATGACGCCATTGACGCACTCCTCCCGCCCCTCCCCGTTTTCCGGGAGCGCGAGCCATTCTTCGTAGTTCAGAAGTCTGGAAGCGGTGGCCATCCTTCCTATTATCGCTGACTGGTCCGGAGGCTGAGGCGTGGCTGCCGGAGCGTGGCGCCCTTCTTCTCCAGACGCGACTGCCGGGTAGCCAGACTTTCGGAATCCTCCAGACATCGCGCCGCGCGCACGCACTCAATCGCCATGGCGAAATTCCGTTCGCGATGCTCGTAATGCTTGGCCAGTTCTTCGTAGGCCTTCACGCGATACGCGTTCGGCGAAAGCGAAAGGTCTGTGAAGGTTGCCAGCGCCGCGTGCTCCTGGCCGAGCTTCTTCTCGATGCAGCCCGCTTCAAACAGAGTCCGGAACAACTGCGCGTCCGGAAGCCCCATATCGATGGCGCGCCGCATCAGGCTCAGAGCCTCTTCGAGGCGTCCGGAAAGCTGCAGCCAGCGCGCCAGCCCCACCAGATCCATCCCATGCCGCGCGCGCATGTTGGCCGGGTCGCGGAAAGCCTCCGGAATAATGCCGGTCAGACAGGCGAGCGAGACGATATCGAGCACGTTGTGATGGAAGACCGGCATCAGCCGGTGCGCCCGCTTCGTCCGCAGGTATTCGAAGAAGACGTACGGGATCATCTCGCCGGGGATGTCCCCGATGCGCTCCACACCCAGAATCTGATTCTCCAGGTTCACGAGGCGGCAGTTTTCGAGACGCAGTTTGAACAGCCGTCGCGCGCCAAAAAGCAGATCGAGGTGCTCCATGCGGGAGAAGGGATGCCGCTTCCGGCACATGGTGTAGCGCGTTTCGAGCAGCGGCTGGTCATAGCTGCGGCCGTTGTAGGTGATCAGCACGTCGAAGCGGGCCAGATGTTCGGTGAGCGAGTGCAGCACGGAGGCTTCTTCCGCATAATCCCGCATGAAGAACTGGCGCACCCGGAACCCTTCCGCGTCAATGCTGCCGAGTCCGATCAGAAAAGCATAGGTGCCGGAACCACCCGCCAGACCGGTGGTTTCCGTGTCGAGGAAAGCCCAGCGGGTGGGCGGGACATCGGCGATGGTGCCGTCCGACAGCGCTTCGAGCAGGTTCGGCGACAGCGCGGCAAGGTCGGAAATCTCATAGCTGCCATGCAGTTCGTGGCTGGCGAACAGTTTCTCCGTCTCAAAGTGTTTCCCGTGCGGCGTTTCGATGACCTCGCCGGTCAGCAGGTCTTCCACAAACCCGCCGCGCCGCGGGGGAACGACTGGCGCCACCAGCGTTTCATCGCCCTGATATTTGCGGTCGATACCGGCCACCGTCCGGCGAAGATACGCGAGCTGTTCCTGAATATTCATATTCGCCGTATTTTCGCCTGCCGGTAAGTCCAATATACTAAGGAGTCTGCGAGTCTATCTATACTTCCTGTTTTTGTTCGCGGTACTTCTGGCCGCGCACCTGGCCCATTCCGGCGTTCTTTGGGAACCGGAGGTGCTGCCGCTCGCCGTGGCTCTGCAGATGAAGCGCGGCGCGATGATTTACCGGGACGTCTGGTTCGACAAACCGCCCCTGCTGCCCGCCTTTTACCTGCTGTGGGGAGCGGCCACCGGGCCGGTGTTGCGCGTGACGGGCGCGCTCTACGGGCTGGGCTGCGCGCTGCTGGGCTATGCCGCGGCGCGAACTCTCTGGGGCGGGCGGGAAGGTTTCGTGGCAGCCGGGCTCATCACGTTCTTCCTGGTATTCGATCTCCATGCCGCGGTGCTGCCCCTCGGCGCGGACCTGCTGCTGCTCGCTCCGCACCTGGCGGCCATCCTGTTCGCGGTACGCAAACAGGCCTTCCGAAGCGGCCTCGCGGCGGGCATCGGCCTGCTGGTGAACTCGAAGGGCGTCTTCGTTCTCGCGGCCTGCGCCTTATTTCTCTGGCCGTCGGTTGTGGCTCTGCTTGCGGGATTCGCCATCCCGAGCGTGGCCGTAGTGGTCTGGTTCGCCGCGACCGGGACTCTGACTCCCTGGCTCGATCAGGCTTGGCGCTGGCCCGCGCTCTATGCCGCAAGCCCGGTAGTGGCGGACCCCATCCGCAACGGTCTGGCGCGAACCGCCAGCTGGCTCGGTTTCCACGCCCTGCTGCTGGTGGGCGCCGCGATATTCTTCCGGCGCGATGGCGTCCGGCGCGAGACAAAATGGAAGTTCGCCGTCTGGACCGCGCTCTGCTACGCCGGCGTGGTTCTCGGCTGGCGCTTCTTCCCGCGCTATTTCTTCCTGCTGCTGCCGGTCTTTGTCCTGATGGCGGCCCGGGGGCTGAGTCAGCTGCGCGTCCGTACAGCTGTCGCTCTCGCGGTGCTGCTGCTCGCCGTGCCGCTGGTCCGTTTCGGCCCGCGCTATACGAATCTGAACGGCTGGAGCGACCTCGCGATGGACCGCGACAGCCAGGAGGCCTCGCGCTTCCTGGTCGCCCATGCGAAACCTGGCAGCACGCTGTACGTGTGGGGCTACAGGCCGGAAATCTTCGTGTACACCGGCCTGAAACCGGCCACGAAGTATCTCGATTCGCAGGCGCTGACGGGGGTTCCGGCGGACCGGCACCTCACGCAATCCACCGTGGTCCTGCGCGCCGGAACCCGCGAAGCCCGCCAGGAACTGGCTCGTTCGAAGCCGGACTTCGTTGTCGACGGACTTACGCCCTTTAATCCCGCGCTCTCCATGGGCCGTTACGCGGAGCTGCGCCCCTGGCTGAGCGGTTATCACGAAATCGGGCGCACGAAGCTGACCGTGATCTACGCCCGCTGAGCAGCACCGCCGGCAATACGGAGTCTTGCGCCGGAGCCCTGCTTCCTGACCATAATAGGGGGTTCGGTTTGTACGTCCCGATACAGACAGACCTCGGATTCAAGGAGCTGATTTTGACCCAACGTATTCTTCTATTTGTGGCGCTGGCGGGCTTCGGGGCCGCGCTTGCGTCCGGACAATCCGTCCCGCTCCTGCAGGATGCCTGGGCCGCGCCCGGTACGAACGCGAACTACGGCAGTTCGACCACCCTGAACATCGGCGGCGCCAGCGGTCAGAATCAGGCGCTGGTGCAGTTCGATCTGAGCCAGCTGCCCTACAACGTCAATGCGGGCAATATCAGCAAAGCAACGCTTACGGTCTACGTGGGCGCTCTTCAGGCTCCCGGCATTCTGGAGGTGGTGGAAGTCGGCACACCCTGGTCGGAGCAGACTGTGACCGGGAACAGCTTGCCCGCGTCAAACTACCTGATTTCCGCGGTGGGCGTCAATGCGGGTTCGGGCTTTGTCGCGATTGACGTGACGACAGCGGTTCAGGACTGGCTGAACGGAGTGCCCAATTACGGGCTCATCCTGACATCGTTCGCCGGAACCAGCGCAAAGCCGCGTCCGAAGGTAATTCTTCCGGCCCTGGCTGCGCGCGGTAGCGGGAACTCCATCAATGCGTTCATCGACAGCAAGGAGAGCACCACCACCGGACATCCGCCCACGCTCGATATCTGGGTGAGCAGCGCGGGACCGGCGGGACAACCCGGCCTGCAGGGACCCACCGGGCCTACGGGCCCCCAGGGACCCATGGGACTGACTGGTGCAACCGGAGCCACGGGCGCAACCGGAGCGACCGGGGCAACAGGCGTGGGTACGGCGGGCGTCAACGGAGTCAGCACCGGCCTCTGCGCCGTACCGGCCGCGGCGCTGGTGGAGTGCGGACTGCCTGTCACGATTCCCATGACGAATCCGACGCACATGGCTTTTGACGGCGCGAACGTCTGGGTTACGAACTTCTCTGCCGGTACCGTCACAAAACTGACGGCGGGAGTCATTACGGGTGCATATTCCACAGGCACGAGCCCGGAGGGTGTCGCATTCGATGGCACCTACATATGGGTCGCGAACTTTGGCAGTAACACCGTGACCAGGCTGCTGGCTTCCACGGGAGCCCTGATCGGCAACTACAGCGTCGGCACGAATCCGCAGGGGCTCACCTTTGACGGCACCAATATCTGGGTGACGAACTACAACGGGAGTGCCGTGCAGAAGTTATCGGCCTCCACGGGCGCGGTGCTGGCCAGCTATCAGACGGGGACGAATCCGAAGGGAATCGTCTTCGATGGCACGAATATCTGGGTGACGAACAATGCCGACGGCACGGTCACGAGAGTTGTGGTTTCCTCCGGCGTTGTGTCCACTTTTTCGTGCGGCAGCAATCCGAACGGCATCGCGTTCGATGGGACATACCTCTGGGTGGCCAATAACGTCGGCGCCACGGTGACGAAAATCCTGGCTTCCACAGGAGCCACCATTGCGTCGTACGGCGTTGGCTTTTCGCCCCAGGACGTCGCGTTCGACGGAACGTATATCTGGACGGCAAATGCAGGGAGCAGTTCGGTCACAAAACTTCTGGCGTCCACCGGGGCCACCGTGGCGACGTATCCGGCCGGAAGCATAACAGTGGGCCTCGCTTTCGACGGGGCCGCCATGTGGGTGGGGAACGGATCCGCCAACACGGTGATGCGAATACCCATCAACGGCTCGGTTGGTCCGGCAGGCGCGACGGGGCCGACGGGTCTGACCGGCGCCACAGGCGCCACAGGTGCTACAGGCGCCACGGGTGCTACAGGGCCAACCGGCTTCCCCGGCGCGGCAGGCCCCACGGGTCCGACCGGGCCTTCGGGAGTTTTGACGGATGCGAATTCCAACGTGTCCGCCGGAACCGGAGCGCTTGGCTCCGTCACGGGAACGGACAATACCGCGGTGGGAGTCAGCGCACTGCACGGCGCCACCACAGGCGGCACGAATACGGCGGTGGGCTTCGATGCCGGGCTGACAAATTCAACCGGAGGTTCCAATACGGCGATCGGGGCCAACGCTTTGAAAGCCAACTCCACCACGAGCGGCAACACCGCACTCGGATCATCAGCCCTGACGGCAATCACCTCCGGCGGCGCTAATATCGCGGTAGGCTCGAACGCGGGAAGCACCCTCACCACGGGTTCCAATAACATCTACATTGGCAACACAGGGATCGCCACCGAATCGAACGTGATCAAAATCGGCACGCAGGGAACCCAGACGGCCACGGTCATCGCGGGCATTTCCGGCGCGACCGTCACCGGCGGCTCAGCCGTGATGGTGAACTCATCCGGCGTCCTTGGAACCGTCACCTCTTCGCGTCGCTACAAAGAAGATATTCAACCGATGGCGGACTCAAGCAGCCGGTTGTTCGACCTTCGCCCCGTCACCTTCCGCTATAAGAAGCCGGAGGCGGACGGCGGCAAACCCATTCAGTTCGGCCTGATCGCCGAAGAAGTAGCCGAGGCTTTCCCCGAACTGGTGGTTCTGAACAGCGAAGGCAAGCCCGAAACCGTGGCCTACCACCTGCTGCCGGGACTGCTGCTGAACGAACTGCAGAAGGAACACCGCAAGGCCCTGGAGCAGGCGGAGAAAATCGAGGCCATGGCGAAGGAACTGGCCGAACTCAAGGCCCGTATTCCGGCCGCAACGCAGAAGACGGAACTGGAAACGCTGCGCGAGGAGGTGGCGGAACTGAAGCGCCTCACCGCACAACTGGCGGCGCATCACTAACCATCCGGAACTCCGATTCCGAACCGGGGAACGCATACAATGGCTCCAGTGAACTCTTCTTCATCGGATAATTCGCCGGCCAGACGCATCCTGGTAACCGGCGGGGCCGGTTACATCGGTTCCAACACAACGCTCCAACTGCTCGACGCGGGCTATGAAGTGGTTGTCGCCGACAATCTCTCCCGCGGTCACCGCGCCGCGGTAGACCCGGCCAGGCTGCGCGAAGTCGATCTGCTCGATACCGAAGGTCTGGTTCGCGTGATGAGCGAAAAGCCGTTGGATGCGGTGATCCACTTCGCCGCTTACATCGCCGTAGGCGAGTCGATGAAGACGCCGGAGACGTATTTCCACAACAACACGGCGGGGTCCCTCTCGCTGCTGACCGCGATGATTCGCACAGGCGTCCGGCATGTGGTTTTTTCGTCAACCGCGGCCGTCTACGGGATGCCGACAACTGTGCCGATCCCGGAGTCCGAACCCTACGCCCCGGTGAACGCCTACGGGGAATCGAAGGTCATGGTCGAGAAGATGCTCGACTGGTTCGACCGCATCCACGGGCTGCGCAGCGTTTGCCTGCGCTACTTCAACGCGTCCGGCGCGGACCCGGACTGCCGCGCCGGCGAGAGCCACGACCCGGAAACCCATCTCATCCCGCTGATCTTCCGAGCCGTGCAGACCGGCACGCCCGTTACGCTGTTTGGGGATGACTACCCCACGCCGGATGGCACCTGCATCCGCGATTACATCCACGTCTCAGACCTGGCGCGCGCCCATATTGTGGCCGTGGAATCACTGGTGAAGGGCGGCGCTTCGAAAAAGTACAACGTCGGCACCGGGCGCGGGTATTCGGTGCGGGAAGTGCTCCAGGCCGTGGAAGCGGTGACCGGCAAGCCGGTCCCCTACCAGTTCGGACCGCGCCGCGATGGTGACCCGCCCACGCTGGTGGCCGATTCCACACGCCTGCAATCGGAACTGGGCTGGAAGCCGGTGGATTCCGAACTGACGCGTATTGTGGAAACCGCCTGGCGCTGGGCCAACCGGAAAGCTTAAAGCTTCAGCAGTTTCGCCGCATTGCCATGCAGCATCCTGCGCGTGGCGGCAGCGTCCGGACTAAGCCGCCGCACCAGCGCCAGTTGCTGCGAACCGCTGCATTTCGGGCCCGTGCCCGTGGGATCTTCGCAATCACTGCCGTAAATCAGCTTGTCCTGATGCCGCCGCAGAAACTGCCGGGCATGATCCTCATCGCGCGTGAAGGCGTTCAGGCCGGAACCGGCGGAGAGGTCGCCCCAGAAATTCGGGTAATCCGAAAGCAGCCGGTCGGAGATCCCGCCGGGCGTGACCGGCCCTTTCGGATACAGCACGTCCTGCCGGTGCGCCTTGTCGATATTCCCCCAGAACGTCTGCGCATGCGCGATGAAGTGGACGGTCGGGTACTTCTCCAGCATTTTGTGGAAGCGCTCAATGCCCAGGTTGTAGGTGTTGTGCTGGAAATGCATGAGCACCGGGACCTGGTAATCGCGGGCGATCTCCGCCACCAGTTGCATGCCGGGCGAGTCGCAATCCACCGGAAACTTCTGCTCGCCGATGCCCTTCGCGCCCAGCTTCAGATACTTCTCGATCACGGCCTTCGTTTCGGGAATATCGGGCAGTTCGTTGGCGAAGAAGACGAACTGCTTCGGATACGCCCGCGCCAGCGCCAGCACCGAATCGTTCCCATAGCAATGCGCGTCCAGACCGTACTTCGACCCCGCCGGCAGCAGGACCGTGAGCGTAACGCCCATGGCCTTCTGGTGCGCGATGAGATCTTCATCCGATCGGTCATGATAATGGGTGTGCTGGTGGAAGTCGATGATCGGTTCAGTGGCCGTTTCGGCGGCACTGGCGGCGGCCACGCAGGCTGTGCCAAGAAAACTTCTTCGGGATATCCGGAGCATCGGGATTACCTTACCACTTCATGTTGTATAAGAGTTTAGTGGGCGTCGACAGGAAGACCAGATCGCTTGTAATGCTGACCGTGACGCTGGGAGTGTGCGCGTGGGCCGCGGGCGCGGGGGATTCCTACACGCCCGCCGAGCGCCGACACTGGTCTTTTCAGCCACGAGCCAACCCCGCTCCTCCACAGTTCCAGAGTGCGGCCGACCGCGCCTGGGCCACCCAACCCATTGACCGCTTTGTTCTGGATCGCCTCAACAAAGCGGGTCTGAAGCCCGCGCCTCCGGCCTCCCGCCGCACCCTGATTCGCCGCGTTTATTACGACCTGACCGGTCTGCCCCCTTCGCCCGAAGAAGTGGAGGCCTTCGTCAAAGACGCTTCGCCCAACGCCTGGCCGAAGCTGGTGGACAAACTGCTCGACAGCCCGGAATATGCGGAACGCTCCGCGCAGCACTGGCTCGATGTCGTCCGTTTCGGCGAGAGTGACGGCTTTGAATACGACACGCACCGTTCCGACCTCTGGCGGTATCGCGATTACGTGATCCGGTCTTTCCGGGAGGACAAACCGTACGATCAGTTTCTGCGCGAACAACTGGCCGGCGATGAAATGGCCGGGAACATCCCGTCATCGCCCGAGGAAAGCGAACTGCTGATCGCCAGTTCTTTCAACCGTCTGGGCCCGCTGCGCAAGAACGGCGGCAACCAGGACGCGGCCTATATCCGCAACGAGATGCTGATTGAGATGACGAACGTGGTCGGCTCCGCCTTCCTCGGCGTCACGCTCGGCTGCGCGCGCTGCCACGACCATAAATTCGACCCCATTCGTCAGAAAGACTACTACCGCATCCAGGCCTACTTCGCGAAGACGCGGCACAGGGACATTCCCCTCTACTCGGCGGAAGAAGAAGCCGCCTGGAAGAAGAAAGACACAGCGATCGCGGCGGAGATTTCGCGGATGAAGAAGGCACTGCCGCTCGAAGATGGTCCGGAGCGCGCCGCCGGCGAGAAACTGCTGCAGAAGAAGCAGCTGGAGGTTCCCGAACCCCTGCCCGCTCTCACCGTGGTGGAGGATGACCCGAAGCAGTTCACCCCCGTGCACGTGCTGACGCGTGGCAATCCCGACGCAACGGAAGACAAAGTGAGCGCCCGGCCGCTCGGCATTCTGCTGCCCGAAGGCACACCGGAACTTCCGGACGATACGCCAAAGCCCCGGCTCGCGCTGGCGAACTGGATTGCCGATCCGCGCAACCCGCTCACCGCGCGCGTGATGGTCAACCGCCTCTGGCTGCATCACTTCGGGCACGGCATTGTGGATACGCCCAATGACTTCGGCCGCATGGGCACGCGTCCCTCCAACCCGGAACTGCTGGACTACCTGGCCAATGAATTCGTGGCCGGTGGCTTTCACATGAAACCGCTGCACCGCATGATCCTGCTGAGCCACACTTATCAGCAGGACTATGTGCCGGTGATGTCCGCAGTGGCGAAGGAGAAAGATCCCGACAACCGCCTGCTGTGGCGCTTCCCCCGCCAGCGGCTCGATGCCGAGCAACTGCGCGACACTATCCTGACCGTGAGCGGTAAATTCAATCCGCAGGCGGGCGGCCCCAGCGTCATCGTTCCGATTGAACCGGAAGTGGTGGGGCTCATCTATAAACCTTCGCAATGGGTGGTGAATCCCGACGCGAATCAGTTCTATCGCCGCAGCATTTATCTGCTGGAAAAGCGTAATCTGCGGCTGCCGTTTCTGGATGTCTTCGACTCCCCCGACCGCCTGCTGAGCTGCGCCCGCCGCGAAAGCGCGACCCATGCGCCGCAGGCTCTGGAGTTGCTGAACGGGGCGTTCACGCGGGAGATGTCCCGGGCCTTCGCCGAACGGCTGCGGCGGGAAGCGGGCCCATCTCCGGCCAAACAGGTGGAGCGCGCCTGGGAACTCGCGCTCAGCCGCCCGCCGACGCCGCTCGAACGGGACCGCGCCTTGTCTTTCCTGGCCGCCAATCCCGCCGGCGAATTCACGCTGGCGATGTTCCTGATCAACGATTTTCTGTACGTGAACTAAGACCCCGGTTAAATAAGCCCATGAGCGCCCACGCCAAACCGACACGCAGCCGCAGGGAGTTCCTCACCGACGCATTCTGCGGCTTTGGCTCTGTGGCGTTTGCGGCGATGCTGGCCGAAGAACAGGCCCGCGCGGCGTATTTGAATCCCCTCGCCGCGAAGCCGCCGCAGTTTGCGGCAAAGGCGAAATCGGTCATCGTGCTGTTCATGGCCGGCGGGCCGAGCCACCTTGAAACTTTCGACCCCAAGCCGCTGCTGAACAAGCTGGATGGTCAGCCGGTCCCGAAAGAGTTCGGTACCGCGAAACGGCAGTTCATCAAGGGCCCGCCGCACCTGATGGGCACCAAACGCACGTTCAAACAGCACGGGCGGAGCGGCCTCTGGGTTTCAGATCTGCTGCCGCACACCGCGACCTGCGCCGACGATCTGGCCGTGATCCGCTCCTGTAAGTCCGATGCGTTCGTGCATTCCTCCGCGCAATACCAGTTCTTTACGGGGCGCATTATTCCCGGCTTCCCGAGCATGGGCGCGTGGGCGCTTTACGGTCTGGGTTCGGAGAGTGAGTCGCTGCCGGGCTACGTGGTGATGCCGGATCCCCGCGGCTCTATCGAAGCCGGACAGCCGGTTTATTCCAACGGTTTTCTGCCGTCGATTTATCAGGCCAATGTCTTTCGCCCCGGGAAAAAGCCGGTGCTGAATCTGGATATGCCGGCGGGCGTTTCCGTGGAACAGCGGCAACGCACGCTCCGGCTGGTGCATGATCTGGACAGTGCCCGGATGAGCCCGGATGACGACGAATTCGCGGCCCGCCTGAACACCTACGACCTCGCGTTTAAGATGCAGACCGAAGCGCCGGCCGTATTCGATATCTCGCGCGAGTCGCAGGCCACACAGGAAGCCTACGGCGTGGGGCACCCGGTGACTGACGACTTTGGCCGCCGCTGCCTGCTCGCCCGCCGCCTGGTGGAAAAGGGCGTCCGTTTCGTGGTGCTGGTAGCCGGTGGACCCGACGTATCCCAATGGGACGCGCATGATGACATCGAAGAGAACCACCTCCGCATGGCGATGAAGACCGACAAGCCCATTGCGGGTCTGTTGAAGGACCTGAAACAGCGCGGGCTGCTCGATTCCACGCTGGTGGTCTGGGGTGGCGAGTTCGGCCGCACGCCCGAAGCGCAGGGCAAGGGCCGGGACCACAACAACACCGGCTACACCATGTGGATGGCCGGCGGGGGCGTGAAGGGTGGCGTGGTGGCGGGCGCGACCGATGAGATCGGCCTGAACGCCGTCACCGAACCGCACCATCTGCGCGATATCCACACCACCGTACTGCACCAGCTGGGCCTCGAACAGAACGCGCTCAGTTACCTCCACCAGGGACGCCGCGAAAGGCTCACCGAGGTGCAGGGCCAGGTTATCCAGTCGATTCTTTAGAAAAGGAAAAAGGGGCGGACCCAACGGTCCGCCCCTTCTTTCCGCCTGGCCTACTTGCCCGCGGCCTTCTGGAAGTCGCCCGCCTTGATGATGCTGAACTGCGCGGCATCCACATACTTCCTCAAAGCCGCCGTGATATCAGTGAGCCGGACTGCCTTCACCTTGTTGTCCATGGATTCGTCGAAGGCCAGCGTTCGGCCATCGTGATCCCGCGCGGCCAGCAGACCGACCAGCGACGCATCTTCCGCGCGCTGTACCTGCCGGGTTTGCAGCCAGCCGGTGCGGGCTTCCTCCAGTTCCTTGTCAGTGAAGCCGTCTTTGAGTGCCTTGGCGACTTCTTCCTTAAAAGCCGCCTCCACCCTGGCGATGTTCTGCGGCGCGGCAATCGCATAGACCAGCATCTGGCCGTCCTGTTCGATCGCCTTCACGGTCAGCTGCGATCCCACGCCGTAGCTCAGACCGTCCCGCACGCGGATTCGGTCGGCCAGGCGGGAATGCAACGCGCCGCCGCCCAGCATATAGTTCCCCATCAGCAGCGCCGGGTAGTCAGGGTCCTGATCGCTGATGTTGAGCCGCAGACCGGCGAACAGCGCGGCGTTCGCCTTATCCGGCGTCTCGATGGAAGTGTTCACCGGCGTGACCTTTGCAAACCCGGTCTTGATGCGTTCATACTTTGCCGGGCTCTTCCAGTTGCCAAAAACCTCAGCCGCCGCCTTCTTCACTTCGGCGGGGTCGAAATCGCCCACCACCGCCATCTCCGCGTGTGACGCTCCATAGAAATTCCTGTAGAAAGCCTTCGCCTCGGCGAGCGTAACCGCCTTCGCCTCGGCAATCTGCTCGTCAATCGAGAGGGCGCCCCGGACATCGCCCTTCGGGAAGGGATACAGGGTGCGCTGCAGCAGGGTGGGAGCCAGAGCCTGCGGTTCGTTCTTCGAATTTTCGAGACCGGTAATGCGGCCCTTCCGAATCGTTTCGAACTCGGTCTCGGGTAACGTCGCTTCCTTCAGGATTTCCCCTGCCAGACGAAGCACCGCGGGCAGGTTCTCCCGCGTCGTTTCGATGGACACAGCCGCGCCGGTAGCGCTGCCGTTCACGCGCAACTGCGCCTTCAGCCTGTCAATCTCGTCCTGAATCTGCTGGCGATTCTTCTTCTCCGTGCCCATGATCAGGGTTGCGCCCGCCATGCTGCCCGCCGACTGCTTCCCTTTCAACTGATCCACATCGCCAAAGTGCAGGCTGATGGTGGCATTCACGTTTGCCCCGCGCGTCTTCTTGTTGAGCAGCGCGACCTTCATGCCGGAGGGCAGAGTGTAACGCTCCGTGCGGGCTTCAATGTTCTTCGGCGAGGCGTCAAATACCTCGCCCTGCGCCATCACGGCTTCGCCCTTGTAATCTTTCAGGGCGGAGGCAAGGTCGAACTTGGCGGGAATCTCCGCGCGATCCGGCTTTGCATCCGGAATAAACTGGCCAATGGTCCGGTTCGAATCCTTCAGATACGTCGCCGCCACCCGCTGCACATCTTCGGGCTTCACATTCTTCAGCCGGTCGCGTTCGAGGAAAATCAGCCGCCAGTCGCCCTGCGCCATATACTCGCTCAGCGTCAGTCCCAGCCCTTCGGATTTCCGCAGTACCTGGTCGAGTTGCTGCAGCAGCCGTGTTTTCGCGCGCTCCACCTCGTCCTTGCTGGGCGGCTCCTTCGCCACGCCGGCAATGGTGTCGAGCATAATCTTCCGCGCCTCGTCCATCGAATCCGTCTTGCCCAGCACCGCGCCGAACAGAATCATGCCCGGCTCGTTGTTCTCCATGGTGTCGCCAAAGACCTGGCTGGCCTTCTTGCTATCCACCAGCGCCTTGTAGAGCCGGCCGGACGAAGCCTCTCCCAGGATGCCGGAAAGCACGTCCAAAGCTTCGATATCCGGGTGCGCGCCGTCCGGAATGTGATACGCGCTGATCAGCAACTGCACGTCGCCCACGCGCCGGATGGTGGTGGCGCGTTCGCCGTCCTGCACCGGTTCCACCGTGTAGGTCGGGGTGAGTACGCGGGTCGGGCGGGCGATGCCCCCGAAGTCCGCATTGACCAGTTCCAGAATCTTTGCTTCGTCAATCTTTCCCGCAATGGTCAGAATCGCGTTATCCGGCTGATAGAACTTGTGGTAAAACGCCTGGAGCTTGTCGATCGGCACCCGCTCCACATCGGATTTGTTGCCGATGGTGGGTTTGCCATAACTGTGCACCGTATAGGCGGCCGCCAGAGTTCTCTGGAAAGTCACGGCAAACGGATTGTTCTCGCCCATCTCGAATTCATTCCGGACCACCGAGAATTCCTTATCGAAGTCCGACTTCTTTATGTACGAATTCATCATCCGGTCCGATTCCAGATCGAGAGCCCATTTCAGGTTCTCCTCGGTTGCCGGGAACGTTTCGAAGTAATTCGTGCGGTCATAAGACGTGGTTCCGTTGAACGTCGCGCCGTGCGAATTCAATTCGAGCGGGATGTTTTCATGCTTCGGGCTGCCCTTGAAGACCATGTGTTCCAGCAGATGGGCCATGCCGCCCTCGCCCGCCGCTTCATGGCGCGAGCCGACCAGATAGGTGATATTGACCGTAATGGTGGGCTTGGAGGCGTCCGGGAAAATCAGCACGCGCAGTCCATTGTCGAGCTTATACTCGGTGATGCCTTCCACCGAAGTGACTTTTGTGACGCCTTTGGGGAGCGTCTGCGCCTTGCCCGGCGCCGCAAAAAGCAGGAGCACAGCGGCGGTTGCCGCAGCCAGATACGTTGTCTTCATGGTAATCAGGACTCTTTGCAAGCAGTATAGCCCGGAACTTGCGAAGGGCTGTTTCAGGCGAGGGGGGAGATTCTCTTCACCGGCGTCCGAAGCGCAGTGGGAAACGGCTGCCCGGTCGGGCGGGCCGGTGCTGCCATCGCCCGGGCTGCCTCCGCGGATTTCAGGCCGAACAGCGCCAGTTCGAACCGGTCGCGTACGCCCAGTTTCCGGAAGAGCCTCGAAACATAGACTTTGACCGTGCCTTCCGCGACTCCCATCGCTGTGGCGATCTCCCGGTTTTTCAGACCCTGCGCGAGCAGCGACACCGCCTCGCTTTCCCGCGGCGTCAGAGCCTGCCGGCTCGTCACTGTCATGGAATCCGTCAGCGCCGTGTCGAACCAGAGTTCGCCCTGATCCACCCGCGACAGGCAGCGGAGCAGAGTTTCAAGCGGCAGCTTTCGCCTCAGGATTCCCCGCACGCCGAGACTCACGGCCTGAAAGGCCATATTCCCCGGAATGTTCCGTACCCACAGCACGGTTTTAGCCGTTGCGGCCGCTTTCCGGATGATTCCCAGGTCGGAGGCATTCACTGCCGTCGCCAGGTCAATGAGCAGCACATCGGGTTCGAAGCGAAGCAGTAAATCCTGCAATTCAGACAGGCTGGCGCAGGAGCCGCCAAGAGCGAAGTCTCCCAACTCGCGGAACGAGCGTGCGAGGACCGCACTCAGGCCTGGTTCATCACTGCAAAGAAAAACGCTCGGCATCGGAGAAGGCTCTTTCTTCGTAATGTTACTACCAGTACCTTGATTTTTTCGGGAAGAACTGGGAATTATTTTGCCGGATTCGCCGCGGGTCCCGGCCTTCAGCTCCAAAAGTCATCATCGAATTACTGCGCGCTTTCTTTCAGGAGGGCAGTTATTAAAGCCCGGCTATTCTTATCGGACCGCGGCCATCCGCTCCAGACGTGGCGGGGCGGACTGCACCGGAATCCGGTCTACAAAGAACGACCGGGGCGACTGCCAGACAGGGGATTTGTCCATCGGACCCAGCGAGTTCGGGCCCGGCGCAAGATTCTTCAGACCGAACAGGGCCAGCTCAAACCGATCCTTCACGTCCAGCTTCTGGAACAGACGGGACATGTAGACCTTGACGCTGCCCTCGGAGATATCCATTGCCGTCGCGATCTCCTTGTTCTTCAGGCCCTGGGACAGCAGCGCGACCAGCTGCCCTTCGCGCCGCGTCAGCGCATACCGGCGGGTGGTCATCAGGGAATCCGTAAGTGCTTTCTCAAACCAGAGTTCGCCCTCCTGCACCCGCGTCAGACAGCGCACCAGCGTCTCCGCCGGAAGAGTCCGTCGCAGAACCCCCCGAACGCCCACGCTCATGGCCTGCATGGCGAGCTCCGTGGAGATGGTCCGGACCCAGAGCACAATCTTCGAGTTCGCCGCCGCTTCCTGAATGCCGTTCAGGAATGCGAAGTTGACCTCTGCCGTCAGGTCCAGAAGCAGCAGGTCCGGCCGGGAGGTCTCCAGTTGGGCCCTGAGGTCTTCCTGCTGCGTACACCAGCCGCAAAGCTCCAGATCGTCCACCCCGGACAGGATCCGGGTGAGCCCTTCCGCAAGGATTGGTTCATCGCTGCAAAGCAAAACGGTTGGCATAGGAAAAAGCTTACCTCACCAGTAAGCGTATTCCTAGCGGATTATTATTTCCAGGACGAAATTGATTTATTTCTGCGGGGAACCTGTAAGCCAGGATACGTTTGCCTTGCAGGGGCCAGGGATGACATTCCAGGCCGTTATTTTTTCTTTATTTAAGCTGCGAGGTACTACCGATTCAAACTCGGCTGCCAGTACGCGGGCAGGCCCTTTTTCGTGCCCGCAATGATCTCCGCTATAGCTTTCTTGTCGGCGGCGCTCAAATGGGCGAACTTCGGGCTCGGCTCCGTGCCACTGAGAACATCCCAAAGCCGCTGGTACATCCGGTCCTTCACCATCCCAGGCATGCTGTCCCACGCATCCGAGTAAATCATGAAGCTGCAGGGATACCGCAGCATGCGCGTCTTCAGATCCAGTTCGTAAAGGGAGCGGCCCTTTGCGTCGCGCGGCTTGTGCCGGGCGAACTCCTCGGAAAAGCCTGAAGTACCCCGCACCGGCTCCGCCAGTTTCGCTTCGCCACTGAACAACATGTACTCCAGCATCTCTTCCGCCGCCGCATTCACCCGGTGAACCGTCGACTCCCGCAGACTCCCCGCCGGCTCGCCCAGCGACTTGTTAATCGCATCATTCTCATAGAGCGCCATCCGGGCCTCCCAACCGACCCGCGTGATCAGGTTCGCCATCTGTGTCTCATGCTCCAGCGTCATGAGCGCAACAATGTCGCTGTGAGGCGTCAGATACGCGCCAGTGTCGAGAAAACGGGTCAGGCTCGAAACATTGCGATTGCCTTCCGAAACCGGCAAACGGTCGTCCTCCGCCGGATTCTGAATCACCGCGTTGCCCATATGCGCCTGCTCACCGGACGTGCCCGTCACGTACCACCCACCCCAGCGCTCCTTCAACGGACTCCGGTGATCGGTAATGTAGCCGCCCAGGGACATCAACGGCATTCCGTTTCGGTCTGGCGTCACCGAGCGAATCATCATGCCGGGAACGCCGAGCGTCGCGCCGGATTGGTGGCATTGCAGGCAGATGTCCCGCCGTTCGAAGCGGGGATGCGACGCCTTCTCCTGGTCAAGCGTGTAAAAGATGGTGCCCTGGCGCGGATCGAGCGTTGCGAACTCCAGAACCTCGCCGGTGCGGACGAAGCCGACGGTCGTCGAATCATTAAAGTACAGCGCGCGCGGTGTGCGCGGCGCAATGCGGGGAGCCTGAAAGCTCGTCTTTGAAAACACCAGCACCTGCGAACTGGAAGGAACGTTCAGTTCCTTGAGTACCGAGCGGAGATACCCGAACTCGTCGTCATAGCGCAGTTGTGCCTCACCCGAGTCGAGGCGCTTTTGCAGGCGCGAGATTGCATCCGTCACCTCGCCTTTGGAATACTGCAGCGCGTCGTGGTCCACTGGCAACATATAAGAGCTGCTCAGACCCGCCAGCGCCGCCGCCACAGGCGCGAACACAATCCATGCATTACGAAGCTTCATCACAAAGAACTCCAGGGTTTTCGCAAAGTGACTGAATCGTGGTGGTGGCGAAGGCGGTTTCCACGGACTGCGCCGCATCGTCCAGCTTGCGGTGCAGCGGGCAGAGTTTCTCTCCGTGGGCGACCAGCCCCAGCGGGCAGGTGCGGATCCGTTTCAGCGGATCGACCGCCGTTACCACCTCTAATACGGTGAGTTCACCGGCGGGGCGTACTGTCTGGAATCCGCCGCCGCGACCGCGCTGACCCGCCACAATGCCGTTCCGGGCCAGTGAATTCAATACCTTGGACATATAGTCCAGCGGTACCTGCGCCTTGCCGGCCAGATCCTGCGCGGTCCGGGCTTCATTGCCGCCGGACGCCAGTTCCACCACAGCGCGAAGCGCGTATTCCGCAGTCTGGGAGAGCATGCGTAGCCATCATACGATATCCGGATATGTTTATCCAGTATTATCCGGGTTTCGCCGAAGCGTGACAAACCCATAATGGACGCATGAATCTCCGGTTTCGGTACGGCCTATCCGTCCAATCCGGCCTACTGGTGTTTGACCGCCCAAAACGCACATGGTAGCCTAAAGGTTACCCGGTATTTCGCAGTCCTGCTCTTCCTCTTGAAATGGATCAAACTCTGCACGCGCTAGGTGGCATTGTCCTGAATGGGCTGCCTACGTTTTTCCTTGTCATTCTCCTGACTTTCTGCGTCAAGTATCTCTATCTGAAGCCTCTGGATAAAGTTCTGGCGGAGCGCTTCCGTCTGACCGAAGGCGCGCGCAAGGCAGCCGAGGATAGCCTCCAAAACGCCGATAACAAAGTTGCCGAATACGAGAATGCCCTTGCGCAGGCTCGCTCCGAAATCTATCGGGAGCAATCTGAGCTGCTGAGAAAGCTGCGCGACGAACAGTCGGAGCAGGTTCGGGCAGCGCGGGCACAGTCGGAAGCAACGGTTGCCGACGCCAAGGCGACCATCGCTCAGGAAGCGGCCGATGCCCGGCAGGGCCTTGAGGCGCAAAGTGAAGCTCTGGCCGGCCAGATCGCGGACGCGATTCTGTCACGGAAGGCGGCATAACCCATGTCGATCAAGCGTCTCTTCGCCACTCTTCTGCTTGCGGGCGCACTTGTCGCTATTCCTGTTTACGCACAGGAAGCCGAGCACAAAGGCGCCGAATCTTCGGAATCTTCTGAAAAGCCCGGCATGGAACTCTGGAAATGGGCGAACTTCGCCATCCTCGCCGGAATCCTCGGTTACCTGATCTCGAAGAACATGGGCCCCATGCTGGTCGACCGTTCCCGTCAGATTGAGGAAGGTCTGGCCGCCGGCGAACGCGCGAAGGCGGAAGCCGATGCACGCGCCGCGGCCGTCTCCGCGAAACTGGCGGGTCTCGATCAGGCTATTGCCCGGTTGCAGGCTTCCGCAAAGGAAGAGCGGGAGCGTGAAGCTGCCCGTATCCAGCGGGAAACCTCCAGCGAACTGGCCCGGATTCAGCAGCACGCGCAGCTGGAGATTGAACAGGCCGGCAAGCTGGCTCGCCTTGAAATCCAGCGTTACGCCGCCAAGGCCGCAATCGACCTGGCCGAACAGAAAGTACGCAGCCGGATGAACCCCGATGTGCAGGCGGCACTGCTGGCGAGCTTTGCCGGTGATATTGCCTCCGCCGGTTCCACCAAACTGACGCAACACGAGATCTGAACCCCTATGACCTCCACCGCAGTCGTCAACCGCTACGCGAGCGCCCTTGTGGATGTCGTCGTGTCTCCCACCGCGGGCATCAATCCCGCCGTCGCCGTGGAGCAGTTGCGCGCCTTCAACGCCGCCATTAAAGGTTCGGCCGATCTAAGAACCATCATTGCTTCCCCGGCAGTCTCTGTCGCGCGCAAGCGCCTTGTGATTCGCCGCATTGCCGAAGCTCTGCAGCTGGAGCGCATCATCCGCAACTTCCTTCTTGTATTGACCGATCACCGGCGGGCCGAAGCGCTCTCTGACGTGATCGATTCTTTCGATATACTGCTCGACGAACGTCTGGGCTTCTCCCGGGCAGAAGTGGTTTCCGCTTACGAACTCACTCAGGAGCAGCGCGACCGGCTTTCCGCCGAACTCGCGACTCTCGCGGGCACAGCTGTGCGCATGAAATTCGCCGTCGATCCGGACCTGATCGGTGGCGTAACGGCGCGGCTGGCTTCCAAGGTTTACGACGGGTCCGTGCGGGGGCGCCTGGCAGCGATGCGGCAGCGCCTCGCAGTCAATTAAGAGCGCCAATTAATAACGGAATTTTATGGCTCAGATTCGGGCAGACGAGATTACAACGATTCTCCGGCAGGAGATTGAGAATTACGACCGCGCGATCGACGTGAGCGAGGTTGGCTCCATCATCTCGGTCGGCGACGGTATTGCGCGTATTCATGGTCTTGACAAGGTGATGGCCGGCGAACTCATTGAGTTCCCGCACGGCGTCGCCGGTATCGCCATGAACCTGGAAGAAGATCAGGTCGGCGCGGTGCTCCTCGGTGAATACCAGCGCATTCGTGAAGGCGACGAAGTGAAGCGGACCGGCAGGATCATGTCGATCCCCGTCGGCGAAGCGATGATCGGTCGCGTCGTCGACGCGCTCGGTCGCCCCATCGACGGCAAGGGTCCCATCGCCACAGACCGGACCAACCCCATCGAACGCATCGCCCCCGGCGTCATCGAACGGCAGCCCGTGAAGCAGCCGATGCAGACCGGCATCAAGGCCATCGACGGCATGATTCCGATCGGTCGCGGCCAGCGCGAGCTCATCATTGGCGACCGCCAGACCGGTAAAACCGCCGTCGCGCTTGACGCCATCATCAATCAGAAGGGCGGCGACATGATCTGTATCTATGTCGCCATCGGCCAGAAGCGTTCCACCGTGGCGCAGGTCGTCAAAACGCTCGAAGAGTTCGGCGCCATGGCTTACACCATCGTCGTCTCCGCCAGCGCATCAGACCCCGCTCCCATGCAGTATCTCGCGCCCTACTCCGGTTGCGCGATTGGTGAATACTTCCGCGATTCCAGCCGCCACGCTCTCTGCGTGTACGACGATCTTTCGAAGCACGCCGCGGCCTACCGTGAAATCTCGCTCCTGCTCCGCCGTCCCCCGGGGCGCGAAGCCTACCCCGGCGACGTTTTCTACCTCCACAGCCGCCTTCTGGAGCGCGCCGCCAAGCTGAACGACGAACTCGGTGGTGGTTCGCTCACCGCTCTCCCGTTCATTGAAACCCAGGCCGGCGACGTCTCCGCGTACATTCCGACCAACGTGATCTCGATCACCGACGGTCAGATCTACCTGCAGAGCGATCTCTTTAACAGCAACACCCGTCCCGCCGTGGACGTGGGTCTTTCGGTCAGCCGCGTCGGCGGCAACGCGCAGATCAAGGCGATGAAGACTGTCGCCGGTCCGCTCCGTCTGAACCTCGCGCAGTACCGCGAACTGGCCGCTTTCGCGCAGTTCGGTTCCGATCTCGACAAGGCCTCTCAGGCGCAGCTCAACCGTGGCCGTCGCCTGGTCGAAATCCTGAAGCAGCCGCAGTATCAGCCGCTGCCGGTCGAAAAGCAGGTTGCCATCATCTTTGCCGGCACTCGCGGTCTCCTCGACGACCTCGAAGTGTCCGATTGCCGTGCCTTTGAAGCGGAACTCTACAAGTTCCTCGAGAATTCGAAGCCGGCCATTCTGACCACCATTCGCGAAAAGAAAGCCTTCGACAAGCAGCTGGAAGCCGACCTGACCGGCGCAATCAACGAGCTGAAAGATCGCTTCAAGAAGGAACGGTCCCGTCCGGCCGCCAAGGCATAGGGGTTTTCAGGTAGCCCATGCCAAGCCTTATCGATTTCCGGCGGCGAATCCGCTCGGTCAAGAACACGCAGCAGATTACCAAGGCCATGAAAATGGTCTCGGCGGCCAAGCTGCGCCGCGCCCAGGAGCGCGTGATCGCCGCGCGTCCTTATGCGCAGGTCATGCGCGACATGCTGGCGAATCTTGTCGCCGCCGCGTCGTCCGATGATCGCTCCGCCGATAGCCCCTGGCTGGTTCGGCGTGAACCGAAGCGCGTCGATCTGATCTTCTTCTCCAGCGATACGGGTCTTGCCGGCGCCTTTAACTCCAACCTGCTGAAGGCCGCCCAGAAATTCCACGAAGAGAACGCCGGCGCGGAAATCACCCTCACCCTGGTCGGTCGCAAAGGCCGCGATTTCTATCGCAAACGCCAGGCGACGATCCTTTCCGAACACATCAACGTTCTCAACAAACCGACCTATCAGGATGCCGCCGGCATCGCCGCCGAAGTGATCCGCCGCTACAAGGATGGCGAAACCGACGCCGTCTATGTCATCAATAATGACTTCAAGAGCGTGATGGCCGCCAATCTTTCCGTCGCGCAACTGCTGCCCCTCGAACTTCCCAAACAGGAAGGCCGGGGCGCCACGTCGCAGTCGGACTATCTTTACGAACAATCCCCGCTCGAAATGCTGGAACGGCTGATGCCTCGTTTTGTCGAGGTGGCTGTCTACCGCGCCATGCTGGAGACGGTGGCCGCCTATCAGGCTGCCCGTATGACCGCGATGGACACTGCGTCGTCCAACGCGAAGGACGTGATCGACTCCCTGACTCTGCACATGAACCGTGTGCGGCAGGCCGCGATTACGAAAGAAATCATCGAAGTTGTCAGCGGCGCGGCGGCCGCGGAATAAACCGCCCAAAAGAGGATTCTTACTATGGCAACAGATTCAGCTACTCCTGCCCTGGTGGTAGGCCGCGTCGTTCAGATCGCGGGTCCCGCGGTCGACTGCGAGTTCCCCGAAGGCCAGATTCCCGAAGTCCACACGGCTATCCGCATTACCAGCGAAGGCTTCGACGTTCCTGACCCCATCGATATCATTTGCGAAGCCGCTCAGCACATCGGCGAAGGCCGCGTCCGCACCATCGCGATGCAGCCCACCGAAGGCATGGTTCGCGGCATGAAGGCCGTCAGCCTGGGCGCGCCCATCACCGTGCCGGTCGGTAAGGAAACGCTGGGCCGCGTGCTCAATGTTCTCGGCCAGCCCGTCGACAACATGGGCCCGGTCAACGCGAAGATGCACTTCCCGATTCACCGGCAGGCGCCGTCCTTCGAAGACCAGTCGACCAAGCTCGAAATGTTCGAGACCGGCATTAAGGTCATCGATCTTCTGGAACCCTACCTCCGCGGCGGTAAGATCGG
Source organism: uncultured Acidobacteriia bacterium (assembly GCA_903900705.1). GTDB lineage: Bacteria > Acidobacteriota > Terriglobia > Bryobacterales > Bryobacteraceae > BOG-234. The sequence goes on from CAIUOG010000066.1 coordinate 25,934, forward strand.
TCTGTTCGGCGGCGCCGGCGTCGGCAAGACCGTCGTCATCATGGAACTGATCCACAACATCGCCATGAAGCACGGCGGCGTGTCGGTCTTTGCGGGCGTCGGTGAGCGTACCCGTGAAGGGAACGATCTCTGGCTCGAAATGCAGGAGGGCGGCATCGTCGACCCGCACGATTACACCAAGTCCAAAGTGGCGCTTGTCTACGGCCAGATGACCGAGCCGCCAGGCGCGCGTCTCCGCGTCGGCCTGACCGGTCTCACGGTCGCCGAATACTTCCGTGACGAGGAAAAGCAGGACGTGCTGCTGTTCGTCGACAATATCTTCCGCTTCACGCAGGCCGGCTCGGAAGTGTCCGCGCTGCTCGGTCGTATGCCCAGCGCCGTCGGTTACCAGCCCAACCTCGCCAGCGAAATGGGCGAACTGCAGGAACGCATCACCTCGACGAAGAACGGTTCCATCACCTCGGTTCAGGCCATCTACGTGCCCGCCGACGATTACACCGATCCCGCTCCGGCCACCGCGTTTGCCCACCTCGACGCCACCACGAACCTTTCCCGTCCCATCGCCGAACTCGGTATCTACCCGGCCGTCGATCCCCTCGCTTCCACCTCGCGCATTCTCGATCCCCGCATTCTGGGCGACGAGCATTACAACACCGCGCAGGCTGTCAAGGGAGTGCTGCAGCGCTATAAGGATCTGCAGGACATCATCGCGATTCTGGGTATCGACGAACTGAGTGACGAAGACAAGCAGATCGTCAACCGCGCGCGCCGCATCCAGAAATTCCTCTCGCAGCCGTTCTTCGTGGCCGAACAGTTCACCGGTATCGCCGGCAAGTACGTCACGCTGGCCGATACCATCAAGAGCTTCCGCGAAATCCTCGTCGGCAAGTACGACAGTCTGCCGGAACAGGCCTTCTACATGCAGGGCACTATCGAGGACGTGATCGAGAAGGCCAAGACGATGGCCGAGGCCTAGTCCACCATGGCAGACACTCTTCAGCTTCAGTTAGTCAGCCCCGAGCGCATGCTCGTGGATGAACAGGTGACGGAAGTGCAGATTCCGGCGCTCGATGGCTACATCGGCGCAATGCCGGGCGGCGCTCCGCTGCTTTCGGCGCTGAAGCCCGGTGGTCTTTTGACTTACATCGCGGGCGGCCGGCAGAAAACGCTGGCCGTCTATGGCGGGTTTGTCGAGGTGCTGGCGGATCGCGTCCGCGTTCTGGCCGATGCCGCTGAATTCGGCGAAGAGATCGACGCGGCAAAAGCCCAGGCCCGCCTGCAGGCTGCCGTGAAGGCATCCGAAGCCACGCAGAGCGAGACTGCTGATCCGCAGCTGGTGATCGACGAACTCGCCCGCGCTCAGGCTGCGGTCGAAGCAGCCGCCGCGAAGTAACAAACGCATGGCCCTCAGCGACCAGACCACCGGCACCGCCGAATTCCTCGCTTCCTATCGCGATTCGCTCTTCCGTGCCATTTCCGGCATCGATCTTGATGCCGTGGGTGCAGCCATCCAGGTCCTCGCAACCGCCCGTGACGCGGACCGAACGATCTTTGTCTGCGGCAACGGTGGCAGCGCCTCCACCGCGTCACACTTCGCGTGTGACATGGTCAAAGGGGCCAGCTACGGCCATGAAAAGCGTTTTCGCATCATGGCGCTCACGGACTCCCTCCCCACTCTGACCGCCTACTCGAACGACGTCAGCTACGACTGCGTCTTTGCCGAGCAACTGAAGAACTTCGCCAAACCGGGCGATGTTCTCATCGCCATCAGCGGCTCCGGAAACTCTCCGAACGTCCTCCGCGCCGTGGAGTACGCCACCTCGATCGGTTGCGAAACCATCACGCTCACGGGCAGGGACGGCGGCAAACTCGCTCCGCTCGGCAAGACCCGCATCCACGTTTCCGAACCGCACATGGGGCGTATCGAAGACGGCCACATGATCGTCTGCCACATGCTCGCCTACCACTTCATGGAAAAGCCGTAGTTGCGGGTCGGGCTTCTCTCAGACACGCACGGCTTTCTCGACGACCTGATTTTCACCAAATTCGCCGAATGCGATGAAATCTGGCACGCCGGAGATTTCGGACCACCGGAGATTCTGGACCAGCTTCGCGCCTTCCGCCCTACCCGCGGAGTCTACGGTAATATCGACGGCCCGGACCTCCGCGCCAGCCTGCCTGAACACCAGCACTGGGATTGCGAAGGGCTGCGCGTCTACATGACGCACATCGGCGGCTACCCGGGAAACTACGACCGGCGCGCCAAAGCGGAAATCCTCCGTCACCGGCCCGGCCTGTTTCTGTGCGGTCACTCGCACATTCTGAAAGTGACCCGCGACCCGAACCTCGGCCTGCTTCACATGAATCCCGGCGCCTGCGGGCACCATGGCTGGCACCTGGTCCGGACCATTCTTCGCTTTACCGTTGAGGCCGGGAAGGTTTCGGCGCTCGAAGCCATCGAACTAGGCGCTCGCGGCCGCCGCAAGTAGACTCCGGCCCAGCTGCCGCAGCAGTCCCAGCGTCTCTTCCACCCCCGCTTTCGTCACCATATGGCTGGCAATACACGCTCGCAGCACCTGCCTGCCCTCCAGCACAGTGCCCGATATCAGCGCGCGCCCATCCTCCATGAGCCGCATTTCGAGGTCTTCGTTGAGCCTGTTCAGGTCAACGTCCACCCCCGGCGGCGCATAGCGGAAACAGCAGATGCTCAGCACCGGCTCGCCCATCAGCTCGAAATCCGGCGCTTCCTCCACCAGCCGGGCCAGATGCCGGGCCAGTTCAAGGTGCCCGCGAATCATGGCGGTGTAATGCCCCAGGCCATACTGCCGGAGCGCCACCCACACCTTCAATGCCCGGTCTGTGCGGCTGAGTTCAAAACCGCACTCGTACTGATTCTGTTCCGCCCCCATGGCGCCCCGCAGATAGGCCGGAACCAGGCCAAACGTATCGCTCAGGTCCGCCCGGTCGCCAACCAGAATACAACCGGCCTCAAAAGGCACATTCAGCCACTTGTGCGGATCCACCGTGAGCGAATCGGCCCGCTCGATTCCCCGGAACAGGTGTCGCGCCTCCGGCACAATGGCGGCCAGTGCGCCGTACGCGCCATCCACATGGAACCACAAATCATGCCGCCGCGCGATATCCGCCAGTGCGTCCAGCGGGTCGATGGACCCTGTATCCACGGTGCCGGCATTTCCCACCACACAGAACGGTCGGCAGCCGTCGTCGATGTCGTGTCGGATCGCCCGAACCAGCAGGTCCAGCCGAATCCGCTGGTGTGAGTCCACCGGAATCAGGCGCAGCGATTCCGACCCGAGCCCCAGCATTTCCACGCTGCGCGTGAAACAGGAATGGGTCTGTGAGGAGGCATAGACCGTCAGGCGAGGATGCCCGTACAAGCCTTCTTTCCGAACGTCCCAGCCAGCCCGCCGCACCCTCGCCACAGCCAGCGCGAAGAGGTTCGCGGTGGAACCGCCGGAGGTCACGTACCCGGCCGCTTCATCGGAAAATCCCGTCATGCTCCCCAGCCAGCGCGTCACCGTCGTTTCAATCCGGCAGCTGCCCGGCTGATTTTTCCACGTGGTGGGACGGAGTTTGATCGCGGCGACCAGGGCCTCCAGCATGGCAGGCAAGGGCGTGGAAGCGGTCAGCACATAGGCCATTTGGCGGGGGTGGTTCGGGTTCCCGGCGGCCGGCAGGAGATGGTTTTCGAGGAAATCGAGAATCTGGCCGGGGTCCGCGCCATCAATCGGCACGGGTCCGCCGAAAAGGCTTTCCATCCGCTCGGTGGTCTGTGCCGGCGGAAAAGGCGGCCGGCGGGCGGGGCCGGCAAATTCTTCGGTAATGAGGTCGATGATCCGGTGGCCCAATTCCCGGATGACCGCGGGATCCATCTCCAGCGTCACGAGATCAGGTGACATCACTCACCGCCCTTGTTTCAGCATTCTGTACGCGAGCGACTTCGAAAGATTCAGCAGGAACTTGGCCGCCAGTTCGGCTCGGGACGTCAGCACCCGGTCGAGCGTTCGGTCGTCCAGCACCAGCAGCCGTACCAACGGGCTGGCCGCAAAGACGTCCGCGGTTCGTTTCGTGTCCAGCAGCAGCGCGAATTCCCCGAACAGTTCTCCCGCTTTGAGATGCGCCACCGTCTTGCCGTTGGCGCGGACGTCCACGCTCCCGTCCAGAATTACGAAGGCCGTCCGGGTTCCCTGGCCCTCCAGAATCACCTGCTGGCCCTCTGCGCATTCGAGAATCTGGCTGCGTTCAAGAAATGCCGCCAGTTCCTCTTCCGAAAAGCCCTGAAAGGCGCCAACCGGCTCGCTGGCGCGGCTCAGGACGCCGAACGTCTCCGCCCATTTCTCCCCTTCGAGCGCGGCTCCGCTGGCCACCGGCGCTTCCGCGGGCAGCAGGGAACTGATGCGCGCACAAAGTTCCGGCCGGTCCGCATGCTTCGGAAAGTAGCGCAGCAGAGGCGACCGGATGGAACGCAGATGCGCCACGTCATGCAGAGAAAACAGCAGCGGCACCATGACGCCAAAGCCGGGCTGGTCAAATACCGGAGCATACGGACGGAACCCGAGGCTTTCATACAGGTTGAGCAGGTGCGGCTGGCAATCGCAGAACACCAGATCCACCCCGCGCCCCGTCAGAAAAACCGCGCTCTCCACCATCATGCGGAAAGACAGCATGGAACTGCGGAACTTCTCCCGCACCAGAAACCGGATATTGATCGCCATCCGTTCACGAGGGACGACCGGAAGGAACCGCGCCACCTCGAAACCATGCTCGAAATGCGGCGGGAAAGGCCGCTCATCGCCAATCAGCATTCCCATGGTTCCGGCGAGTTCGCCGTCCACCGTGGCATAGAGCAGATGGGAGCGTGCAATGGCGTCATCGACCACGATTCTCTTTTCATGGTCGGCATCCTCTCGCAGGGTGCCCATTTCTTCGCAGAACACTTCGTAAGCCAGGCCATAACAGGCCTGCCGCTCTTCTTCGTTGGCAATCTTGATCAGGATTTCCGGCATGGGGTCTCAATGTTGGGCGGCGCTGGGGGTAGAACTGTTCCGCTATCCTAACACCGCCGCCATGCGGCACACCGCCGCTAACCCTGTACCACCACCCGCAACTGGCGAGCAATATTGTTCATCACCGCCGCCTGGGAAGCCATCTCCTGGCTTGCGGCGGCCGTCTCCTCGGAACTCGCGGCGCTGTTCTGGATTGTGTCCTGCATCTGCACCAGCGCCAGAGAAACCAATCCCATACCCTGTGCCTGATCCTCGCTGCCCAGATTAACTTCGTCCACCAGTTTCCGCGCCCGGGAGGAACTCGTCGCGATCGCGTGAATTGCCATGGAAGTCCGCTCCAACTCGACGCTCCCGGCATTCGAAATGTTGATGGACTCCTCAATCAGCGGCGCCGTCTCTCTTGCCGCCTGGGCGGACCGGTGCGCCAGATTGCGCACTTCATCGGCCACCACGGCAAACCCCGCGCCAGCCTCTCCCGCCCGGGCCGCTTCCACCGCCGCATTGAGCGACAGGATGTTCGTCTGGAAAGCGAGTTCATCGATCACACGAATAATCCTGCCTATATTTCTGCTCGACGCCTGAATCTCCGCCATTGATCGGCTCATGGCCTCAATCGCGGTCGTACTTTCCCGGACCTGCCGATCCACCTGGCCCATCTCGACCGCGGCCTCTCGTGAGTGTTCCGCATTGGCGCGCGTCGTACCCGCGATCTGCGAGGTGGAAGCCGTGGTTTCTTCCAGAGACGCGGCCTGGCGACTGGTTGCAAACGCCATCGACTGGTTCGAACTCGAAATCTGGTTGACTGCTCCGGTGACCTGGTCGGAACTGGAGGAAATCGCGTCCACCAAAGTCATCAGGCGTTTGCTCAGCCGCCCGATCAGGAAGTAAACGCCAATCCCGATCGCCCCCGCCAGCGGAATCAGCCAAACCGCAGCCTGCACCATACCCGCCTTCACGTGGTCATCCACCCGTGTCAGCTTCGAGCGCAGCAGAAAGACTCCGTGACGGTCTCCCTCGCGCCACCCCTCCATCGGAAGGCCGAGGATATCCTTGCCATCGGCAGTGACGCTCGTCGCCGGGTCGCCATGGCAAACCATACAGTCTCCGCTCAGAATGATCGGCCGACCGTAGATTGCCTCGTTAGTACTCTCGTCAACTTCGAAGAACTCGCCCAGCTTTTCGCCGTCCATCCGGCTCAGAATACGGTCTTCCTGTTCGTTGGGAGAATTCTTCGGGTTGCGCGGATGCCGGGCCGGAATACGGAATTCGTACCCTTCGTGCCTGGCAACTTCCGCGATCGAATTCCATGCCGCAACCACCGGCACGGTCTGGTAGAGTTTCGACTGCCGGTAGTCCGACGACCCCGCCGCATCCGCCTTCAACACCGCCTCATCGAACACTTTGAGGTTGCGCATGCCGGAGACCGACTGGCGGTTATTCTCCGCGCTCAGCAACGTCGCCCGCATCGTGTCACGGATCATCTCGATCCCCTGACGCCGGATCACCGCCCTCTGAATGGTGAGTCCGGTCAGAGTGGTGATGGCGATGGAAGCCAGTGAGACGAGTAGAATCCTCGTTCCTAAAACCATTTCGATACAGCCTTCCAGGGCACCCCAAACGGGGGCCCTGTACGTTCTATCGTCGAAATCGGGGCCAGGCTGTAATCAACCCGTCATCGGATTTATACGAATCAGGCCTGAACCTTCAACAGCCCCCGGACCTGGATCGTCCCGCTGGAACTCGTCAGCGATACCGAATAGTCGCCCGCGACCAGCGTGGCTGGAACTCGGAATTGCAGCGTTTTATCCACTGCCGCACCCTCATGCGGAATCGTGGTCTTCGTACCCTCCGCGACGGGCGTCAGAATCAGGCTGCTCACGGCGGATGCCGCCAGTTTTTCGATCGTCACCGTCAGCAGTTCGCCAAGCTTTACCGGAGAAGGGCTGAAGCTCGCTGAAGGCATATCCGGCGTGGGAGCACCGGAACCGCCCGGGCCACCTGATTGCTTCTTGGCATCCTCGGTCTTCTGGTCAATCGAGTCTTCCAGCTTCTTCACGATGGTGTCGAATAACCGTTCAGAGAAGCCCAGCAGGAATGCGGCCGCCAGCGTTTCCGGTTTGCAGGGGTCATTCCACTTCACAACCTGGAAGGCCGCTCCCAGCAGTTGCAGGTGCTCCCCCGTCGCCAGTTGGATCAGCAGCACTCCCGTCCATCCCGAAAGCGCCCCCAGCACTGGGCTCAGAAACAGCATGCTCCACGATGCGCCATAGTCCGTCGGCACCTTCGCCCGTCGCAGTTGTTGCGCAAGGCGGCTCAGGAACCCGCCCGTCGCGCCCAGCACCAGCAGAATGTAATGCCCACCCACCACGGCCAGCACCAGCGCCAGCACGATGCCCACCACCGTCAGCCAGACCGCCTTGTTCAGCCAGCCGGTGAATTCACTGAATTCACTGTCCCCCACATCGTAGAGGAAGTATTCCGCCTCCACCAGCAGCGCATGCAGTTGCCCGGCATCGACCGGCGTGGTGGCGGAGAGCGCGTTCGCTATCCGGTCGCTCAGCGCCTTCGCCACGGGATCCTCCACCTTCGCGATACGGTCTTTCGCGGTCATCAGGCGCGCCACCACGGTATTGGCATCCAGATGGTCCAGCAGCGCCAGTTCGCAGAAGTGAATGGTCTTGTACGCCGCGTTTTCGAGCCCCATGGACCAGAAGACTGACTCGCTCAGGCGGTCCAATACCTGTCTCACCCGACTCCCGTCCGCCTTCACCAGCCCCGCGCGTTCCAGTTCCGCAATACGTTTCGCGAGTGTCGGCTTCAAGCCGCTGGCCTCGATGCGGTCCATCAGATCCGCCACCCTCGCCACCAGAAGCCGCCGCCCCGGCAATGCGACCTTCACCGCCCGCACCCAGATAATCGCGATGATGTAAAACACCACCAGCAGAATCGCCGCGACGTAGTGATCGTTATTCACGCCGCAACCGGAACAGTCCTGCTCACAGCCGGTCGTGCAAAAAGCCAGTTCCAGTTGCTTTCTGCCGCCATCCGATAAGGTCTGCGTGATTTTGGCCGACGTCGGATAGCCCGGCTTTCCGATCTCGATTGTGTAGTCCCCCGCGGGCAGGGAACCCGAATCAAACGAGCCAGCGTCCGCGCCACCCGACGTAATGACTTTCGTCGTCGGCGGAGCCGCCACCTTCGCCATGGATGTGAACGTTACCACAGCATCGGGAACCGCCTCCCCGTTCGAACCCTTCACGTGCCCGCTGAAATGCCCGCCAGTCTTCGCTCCGTTCGGCCCCAGCACCAGCAGCACAGAGGTGGAGGGCGCGCTCAGCGCCTGATTGGGAAGCACCGCCTGCGAGAACCCGGTCGCCTCGGCAATCACCGTATAAGAACCCGGCGTCAGTGAAGCGGAAGTGAACGTGCCGCCTGCCGCGGACTGTACCGCCGTCCTTTTCAAAACGCACCAGCGCCCCTGTAACGGGGTTCCCGGCGGGGTCCAGCACTTTGCCCGTGAATGTCGCCTGGCCGGAGGCGATTCCAGCAATCAGCAGCAGACAGGTAAACAGTTTCCGTGGTTGCATTTTCCTGCTATCTTAAGCGAAATCGGGGCGCGCGAGCGGACACAATTAAACTGGGCTTTGCGCCGCGTTTTTGCACTTTTCGCCATCTTCCTCCTCGCACTGGCCCTCCGGGGTACTTTTCTCTACCTCTACGTGGTGCAGCACAACGCCCGCGCGCTCTCCACCATCCCGTTTCTTTTCGAGCCCGGCAACATCGCGTACTCCCTCGCTACCGGCAATGGCTTCAGCAACCCCTTCCGGGTGGAAACCGGGCCCACAGCCTGGATGACGCCGGTGTATCCCCTGCTCCTCGCGGCCATCTTCCGACTGTTCGGAACTTACACGTTGAACGCTTTCATCGCCGCCGCGAGCTTCAATGCCGTCTGTTCAGCGCTCACCTGCTTCCCGCTCTGGCTCGCCGCCCGCCGCATCGCGAACACCCCCACCGCCGTGCTCGCCACCGTGCTCTGGGCCGTCTTCCCCACCGCGATCATCCTGCCCTACGAATCGCTGTTTGACGCTTCCCTCTCCACCCTGCTCGCCACCAGTCTGCTCGCCGCTACCCTCGCGATCGTCGAATCCGGTCGCGTCCGCCACTGGTGCGCCTATGGGTTCCTTTGGGGTCTCGCCCTGATGACCAATGCAGCCTTCGTCGCGCTGCTGCCTTTCCTATTTGGATGGGCCGAATACCAGTCGCACCGAAACGCCCTGTACCACTTTCGTAACGCCGCCCTTGCCGCCGCCATGACACTGCTCTGCTGCGTCCCGTGGACCGTCAGAAATTTCCGCGAGTTCCATACCCTCGTCCCCCTGCGCTCCGTCGGCGGGCTCGCTCTCTGGCTTGGCAATAACGAACACGCCGGCAGCAATTCCGTGGCCGGTCTGCACCCCATCTCCAACCAGGCCGAACGCGATCACTATGTGGAAGTGGGCGAAATCCTCTACATGCGCGAAAAGCAGTCGCTCGCCATGGACTACATCTTTTCCCACCCCGCCGCGGAAGCCTCCCTCATTTCGGAGCGCTTCACCGCGTTCTGGACCGGTGGCGGCACCAGCCTTTTCCGAGACCTTGCCCGCGCCAAAACCGCGCGCTTCCACCTGGTCGTCCTCTCGAATCTGCTGGCCGCGTTCGGCTCCCTCGCGGCCCTCGTTCTCCTATGGCGAACCCGGAGCGCGTACCGCGTCCCCCTCGCCGCCTTCCCGCTGGTTTATCCCCTCGTTTACTACCTGGCCCTCGCGCCACCGCGCTACCGCCATCCCATCGACCCCGCGCTACTTTTGCTCACCGCCCTCGCAGCGGTCCGTCTGTCAAAATATAAACAGAGGTTCGAAGACCCCGTGCCCGGGGCCCTCCGCTAAGCAATCGTGAACAAGACATCTCAACCATCTGGTTTGGCGCGCGCCGCTCAAACCGCGCGGGCTGCCCGCACGCTTTCTCTCCTGCCCGGCATCACCTTTGAAGATCTCTATGATCGCGAAGGTCTGGTCCGTCTCGACGCGCTCTTCCTGTCACACCTGGAGGAGGCCGCGCCCGCCCTGCACGGCCAGTTGCTTGCCGCGCGGCAGGACCCCTCGGCGCTCTCGCTGAAAGCCGCTTCGGAACTCATCATCGAAGTCGCGCCCTATCTGGACGATTTCCTGGGCCAGCTCTTCGGCATCATGCCGGAGCTGCGGCAACTGCGGCAGAAACATCACGATCTGGCGCCTCTCTATTATGTGAAGCGCCAGTTTGTGCAGCGCAAAGCGCTCGTCGGCCAGACGCCGGAAAAAGCGGCGCTGCTCGATGGTCCCGGGCTCGCCTGCCAGCTCGAAGAAACCTTCACCGAACCGCTCACCGAAATCGGCTACGCCACGCATGTCTCCCGCTGGATCACCAGCAGGGAAACCGAAGCAGCCCATGCCGACCAGCTCAAAGTGGCCGCCCAATATGCCGCCTGGGCAACGCTCACGCCCGCCGGCCGCGCGAAGCACAAAGACGGTGTCCTCTTCAAAACCCCGCACAAGCTCGATATGTTCCATCTGGTGCCGGCCGCCGAACTGCCCACCAACGGACTCATCCAGCTGCAGTTTGGCCCCGATCACTGGCGTCATCGCCAGGGCTTCCAGCTCACCGACCCCGGCATGGATACCCTGCATGCTCTCGACCAGGCACACTACTGCATCAAGTGCCACAACCAGGGCAAAGACAGCTGCTCCCACGGCCTGAAAGAGAAGGACGGCGCTTATAAAGCCAGCGTTTTCGGCGTGAAGCTGGCCGGCTGCCCGCTCGAAGAGAAAATCTCTGAGATGAACGTCGTGAAGGAAAACGGCGTTCCCCTGGGCGCTCTCGCCGTTGTCACCATCGACAATCCCATGGCCGCCGCCACCGGGCATCGCATCTGTAATGACTGCATGAAGGCCTGCGTCTTCCAGAAACAGGAACCGGTCGACATCCCGCAGATTGAAACCCGCACTTTAAAAGACGTGCTGGAACTCCCCTGGGGCTTTGAAATCTACAGCCTGCTCACCCGCTGGAACCCGCTGAATTTCTCGCGCCCCTTCCCGCGCGCGGCGTCCGGCAACAAGGTTCTGGTCGTGGGCCTCGGCCCCGCCGGTTTCACTCTTTCCCACCACCTGCTGAATGACGGCCACATGGTCGCCGCGGTCGATGGTCTGAAAATCGAGCCGCTTCCGGCCGATATTTCGGGTGTCGACCCCCTCGGAAACCCCGTTCCGTTCCGCCCGATCGAAGATATCACCGAAATTTACGAACGCCTCAGCGAGCGCGTCATGGCTGGCTTTGGCGGTGTGGCCGAATACGGCATCACGGTCCGCTGGAACAAGAACTTCCTCAAGGTCATCCGCCTTCTGCTCGAACGCCGTCGCAGCTTCAGCATGTTCGGTGGCGTCCGCTTCGGCGGCACCATGACGGTCGACAGTGCCTTCAACATGGGCTTCGACCACATTGCCCTCTGCGCCGGCGCCGGTCGCCCGACCGTCATTCCGATGAAAAACGGCCTGGTCCGGGGCGTGCGGCAGGCGTCCGACTTCCTGATGGCCCTCCAACTCACCGGCGCCGCCAAGTCCGACTCCCTCGCCAACCTGCAGATCCGCATGCCGATCATCGTTATCGGCGGCGGTCTCACCGCCATCGACACCGGCACTGAGTCCCTTGCCTATTACGTTGTGCAGGTGGAGAAATTCCTCTTCCGCTACGAACAGCTGGTGGAGGAACTCGGCGAAACCGCCGTCCGTTCCAAGTGGACCCCGGACGAAGCCGTCACCGCAAAGGAATTCATCGCCCACGCCCGTGCCATCCGCGCCGAACGCGCCCAGGCTGCGGCGGAAGGCCGCGCCCCCCGTCTCATCGAACTGCTCAACTCCTGGGGTGGCGTCACGGTGGCCTACCGCCGCCGCATGATTGACGCGCCCAGCTACACGCTCAACCACGAAGAAGTTTCCAAGGCCTTCGAAGAGGGTGTTCGCTTCGCCGAATGCCTCGCGCCGGAGGAAGTGGAAGTCGACGCCGCTGGTTCCGCCGCCGCCCTGCGCTTCCAGAAGTATCAGTGGGATGAATCCGCCGGCAAACTGGTCGCTTCCGGCGAAATGGTCACCCTGCCCGCCCGTACCATCCTCGTCGCCGCCGGCACCCAGCCCAACACCGTGCTGGCCCGCGAAGACGATCACAATGTCTTCCTCGATGGCCGCTACTTCCAGGCTTATGACGAAGACGGCGCGAAGGTGAAGCCCGAACGCATCTCCAAGCCGACCACGCCGCACGTCCTCATGTCTCTGCGGCCCGACGGCAAGGCCATCAGCTTCTTCGGCGATCTGCACCCTTCGTTCTCCGGCAACGTCGTGAAGGCCATGGCGAGCGCCAAACAGGGCTACCCTGTTGTTTCCCGCACGCTCGCCCGCCTCGCCGCCACTACCGAACCCCGGCCTGCGGAACTGCTCGCCACGCTGAATGACGAATTGCGCGCCACCGTCCACGACGTCATCCGGCTCACCCCGAACATCGTCGAAGTGGTGGTCCGCGCCAAACTGGCCGCGCGCGCCTTCCTGCCGGGCCAGTTCTACCGCCTGCAGAATTATGAGGTGCTTGCTCCGCGCACAAAGAACACCGTGCTCGGCATGGAAGGCCTCGCGCTCACCGGCGCTTCCGTCGACCATGAACAGGGGCTGCTCTCCACCATCGTGCTCGAAATGGGCGGTTCTTCTGATCTCTGCGCCATCCTGAAGAAGGGCGAGCCCGTCATTCTGATGGGCCCCACCGGCGCTCCCAGCGAAACCCCCGCCAAAGAAACCGTGCTGCTGGTGGGCGGAGGTCTCGGCAACGCCGTGCTCTTCTCCATCGGCCAGAAACTGCGCGAAGAAGGTTCCCGCGTCGTCTATTTCGCCGGCTACAAGAAGATCATTGATCGCTACAAGGTCGAGGAGATTGAGAAGGCTGCCGACCTCGTCGTCTGGGTCTGCGACGAAGCCCCCGGCTTCACCGCCACCCGCGCGCAGGACAGCGCTTTCGTGGGCAACATCGTCGAAGCCATGGCCGCTTACGGGCGTGGAGAACTCGGCAGTGATCAGGGCGCCGCGCCCATCCCGCTGAGCGCCGTGGATCGCCTCATCGCCATCGGTTCAGACGGCATGATGAAAGCCGTGCAGCAGGCCCGCCACACCGTACTCCGGCCCTATCTGAAGCCGGATCATCACGCCATCGGCAGCATCAACTCGCCCATGCAGTGCATGATGAAAGAGATCTGCGCCCAGTGCCTGCAGGTTCATAAGGACCCACAGACCGGCGAAGAGACGGTGGTGTTCTCCTGCTTCAATCAGGATCAGCCGCTCGACCACGTCGATTTCAGCAGCCTCCGCACCCGCCTCTCACAGAACGGCGCGCAGGAGAAACTGACCAAGCTCTGGATCGACCACTGCCTGCGGGAAATCGGCGTCCGCGGCTGACAAACTAACGCCGCGTTTCCTGATTTCTCCGCGTACTGAAGAAGCTCTGCAGCAGCGCGGTCGATTCCGCCCCCAGTACTCCCTCAATCACCGTCACCCGGTGATTGAGGAGTTCGGAATCCGCTATCTGAAACTTGCTGCGCACGCCCCCGAAACGCAGATCCCTCGCTCCGAAAACCAGCGTATTCACCCGCGCCGCCACCAGCGCGCCCGCGCACATCGGGCAGGGTTCCAGCGTGCAGTACAGCGTGGCGTCGCTCAGCCGGTAATTGCCCAGCGCGAAGGCGCCCTGCCGCAGCGCCAGCATTTCCGCATGGGCCGTCGGGTCGAGTATCTCAATGGGAGAGTTCCGGCCCCGGCCAATCACCTCGCCTCCGGCCACCAGCACGCAGCCCACCGGCACCTCCCCCGCGGCCTCCGCCTCACGGGCCAGTGCGAGCGCCTCCCTCATCCATTGCTCGTGTTCCTCTAAACTGACCATATGCGTTCCGCTCTCATTCTGATTCTCGCCTGTGCCGCTCTTCTTCCTCAGGCCGCCCACGCCCAATCCGCCGGCGGTCTCACGTGGACTGCCCCTGCCGGCTGGACCTCCAAAGGCACCGCGCCGATGCGCGCCGCCACCTATCCGGTGGACGATGCCGAGTGCGTCGTCTACTTCTTCGGCCAGGGGCAGGGCGGCAGCGTCCAGGCGAATATCGAACGCTGGGTCGGCCAGTTTACCGTTAAGGGTGGCCACGCCATGCCCAAAACCGGAAAACGTACGGTGAACGGGCTGGAAGTCACCGATCTCGATATCAGCGGCACCTACGCGGGCATGGCTGGTGCTACGCCGCTCGATCCGAAATCCGACACCCGGATGCTCGCCTCCATCGTGGAAAACCCCGGTGGCAACCTCTACGTCAAGTTCACCGGGCCGGTCAAAACCGTCACCGCGAACGAGGCCAGATTCAATCAGCTCGTGAAGTCGATCCGGAAGCAGTAGCCGCCGGCGGCAACACCTGTACCGCGACGTTGACGATCTGCTCGCCCCCGCCCAGCGCTACGCCCCTCACAGGCGCGACGTCCGAGTAGTCCCGCCCATGCGCAATAGTGACATGGTTGCAGTTCGGCATCACGTCGTTGGTGGGGTCGAACTCCAGCCAGCCAAATTCCGGACAATAAATCGAACACCAGGCGTGTGACGCTTCTCCGCCCAGGGTTTTTTCGTTACTGCGCAGATAGCCGCTGATATAGCGCGCCGGCAATCCCAGAGACCGGACGCAGGTGATCATCAGATGCGCGAAATCCTGGCACACCCCGCTGCGCTTTTCGAGAACTTCCTCCACCGGCGTGGAGATGGTCGTGGCTCGCGGGTCGTACTTGAAGTCCCGGAAGATCCGGTGGCAAAGATCCAGTCCGGCTTCCAGAATCGGGCGGCCCTTCGTAAACGATTCCCGTCCGTACGCTTCACAAGCGGGGCTCGGTTTCACGAATGGAGATGGATAGGAAAACTCCGCTGCCCGGAATAGCTCTTCCGTCTTCGTCCCGCGCACCGCTTCCACAACTTCTTCCCAGGGTGGCGTCAGTCCGCCCGCCGGTGGCTCCTCCGGCAGCAGTTCGATCTCGCTGTGCGCCGTGATGCTCAGCGTCTCGTGCGCCTCCTGAATGGAGAAAATCGTAATCTCGTTGCCGAAATAATCGCGCCTGGAAGTGGTGAACGCGGGCTCGGGCGAAATCCGCAGTTCATGCGATATCAGGCGCTGATGCGGACATTCGCGGGGCGCTAGATGCACTTCGGTGTGACAGATCGAGACCGAATCACTGTAGAGGTAAGTGGTGGTGTGCGTGGTCTGGACGTGCATCGTATCCACTTTCTTCACAACCGGGCCTGCGATCGTAACTGGTGCGTGAAGTACACCCGGCTGATCGTGTCAGACAGCAGCCCCAGGTCTTCCTCCATCTTTGCCGTCAGTTCGTCCAGATAAGACAGCTTCACCAGTTCCTCTGTCTCCGCGAGTTGTACGCTCGTCAGCAGTTTCAGCGCCAGCCGCGCCTCGCGGGGAGTGCCGCTGGGAGGATGGCTCTCCGGCAGCCGGTCCACATGCTTCCGCAGCTTGGAAAGCTGGAACGCGGCGGAGCGCGGATTGCCCTCATCCAGCAGCAGCAGGTCCAGCACCAGATCCATCTGCATCGAGTTCAGATACCGTGAGCGGTACGTCAGCGTGCTGTCCGCGATTTCGAGGATGTTGCTCAGTTCCGCGTCCGTCGGCTCACTCTCAAAATCCAGCCCGCGTCGAATCAGCTGGACCGTCTGCACCGCGCGTTCCAGCCGCCGCCCCATATCGAGGAAGCGCCAGCCATGGCCGCGCGTCATATTCTCCGTCGCCAGGCCGCTGAAGGCCGCCAGCGAAATCATCGAATTGTCCAGCAATTCCTGCGCCCAGCTGTTGCGCAGCGCTTCCGGCGGCAACTCGCCCGTGAACTGCTTGTCCAGTTGTTTCAGCACGCGCCAGGCATCGGTGGAGATGCGGTCGCGCAGCAGGCGCGCCACGCGGCGGATTTCCTTCGCGCTCGCCCGCAGGCTGGTCCGGACCGTGCTATCTGTAATGGCCGACAACACTTCGGCCTCCGTCAGCCGCTCGCCTTCCGCCGCCTTCACCCAACCCCCGCCGGCGAGGATGTTCCGGCACGCCGTCAGCTGCCGTTCCGTGCTGGCGTCCGGGTCCAGATAGAGCCTCGGCAGAACCACGCGGACCGCGCGCACCGCCGTCTCAAAACGCTCCAGATAGCGGCCCAGCCAGAACAGATTGTCGGCCACCCGGCTCGGCAGGTCGAACGTGGCGCGGCTCACCGGCAGGGGGCCGGAAGCCCGCCGCAGCAGGCTGAAGGGCGGCTCCGGCGCGTCGGCCAGCACCCACGTGTCCTTGCTGCCGCCGCCATGCTGCATCGAAACCACCAGGCTGTCGAGTGACGAAGTGATGCGCGTCAGGCCCCCCGGCATCACGGCATACGCCGCGCCGGAAGCCACCGCGAACACGCGCAGCACCAGGTGTCTCGCCTCCAGTTGCCCGTCACGGGCCACCGGCACCGTGGACAGCGAAACCTGCTCCTGCGCAACGTACGCGCCGGGATTCGAGCGGATCTTCCGGATCAGCAGTTCGCGTTGCTTCGGACCCAGCCGCGCGCCGAAAATCGGCTCAAAGCTGTGGGCGGGCGTGGCCGGCTTAATCACCAGATGCGCCAGCCGTTCTTCCACCTGCAGCCGCGCCGCCTCATGCCCGCACCACCACGTGGCGATGTTCGGCATCCGCAGATCCTCACCCAGCACGTGCTTCGAAAGCGCCGGCAAAAAAGCCGCCAGACCGGAAGATTCCACCAGTCCCGACCCAAGCGCATTCGCCACCGCCACGTTGCCCGACCACACCGCCTGCACCAAACCCGGTACACCCAGCATGGAATCGCCGCGCAGTTCCAGCGGGTCGCAGAAGTTGTCATCCTGTCGGCGGACAATCACATCCACCGGCAGCAGGCCGCCCAGCGTCTTCAGATAGACGTTGTTGTTGCGGACCGTCAGATCGTCGCCTTCCACCAGCGTAAAGCCCAGATAGCGGGCCAGAAACGCATGCTCGAACCACGTTTCGTTGAACGGACCGGGCGTCAGCAATACAATTCGCGGATTCTCACGCTTCGGCGCCAGTGCCCGCAGCGTGTCTTTATAAGCCTGGAAAAATGGAGCCAGCCGCTGCACGTTGCCCGCGCGGAAAACATCGGGCAGCACACGCAGAGAAACCAGCCGGTTTTCAAGCGCATAGCCCGAACCGGAAGGCGCCTGCGTTCTATCCGCCAACACCCACCAGTTCCCGTCCGGCGAGCGCGCGATGTCCGCCGAATAGCTGTGCAGCCAGATGTCGCCTGGCGGCGAAACCCCGGCGCAGGGGCGCAGAAAGCCGGGGTGGCCCAGAATCAACTCGGCCGGAATCCGGCCTTCTTTCAGCAACTTCTGGGGGCCGTACAGGTCTTTCAGGATGTAGTTCAGCAGCAGCGCCCGCTGCGAAATCGCGGATTCAATCGCCGCCCACTCGGTTTTTTCAATCTGAAACGGCAGCGGATCGAGCGGCCAGGGGCGTTCCGTGCTCTGCGGGTCGCCGTAGACGTTGTAGGTGACGCCGTTGTCGTGAATTACCCGGCGCCCTTCCTGCCAGCGCTCAGCCAGTCCGGAAGGTCCAATGTGGTTGAGCGCGTCCACCAGAGCCTGCCAGTGCGGCCGGATCTCCCCCTTCGCCGTCAGCATCTCGTCATAAAAGCCGGCGCGGGGCTGGTAGGCCCACGCGGCATTCAGACGGGATTCCGGTTCGGATACAGGGGCGCTCATAGGCTTCTGGTTCGATTGGGCCTTGTAACGATTTTCACACGCGCCCGCCGTTCGCTGCCGTTCGTCAAAATGAAATCTGTGATCCTTTCCGCTCCTGTTACTGAAGTGCTCGCCCGCATGGCCGCCATGGATGATCGCGATGGCTCCATCGAATCCTCCCGGCGCTATCTGCGAAAGGTCAGCGCTCTCGCCGGTCCTCCCAAAAACCTTCACTCTGTCGAGGACCGCCTGGCTCCCGTGCCGCTCCGCATCTACCGCCCGGTTCCCGGTACTCTCCCCGGCGTGGTCTTTTTTCACGGCGGATGGTTCTGCCTGGGCGATCTCGAAACCCACGATTCGGCACTGCGCGACATCGCTCTTGAGGCCAACTGCGTCATCGTTGCCGTGGATTACCGGCTCGCTCCCGAACACCCCTTCCCCGCCGCGCCGGACGACTGCGTCGCCGCCACTCGCTGGGTTGCGGAAAACGCCGCCACCCTCGGCATCGATCCCGCCCGCCTCGCCGTCATGGGCGACAGCGCCGGTGGAGCGCTCGCCGCCGTGGTCGCGCGGCGCTGCCGGGATCTCCATCTCGCAAAGCAGCTTCTCCTCTATCCCGTCACCGATGCCGCGCTCGATACGCCGTCCTGGACCGAGTTCGCCGCCGGTCCCGTCGTCACGCTCGCCCGCGCGCAATGGGCCTGGCCGCTCTATGTTCCGAACGAAGCCGACCGCACCCATCCGGACGCCTCCCCGCTGCGCGCGCGGGATCTCGCCGGCGTTGCCCCGGCGCTCATCATCACCGCCGAACTCGATGCCCTCCGCGATGAAGGCGAGGCCTACGGAGTCGCCCTCCAAAAGGCGGGCGTCCCGGCGGAAATCATTCGCTGGCCCGGCCTGATCCACGGCTCCCTTCTCATGGCGGAAGTCCTCGAAGATTCGAGGCAGCTGCTGCGCCGTCTCGCCGCCGAACTCGTTGCCGAGGAACCTGCCTGAGCCCCTTTTCAATCCAGCTATACTCAAGGGTTGCGACTCGTCCTCTTACTCCTCGCCTTCGCTCTGCAACTCGGCGCAGCCGTCTCGCCCGAGTTCGCCGAACGTCGTGAGAAATGGCGGAAGGCCAATCCCGACGGTATCCTCGTGCTCTTTGGCGCGAAGGAAAGCGAAGACCTGCATTACGGATTCTTCCAGGAAACCAACTTCCTTTACCTCACCGGCTGGGAAGAACCAGGCGCGATTCTCATCCTCACTCCGGAACCAGACAAAGACGAACCGGGCCTGATGGAGCGCGCCCGCGTGCCGCGTGAAATTCTGTTCCTGCCGCAGCGCGTCCCCTCTGAGGAGAAGTGGACCGGCCGCAAGCTTGGCCCCTCGGATGAAAACGTCGCCCAGGTCACTGGTTTCGCCAAGGTCCTGCCCGCCGAACAGTTTGAGAGTCAGTTGCGCGCCCTGCTCGACCTCTACCCCGCCATCTACGCCCTGCCCGGCGACGCTTCGGCAACCATCAACCGGCTCGCGCCCCTGCGGAATACGCTCGACGCCGCGAAGCAAATCGCCAAACTTCGCATGGCGAAGTCGGAGGCGGAAATCTCCGCCATTCAGCGCGCAACCGACGCCTCCATCGACGCCCACAAAGCCGCCTGGCGCATGATTCAACCCGGCCAGTTCGAGTACGAGATCGCCGCCGTCATGACCTCGTCTTACCTGATGGATGGCTGCCGCCGCTCCGCCTACGCGCCCATCGTGGGCTCCGGCCCGAATTCCACCACGCTGCACTACTCCCGCAATTCGCGGCGCATGGATTCCGGCGAAGTCGTGGTCATGGACGTTGCCGCCGAATGCGCCGGCTACGCGAGCGACATTACCCGCACCATCCCCGCCAACGGCCATTTCACGAAACGCCAGCGCGAACTCTATGACGTGGTTCTGGGTGCCCAGCGCGCCGCCATCGCGGCCGTCAGGCCGGGCATGACCATCGGCAAAAAAACGCCCGACAGTCTCTACCAGATCGCCCTCGAATACATCGACCGCCACGGCAAAGATCTGCATGGCAACTCCCTCGGGCGCTACTTCACCCATGGCCTCTCCCACCACGTCGGGCTCGACGTGCATGATGCCTCCGATACCGCCGAACGCCTCCGCCCCGGCATGGTCATCACCATCGAACCCGGCATTTATATCCCCGAGGAAAACATTGGCATCCGCATTGAAGACGTGATTCTGGTCACCCCCACCGGCGCCAAAGTTCTCAGCGCCGCCCTGCCTTCTGATCCCGACGAGCTGGAACGTGCCCTCGCGCAACGCAAATAGTTCACGCCGCAGCCTCTTCCTGCTGTCCGTGGCGATGGCGGGAGCAGTCCTGCTGAGCCTGCTCATCAGCTTCACCGCCCTCGGTCGCCAGTTCGATAATTACGCCTACGATTTCCTGTTCCGGCTCATCCAGCCGAAGCCGTGGCAGCCGTCCTCCATCATCCTCGCCATCGACGAAGCCACGCTCTCGAAATACGGCGGCAATGTGGGGATTCGCGCCGCCATCGCTGACGGCATCGCGAAGATCAAACCAGCGAATCCCGCCGCCGTCGCCGTGGACGTGATCCTCGCGGAACCCTCCACGCCCGAAATCGACGCCACTCTCGAAGCCGCGCTCGCCGGCACGCCGAATCTGATCCTCGCTTCCTACCTGCTCGAAAACGAAACCTGGACCAATCCGATTCCGCGCTTCCGCCGCTACGCCTTCTCCGTCGGCCACGTGCAGGCCAGTTTCGATGAGCACGATTCCGTCAGCCGCGAAGTGCCCCTCGAAAAAGTGGCAGGGCATGACCGCCACTGGTCTCTCGCCCTCGACGCCTTTCGCGCCGTCAACAACGTAAAGCAGATTGAGGAATCGCCCCAGGATCTCCGCATCGGCGCACTCACCATTCCCTCGAAACTTCGCGACAACACCATCGACGGCCGCACCATCCGTGTCCGCTATCCCCCGCTTTCCATGGGCCGCCTGCCCCGCATCTCCATTGCGGAACTCGACGCCAATCCAGCCCTCGCCGCGCGCTTCACCGGCAAGGTCGTCTTCGTCGGCGAGACCGCGCTCGCTGCCGGCGACAGCTGGTCCACACCTTATTCAAACGGCAAAACAACGCCCGGCATCGAAATGCATGCCAGCGAGTACGAAACGCTGGTGCGGCGCAACTTCCTCACAGACGCTTCGAATCTCGCGGTCCTTGCGGTCTGCCTGCTCATCGCCACGCTCGCCGGCGTCATCTTCGCGCTGGGCTCCGGTTGGCTCGCCAACACGGAGGCCGCGCTGCTGATCCTCGGCTCCCAGGCCCTGCCGGCCATCGCCTTCGCCAACTCCACCGTCTGGGACTGGATGCCCGGCACCCTCACCGCCATCCTCTCCATTTCCGCCGCCGCCACCTGGCGTCATCTTCTGGTCCGTCGCGCGCTCCGCCTTTCGGAGAATGAGAAGACTCGCTATCAGAAGGCCATGCAGTTCGTCACACATGAGATGCGCACGCCGCTCACCGCCATCCAGGGCTCCAGTGAACTCATCAGTCGCTACGGCCAGATGCCGGAAGCGAAGCGCAAACAGATGGCGGAACTCATCAACGCGGAATCGAAGCGCCTCGCCCGCATGATCGAAACCTTTCTTTCCGTGGAGCGCCTCTCCGCCGGTCAGATGGAAATGAAGCAGGAGCGCTTCCCCCTGCCGGAACTCGTGGAACGCTGCACCGAACGCGCCCGCCCCTACGCTGACCGCAAGCAGATCGAAATAGACGTGGAGAACCTGCCGCCGGACGAACTCACCGGCGACCGCGAACTCATGGAATACGCCGTCTACAACCTGCTCACCAATGCCGTGAAATATTCGCCGGAGAAGACACGCGTCAGGGTCTTCGGCGAAGATGATAAAGGGGGTCGCATTCGCCTGTCTATAGAGGACCAGGGAATCGGCATGGATAAGAAGGAAGTCAGCCGGATCTTCGAGAAGTTCTACCGCACAAAACGGGCGGAACAATCGGGCGAAGCCGGCACCGGCATCGGGCTTTCCATCGTGGAGCAGATTGTCACGCAGCACGGTGGAACCATCGATGTTGAATCGGAGCCGGGCAAAGGGTCCCGGTTCACCCTGGTACTCAAACGCGCATCATGAGTGAAAACATTCTCGTAGTTGAAGACGATCCGGGCGTACGGACAACCATTGTTACCTTCCTCGAACTCGAAGGTTACGCGGTCGAAGCGGTGTCCAATACCCGCGACGCCATCGCGCGCCTCTCGCAGACCGCCTACCCGCTGGTCATTTCCGATATCTACATCGACGACCGCACCGGTATCGACGTGCTCGTGGCCGCAAAGAAGCATGATGAGAACGCGCTCGTGATTCTCATGTCCGCCCGCGGCACCATGGAAACCGTCATGGCCGCCACGCGCAACGGCGCCTTCGACTATCTGGCCAAGCCCTTCGAACTCGATACGCTGCTCGAAGCCGTGAAGCGCGCGTTTGAATCCCGCAATCCGGATGACGATGACGTGGAGCCCGAAGAACTGCCGGAAAGCGAGATGATCGGCAGTTCCGCCGGCATGATTTCCATCTATAAAACGGTTTCGAGAGTTGCTCCCACAGACGCCACCATCATCATTCAGGGCGAGACCGGTACCGGCAAGGAACTCATTGCCCGCATGATCCACCGCTTCAGTAATCGCGCGCAGCAGCCGTTCGTGCCCGTCGATTGCAGCGCCATCCCCGCCGCGCTGCTCGAAAGCGAACTCTTTGGCGCCATGAAAGGCGCATTCACCGGCGCCGACCGCGACCGCATCGGCGTCTTCGAATCCGCCAATAAGGGCACGGTTTTTCTCGACGAAATCGGCGACATTGACCCCGCCTTCCAGGTCAAACTCCTCCGCTTCTTACAGGAGCGTGAAATCCGCCCCGTCGGCGCTTCCCGTGAGAAGAAGGTTGACGTCCGCGTCATCGCGGCCACCAATCGCGACCTGCAGAAGATGGTGGAAGAAGACAAGTTCCGGGAAGACCTCTGGTTCCGTCTCAATGTGGTTCGCCTCGACCTGCCGCCCCTGCGCGAACGCCGCATCGACGTTCCCCTGCTCGCGCACTTCTTCGTCAACAAGTACAACGGGCGCTATAACCGCGACGTCAAACTAACCGAATCCGGTCTGAAAACTCTCAAAGACTTCACCTGGCCCGGCAATGTCCGCCAGTTGCAGCACCTCATCGAGCGACTGACCATCCTCGCCCCGAATGATCGCATTGACGCCGAAGCCGTGCATGACGCGATTTCCGCCATGGAACCGAAGGATGGCGGCGGCGAAACCCTGGCCGAGACGGAAGCCGATCAGATCCGCCGCGTACTCGCCGCCACCGGCGGCAATAAGAGCCGCGCGGCAGCCATTCTCGGCATCGAGCGCAAAACGTTGTACCGGAAGCTCGAACGCATGAAGATCTGAGGGTGCGCCAAGATACTATTGGTGTAGTTTTTTTCTCGCCTCACACTTTCCCCGTTCATCAGACCTATTCCAACGAAGTCATGGCGACTCCAGACCCTCGAAGAAACCGGAACACCGCATTCGCCTTCGGGCTTTGCGTCGCTCTTGGTGTCCTCGGCCTCGCCTGCTGGAATCTCGCGCTCCGTCGTCAACTGCAGTCGCAGACCTGGCGCATCGGCTGGGAGGACGATGCGCCGCAGCAGTTTCTCGGGCCCAACGGTGAACCAACCGGCTTCGCCGTCGAACTGATTCGCGAAGCCGCCCGCAGGCGCGGCATCACCCTCCAATGGAGCAAACAAACGGAGAGTTCGGAGGCCGCCCTCCGTTCCGGCGCGGTCGACCTGTGGCCGATCATGACCATCACGCCCGAACGCGCAAAGTTCCTGCACTTTTCCGAGCCTTACGTCGATTCCGCCGTTTCTCTGGTGCTGCGTGGTGACACCACCGTCCGCAGCGTTCACGATGTCGCGGGAATGACCGTCGGATACCTGCCCCTGCCCATCAACGTCCGTCTCGCCGCCCAGTCCCTGCCTGGCGCGCGTATGGTACCTGTCGCGACTCCGCGCGAACTGATCGCCCGGCTGTGCGACCAGTCCCTCGGAGCGGTGTTCATTGAACAGGATGAGCTGATTCGGGACCTCATGGTCGGTGGTCAGGGCTGCCCCGGTCCGGGCTTCGTCACCGTAGTCGTGCCGGGCGCCAGCCTGCACCTGGGCGTCGGTTCCACCCTGCGGGCCGCCGACGCGGGGGACGCGCTTCGGGAGGAGATCAACGCCATGTCAGCCGATGGCGCACTCCAGAATCTTTTCGTCCGGTGGAGCTTCGTCTCCGGCCGCAGTGCCTCCTATGTGGAGGCCTTGCTTGCTGCCCACCAGCGCGTGTTGTGGACCGAAGCCGCAGCCCTCCTCTTCGGTCTGCTCTTCCTCGGCGCTTCGTGGACGGCCTGGCGATCCCTGCGCGAGACCCGGCGCGCCCGCCACGCCGAAGCCGCGCTGCGCAGCAACATTGCGGAATCCCGCGCCATGCAGGACCGCCTCCGCCTGCTCGCTCACGCCCTCCGCAGCGCCAGTGAATGCATCACGATTACCGGGCCGGACGACCGGCTCCTCTATGTGAACGACGCCTTCCTGCAAACCTACGAATACTCCGAAGCGGAACTGCTGGGTCAGCCTCTCGACATCCTTCGCTGCCAGTCCCCGGGCCGCGCCATCTCCATCGAGACCGCCGCCGCTCTGGCCAGTGGACGCTGGCGCGGCGAACTGTGGAACCGCGGCAAAAGCGGTCGCGAGTTCCTCATCTCACTGGCCACCTCGCAGGTGCGGGATGACGAAGGCAACTTCATCGCCATGGTCGGCGTCGCCTCCGATATCACCGCGCAGCGGCGGGCGGAGCAGGAACATGCGGCCCTGCAGGCCCGCTATCTGCAGGCTCAGAAACTGGATAGCATCGGGCGTCTTGCCGGCGGCATTGCGCACGACTTCAATAACCTGCTCACCGTCATCAACGGCTACAGCGGCATGTTGGTACAGCGGTCTGAAGGGCAGTCCCGCAAATGGGCGGAACAGATCGTAAAGGCGGGAGAAACGGCCGCCAGTCTCACCCGGCAGTTGCTCTCGTTCAGCCGGATGGAAGTTTCCAACCCGGAGCCCTTTCATCTCAACAGTCTGGTCGGCGAGGCGCTCGAAATGTTCTCGCGGCTGGTGGACGCGCGCATTCTGACTACCCATCATCTCCAGGCTCTGCCGGATGATGTTGTGGCAGATCCCAATCAGGTCCGCCTCTGCCTGATGAATCTGGTTCTCAATGCCCGTGACGCCATGCCGGACGGCGGGGAACTGACCATTTCCACTTCCAACGTGGATGTCGTCGAAGATCACTTCTCCGTGGGAGGCGGCGGCAAGCCCGGTCCCTACGTCCGGCTCACCGTCCGGGATTCCGGTATCGGCATTGATGCCGAGACGCTCCGCCACATCTTTGAGCCCTTCTTCACCACCAAGGAGAAAGGTAGGGGCACCGGCCTCGGGCTTTCCACTGTTTACGGCATGGTCCGGCAGTGGCAGGGTCTTCTGCAGGTGGAAAGCGCACCGGGTAAAGGTTCCGAATTCAGCCTCTATCTGCCTTTGCGCGAACAGCCGGCCAATGCTCCCGAAACTCCCGCCGCCCATTCGGCCGCCCCGGGACCGGATTGCTCCACCCTCCTGATCGTGGAGGATCAGGACATTGTCCGGCAGTTCGTCTCGGACTCGCTCAAAGCCAAAGGCTTCGAGGTGGTCTCCGTCTGTGGTGGCGCTGCCGCGCTGAACATCCTGGAGCAGCAGGGAGACCAGATCTCGCTCATGATCACGGACGTCATGATGCCCGGCATGCTGGGTACCGAACTGGCGGTCGCGGCAAGGCAGCGGTATCCAAAACTCCGCGTGCTCTTTATGACCGGCTATGTGGAAGGCTCCGTCGGCGTGAACGACTACCTCGACGATGGCCAGGAGGTTATCCTCAAACCGTTCACGCCGGATTCCCTCGTGAACCGTGTTCGCGATCTGCTGCAGGCCAGGCCCGAAGTCGTTCCGGGCTGATCTGTCGCTGCCAGTCGCTGTCCCGCACTCCCCGCGGGCCGCAAAGCTTGACTTCCAATTGACCCTGTGGTTATCATTCCAGCCAGGATTTAGTTCGCCGATTTTATACGGATCCGCCACGCCGCTGTTCTGTTCTTTCTCCAGGCTCCCGGTCAGCAGCCTCGCTTTTGCGCTGCGATTATGACCGGCGCACCCCATCAACAATTTCCAGATCAACGGGAGTGCAACCACTCCGGAGAATGTATTTCATGGCACTATCGCGCAAAACAGAAGAATCTTTGCTGGACAGAGGATATTCCCGCCGCCAGATTGGCCGGATTTCCATGGGCGCCGCCGCGGCGATTCCGTTCTTTACCGAAATGGCCCAGGCGCAGCAGGTCGCCCGCGCCGCCGCCGTCACCAGCCCGCGCGCCATGCGCGCGTTCGATCCCGACGCCATCGTGATCTCCTCGAACGAAAACCCCATGGGCCCCAGCAAAGAGGGCATCGAGGCCATGGCGAAAGTCGGGCCGCTCGGCTGGCGGTATCGCCCGCAGGGTGAAAACGTCGATTTCGAAAAGCTCCTGCATTCCACCGAAAACGTGAAGCAGGGCTACGTGATGGGCTTCCCCGGTTCCAGTGTGCCTCTGGCCAACTGCGCCCCGGCCTTCACCTCCCCCACCAGAAGCTGGGTGATGGCCAGCCCCGGTTACGGCAGCGGCGCGGGCCGCTTCGTCGGCAACAAAGTCGTGAAGGTGCCGCTCCGCAAGGACTACACCCATGACGTCGAAGCCATGATCAAGGCCGACCCCAACGCCGGCGCCTATTACATCTGCAATCCCAACAACCCCAGCGGCACCCTCACGCCCCGCAAAGACCTCGAATACATCCTCGCCCACAAGAAGAAAGACGCCGTGCTCATCGTCGATGAAGCCTACGTCCACTTCTCCGGGCAGGAGAACTACTCCACCGAACTCGTCCGCCAGGATAAAGACGTCGTCGTCCTGCGCACCTTCTCGAAGATCTACGGCATGGCGGGCCTGCGCGCCGGCGCTCTCTACGGTCGTCCCGATCTGCTTGACAAGGTGGCCGAATTCGGTCGTGGCGGCAATCTGCCCGTCACCGCCACCGCCTGCGCCGCGGCCAGCATGAAGGTCAATGACGCGCTGATGAAGGAACGCATCGCCATCAACAAGCGCAATCGCGAGTACGCCTACGAAACTCTCGACAAACTGGGCGTCAGCTACATCCCGTCCGTCTCGAACTTCTTCATGATGTCCGTCAAGGGCATGACCGGCGCTCAGGTCGGCACCGCGATGGCGGCGAAGAAGATCATTCTCGCCGGCAACCGCTGGCCCGAATGGCCGCAACACATCCGCGTCACCGTGGGAACTTACGAAGAAATGACGAAGTTCAACGCGGCCATCGCCCAGGTGGTCAAGGAAGGGCCGAAGGCCTAATCCGTCTTCCGTTTGGGTTCTTTTCCGGGCAGCGCGGCAGGGTTCTCGTGCACGCGCTCCCGGAACTTCCCACGCAGTCCCGCGCCCAGCGCCACCGCTGATTCCCCGTATTTATCCCGCAATTTATCCGCCGCCCCCAGCGCCTGCCGCCAGCGCTCGCTCCGTCCCCCGTCCATCAACTCCAGCTGTCCCGTCGCCTGCTCGAAACCCGTCGCCTGAATCCCGATCAGTCGCACCGCCTGCGCCCGGTCCCGGTTGGCATGCAGCAGACTGCGCGATTGCTCAATCAGATCGATGTCCAGTTGCGTCGGCGTGGCCAGACTGTGCGCCCGCGTAATCGTCGTGAAGTCCGAATACCGCAGCTTCAACTGGATGGTGCGCGCATGCAGGCCATGCTCCCGCAACCGCCGCGCCACCTTCTCCGCAAGGTGTGCCAGCGTGGCTTCCAGACGTTCCGCGTCGCGCGTGTCTTCGTTAAACGTATGCTCGTGGCTGATCGATTTTGGGTTCGCTTTTTCGCCGATTTCTCCGCTGAACCACCCGCCCGCGTCCAGCCCCTGCGACTTGCCCGCCAGCGAAAGCCCCCACTTCCCGAAACGCCCCGTCAGTTGCTTTTCATCCAGCACGCTCAGGTCGCCAATACGCCTCACCCCGATTCCGTGCAGGTTCTTCTCCATCACCTTGCCCACGCCAGGAATCCGTTTCACTTCCAGCGGCGCCAGATAGCGCGATTCCAGCCCTGGCAGTACGTGCAGGATGCCGTTGCGCTTCGCCTGATCGGACGCGATTTTCGCCACCAGCCTGGAGGTCGCAATGCCGATGGAACAGTTCAGGTCGGTGGCCTTTTTGATCGCTTCGTGCAGCTTGTGCGCCGCCAGCAACGGCGGTCCCAGCAGCCGTTCCGTGCCGGTCATATCCAGATAGGCCTCGTCGATCGACGCCATCTCCACCACCGGCGTGAACTGGTTCAGGATCTCGAACACCCGCCCCGAATACTCCCGGTACCGCTCCGGATGGCCTTCCACAAAGATCGCCTGCGGACAATGCTGGTAAGCGGTCCGCAACGGCATGGCCGAGTGGACGCCGAACTTCCGGGCCTCATAGGACGCGGCCGAAACCACCCCGCGCTCCGTACTCTTCCCGCCCACCACCACGGGCTTCCCGCGCAGCGAAGGATCGTACAGCTCCTCCACTGACACGAAGAAGGCGTCCATGTCGACGTGGAAGATGGTTTTCATCACCGCGAGGCCTCAGCGCTTCTCGCAGACTACCACTCTCGGTATCCCCGCCAGATCCGGCAAAACCCGCACCCCGGTCCAGTCACCCAGCAGGCTCGTCACCGCATCCGCCTGGCCAAACCCAATCTCCATTGCCAGCAACCCGCCCGGCTTCAGTACCCGCCAGGCCTCCGGCGCCAGTTGCTTGTAAATGTTCAGCCCCGAATCGCCCGCAAACAACGCCAGATGCGGCTCCCAGTCCCGCACCTCCCGCTGCATCGCCGCCGCCTCGCCTGTCGCGACGTACGGCGGATTCGACACCACCACATCCGCCACCGCATCGCCGAAACAATGCAGCAAATCCCCCTGCGCGAACCTTACGCGCGCGCCCAGCCGCGCCGCGTTCGCCGCCGCCACGTTCAATGCGCCTGCCGAAATGTCCACGGCCGCCACGGGGCGTCCCAGTTCCAGCGCGAGCGTCACCGCAATCGCACCGGAACCCGTGCCAACATCCACCATCACCCGCGCTCCCGATCGCCGCTCCAGCACCGCTTCCACCAGCAGTTCCGTCTCCGGTCGAGGGATCAGCACATCCGGCGTCACCCGGAAATCCCGTCCGTAGAACTCCTGCTTTTGGGTGATGTACTGGGTCGGCTTACCCTGCATCCGCTCATGCAGATAACGCCCGTAGTGGATCCACTCCACCTCCCGCAGTTCCTGTTCCGGATGCGCAAAAAAATAAACGCGGTCGCACCGCATGGCATGCGCCAGCAGCACTTCCGCGTTCAATCCCGGTTCCACGGCTCCTGCTGATTGCAGCAGCTCCCGTCCCTGCGACAATGCCTCGCGAATATTCAGGCGCGGCACGAAAGTCCGGCTTACTAAGCCGCCTTGCCTTCCGAACCTTCCTGCTGCAGCTTCTCGGCCTGATAGTGCGACGTCAGCGCGTCCACAATCTGGTCCAGTCGCCCTTCCATCACCAGATCCAGCTGGTGCAGGGTCAGCCCGATCCGGTGATCGGTCAGCCGGTTCTGCGGGAAGTTATAGGTGCGGATCTTTTCGCTGCGGTCGCCGGAGCCAACCATGCTCTTCCGTTCCGCGCCGATGGCTGCCTGCTGCTTTTCGAGCTCCAGTTCATAAAGCCGCGAACGCATCACGCGCAGCGCCTTCGCCCGGTTCTTGATCTGCGATTTTTCGTCCTGGCACGATACGATCACGCCCGTCGGCAGGTGCGTCATGCGAACCGCCGAGTACGTCGTGTTCACAGACTGGCCACCCGGACCCGACGAACAGAACGTGTCAATCCGAAGGTCTTTATCTTCGATCTTGATTTCCACGTCGTCGGCTTCCGGCAGCACCGCCACCGTAATCGCGGAGGTATGAACGCGCCCCTGCGTTTCCGTCGCCGGCACCCGCTGCACCCGGTGCACACCGCTCTCATACTTCAGGCGGCTGTAAACACGGTTCCCGCTGATCAGCGCGATCACTTCCTTGAGGCCGCCCACCGCGGACTCGCTCGAAGACGTGATTTCCACCTTCCAGCGCTGCGTTTCCGCGTACCGCATATACATGCGGAATACTTCGTAGGCAAACAGCGTGGCTTCATCTCCGCCCGTACCGGCGCGGATTTCCATCACAACGTCCTTCTCGTCGTTCGGATCCTTCGGCAGCAGCAGAACCTTGAGCTCTTCCTCAATCCGGACCAGCGCCGGCTCCTGGCTCTCAATCTCCATCTGCGCCATTTCGCGGAGATCGGGATCGGAGTCATTCAGCATGCCGCGAGCCTGCTCCAGCTGCCCGGCGCACTCTTTGTGCTCCCGGTACTTGCCCACAATGTCGGAAAGGTCGCTGTGCGCCTTGGAGACCTTGCGGTACTGTTCGCCGTCACTGATGATGGCGGGGTCCGCCATCTGATCGGTCAGTTCCTGGAAATGCTTTTCAATCTGTTCCAGCTTGGCCGCGTAGGCTGCGATGCTCATGCAATCACCAACTCGCCGCCCTGTTTCTCTTCGAGTGCCATGGCTCCTTTGAGGGCCTGAATCGCAATCTCCACTTCGTCATCGGACGGCGGCTGCGTTGTAATGCGCTGCGTCCACAACCCCGGCGCGGTGAGCAGGTTGAGAATCGAACCCTGCCGTTTCGCCGCGAACCGGATCAGCTCATAACTCACGCCCGCAATCACCGGCAGAAACACAATCCGGATCGCCAGTTTGGCCGCGAAACTCTGCACCGGAATCAGCATGTAGACCAGCATGGAAATCAGCATGATCACGAACATGAAACTGGTACCGCAGCGCGGGTGGAAGGTCACGAACTTCTGCGCGTTTTCGAGCGTCACCGGCGTGCGCGCTTCAAAATTGAAGACCACTTTGTGTTCCGCGCCGTGGTATTCGAACACCCGCCTGATGTCTTTGGTGCGCGAGAGCAGCGTCAGAAAACCCAGGAATATAGAGAGACGGATCACGCCGTCCACCGCGTTAAACAAAATCTGATTCTTCAGCGCGGGCACCCAGTGCGCCAGCATGTCCGTCAGTTTCAGCGGGATCAGCTTGTACATCACGATGAAAAACAGCACGGAAAACAGCGCCTGTACCGTCATCATGGTGGAAGAAATCGGTTTCGCTTCCTCGCTGCCGTCGTCGAGAGCGGCATTCGCGGAAAACTGCAAAGCCTTCATCCCCAGCATCATCGCCTGACCCAGCACGCCCAGACCACGCAGCACGGGCCACTTAAAGTAGGAATGCTTCTCGGAAGGACGCTGCACCGGCATCTCTTCCATCGCAATCTCGCCGTTCGGCTTCCGAACCGCGACGCAATAGCTGTGAGGCGCGCGCATCATCACGCCCTCCATCACAGCCTGACCTCCGACAAGTGTCTCTTCCCCGCTTTCGAGGATCGGTAGCATCTGCACGTGCGCAAAGAGACGTAAAAACTTACTGACCGACAATCTTGAACCTCAGCCTTTCATTATACGTGGATGCCGGACATGGGTCTTTTGTTGCATCACCGTTACCGGACGGAAGTTAGCAGCCGGGAGTTAACCCGGCTGGTTAACCTTTGTGGAAGTTTACGGTTTCCCCGGCCTTCACTAAAATTTGATTGAGGTGCAATGCCCGGCAACCGGCCGATCGTCCGAATTCTGCTCGCAGCCGCCATCCCTTTCGCCGCTGCTTCCGGCGCCGACGTACGGGCCTTCTCCTGGGGCGATCCGGCCGCCGTGGTGCTGAAGACGGAAACCGCCCCCCAAGCCTCCGCCGCCTTCCAGAAGGAACCGGCCCAGACCATGCCCGGCGTTACTTTCGTGGGTACGCCGCTCTACGGTCAGGTGAATTCGCTCACCTACCGGTTCGATGACAACCTGCTCACCCGCGCTTCCTACGAATTCATCGGTCTGCAGCATGAAAAGCTGAAGGACT
This sequence comes from uncultured Acidobacteriia bacterium, assembly GCA_903900705.1. Taxonomy (GTDB): domain Bacteria; phylum Acidobacteriota; class Terriglobia; order Bryobacterales; family Bryobacteraceae; genus BOG-234. The sequence continues at coordinate 57,939 of CAIUOG010000066.1, forward strand.
ATTTCGCCGATTACGAACAATTGCAGCATGACCTGAGCGCCGACATGGGCCCTGGCGAGTCCTGTGACGTTTGGCGCAACGACCGATACCGGGGCGATCCCGCGGCGCGGCCATTTGCACTGGCTCAGCGTCAGTTGAAGCTCGTTACCACCTGGCGGCTGCCCAGAACCACCGTCGAACTCGTTCTGTCGGGACACCCATTCTTTCCCAACCAGCCCCGGATCTGGCTGATTTTGACCAGCAACGAGTATTTCCGCCCCGCGACGGTTCTCGGCGTGCCCTCCATCAGTGAATTCCGGGGCGAGCCGCGGCAGGGGCCGCTCGCGGCTACACTGCTGGCACCGCCGCCACCGCCACCTCCTTCGTTCCGGATGGCCGAACCGGAAGCCACGCCTCCGCCACCCGTTCTCCCTCCAACGTCCGAAGCCACCGTGGTGGCCGATTTCTCCCCTGAACCCGATCCCGCGCTGGTCGCGCACGCCTTGCCCCCGTCGGCTCCCGCTCCGCCCGCGGCGCTTCCCACACTGCCCCCCGCGCCATCTCCGGGTTTACCGGTTCTGTCCGAGTCCCAACGCAAAGCCGCCATGGCCACCACTTTCAGCCATACCCACCATGCCACGCTGACAGATATACAGTCACTGGCCCTGGGGTCTCTGGCCGCTGGTCTCAGCGCGGCCGCCGGTCTCAACCCGGCCAATCCGGAACAATTGGCAAGGATGGATCTCTACATGCCGGACGCCTGGATCTCATTACGCGCCGCGAGCATGAAGCGGCAGTACCGGCAATACACACCGGACGATCAGGACGCGCTGAACGCACTGACCGTGATTGTCTTTGGCGGAGGCGTTGTCCTGAGATCGGGCCTCTCCTGCAATGCCATCGACCGGGTGGCACTGATTTCGGACAAGGATGGCGGCGTTGTCCGCGAGGCCCTGCCACGGGATGGCTTTGACGCAGCCTGGCTCGACGCTACCCTGCAGGATGCGGTCCGCTTTCCCTCCGCATGTCCCGTTTTCAGTGGCCGCTTTCTGCTGTCCGACGTTCAGGCGGTCCAGAAGGCCGCTCCGGGTGGCGAGTTCCTGCTCGCGGCATTCCAGGGGTCGGAAAAAATCAAAATCTACCGCGTGAAAAAGCGCTTTCTGAACCAGCTCGGCCTCTGATTCCCCTGCCGTCTACGGCACCCACATCCGGCCAACCGTCGCAAAAAACATCACAATCAGCCCCACCATCCCCGCCAGCGCCAGCGAGTGCGGCAACACCTTGCGGAACAGATCGCCCTCACGGCCCTGCTCCCCCACCGCCGCCGCCGCCACCACCAGTGACTGCGCCGCAATCATCTTGCCCATCACGCCTCCCGCCGAATTCGCCGCCGCCATCAGCACCGGCGGAATCCCCAGGTTCGTCGCCGTAATCACCTGCAAGCTCCCGAACAGCGCGTTCGACCCCGCATCCGTACCCGTCAGCGACACCCCAACCCACCCGATCAGCGTCCCGAAAAACGGGAAAAACTGGCCCGTGTGCGTCATCGCCAGCCCCAGCACCGCGTCCATCCCGCTATATCGCGTCACATAGCCCAGCACCAGCATTGCCATGATGGCGAGCATACTCTTTCGCATCTTGTAACAGGTGCGGAAGAAAACCCGCAGCGTGCGGCCCAGGCTCAACCCCAGTACCGGCCCCGCGATCAGGCCCGCGATGAACGCCGCGGTACCGGAATTCGCCAGAAAAGTCAGGTCGAAGATCGCGCTCTCCGCATGCGGCTTCGGGAAGACCGGCGGCATCCGGAACACCAGGTTATGCAGCCCGGGCACCGGGATATTCGGACTCGCCGCGTTCAGCGCCGTCACCACCGCCGGCACGCCGCTCAACACCACAAACAGTGACAGCAGCAGAAAGCCCGACCACGCATGCACAATCTGTCCGAAGCTGTGCTCCCGCCCCTGTAGCGTCGCCGCCGGTTCCTGCGGGAACCGCCAGATCTCCTTCGGCTTCCAGATCTTCAGAAACAGCGTCAGCCCGATCAGCGTCACCATGCCGCCAATAATGTCCACCAGACCGAAATCCTGATAATTCGCCCAGTAAAACTGGATTCCGGAAAACAGCGCGCCCGCCAGCAGCAGCCCCGGCCAGATGGCGAACACGTTCTTCCACGAAGTCACCAGCCGGCTCAGCCAGAACGGCAGAATCAGGGCCATGGGCGGCAGAATCCGCCCGATCATCGCACTGATCTCCGTGGCCGGCAAGCCCGTCACCGCCACCAGCGCACGCACCGGATTCCCCACCGCGCCAAACGCCACCGGCGCCGTATTGGCGATCAGGCAGAGCATCGCCGCCGCAAACGGCTGAAAGCCCAGCCCCACCATCATCGCGCCGCAGATTGCCACCGGGCTCCCGCCGCCGCCCGTACCTTCCAGCACCGCGCCAAACGCGAACGCGATCAGCAGCGTCTGCAGCCGCCGGTCTTCCGTCACGCCGCCAATCGACTGCCGAATCACATCGAACTTCCCCGATTCCACCGTGACCTCATAAACGAACACCGCCGCCAGCAGTGTCCACGCGATCCGGACCGCGCCATAAACCAGCCCATGCGCCGCCGCCCCGGCGATCTTCGAAAGCGGCATATGGAACTCAAACGCCGCCAGCGCCATGCAGAGCAGCGATGCCATCACGGCTGCCAGATGCGCCGGTGTCCGCCGGATCGCCAGCAGATAAAACAACAGACAGACGGGCAGCGCGGCGCTGAGCGTGGAGAGGAAGCCGTTACCAAGTGGATCGTAAATCTGTTGCCAGGGCATAGGTTGTCAGGGGAAAGGTTAGGATGTTATCACAAGCCGATGAGCCGGGTTCTATTCTATTGCGTCGTGTTCGCGCTGCTTCTGGCGGGCTGCGGGAAGAAGAAGGTGAAGGTGCCCGTGTCTCCCCCGGCGCCTGTGCCGGGCGCACGGCCCACTGCGCCCCGAACCCCGCCTCCGCCGCCCCCGGAAGTCGGAACCAAAGAACGCGGCAAAGCCAGCTGGTATGGGGCTCCCTACCACGGCAGACAGGCTGCGGATGGCGAAATCTACGACATGGAAACCATGGTGGCGGCCCATCGCACCATGGCCTTTCAGACCTGGGTGCGTGTCCGGAATCTTTCGAACGATCAGACGGTGGACGTCCGCATCATCGACCGTGGCCCATTTGTCGGTGGCCGGATCATCGACGTTTCCCACGCCGCCGCGCAGCAACTCGGGCTCATCGGGCCCGGCGTTGCGGAAGTGGAACTCACCGTCATCTCGGCTCCGGTGAGCACCGTCCCGGCGCTCTTTGCCGTGCAGGTCGGGGCGTTTCGCGAGAAAGCCAACGCGGACCGCATGGAACGGAATATGACCGCCGCCTACGGCGCCGCAAAGTCTTTAGTGCGTCCCGAAAATCCGGGCCTGTGGCGTGTTCTGGCCGGCCGTGAAACTTCGGTCGAAAGTGCGGAAGCTCTCGCCCGCCGTGTTCGCGAAGAACAAAAAGTCCCGGAAGCCTTTGTCGTGCGTCTGGACCCCTGAACTCACTCATGCAACTCACCCGCCGCCAACTCGCCCTGCTCTCCGCCACCGCCGCGAATCTCACCGCCGCCCGCGCGGAAGTGAGCCCGGATTCCTACCTCGCCGGCGTCATCGCTGAACTGCGGAAGAAGTGGCCCGCCAACCGGACCATCAATATCGTCTGCCACGGCCACTCCGTCCCCGCCGGTTACTTTCACACGCCCGTCATCCGGCCCTTTGAAGCCTACCCCCACCTGATCCATCGCGGGCTCAACGCCGTGTACCCCCATGCCGTCATCAACGTGATCAATACCTCCATCGGCGGTGAGAACTCCAAATCCGGCGCGGCGCGTTTCGAGCGCGATGTCCTGACCCACCAGCCCTCCGTCGTCACCATCGACTACGCTCTCAACGACCGCCGCCTGTCTCTCGACGAAGCTGCCGCCTCCTGGCGCGCCATGATCGATGCCGCCCTCGCCAAAGGCGTCCCCGTCATTCTCCTCACTCCCACCGCCGACATCGATACCGATCTGAAGGACGAAAACGCCCCTCTCGCCCTGCACGCCGCGCAGATTCGACGACTCGCCGCCGATGCCGGCGTGGCCTTGGCCGACAGCTTCGAAGCCTTCCGCCGCACCGTCAATTCCGGCGTCGATGTCCGCTATCTGCTTTCCCAAAGCAACCATCCCAATCTCGACGGTCACCGGCTCGTCGCAACCGAGGTTTTACGCTGGTTTCAGGCGTAGTCGCACAGGCGTAAACAAACGAGGAGAGTTCCATGGCGAAGGTCAAAGCATTCACGGTAACCATCGAAGATAAGCCCGGCGCGCTGGGCACTTGTTTTCGCGCTCTCGCGGAACGCGGCATCAACATCCTCGCCTTCCAGTCTTTCGTGGAAGAAGGGGAGAGTCTCACGCGCTTCCTCGTGGACAACCCCGCCTCCGCTAAATCCGTCCTCGGCGGTCTCCGCATGAACTTTGAAGAGACCGATGTCGCGGTGGGGCGGCTCGCGCACAAGCCCGGCGAACTCGGCCGCGCCGCTTCTGTGCTGGGCGAGCATGGCATCAATATCGATTACTCCTATTGCGGCCTCGAACCCGGCTCCGACAAAGTTCTGGTCGTGTTTGGCGTGGATAATCCCGGCAAAGCCGGCACTCTGCTCGATACCCTCTGAGTCCCGCGGTAAATAAAACGCTTGACTGCTTTGCGGGCAGATGTTAATTTTTACGCATGGTGCTCAATTCTGCGCAGGCTGATTCCGGACTCAGCCGTCGCGAACGGCAGATTATGGATATCCTCTTCGCTCTGGGCCGCGCCACCGGCCCGGAAATTCAGGAGCGTCTGCCCGGGGAGCCGGGCTACTCCGCTGTCCGCACCATCCTCCGCGTTCTGGAACGCAAAGGCCACGTCCGGCATGTGGAAGAAGGCTTGCGATACGTTTATCTGCCGGTGGTCGAGCGCGAGGCGGCAAAACAATCCGCCATCCAGCGCCTGATCGCCACGTTCTTTGATGGTTCGGCGAAGGCGGCCGCGGCGGCCTTGCTTGACCCAGCCGCCTCGAAGCTGTCGGAGACCGATCTCAGGGAACTCGAAGGTCTTATCCGGAAGGCCCGGGGCAAGAAGGTAAAGAAAGAGAGGCAGGCATGATACTGCTGTTGCTGAAAGTCACAGTTTTGTTCGCGGCGGTGTTGGCCATTCTGCCAGTTCTGGGAAAGGCAACCGCCGGGCTGCGTCATCTGCTCTGCGCGCTCGCTCTCGCGGTCGCGCTGCTGTTGCCGCTCACCACGCTCTGGGCGCCGCATGCCATTGCGGTCACGCTCCCGGTGGTCTTTGCGGTCACCGCATCCACAAAAACCGGCCCGGCCGGAATTTCACCTGGATTCTTGTGGGCGCCGGGCAGCATTCTGTTTCTGCTGCGCCTGGCTATTGGCTACTGGCGGCTATCACGCGTCGCCCGCCAACCCGACGCCGGCGCCGGTGTCGCGCTGGCCGATGTCTCGGTTCCCCTGGTGTACGGACTGCTGCGCCCCGTGATTCTGCTGCCCCGCGAAGCCGAAACCTGGCCCGACAACCAGCGCGCCGCCGCCATCCGGCACGAACGCGCCCATGTGCAACGCCATGATCTTTGGACCAGCCTGATGGCGCAGGTCGTCTGCGCGGTCTACTGGTTCCACCCGCTGGTCTGGCTGGTCTCCCGCCAGTTGCGTCACGAGCAGGAACTGGCCTGTGACGATGCTGTTCTCTCCGCCGGCTTCGAGCCGGCCGATTATGCGGAAGCGCTCGTCGCTGCCTCGCAAAACCTCACCGCAACCTTCCTGATCGGATGCCACATGCTGACAAACAAATCGCTGAAATCCAGAATCGCGCGCTTACTCGACAGTAGTCTGCCGCGCACCCCCTCCACCGCCTCCAGGCGTGTTGCGTGCCTCGCCGCCGCCGTCCTGCTGGCCTCCCTCGGAATGACCTGGGCGCAGCCACCGCAAGCCGCTCCGCAGGACGAAAAGGTCTACAAAATGAGCGAGGGAATCACCGCCCCGAAACTCACCCAAAAGGTCGACCCGAAGTATACGGAAGAGGCGAGAGACGCGAAGGTCGAAGGGACCGTCACGCTCTCCGTCGTAGTCGGCGCGGATGGCCTCGCTCACCAGATCAACGTCGTAAAGCCGCTCGATGGCGGTCTGGACCAGAAGGCCGTGGAAGCGGTACAGCAGTGGAAGTTCACGCCCGGCGCCAAAGACGGAGTGGCCGTGAACGTCCGCGCGATGATCGAAGTCAACTTCAAACTGATGTAGCTATTTCGTGGTGTAAAAATCCCAGAGAATGCGCCAGGTTGCCGTTTTTCCCGGCGCGGCGTCAACCCGCACATAGGCTTCCGGACAGGCCGTTGGTCGGATGGACCAGTAAACCATCCGTGACAGCGGCCTGTCCGCCGTCTGCCTCACTCCCGCGCCCGTCCGGCTGTTCTCCACCCGGATGTCATAATCCTTCACATCCGTGCTGAACCCGGTCAGGCTGTTGTAGGCCGTCTCATTGGCCCGCAGTTCCTTCAGGTAATCCAGTTCTTTACCGCGCAGTTCCACCAGACCCGGATTCCACGCCCGCTCCGCCTTCGCCGCAAACGCAAACTTCACAGAAAGATCCGCGCTCGTGGGCTGGTGATCCAGCATGTAGAAGTTGTGGTCGTAAGCCTCGGTGGCAATCGGCTTCGTCCCTGTGTTCTTCAGCCGGTGCTCGATGCTTAGCTGTGGCTTACCCGCCACCAGTCGCACAATCTTCGTGTACTCATACCCGTAGCCCGATTTCGCATCTTTCACCACATGCGTGAACTCCACGCGATCCCGATGCGCTTTCACCGTCCACCTGCCGCCGTCGACAATCTGATAAGTCTTGAAATGGTCGTACTTCGCATCGTCCTTCTTCAGAAAACCCACGCCGATCTTGAGAAACGTACCGCCTGCCGCGGCCTCCGCATACCCCGGCGCTTCCAGATCGCTGAACTCCTCCACCGGCCCCATAATCGCGTCGTGCAGCTTCGGGTCATAAGGCCTTGTATTCCACTCGCCGAAGTACTGGTGGCCCTTGTATTCGAGGCTCGGGATCTGTCCCGACCAGTCGAAGCGCGTGGCCCGGTAATAGCCCTTCGCCGCGTCCGGCAGATAGATCTTCGCCGTGATCAGTCCGTTCGTAATATCGGCCTGCGGAAACTCAGCGCCGCTCAGCCCCACAAGGGCTGTGACAAAAAGCAGAAGTGTTTTCATGACTTGCTCAGAGCTCCGATAAATATCCCAGCTGTCCATTGCTGTCGCCCACTGACTCCACCGGCACGCCCATCCGGTCCAGCATCGCCACAAAAAGATTCGCCATCGGCGTCTCTTTCGCATACTGGATAAACCGCCCCGGCTTCAGCGTCCCGCAGCCTCCGCCCGCCAGCACCAGCGGCAGGTTGGCATGGTCGTGCGCATTGCCGTCACTGAAGCCGCTGCCATAAGTCAGCATCATGTGATCGAGCAGCGTGCCATCGCCATCCGGTGTGTTCCGCAGCTTGTTCAGCAGGTATGCCAGTTGCTTCATGTGGAACATGTTGATCTGCGTCACCTTCTCGATCTTTTCCCGGTCGCCCTGGTGGTGCGTCAGCCCGTGGTGTGCTTCCGGGATGCCGATCTCCGGATACGCCCGCGGACTCTGCTCCAGCGCCAGCAGCACCGTTGCCACCCGCGTGGAATCCGTCTGGAAAGCCAGCGTCATCAGATCAAACATCACGCGCGCGTGCTCAGAGAACTCCGTCGGAATGCTCGAAGCCGGGGCGGCCATGGAAGGTGTCGCCTCGGCGGCGCTGTTGCGTTCCGCGCTCTCAATCCGCTTCTCCACGTCGCGAACCGACGACAAATACTCATCCAGCTTGCGCTTGTCCGCCCCGCCCAGCGTGGCGCTCAGCTGCTGCGCGTCGCCCGTCACCACGTCGAGAATGCTCTTCTGATATCGCGCCTCGCGCGGCGTCTCCCGAGCGGCGAACAGCCGCTCAAACACCGCGCGCGGACGAATCTCCGCCGGGTTCGGAGCATTCGGCGTCCGCCAGGAAATGCTGTTGCTGTAAGCGCAGCTATACCCGTTATCGCAGCTGCCGCCCTGCACGCCTTCTTCGCAGCCGAGTTCCAGGGACGAAAAGCGCGTCCGCCCTTCCAGCCGCTTCGCCGCAATCTGATCCACCGAAACGCCGGCCCACAGGTCACGGCCATTGGTCTTTTTGGGATGCACGCAGGTCAGATAATTTGCTCCGGCGCGGCCATGGTCGCCCGGCCCGTCACCCAGCGCGCGCCCCGCATTCTGCGTCAGCCCGCTCAGCAGCATAATGTCCTTGCGGAATGGCAGCAGCGCCTGCGACACGCGCGGCAGAGCCTCGGGGAACGGCATCACGCCCGTCTTCGTGATGTCGAAACCGGCGGGCAGCCACTGCTCCATGATGATGCCGTTCGGCACATACAAAAAGGCCGCGCGGCAGGGCGCTTTTGTCGCCGCCGCCCGCGTGAACGCGGGGATCATCGCATCCAGCAGCGGCAATGCGAGGGCCGTACCAAGGCCTCTGAGCAGCGTTCTCCGCCGCAGGGATTTACCGGGCATCCGTCAACTCCTTCACCACTCCACGAATCAGATCAGAGAATTTATAGTCGTTCCGCGCCAGGTCCCGCAGAATGCCGTCCACCCGCGACCGGTCATACGGTTCCAGACCGCGGCCCAGCGCATAGGTCAGCATCTTCTCGGTTACGTTCCGTGCGAACAACTCCGGCTGGCTGCGCAGAATCTGCTTCAGTTCTTTCGGACCATTGAAGCTCACGCCGCTCGGCAAGGTGCCCGAACTATCGATGGGAAAATTGCCGTCCCTGTCGCGCCACGCGCCGGAAGCATCGTAGTTTTCAAGGCCGAAACCCAGCGGATCCATCTGCCTGTGGCACACCGCGCAGGCGGGGTTCGCGCGATGCTGCTCCAGCTTCTGGCGCAACGATGCCGTGCTGCCCGCGCTGTGCTCATCCAGTGCCGGAACATCCGGCGGGGGCGGCGGAGGCGGTGTGCCCAGCAGATTCTCCAGCACCCACTTTCCCCGAATCACCGGCGACGTGCGCGTCGCATAAGAAGACTGCGCCAGAATCGCGCCCTGCGTGAGCACGCCGCCGCGCCTCACGCCATCCAGGTCCACACGCTGAAACTCTTCCCCGGTCACGCCGGGAATCCCGTAGTACAGCGCGAGCGGACCGTTGACATACGTGAACCGGCCGTCGAGAAAATCCAGCAGACTGCGGTTCTCCCGCAGAATTTCCCGCGCGAAGAGCGTCGTCTCCCGCTTCATCGCCTCCAGCAGTTCATCGTCCACCAGCGGGAAATGCCCCGGGTCCGGCTTGCGCTTATCGAGTTGCCGCAGCCCCAGCCACTGCCCGGCGAAGTTCTCGATCAGATGATCGGCGCGCGGGTCCGCCAGCATGCGTCGCACCTGCGCGTCCAGCACCGCCGGCTGCCGCAGCTTCTGTTCGTCCGCCAGGCGCAGCAGTTCCTCGTCCGGCGTCGTGCTCCACAGAAAGTACGAAAGCCGGCTGGCCACCGCATAATCGCTGAGCGGCTCGCGCTCCACTCGGAACAGGAACTGCGGTGACATCAGCACTGCCTGCAGAGCCACGCGAATGCCTTCATCGAAGGACTCGGAATCTTTCCTCACCATCGCCGCCAGATTCGCCAGCTTCTCCACTTCCTGCTTCGTCGGCCGACGCCGGTAAGCCCGTCGCGCCAGCGTTTCCACAATCTTCCGCGCGCACTCCGGAGTCTTCTCACCGCACACGTACAAGCGCTTCCGGCTCTCCGGCGGCGCGGCCACAGGGTCGAACGGACCCACAATATCGAAATAGTCGATAAACAGCTTCCGGCGTCCATCCAGGTTCACGTTCTCACGCGGATTCCGCAGTGCCGCGAACTCCGGATAGGAAGCCCGAAACGCATGCTCTCCCGCCGTCAGATGGACCTTCACCACCGTCTCGCCATGCGCATAGGCGAAGTCGATATTGCCCTCCACCACTTCCGAATAAACAGGGTGGCCATCCACCGTCATCACCATCTTCACGGGCGGATCCGCAACCCGGTTCAGTTCCCGCAGTTCCGACTTTTCGGCCTCATTGAGGCCTTTCTTCAGGCTCAGTTCCTTCTGGCGCGGTGTTTTCTTATCGCGCGGCCGGTAGTTCGCCACGCGCATGTGGAACTCATAATCGGCCTCCACGGGGAAGTTCCAGGTTGCCCACAGCGCACCTCGGTAGGAAAAGGGCAGAGCGTTCGCCGTCGGATCATCCTGGAGTTTCTTCCCGAGGAACCGCACCAGTTTCGATGGCTTCCGCCCGGCTGCGGTCGTCTCCCCATACACGGCCACGCGCGACACCGTCTTCGCCGCAGCCGTATACTTCTCCATCAGCAGCGGTGAGACGGAGAGAACATCGCCGATATTGTCGAACCCGTAGCCCGTATCGTCCAGCGGAAACTCATCCGCCGGACGCAGCGAAACAGCCAGCAAATCCTGAACCGTGTTGTTGTATTCCACCCGGTTCAGACGATGCGCCGTCACGTGCCCGCTTTCCTTCCTCGCCGGATAAGCCTTGCCGATCCAGGCCGTGAATTCCGCAACCTCAGCCTTTGCCGGGGCACCAGCCCCCGCGGGCGGCATGCGGCCCGTGCTCACCTTGTCCAGCACCTTCTCCCACACCGCGGCCGAATCCGGCGCGGGCTCCAGACTGAGGTTGGCAACCTTCAGCTTCGCGTTATGACACGAGACGCAGTGCTTCCCCAGAAACGTCTGCGGCAACTGGGCAGACAGACTTCCCGCAAGTACGAACAAGGCTAAGGCGAGACGTGGAATGGGGTGGACGCTCCGGAATCCATACTACTCCGGTTGCAGTTGTCTGTACATCGGGGGCGCGGCAGAGCAGCCATAATTCAGCATGGCGATTCCTGTATGCTTTCAGATTGCAGGTGAACCTATGAAAAAGCTGAACCCCGTGCTGCTCGGAGCCGCCATGCTGGCCCTTTCGACTCTCTCCGCCCCCGCGGCCTCCCCCATCAAAGTCATGATTCTCGATGGCGAAAGCGGCGGCGCCTACCACAAATGGCAACTGATCACCCCGGTCCTGAAGAAGGAACTGGAAGAGACCGGACTGTTCACAGTCGACGTCGCCACCGCCCCCAAAGCCGGCGAAGACTTCAGCAATTTCAAGCCGGATTTCTCAAAGTACCAGGTGGTGGTTTCCAACTACGACGCCGCCAACTGGCCCGACGACCTGAAGGCCTCCTTCGAACAGTACATGAAGAACGGCGGTGGACTGGTCTCCGTCCACGCCGCCGATAACTCCTTCGGACAATGGACCGAATATAACAAGATGATCGGCATTGGCGGCTGGCGGGGTCGCGAAGAAAAATCCGGCGCGCTCTGGTACTTCAAAGACGGCAAACTGGTTTCCGACGACACACCGGGCCGGGCGGGGAAACACGGCCGCCGCATCCCCTACCAGCTCACCACCCGGGACGCCAATCACCCCATCATGAAGGGTCTGCCCTCCCAGTGGATGCACCAGGGTGACGAACTCTACAACTCGCTGCGCGGACCCGGCGAACACATGACCGTCCTCGCCACCGCCTTTTCTGATCCCGCCAATGCCGGCAGCGGGCACGACGAACCGATGCTCCTCGTCACCAGCTACGGCAAGGGCCGTGTCTTTCACACAGCCATGGGCCACGACGTGAATGCGCTCGCCTGCGTCGGCTTCATCGTCACCCTGCAGCGCGGCGCCGAGTGGGCCGCAACCGGTAAGGTCACGCAGAAGGTGCCGGCCAGCTTTCCCAACGCCAACACCGTCAGTTACCGTACCGACATCGCCGCCATGGACCCGCTCTACAAAAACGGTCTGAACGGCCTCGACTCGCAACCCGGCGCCGGTGGTCGCGGCCCCGGTCGTCCCGGAGCCCCGCCCGTCCCCCCGCCGCCCGCCAAATAGCGGCTTAGCGGAACAGCTTCAGATCAATCGAATCGGCCATCAGCTTGTAGCCAGGATTCGCCGGATGCAGAAAGTCCGGCGAATCCGCCTCAGGCCGAAAACGCTTCGGCTCGGCCTTGTCCCGCGTGGCGGCGTCGAAATCGATCACGCCGTCAAATTCCTTCCCGTTGCGAATCCATTCATTCACCTCGGAGCGCACTTTCTCCCCGTACTCGTTGTAAGCATTCGACCCGCCGTACGGTGTCATCGTGCAGCCGATCACCTTCACGCCGTACAGATGCGCCATCGCGATCATCTGCCGGTAGGCCGCAATCAGCGCGTCCGCTGTAATGGTCGGCGTGGCCCCGCGCGACCCTCCCGTAATGTCGTTGATCCCCTCCAGAATCGTCATCCATTTCACGCCCGGCTGTATCAGCGCGTCATGATAAAGCCGCACCAGACCGCTGCCGTTATCGCCTAAAACGCGGTTACCCGAAATCCCGGCATTCACCACCGAAATATGCGCCGTGGCCTTGTTCGCGTGCAGCCGCGCGGCCAGCAGAGAGGGCCAACTGCCATCGGTCTCCGGCGTCGATTGGTCTCCGTCCGTGATGGAATCGCCGAACGTCACCAGTGTCCCGGCATCGGCCGGCGCAAGCACATCAATCCCCGCCAGCCAGTACCAGGATTCCCGGATCGTGGGTTCCGTAATCTGGGGCGCGCCAGTGAAATTGCCTTCCTGCGAGATGTAAGTGTTGTGCAGCGCAAAGCGGTGGCTGGTCGGATTCTTCGCCTCCCCCGGCACATACAAACTCACCGCGACCTCCGCCAGCGCCGGCAGCTCAAAATTCACCGGATCGCTCACCAGCGTCCCGCCCGCATACAGCGTTGCCGCCGCCTTGCCGCTGAACGTCAGCGCGCGGTCAGTCGCCGGGTCGATGGCCGAATCCTTTGCGCGCAGCGCAATATGCGCCGCGCCAAAATTCACCGTGCCGCTGCCCAGCGCGCTCTCCAGACGGATCCGCACATTGTGCCCGCCAATGCTGGTCCGCGCAAACATGCGGATCGTCTGGTTGTTCACCGACGCCAGCGTCGCCGGAATGCCGAAGCGACGACCCGGACCTGTTGGAGCCGGCGCGGGCGCCGGCGCGGGCGTTGGCGTGGCGGGCCGGGGCGGCGTCGCCGCGGCGGGCGCGCGATACAGATCCTGCGGCGTTCCAAATGTGGCGACCCAGTGTTCCGCGGGTGGCGCGGCAAACGCGGTGGCTCCCAAAGTCAATCCACAAAACAGTAATACGGCCGGATGCATTTTCATCAGTGGCATCTTATCGAAGTCGCCACGATTGTCTGAGCCGGAACGATAAGATGCGATTCATGAAGCTTCCCGCCCTGGTGCTCCTTGCCTGCTCTCTTGCAGCCGCTCAGTTCGACGTCAAATCCTTCGGCGCGAAGGGGGACGGCCAGACGCAGGATCGGGAGGCCATCAACAAAGCCATCGATGCGGCCGCCGCGGCGGGCGGCGGCACCGTTCATTTCGGCCCCGGCGCCTACGTCACCGGCTCCATTCACCTGAAGAGCAACGTCACCCTCCATCTCGAACGCGGCTCCGTCCTCGAAGCCAGCGCGGACACCTCCTCCTATGACGCCGCCGAACTCAACGTGTCCGACATGTATCAGGATGCCGGCCACAGCCACTGGCACAACAGCCTCATCTGGGGCGAAAACCTGGTCAACGTCGCCATCACCGGTGGCGGACTCATCAACGGCAAGGGCCTGGTGCGGGGCGAACGCGGCCCCGGCGGCGATAAAGCCATCGCGCTCCGGCTCTCCCGCAACGTCACCCTGCGCGACTTCTCCATCCTCAACGGAGGCCACTTCGGCATCCTCGCCACCGGCGTCGATAACCTCACCATCGACAATGTCACTGTTGATACCAATCGCGACGGCTTCGATATCGATTCCTGCCGCAACGTCCGCATCTCCAATTCCAGCATCAACACGCCGAATGACGACGCCATTACGCTCAAGGGCACTCACGCCCTCGGCTACGCGCGGTCTTCCGAGAACATCACCATCACCAACAGCCTCGTCAGCGGTTATGACGTGGGCACTCTGCTCGACGGCACGTACAAACGGACCCTCGAAAAGGCGCCCGATCGTGACGGCCCCACCGGACGCATCAAAATCGGTACCGAATCGGAAGGCGATTTCCGCAATATCACCATCTCCAACATCGTTTTCGACCGTTCCCGCGGCCTCGCGCTGGAGTCTGTCGATGGCGCGCATATCGAAGATGTGTCTGTCTCAAACATCACCATGCGCCAGGTCTCGAACGCGCCGTTCTTCCTGCGGATCGGCGCCCGCATGCGCGCGCCAAAGGGAGTGGAAATCGGGTCGATCCGCCGCGTGAATATCAGCGATGTGGTGGTCTACGATGCGGACCCGCGCTACGGCTCCATCATCGCCGGCATCCCCGGGCATGACGTGGAAGAGGTGAAATTCAACAACATCCGCATCGTCTATCGCGGCGGCCTGAATCTCGATCAGGTCGCCAAACAACCCGCCGATCTCGTGAATACGTTCTTCTTTCGCGCCACCGGTGGCATCCCTCCCCGTGAGCCCTACGCCACCCCGGAGCGCGAGAAGGAATATCCGGAACCCTCCATGTTCGGCATGCTGCCCGCGTGGGGCTTCTTCATCCGCCATGCGAAGGGCATTGAGCTCAATAACGTGGAGATCGGTTTCATGAAGGAAGACCGCCGCCCCGCGTTCGTGGTCGATCAGGCCGAAGACATCGAACTGAATCATGTGAAGCTGCCGCGCGTGGCCGGCGTACCCTCCGTGGTGCTGCTCAACGTGAAAGGCTTTCGCGTCAACGGCGGCGGAACGCTGCCGGATGTGAAGGTTCCCGCCGCCGCGCGCAGGGAACTCTGATGCGCCGCCGCGAATTTCTTCGGACCGCCGGCCTGATCGGCGCGGGCGCCAGCCTCCCCGGCGCTGTCCCGTCCAGGCCGAACATCATCTTCGTACTCGCTGATGAACTGGGAATCGGCGGCCTCAGTTGCTATGGCGGCGACACGTTCCTCACCCCGAATCTGGACGCCCTGGCGCGCGGTGGAATGCGTTTCACCCACGCCTACACGGCCCCGCTCGGCGGGCCGTCGCGCGCCCTCATCCTCACCGGGCGCTATTCCTTCCGGACCGGCGCAACCAATCAGACGTCCGCCGCCACCCTCGACCCCGCGAAGGAAACGGCCCTGCCCCGCCTGCTACAGCATGCTGGTTATGTTTCCGCCGCCATCGGCCGCTGGACTCTCACCGCCGCACCCTCCGATTTTGGCTTCGATGAAAGCCAGACCGGTGGCCCACCCTATCACTCCCCCAACGGCTATACGCCGGACCGCATGCACGACTACCTGGCGGGCTTCCTCACACGCCACCGCGCCCGCCCCTTCTACGTTTACTACTCTCTTTCGCAGGTGCACACCGGCCTGCGGCCCACGCCGGACACCCCTCCTTCCGGCAATGATTTCTACGGCGACAACATTCGCTACATGGATCGGCTCATCGGTAAACTGGTCGACGTCCTGGAGCGGCTGAAGCTTCGCGAAAACACCCTTGTCGTCTTCACCAGCGACAGTGGAACCGGCAGCGTCTATGCGGACGAAGCCACCGTCAGAGGCCGCCGTCTGGCCGGCGCAAAAGGGTCTCTTCTGGAAGGCGGTTCGCTCGTGCCGCTGCTCGCGAACTGGCCCGGCGTCACTCCCTCCGGCATAGTTTCCGACGACCTGATCGACTCCACCGATTTCCTTCCGACCTTCGCCGAACTCGCCGGCGCCCAACTACCCGAAACGCCGCTCGACGGCCACAGCTTTGCGCCGCGACTTCTTGCGGAGGCCGGCAAACCCCGCGCCTGGGTCTACGTTCAACTGGGTGCGCAATGGTACGTGCGGGACGCGAATCGGAAGCTCAATCAGGCGGGCGAACTCTTCGATATGACCCGCGCCCCCTACGAAGAGCCGCGCCTCACCGGTTCCAGCCCGGCTCTGCAGGCTGTTCTCGACCAGTTGAACCCCGCCGCCGGAATTCAGGACAGCGGCGATGGTTCTGGTCGTAGCGTCAATCACAGCCTCCACACCCGAAAGAAAAAACTGTATTGACATTTCCCCCGCTCTTTCACAAACTATTCAGTTAACCCCGTCTCAGACGCCAGCTGAGTTCGCTGCCGATCACCCATTCCCGTCACGCCCCGTCGCGCACGTTACTCGCGCACTTTAACTAAGGTGGCTCCATGGCTCGAACGTTTTTGAAAGTCGGCGGTTTCTTTTTTCTGCTGGTCTCCCTGTCAATCTCTCCTGCCTTCGCGCAGGTGAATGACACGGCCAGACTGCTGCAGGAACTCATCCGCGTCAACACCAGCAATCCCCCCGGCAATGAAATCAAAATGGCCGAATTGCTGAAGTCGAAGTTTGAGCCGCTCGGCTTTCAGATCGATATCATCCAGACGCCCGATCCCGCCAAAGCCCACTTCATCGCGCGCCTCAAAGGCGACGGCAGCAAAAAGCCCATCCTGCTCGCCGCTCATGCCGATGTCGTCGGCGTCGAGCGCGAAAAGTGGTCCGTCGATCCTTTCGCCGGCGTGATCAGGGACGGCTATGTCATTGGCCGCGGCGCGATCGATTTCAAGGGCGGGCTCGCTGTCTTCGCGCAGGCCGTCATGATGCTGGCGAAGAACAAGGTCCCTCTCTCCCGCGACATTATCTTCCTCTCGGAGGCCGATGAGGAGGGCGGCCAGTACAACACCACCTGGCTCGCCAAAGACCACTTCGACAAGATCGATTGTGAGTTTTCCCTCAACGAAGGCGGCTGGATCATCAAGAATCCCGACGGCTCCACGCGCTACGTCAGCATCTCCACCGCTGATAAATCCGGCGTCTCCCTTCTGGTCACCGCCAAAGGGACCTCCACCCATTCCTCCATGCCGCGTCCCGATAACGCCATCTTCACGCTGGCCAAAGCCATGTCGAAGATCGGCGACTACGACACGCAGCCCAAACTGATCGACAGCACCAAAGAGTTCTTCACCACTCTTGAAAAGACCAGCACTCCGCCCATGTCCACTTACTTCCACGATCTTGTGGCAGGCACGGATCCCGAAAAAGTGAAGAAGGCCGACAGGGAAATCAGCAAGGATCCCCTGCTGCACGCCATCATGCGCAACACCATTGCGCCCGTGTTTCTGAACGCCGGTTTCCGCGGCAACGTGATCCCCGGCTCAGCTGACGCGACCCTCAATTTCCGCACCATTCCCGGTACCAATGTCGACGAACTGATTTCCGAAATCAAAGCGGTGGTCAACGATCCCCGCGTCGAAGTCACCAATGCGGGCGGTCGCGGCATGCCCGCCGGCGCGAATGCCGCCGCCTACGCCGAATACATCAAGATGGCCAGCCGCATGAAGCCATCCACGAAAGACTCAGAGCTGTTTCGCGCTCTGGTCGAACAAGCCAACTCCGTTTTCCCCGGCGTCCCTGTCACGACGTATCTCTTCCAGGCCGGTACCGATGCTGCCGCATGGCGCAGTAAAGGTATCCCGGTGTATGGGATCTACCCGTATCCCATCAGCGCGGAAGATCTGACACGGATGCACGGTAACGATGAGCGAGTCCCGGTCGAGAGCCTGCAACAGGGTACCGACATGATCTACAAAACTCTGCTCAAAGTCGCCGCAAAATAACGAGGAGAATCCTTCGATGTATCAAAGACTTTTGCTGGCCCTCGCCATCACGGCGGGCCTGACGTTTGCACAGCAGACGGGTATTACCGGAAGGCTCACAGACCCCTCCGGCGCCACTCTGGCCAGCGCCATCGTGACCGCCAAAGGAGACGACGGCTCAAAGCTCCAGACCATCACCAACGCCCAGGGCGCTTATCAGTTCCCCACCCTGCGCGCCGGGAAATATGTCCTCCGTTTCGAAGCCCCCGGCTTTGCGCCCGCGGAGCGCAGTCTTTCCGTGCTGGTCGGTCAGGTCGCCGCCGTCGATATCGCTCTGCAGCTCGCCACAGCCTCGTCGTCAGTTGCGGTGGAAGCACTCTCGGCCGCCGTCGATACCACTTCTTCCACGGTTGCCGGAGACGTCAGTCCCACCGAAGTCGCCCGCGTTCCCTTGAACGGCCGCAACTATCTGCAACTCGCCATGATGGTGCCGGGCATCACGAACAATACGGTCTCCAATTCACCGCTCGGAGCCACCGACAGCGGTAAGCTCCAGATCAACGTTGATGGCCAGCAGGTAACACAGAATTCCGCCAGCGACGGCTTCGGCGAACCGCAATACAGCCAGGACGCCATCGACCAGTTCCAGATCATCACCAACCGTTTCGACGCCACCCTCGGCCGTTCCTCCCGCATGCAGGTCAACGTACAAACCAAGTCCGGCACGAACAACCTCCACGGCACTCTGTATGGCTACTTCCGGAACGACGCCTTCAATGCCTCCGATTCGGTGGCGCACAAAGTTCTGCCCTTCAGCGATCAGCAGTTCGGCGGTACTTTCGGCGGACCCATCAAAAAGGACAAGCTATTCTTCTTCTTCGCCTATGAAGGCGAGCGCCAGCCCACCAGTATTTTCGATCAGCCCACCGGCTTCGGCGGGCTGTCTTACACCTTTGCCAACGAACTCCGCACCAACAGCTATCTGCTGCACTCCGACTACGTCTTCAACGCGGCCAATCGTCTCTCAGTCCGTGCCACCGGCTATACCTGGCATGTCCCGTTCAACAATGTGACCGGCGCCGCTTCACCCACCCGCGCCACCGATTCCACCCGCACCAGCTACGCCGTCCTCGGCACCTGGACGTGGACCATCAATCCCGCCATCGTCAATGACGTGAAGATCGGCCTCAATCACTTTGACTGGATGAACACGCCGCTCATTCAGACCGCTGAATACCGCCTTCCCACCATCACCGTCGGCTCGCCCTACAACTACCCGCAGCAACTCGGCCAGAATGACTGGCAGTATCGCGATGACCTGTTCTGGCTCAAGGGCAACCACAGCATGCGGACCGGCTTCGACTACCTGCACAACATCTACTCCGGCAACTTCGGCCAGAACGTCCGCGGTACCGTGCTTTCCTTCTCGTCCGGCGTCAGTTCTCTCAATCTGGCTTCGGTCTTTCCCGTCTGGAATGACCCCACCACCTGGAACCTCGCCGCCCTGGCGCCCTATGCGACCTCTTACACGCAGGGCTTCGGCAACTATCTCTACAGCCTGCCCACCAACGCCATCGCCTTCTGGTTTCAGGATGACTGGAAGATCACTCCCCGCCTGACGCTGAATCTCGGCCTGCGTTACGACAACGATCTGGGCATCTTCAATCCCAATCTCACTCTGAAGAGCGGTGTGAAGACCCCGCACTACAACGACAATCTGCTCTTCCAGCCGCGACTCGGTTTCGTCTGGGATCCCACCGGTACCCGTAAGACCGTCATTCGCGGCGGCGCGGGCCTCTTCTATGCCGATATTCAGGTGAACCAGACCATTGACGATCAGATCTTCAACGGCCAGACCACTATCTCGCCGTCCGTCACCGGCACCGCCGCGAATCCCATCAATCTCAACGCCCCCTTCGGCAGCGTGACGGGCGCGCAGTTCCTCGCCGGCCAGGCCCCCGTTAATGCGCAGACCATTCAGCCGCTGGGTCCGGATGTCCACACGCCTTACTCACTCCAGCTCAGCATTGGCGCCGAACACCAGATCAACAAAGACTGGAGCGTCTCCGCCGATATCGTCCACTGGCGCGTCTATCGCGACTGGATCCGAACCGACGCCAATCTCGCCTACAACCCGGCAACCGGTTACACCGTCAATCCCAGCACTGCGCCGCGCCCCAACACGGCCTTCGCGGGCATTCTGAACTTCACCACGCCGAACGCCGCCGGTTCCATTTACAATGGTCTCCACGTAGGCGTGCAGCATCGCTTCGCACAGAACTTCAGCACCTCGGTTGCCTACACGCTGGCCCATCTCAAAGACTCCACCACCGGCCCCTTCTATTACCCGAACAATCAGTTCAATCTCGCCGATGAATGGGCGGTATCGCCCGATAACCAGAAGCACTCCATGACCATCGCGGCGTCCTACACCTACAAGTGGGGCATCTCGCTCAGCGGTTCGTTCCACTATGGTTCCGGCCAGAACTTCCAGGTGACCGCAAACCAGAATCCGTTCAACGCGACCGGCGTCACGGACCGGCTGTTCACCGCCAGCGCCGCTTACTACGGCTCGCCGGCGAACATCACGCCGCTTACCATCGGAGGCGTCGCCTACAACCTGCTGGCGCGCGATTCCCTCGTCGGCCATTCCATTGATCGCGTGGACATGCGGCTCTCCAAAACCTTCACCGTAAAAGACCACATCCGCTTCATCCCCATGATCGAAGCGTTTAATCTTTTCAACCACTCGAACTTCGGCAGTTACCAGACCGTTGTGAACGTGGCCACCTATGGCCTCGCCGCGCAGAACTCAGATCTGGCTTATGCCGCCAGAATGCTGCAGTTCGCCGGCAGATTCGAGTTCTGATGGGACGTACCCTCCTGCTGCTGCTGGTGTGTGTGGCCGGTCTTACGGCCGCGCCACCCGCATGGCCGGATACCGTCGCACCCATCATTACTCCCGCTGAGAAGAAGACCTGGCAGACGCTGAAGCCGGAAGATCGCCCCGGCTTCGAGCGCGATTTCTGGGCCACCCGCAGCATCACGCCGGAGGAGTATTACCGCCGCCTCGCTTACGTGGATGTCCACTGGGGCACGGATAAACCAGGTTCCGGCGCCAATACCGATCCCGGTCGCGTTTACCTGGCGCTTGGTCCTCCCACGAAGATCACCCGCGTGTCGTCCTCCCGCATCTTCGTTCCCGTGGAGATCTGGTACTACGACAACGTTCCCGATTTCCTCAATACCGAACTTCGCCTGCTCTTTTACCTCAAGGGAAGTCTCGGCCTGCCAAAGCTCTACTCCCCCACGGTCGATACCATCCGCGCACTGCTGCTGCCGCAGGCCGGCGCCGTTCACATGTTCGGCCCGAATGACAGCCTCACCGAATCGGACATCCGGAAGAACCTGAAGACCGGACCGGCGGAGGATGAGGTGATCACCGCCGCGGTCGGCGTTGCCACCGGCATCAAGTACAGCGGCAACGACGAAATTCTCGGGCAGGTGCTCTCGCCACAGCGAATGCTGTCGAAAAGCCTCCGTACGCGCGTCACGGCGCGCCTGGTTGCCTCGCAGCCGAAGCTGGATACTCTGGTCACCCCCTCGCCCTGGGGAGGCCGCCAGATTGATCTTCGGCTCGAAACCGCCGCGCAGAAACAGTTCGACATCGAAGTGCAGAGCGGCGTCACCACGCTCTGCCGCGACCAGTTGCAGCTCCGCTTCCCGGACTCGAAGCCTGTCGAATACACCTACCGCCTCGATCTGCTTCCGGGCGCGTATCGTGTTATCTTTACCGTCGACGGCGTCACTTTCGGCTATCCTCTCCATATCCCCGCAGTGGCGGACAGCCCCGAATTGGGTTCGCTTTTTCGAGTGGATCTGGATTCCGATTCCGGTTCCTCCCGCGCGCCCTTCACTTTCGATGGCCGCCGCGCGCATCTGAACCCGTCCGGCCAGTCCGTCATTTTGCCAATCAACAGGCCCTGTCAGGGGAACTGCCGGGTTACCTGGATGCTCCGCCAGGGCGCCGCGGTCGTCTGGCGCGCCAGTGCGGAGGCCACCACCTTCGCCACCGTGGATCTTCCGCGGAACCTGCCGCCCGGCCTCTATCGCCTCGAAGCCATCACCTCCGCCGATTCCCGCGCCATGGATCTCCAGTTCGGCCCCGCGTCCCCGGAGCCGAAGTCCACGCTCATTTCCTTCAACGCCAATCTCGCCCCGGCACAGCGACTCCGCTTCCTCGGCCACCAGTGGCTGTTGCGCGGCAACCTCCCGGAAGCGCGCCGCGCTCTCGAAGCCTCTCTCCGCGAAGGGCCCACCACGGAAACGCAGGTAGAGTTCGCCCGCCTCGAAGTTGCAGCGGGCAGCCTGGATGCGGCCAGGGAACGTCTCCGCGCCGTCCTCGGCCGCAATCCGGATCACTTCGAGGCCCTCGCCGTCTACGGCTCCATCGAAGCCCAACTGCAGGATTACGCCGTCGCCGCCGAATACTACCGCAAGGCGCTCGCCGTGCAGGACTCTCCCGCACTGCGCGCTGCCCTCGCGCAGCTTCCCGCGCGCTAATCTCCCGATTTCCTGTTCACAGCGCCGCCAAAAATATTTCCGGCGCTCCACCGGCATGGCAAAACCTTCGATCCGGCGCGCGGCTCAGATCCTCCCGCCTGCTCCGGACTCTGCCGAAAACGGGCTTTTCGCACCGTTTTTCCCGCTGGCGGAGCCTGCATCAAACGCGGTCCGCGCGCCGTGGAACAGGCCTTGTTTCCCGCCGTCGCCCTGCAAAATTGTTCCGCCCCTGCCGGCGCCGCGCCTCCCGCAGTCTATGATGAAGTTTCGGGGGCAGGGCGCATGCGGAGAATCTTCTCCCGGTGGCCTTTCATCGAACAATAAGGAAGGGAAAGGAATGGGTAACTCTCTGCTGGTTCCAATGGTTGTGGAACAGACGTCCCGAGGGGAACGGTCTTACGACATCTACTCGCGTCTGCTGAAAGAGAACATCATCTTTCTGGGAACGCCGATCGACGACACAGTCGCGAACCTGATCATCGCCCAGTTGCTGTTTCTGGAGGCCGAAGATCCGGAGCGCGATATCTCGATCTACATCAATTCGCCGGGTGGTTCCATCACCGCCGGCCTTGCGATTCTTGACACGATGGCATTCGTTCGGCCTGACATCGTAACCATCTGCGTGGGCCAGGCGGCGTCCATGGGCGCAGTCCTGCTGGCCGCGGGAACGAAAGGCAAGCGCTTCAGCCTGCCCAACTCGCGCATCATGATCCACCAGCCCTCCATGCAGGGTCTGGCAGGCCAGGCGGCCGATATCGACATTTATGCGAAGGAAATCCTCCGCATGCGCGAGATGCTGAATAAGATCCTCGCCGATGCCAGCGGTCAGTCCATCGAACGCGTTGGCCGCGATGTGGATCGCGACTACATCATGGGGCCCGAACAGGCCGTGGAATATGGCATCATCGATCGCGTCATCACCAGCCGTGACCTCGCGCCCGCGCCGGTTTCCAAATAACACATCACTGCTCCACCGGGCGATGGGGGAAGGCTGTAACAAGTCTTTCCCCATCGCCCTTCTTTCATTGTTACCGTAAACGTTCGTACAGTTAACGGTTACCTTCTGAACCCTGATCCCCATAGGCGTAAGATGGAAATTCATGCGCCTTGCGAATAAGGTTTCCATAATCACCGGCGCCGGAGCCGGCATCGGCGAGGGCACCGCGATCCGTTTTGCCGAAGAAGGCTCCCGTCTGGTCCTGGCCGATATCAGCGAGGCAAACGTGAACGCCGTCGCGGCTCAGGTTGCCGCCCTGGGCGCCGAAGTCGTCGCCGTCGCCGGAGACATTTCGAAAGAGGATGACGCCCGCCGGATCAGCGACGTCGCGGTACAGAAATTCGGTGGGATCGACATTCTGGTCAACAACGCCGCCAACTTCACCACCATCGGCGTCGAAAAGGCCTCCGTCGAAGACTGGCAGCGTGTTCTGGGCGTCAACGTCATCGGCACCGCCCTGGTCGCCAAACACGCGATCCCGCACATCCGTCAGCGCGGCAAGGGTTCCATCGTCAACGTTTCCTCCACCAGCGCCCTCATGGCGCAGCCGGATTTCGCCACCTACAACACCAGCAAGGGCGCGCTGCTCTCCATGACCATCTGTATGGCGCTCGACCTCGCTCCCCACAACATTCGCGTCAACAGCATCTGTCCCGGCTGCGTGCTCACCAGTGCCACCGAACGCGAGTGGATCCGCATGGGCATCACAAAGGAACAGTGGATCGCCGAAATGGCCCCGCAGCACATGCTCAACCGCGTGGGGGAAGCCCGGGAAATCGCCAACGCCATCCTGTTTTTCGCCTCCGACGAAGCCAGCTTCATCACCGGTGCGCATCTCATGGTGGACGGCGGTCGCATCGCCAAGTAGTTCCGCGCCGTCTGCCGGCATCCGACTGTTAACTTTTTGAGAGGGCGGGGTATAGTACCCGCTTTCGGCCCCGACCTTTCGCCCTGCCCTCTACTCCGGTAGCATCGGGTAGTAGGCATCCTTCTAAATCAAACAAAAATGAAAATTTCAGGACTTATTTTCGCCGGTCTGGCCGCGTCGTGCCTGATCCACGCACAAAGCACCGAGCTCCGGCACAACCCGCCCCCGTCGCACCGTTCCGCCCGCTACGTCTCCTTCCCGAATCAACCTTCGCAGGACCCGGCGGACCCGGCCACACTCCGCACCGGCCTGAACTCCCGCGCCACCGTCGCCACCGTCCCCATTTGGGCTTCCACAGATGGCGCCTACGGCTACCAGATGGTCGGCGCCAGCCCCATGACCGCAGCCGCCGGAACCACCACAATTCCCACCGTCATCGTCCCCCTGGTGCTGACTTTTGCGGACGGCAATAAGTCTGATCCAACGGCCTCGAACACCTGCTCCTCCCAGTCGCCCGTGTCGCTGGTGCAGTCGTCCCCTATTTTTAACAACTACGCCTTTACCGCCGGCGGCGTCAGCCTCGGCTCCACGCAGTTTCTCGATGCCTTCCAGCGCGCCAACTTCTGGCAGTATGCCGGTCCCACCGGAATCAGCCCGAACTACCACACTCTCCTTTCCCAGACCACGCTCGCGCCCATTGCCATCGCCGTTCCCTCCGCCAGCGGCAGCACGGTCGCGGCAACCTGTGGCCGCCTCGGCGAAATGGACCTCAACTGGTTCGACTCCTATGTGCAGGGCACCGTCTTTCCGAAGCTCGCCACGCTCGGCGTTACACCCTCCAGCCTCCCGGTCTTTCTGCTCTACAACACCGTGATGTATCAAACGACCACCAGCAACTGCTGCATCATCGGCTATCACTCCGCCTTCAACAACCCCAGCTATTCCAGCGCCGTGCAGTCCTATGCCGTGGCGGACTTTGAGACCTCCGGCAGCTTCGGAAGCACGCAGGACATCGCCGCTCTTTCCCACGAACTCGGCGAATGGCTCGACGATCCCACCGGCAACAACCCGACACCCTACTGGGGCCACATCGGCCAGGTCAGCGGCTGCCAGAACAATCTCGAGGTTGGCGATCCGCTGAGCGGAACCGAACTCGCCGTCACCATGTCGAACGCCTATACCTACCATGTTCAGGAACTGGCCTTCAAAAGCTGGTTCTATCACGACGCCGCCTCGTCCGGCGTGAACGGCTGGTACTCGTCCAACGGCACCTTTAAGGCCCCCGCCGCCTCCTGCGAAACCTCCACCACCTCGCTCACCATCACCCCGGTCAGCATCGCCGCCGGGTCCTCCACTACGGTTGCGATCAAAGTGGCGCCCGGTTCCGGTTACACCGGCATCCCGTCAGGCGCCGTGAATCTGGTCAACAGCACGTCCGCCACGACTCTCGCCACCTACACTCTCAGCGGCGGCGCGGTGAATACGACTGCCGTACTGCCCGCTGGCAGCTACAACGTCACCGCCAACTACACCGGAGATCTGAACTTTGCCGCCAGCACCTCCGCCGCTGTCGCGGTCACGGTCGGAACGGCCTCGGCCACTGTGAGCCCCGTTTCGCTCGCCTTCGCGAGTCTGGCCGTCGGAACCTCCGGCGCCGCCCAGACTGTCACGTTCACCAACACCGGTACCGCGCCCGTCACCATCTCCTCGGTCTCCATCACCGGCGCCAGCCCCGCCGACTACAGCCAGACCAACACCTGCGGCAAGAGCGTAGCGGTGGGTGCGAAGTGTACCGCATCTGTCATCTTCAAGCCGACCGCGACCGGGACCCGCACGGCAACGCTCGCCTTCGCCGACAACATCGCCGGCTCGCCCCAGACAGTGGCGCTCTCGGGAACGGCGACGGCCCCCGCCGCGCCGGTCGTCAGTCTCAGCCCCACGTCGCTTACCTTCACCAGTACGGTGGTGGGCGTCTCCAGCGCCGCCCAGACCGTCACGGTAAAAAATACCGGCGCCGCATCGCTCAGCATTACCTCTGTCTCCGTCACCGGGGACTACAGCCAGACCAATACCTGCGGAACCAGTCTCGCGGCCGCGGCAAGCTGCTCCATCGCGGTGACCTTCAAGCCCACCGCGTCCGGCGCCCGAACCGGGTCACTGAGCATTGCCGACAACGCCTCCGGTTCGCCCCAGACCGTTTCTCTCACCGGTACAGCTACTGCTGCCACCGCGCCGAAGGTGACCCTCAGCCCCACCTCGCTGAGCTTCGCTTCCACCACCGTCGGGACCACCTCGGCCGCAAAAACCATCTCGCTCACCAACAGCGGCACGGCGCTGCTGACCATCAGCTCCATTGCCGTGAGCGGAACCAATGCCCCGGATTTCGCACAGACCAACAACTGCGGAACCAGTCTGGCGGTAAATGCCGCCTGCACGATTTCGGTGACTTTCAAGCCGACCGCGAAGAGCAGTCGCAGCGCTTCCATTACTATCTCGGATAACGTTGCGGGATCTCCCCAAAGTGTATCTCTCAGCGGCACTGGTAAGTAGAAGTGCTGAAAATATAAGGAATAGGAGTAATTAAAACTCGCTGAAAAGAGCGGGAACCTGCAGTAACATCGGTAACAGAAACACCCAAGGAGCAATCTGGTGAGCTGTACCGCGTTACGAAGGCTTCCCGCCTTTTTTGTCTTATCTCTTTCCGCTTTTAGTCAGATATTTCATGGCTCGGAAGAGACTGTGAGCACTCCGCCCTCGCGGCCTGTCCGCTACGTTTCACGTCCTGCGAATACCACGCGGTCTCTGAATCCCGAATCCTTCAGCACAAGAGCCGCGGGCGCTTCCGTGTCCGCCCTGCCTCTCTGGCAGGCCACTTCAGGATCTTACTCCTATCAGATGGTGGGCTCCAGTCCTCTGCAGGCCGGCGCGGGCACAACCACAATACCCGCCGTGATTATTCCGGTTACCATCAAATTCTCTGACGGCACGACTTACGATCCTGCCGTCACCAGCACCTGCTCCACGCAGACTCCTCTTTCTCTCGTACAGTCATCGCCTTTGTTTAATAGCGCGAATTATACAGTGGGCGGCGCCAACGTGGGCGCCACTCAGTTTGCCGATTATTTTCAGCGTGCGAATTTCTGGCAATCAACGGGCGGCGGCCTCAGCCCGAACTATCACATCCTGCTCAGCGCTTCCGCGGCGCCCTCTGTACAGATCACGGTTCCGGCCGCGAACGGTAAGACCGCTGCCGCGGGTTGCGGACGTCTGGGCGAGATGGATATTAACTGGTTCGACAGTTATCTCATCAATACGGTTTTTCCGGCTCTCTCTTCCACGGTGCATCCCTCGATGCTTCCGGTATTTGTCCTCGAAAACGTCGTCATGTATGAGACGACCGCCACCAATTGCTGCATCCTGGGTTATCACTCCGGCTTCAGCAGCTCCGGCGCGCTGCAGACTTATGTGGTGGCGGACTTCGATACCAGTAACAGCTTCGGCAGCACGAAAGACGTCGCCGCCATGTCGCATGAAATCGGGGAATGGCTGGACGACCCCACGGGTAACAACGCCACGCCTTCCTGGGGCAATATCGGCCAGGTCTCCGGCTGCCAGGGGAACCTCGAAGTAGGCGACCCGCTGAGCGGCTCCAACTTTACCGTCACCATGTCGAACGCCTACGTATACCACCTGCAGGAACTGGCCTTCAAAAGCTGGTTCTTCCGGGATTCTCCATCCACCGGCGTGAACGGCTGGTATTCGTCGCGGGGAACCCTCACCACGCCGTCGAAGCCCTGCAATATCTCAACAACCAGCCTGACCATCTCGCCCACTACCCTCTCACCGGGTTCCGCCGCGACCGTGAAGATTACCGTCGCGCACAGTTCCGGTGGCAGCGGTACGCCAACTGGGAACGTGACCCTGGTGGACAGCCTGAGCACCACGCCCCTCGCGACCTATCCGCTCAGCGCCGGCGCAGTCAACACCACCATCACCACTCTGCCCTCCGGCAGCTATACCGTGACAGCCAACTACCCGGGTGACTCCAACTTCGGCCCCAGTTCTTCCTCCCCGGTATCAGTCACAGTCGGCGCGCCCGGCGTCACGCTGACGCCGCTTTCGCTCGCCTTCCCAGGTACCACCATCGGCAACAGTTCCGCCACGCAATCGGTCACCATCTCCAATTCCGGTACCGCGCCACTCAACATCGCTTCCGTCTCCTTCACGGGTGGCAGCCCCGGTGACTATACCCAGACGAATACCTGCGCCGCCGCCCTCGCGGTTCATGCCACCTGCACGGTCGTCGTGACCTTTAAGCCCACGGCGGCAGGCGTCCGGACCGCCTCGCTGAGTGTCGCCGACAACGCCACCGGCTCGCCCCAGGCCGTCGCACTCACCGGAACGGCTGTGGCCGGCGCACCCGCTCCCCGCGTCACCCTCAGTGCCGCCGCGATCACCTTCCCTTCCACGCTGGTGGGTTCAGCCAGCACGTCTCAGAGCGTCACCATCACCAACAGCGGCAATGCCATTCTCACCGGCATCTCAATCACAAAGGCGGGCGTCAGCCCCGGCGACTTCACGGAAACCACCACCTGCGCCGCCACCCTCGCCGCCGCGGCCAGTTGCACCGTCACGGTCGCCTTCAAGCCCACGGCGGCATCCGCGAGGTCCGCCACCGTCAGCATTGCCGACAACGCCACCGGCTCGCCCCAGATCATCACGCTTTCCGGCGCCGGCGCCAGCCCG
Organism: uncultured Acidobacteriia bacterium; assembly: GCA_903900705.1. Lineage (GTDB taxonomy): Bacteria > Acidobacteriota > Terriglobia > Bryobacterales > Bryobacteraceae > BOG-234. The sequence goes on from CAIUOG010000066.1 coordinate 86,842, forward strand.
AACGCGGGACCCCGGGCCACCCTGAGCGTCACGTCCCTGGCCTTCCCCTCCACCGTGGTGGGCGGCGCGAGCGCCAATCAGACGGCCACACTCACCAACACCGGAACCTCCACGCTTACGCTGGCCGCCGTCTATCTGACCGGTACGAACGCCACGGATTTCATTGGCTATACCACCTGCGGCCAGACTTTGCCGGCCGCCGCCAGTTGCGACGTCACGCTTGCGTTTAAGCCGAAGGCCGCCGGCGCCCGCACCGCTTCCGTCGTCTTCATCGACAATGCTTCTCCGGTCAACGGCTCCGCCGCGACCCAATCGGTGGCACTTTCGGGCGCCGCCACCGTCAAAAGCACGAAATAGACAGATAACCCGGATGACGGTCTTATCTCCGAAGATGCCGTCATCCGGACAACCCTCACCGTACAATCGGATTTGCCCCGACAAATCACCTGGGAACTGCTGGCCGAATGTCCGGTCACGCGCGCCCGCGCCGGAATTCTCCACACCGAACACGGCGATATCCCGACCCCCGTCTTCATGCCCGTCGGCACCCAGGCCACCGTCAAGGGCCTGAGCCAGCGTGACCTCTGGGATGACCTCGAAGCGAAGATCATCCTCGGCAATACCTATCACCTGTTCCTCCGGCCCGGCCACGAACTCATCCGCAAACTCGGCGGGTTGCACAAGTTCATGTCCTGGCCCGGCGCCATCCTCACCGATTCCGGCGGCTTCCAGGTCTTCAGCCTCTCCGACCTTCGCAAAATCACCGAAGAGGGCGTCACCTTCCAGTCCCACCTCAACGGCGACACCCACAAATTCACGCCCGCATCCACGGTCGACGTCCAAATGGCGCTCGGCTCCGACATCATGATGGTGCTCGACGAATGCCCGCCGTACCCGGTCAGCCATGAAACCGCCCGCGCCTCCATGGAGCGTACGGTTCGCTGGGCGCAGCGAGGTTACCAGCATTACCGGGAGCGAATTGCGGCTTCGCCCACCCGCCATGCCTTGTTCCCCATCGTGCAGGGCTCCACCTACACGGATCTCCGCCGGGACTGCGCGGAGCGCCTGGTGGAGCTGGATGCGGACGGCTACGCGATCGGCGGCCTGTCGGTCGGCGAGCCACGTCCCCTGAGCCTCGAAATGGTGGAATCGAGCGAGCCGCTCCTGCCCAAAGACAGACCCCGCTACGCCATGGGAGTCGGGATGCCGGATGAGCTGCCGGAGTACGTCGCCCGGGGGATCGACATGATGGATTGCGTGTTGCCCAGCCGCAACGCGCGCAACGGCTGGATCTTCACGTCCGAAGGCAAGGTCGTCATCAAGAACGCCCGCTACCGCGAGGATGAAGGCCCGCTCGACCCGAACTGCGGCTGCTACACCTGCCGGAATTACTCCCGCGCCTACCTCCGGCACCTGTTCCAGGCCGGCGAAATCCTGTTTTCTTCGCTCGCCACCCGGCACAATGTGCGCCGTTACCTTGACATAATGAGGGAGATCAGGCAGTCTATCCTATTGGGTCAATTTCCCCTCTATCTTGAAAAAGTGCGTGGGGAGGTACGGGACCGCTCTGTAAAAGCGGAAAGCTAACGTGTCATTTTCACTTCTCCTGCTGCAACAGCAGCCTTCCAATTCGATCTATCTCTTTGCGCCCTACGCTCTGATCGCCGTAGTCTTTTATTTTCTTTTGTTTATGCCTATGCAGAAGCAAAAGAAAAAACAGGCCCAGATGCTTGCCGACCTGAAAGCCGGCGACTCCGTCATCACCAACGGCGGCCTTATGGGCACCGTCACCGCCGTGGATGGTGACACAATAGTTCTCAGAATCAAACCGGACAACCTGAAACTTCAGTTCGCCCGCTCCGCAGTCAGCTCCATCGTGCTGCCGGAAGGCACGAAGTAACCTCGCAATAAGGCAAATACTCACATGCAACGAAATCTGACGATCAAGACGGTTGTAATTGTGGCTACCGTACTGATCTGCATCTTTGGAATCATTGGCTTACCCACCTCCGTGGCGAAGCTGCAGTCCAACATCGCCCACAATATCCACCTCGGGCTGGACCTCAAGGGCGGCAGTCACCTCGTGCTGCAGGTTCAGGTTCAGGACGCGGCCAAGGCCGAAGCCGATCAGGTGATCGAGCTGCTGCGCGAAGAAACCCGCACCCGCAACATCCTGGTGGCCGGTGGCTTCGACCGCAACGACCCGGAAACCCTCAAGGACACTGAAAACATTCAGGTTACCCTCCACGGCGTCGACCCCGCCAAGGCTTCGATTCTTCGCAGCATGGTGACGGAGAAGTTCCCGGACTGGACCCTTTCCGGCCTCAACGCCAACGATTACAAAATGAACATGAAGCCCAGTTCGGTCCTCGAACTGAAGCGCAACACGGTCACCCAGTCTCTCCAGACCATCGAAAAGCGCGTCAATGAGCTCGGACTGACTGAGCCGACCGTGCAGGCGCACGGCGACCCGGTCACCCAATCGGAAATCCTGGTGGAGCTTCCTGGTGAAGGCGACCCGGCCCACGTGAAGGAAATCATCGGCGCCACCGCGCAGCTCAAAATCGTGGAAGTGAAGAATGAGGGCCCCTGGAAGACAGCGCAGGAAGCGCTCGGCGCCAAGGGTGGCATTCTGCCGCTCAATACCGAACTCCGTGAATTCGTTTCCGCCGGCGCTTCCGGTGGCTGGTACCTCATCTCCCGCACCCCGGTGATCACCGGCCAGGATATGCGCAGCGCCAAGGCCGCCACAGACCCCGACAGCCCGGGCCGCTGGGAAACCAGCTTCACCCTCTCGCAGGACGGTGCGCGCCGCTTTGAGCGTTTCACCCAGGCGAACATCGGCAACCGGCTGGCCGTCGTGCTCGATACCCAGATCCGCAGCGTTGCCACCATCCAGAGCGCCATCAGTGACTCCGGCCGCATCAACGGCCTCAGCAGCGATCAGGAAGCGAACGATCTGGCCCTCGTCCTCCGCACGGGCGCGCTGCCCGCCGGCATTAAGTACCTGCAGGACGCCACGGTTGGCCCGTCCCTCGGTCTCGATTCCATCCGCGAAGGGATTTTCTCGGGCATCGCCGGCTTGGTGGCCGTCATTATCGTGATGCTGATTTATTACAAGAAGGCCGGCCTCAACGCCGTTCTGGCGCTGCTGCTCAACACCATCCTGCTGATGGCGGCGCTCTGCTACTTCGGCGCAACGCTGACCCTGCCAGGCATCGCGGGCATCATTCTCACGGTCGGTATGGCCGTCGATTCGAACGTGCTGATCTTTGAGCGTATCCGGGAAGAAATCCGCTCCGGCAAATCAATCATTGCCGCGGTCGACGCGGGCTTCGGCAAGGCGTGGTGGACCATCGTGGATACCCACGTCACCACCATCGTCTCGTGTCTCTTCCTGTTCATTTTCGGGTCCGGTCCGGTGAAGGGCTTCGCCGTCACCCTCGTGATCGGTCTCCTGGCCAACGTCTTTACGGCGGTCTTCGTTTCGAAGGTGATCTTCGACTGGGAGCTCTCCGGCAAGACCGAAGTCACCGAACTCAGCATCTAGTGGCGCATCCGCGGGTTGCTCGCGCTCCTCAGGCCGGCAATCCGCATATGTTAGTTTTGGTACGCGTATTTCAGGAACAAATTCTCTACGACCGGTGTCATTACACCAATGGCACCGTTCAGTCCGGAACGCCCGGGCGGGCAGTGATAGATGGAATTATTTAAAAAAACGAATTTCGATTTTCTCGGCCACAAGTGGCCCTTCATTATCGCCTCGCTGGTGCTCAGCGTGGGTGGGCTGCTGAGCCTCGCCGTCAAGGGCGGGCCCAAGTATGGCATTGAGTTCAAGGGCGGCCTGCTGATGACCGTCCGTTTCGCTTCCAAGCCGGACGTGGAGAAGATCCGTACCGTGCTTTCGAAGGTTCTGTCCCAGCCGCCGAGCGTCCAGACGTTCGAAGGCGCGTCAGACCAGAACGAAGTTGAGATTGAAGTGGGCGTCGACAGCACCGGCCGGAAAGATGCGGACGCCGAACTTGAGCGCAGTAAGAAGCTTGTGATCGATACGCTCGCGCAGACCTTCGGCCAGCCCGGCAACGGCAAGCTGGACCTCAATAACGCGACCGCCATTCAGTTGAGCCAGCGTATTATCGATCCCCTGCAGAGGGCGGGCGTGTCTCTGTCCGTGCAGCAGGTGGAAGAGCTCGCGACGGCCGTTATCGGCTTCCGTGATTCCCACGGCGGTCTGATTACAAAGATTGACGATCTGCGTGGCGTTCCCGGCTTGACGCCGCAGGCCCTGACGGTATTCAATCAGGAGAGCTATCTTGCTCCCTATACGGCCGCGCGCAGCAGTGAGAGCGTTGGTCCGAAGGTTGGCGCAGACCTGCGCAGCCAGGCCATCAGCGCAACTCTGCTTGCATTGGCCGGCATGTTGGTATATATCTGGTTCCGGTTCGAATGGGTTTACGGGGTGGGGGCGGTGATCGCAGTGTTCCACGACACCATCATCACCATCGGAATCTTCTCGATTATGGACAAGGAAATCAGCCTCACGGTTATCGCCGCGCTGCTGACGCTTGTTGGTTACTCGATGAATGATACGATTGTCATCTTCGATCGTATTCGTGAGAATCTCCAGCTGAACAAGCGTGGAGGCCTGGTGGACGTAATTAACCTGAGCGTCAACCAGACGCTGAGCCGGACGGTGATGACTTCCGGGTTGACGTTCCTTGCGGTTCTTGCGCTGTTTTTATTTGGCGGACCGGTGCTTCATGGTTTCTCTTTGGCGCTCGTTATAGGTATCATTATTGGAACGTACTCTTCAGTGTTTGTGGCGAGCCCGATTGTCCTCGCATGGCATGACTGGGCCGACAAACGCAGAAAGACTGCTCCAGAGGTTCCTGTCTCTGCCCCCCGTGCGGGCGCTCCGGCCAAAGGTTCTGTGAAGGCGGCAAAGTAAGCCGCGGTCGGCTTCCGTTCCGGCGGCGCTGTTCCATCAGCCCGCCACTGGCAGTACCAGATTTTAGTTCGATTCGTTGAGCAAAATTTCCGCGTTCGGACCCCACTTGAGCGGGTTGGCGCAAAAGGTAGAGAGGGCATAATGTTTGAGCAGACATTCGTTGAAGGCACAGGAAAAACGAATAAGCCGTACACCATCCTGCTGTCGTTCGCAATCCAGCTGGTAGCGATCGGCATTCTCGTTATCATTCCGCTGATCTATTTCGACGCACTGCCGCAGGCGCAGTTGTCGACCTTTCTGACGGCTCCTCCGCCGCCGCCTCCGCCCCCGCCGCCGCCTCCTCCGGCCGCCGTGAAAGTGGTGAAGGTTACCCCCAAACAGTTCAACTCCAACATCCTGACGGCGCCTAAAACGGTTCCGAAGGAAGTGAAGATGATTACGGAAGAAGAAGCGCCCATGACGGCGGGCGTTGTCGGTGGTGTCCCGGGCGGCGTGCCTGGCGGTACCGCGGGCGGCGTTCTCGGCGGTATCATCGGTGGTCTGCCCAGCGCGGCCCCGCCACCGCCGCCTCCTCCTCCGGCTGCGAAGCCGAAGCCCCCGGCAGTTCCCCAACGCGTCGGTGGTAACGTTATGCAGGCGAGCCTCATCCGCCAGCCCAAGCCGGTGTACCCGCCGCTTGCCAAGGCAGCTCGCGTACAGGGAACCGTGAAGTTCGAGGCCCAGATCGCCAAGGACGGCACGATTCAGAATTTGCACCTCATCAGCGGTCCTCCCCTGCTCGTTCAGGCGGCGATGGCAGCGGTGCAGCAGTGGCAGTACAAGCCGACACTTCTCAACGGTGAACCCGTGGAAGTGATCACGACCATCGACGTCAACTTCACGCTCAGTCAGTAGTGGAGTAAGGCAGCGCTGGCCGGTTTTTTCATAAATCAACTCGCAGGAGAAGAAGACTAAAATGCTTTTACAGATGCAGGTTTGGGCGTTCATGCTGTTGCAGGAAGCCGGAGCGCCGGGTTGGGATTTCCGCCACCTCTGGATTCAGATGGGTACGCTGGCCAAGGCCGTCGTCATCATCATGTTCCTGATGTCCGCTTGGTCGATTGGTGTCATGATCGACCGTCTGATGGCGTTCAACGCCGCTCGCAAGCAGAGCCGCCAGTTCGCTCCGGCGGTTGCCGGCGCGCTCCGCGAAGGGAAGCTCGACGAAGCGATCAAGATCGCCGATCGCTATAAGAAGAGCCACCTTGCCAAGGTCGTTGTCGCTGGACTCCAGGAATTCCAGGCGCACCAGGGTAACACCGAAATCTCCGGTGAAGAGATTGAAGCCTCCAAGCGCGCCCTCGAACGCGCGGAAGCGATTGTTCACGCCGAACTGAAGCGTGGCGTCAGCGCCCTCGCGACAATCGGTTCCACTGCCCCGTTCGTCGGTCTCTTCGGAACCGTCGTCGGCATTATCAACGCGTTCAAGACGATGGCTGCGGAAAAGACCCCCGGTATCGGCGCGATCGCCGGTGGTATCTCGGAAGCGCTCGTTACGACAGCTATCGGTCTGTTCGTCGCCGTTCCCGCCGTCTGGATGTTCAACTACTTCACCGGTCGTGTTGATGCATTCGACGTCGAAATGGGCAACTCCAGCTCCGAACTGGTCGATTACTTCCTGAAGCGTGCGCAGGCCCGCTCCGGCGCGCGTAAGTAGTCAGCTGCAGCGATTAAGAAACACTCTGGCGAGTTGATTGACTGACCGTGGCGGTGGTTTCGAACCGCCGCCACGGGATCTCCGAAAGCAGTGCTTCTGTTTCCGGGGACGGTCGGCTGGCGAGTGAGTGTGCGATGCCCGGTTCCTCCGGTCGTCGCATCAATCAGCGAAGCGTATCAGGCAATCAGCGAAGCGTATCAGGAGAGACGAATGACAAAGAAGAAAGCGCCGCCACCAGTGGCGGACATTAACGTCACGCCGATGGTCGACGTGATGCTCGTGGTGCTGATCATCTTCATGGTTATCACCCCGATGCTCTCAAAAAGTATCCCTGTAGATCTGGCAATGACGCGCAATCCGATCACCATGCCGGACGCGGACAAGGAAGATGCGATCATCGTGGCGATCACTCGCGACGGTCAAACCTTTCTCAGCCCCGGCCTGAAGAAAACGGAACCGTCTGACCTCGCCCCGGCCGTGAAGGAACTGCTGACGGGCCGGACGAGCAAAATGGTTTATATCAAGGCCGATGCGCGTTCGAAGTACGAGAGAGTGGAAGAAGTCGTCGATAACCTCCGGGCTGGAAGCGTGGACGAAGTTGGTTTGCTCACCGAGCAGACTGCGGACGCCAAGAAGCTCGAAAAAGCGCAGGCAGCGACAACGAAGTAAAGGCAGAATAGCGACAGCTGGGCTGGCGCGGTTTTGCCGAAGATCAGGATCGGAATCTTAAGGAGCGATATTTATGGCAATGGCAGTTGGCGGCAGCGGCGGCGGTCCCAAGGGCGATATCAACATGACGCCCATGATCGACATTCTCCTCGTGCTGCTGATTATCTTCATGGCGATTTCGCCGGTTTCGCCGCATGGTCTGGACGCTCTTGCGCCCCAGCCCCCACCGCCGAACCAGAAGGCGAATGACGCCGACGACAGAACTGTGGTCATCGTGATCGACAAGCAGGGTGGTTTAAAGCTCAACCAGGACCCCACCACGTGGGACGCTCTGGAAGAACGCCTGATCGGCATTTTCAAGACCCGCGCTGAAAAGGTTGTCTTCGTGAAAGGCGATCCCGAGCTGGAATTCCAGGTTGTGGCCCGCGCCATCGACACCGCGCATTCCGCCGGCGTCGATAAGGTCGGTCTCATGACGCCGAAAGTGGAGGCTGGTCAGTAATGCGGCTTCTCGCGCTTTCTCCCGTCATGCGTCAGGCCAGACTCGTTCTGGCGACTGGTGCTCTCGTCGCAATGGTTGTCTTCGCGACCGGCTGCGACAAACTCAAGGCCCGCGACCATATCAACTCCGGTACGGCCGCGTTTAAGGCCGGAAACTTCTCTGCCGCTGCGGATAACTTCAAAATGGCGGTCGATCTCGACCCGTCCATTCCGAACATCCGCATCTACCTGGCAACTGCTTATATTCAGCAGTACATTCCGGGTACGGAAACGGAAGAGAATAAGAAGTACGCGCAGGCGGCCATTGACGAACTCAACAAGACTCTGGCGTCCGACCCGAAGAATGTGCTCGCGACCCAGTATCTTGCCAACGTCTACTACCAGATGAAGGACTTCCCCAAGGCCCAGGAATGGAGCCGTAAGGTTGTGGAACTCGATCCCAAGGACAAGGGCGCCCTCTACACTCTTGGCGTCATTCCGTGGATCCAGTTTGTGGCTGCGGACCGCGAGGCCCGCATCGCTTCGAAGATGAGAATGGAAGATCCCGGTCCCATCAAGGACCCGAAGGATCGCGCCGCTCTCAAGGAAAAGTACTGGCAGTCTCTGACGGACGGTATCGAATACGAGAAGAAAGCTCTCGCCGTCGATCCGGAATATGAGAACGCCATGGCCTACATGAACCTCCTGATCCGCTATCGCGCCGACTTGGACGACACGAAGGAAGACTTCGTGAAAGATTCCAAGGAAGCCGACGACTGGGTTCAGAAATCTCTCGAAACCACAAAGATCAAGGCCGAGCGGAAAGCCGCGAATCCGAACGCAAAGTAGTACCGTTACAGGCTTTACCAACGGGGGCTGGCGCGCAGACGTCAGCCCCCGTTTGCGTTTGCGTCGCGTTCCGCTTCCCCATCCTCCACTCCACACCGATAGAATGGAAGGGTGCCCCCTGATGGTGAGTTGCGTGACATTTCCCCGGTAGTGTCCCCCCCGCCGGTCCCTGACCCGGTTTCACTCGACACGCAACTCGAAAAGCTTCTGGCGACCGTGGCGGAAGCGCGTCCCAAAGACGATCTCTCCCCCATCGGGAAGGCCTATCAGTACGCCGCCCAGTATCACTCCGGCCAGCTTCGCGCCTCCGGTGAGCCCTATCTGATGCACCCCCTCGCCGTCGCGCAGATTCTTGCCGACATGCGGATGGACGTGGTCAGCATCGTCACCGGCCTGCTGCACGATATCGTCGAAGACACCACCGTCACCACCGCCGACGTTCAGAAAAACTTTGGGCCGGAAGTGGCGAGTTGCGTCGACGGCGTCACCAAACTCAGTAAGATCGATTTCTTCTCCGCCGAAGACCGCCAGGCCGAGAGCTATCGCAAGATGCTCCTCGCGATGGTAAACGATATCAGGGTCATCATCGTAAAACTGGCTGACCGGCTTCACAACATGCGGACGCTGAGCGTGCTCAGCCCCGAACGCCGTGAGCGCATCTCCCGCGAGACTCTGGAAATCTATTCGCCCATCGCGCACCGCCTCGGTATGGGGAAGGTGCGAGGTGAACTCGAAGACCTCGCCTTCCGCTACCTCGATCCCGATGCCTTCGCCGAAATCTCCCACGCCATCGACAACCAGCGCGCCGCCAACGAGGCCTATCTCGAACGCATGCGCCGCACCGTGGAAGATGAACTCCGCCGCGAGGGCATTCCGGCCCGCGTCGATGGCCGCGTCAAGCGGGCCTTTTCCGTTTATCAGAAGCTCAAGCGGCAGAAGATTTCGCTCGAACAGGTCTACGATCTTTTTGCCCTCCGCATCATTACCGATTCCGTCAAGAACTGCTACGGCGCTCTCGGCGTGATTCACAATGAGTGGCGTCCGGTGCCGGGCCGCATCAAGGACTTTATCGCGATTCCCCGACCCAACCTCTACCAGTCCCTTCACACCTCCGTCGTCGGGCCGGAAGGCAAGCATTGCGAAATCCAGATCCGCACCGAAGAGATGCACCGCATCGCCGAGGAAGGCATCGCCGCCCACTGGAAGTACAAGGAAGGCAAGCGCGGCGCGCAGGATGACCAGCGTGTCGCCTGGCTCCGCCAACTCGTCGAGTGGCAGCAGGAAATGCGCGATCCCGGCGAGTTCAGTTCCACGCTGAAGCTGGACCTCTACCCGGAAGAAGTCTATTGCTTCACCCCGAAGGGCCGCGTCATCGTGCTGCCCAGCGGCGCGAGCCCCATCGATTTCGCCTACGCGGTCCACTCGGAAGTCGGCAATACCTGCACCGGCGCCAAGGTCAACGGTCGAATCGTTCCCCTGCGTTACGCGCTGCGGAATGGCGAGATTGTCGATATTCTGACGCAGTCCGGCCACCTGCCCAGCAAGGACTGGCTGGGGCTGGTGAAAACCTCCCGCGCGCGCAACAAGATCAAGCACGTCATCAACGCCAATGAGCGCGAGCGCGCCATCGAAATCGGCCAGAAGTTTCTTGAAAAGGAAGCGCGCCGCCACGGCGTGCAACTGGCCCGGATTCAGCGCAACGAACTCGAACGCGTCGCCGCGGAATACGGCATGAGCAAGATCGAGGATCTCTATGCCAGCCTCGGTTACGGCAAGTTCTCCGCGCGCCAGGTATTGCAGAAGGCCGCGCCGGAGCAGGTGGCCGAAGATACCCCGCCACCCGCGCCCCCGCCGCCTGCGGACCACTCCTCCGGAGTCCAGCGCAGAGACGATGATTCCGTCATCAAGGTGCATGGCATCGACGACGTGATGGTCTATCGCGCCAAATGCTGCAACCCCATCCGGGGCGACGCCATTGTCGGCTATGTCACGCGAGGCAAAGGCATCGCCGTGCACTCCCGGACCTGCAATAACGTGCAAAACCTGATGTACGATTCCGAGCGCAGGATCGAAGTCGAATGGGCCCGCAACGCCAGCGATACCTTCCCGGTTCGCATCGTTGTGCAGACCGACGACCGCCCCGGACTGCTCCATCAGCTGACCACCGTCCTGGCGAGCGAAAGCACCAACGTTCGCAGCCTCGAAGCGCGCACTGATTTCCATTCCGGCAACGACGCCGCATCGGTGGAAATGACCGTGGATGTCCGCGATAAAAAACAACTCGAAAAGCTCTGCGCCGCTATGCGCCGGATCTCCGGCGTGCGCGATGTGGAGCGCATCAATCAATAAACCGAATGAATACAAACCTCAGGACCGACCCCGAACACATTGCGATCTCCAAATCGAGAGGCATCGAGATCGATTGGAAGGATGGCCACCACAGTTCTTTTGGCACCGAGTACCTGCGCGACTGGTGCCCCTGCGCCAGTTGCACCGGTTCACACGGCACCGAACCGCGCAAAAAGACCACCGAAGCGCCGGCCAGCCCCTTCCCCATGTTCACGCCGAAACTGAAAATGCTCAACATCGAACCCGTTGGCAGCTACGCGATGAAGATCGACTGGAGCGACGGGCACAACACCGGGATCTATTCCTACGACCATCTCCGCGAAGTCTGCCCCTGCGACGAATGCAGGGCGGCGAAGCAGGCTGGGCAGGCAGTCTGACCGGGTTGCTATCCTGTGGAGTCCCGGAACGCTTAGACTGGTGAAACACTCATGTCGAAGAAAATAGCGGTGGTGGAAGATGAAGCCGAACTGGCTTCCCTGATCGAGTACAACCTCAACCGGGGTGGCTTCCAGACCCGTGTCTTCGGCGGCGGCGTCAATACGTTTCGCGAACTCGAGGCCTGGCAGCCGGACCTGATCGTCCTCGATGTCATGCTGCCCGGGCAGGACGGCTTTGAGATCTGCCGCCGCATCCGCCAGGGCGGCAAACTGACTCGCACACCCGTTATCTTTCTCACCGCCCGCTCCGACGAGGTGGATCGTGTCCTGGGTCTTGAAATCGGCGGCGATGACTATATCACCAAACCGTTCAGTCCGCGCGAACTGCTGGCCCGCATCAAAGCCCATCTGCGCCGCAGTGAGGCCGACACCGAGCCCAAACAGACGAACGTCACCATGGGCCCGTTCCGCGTCGACCTTGCCGCCCGCCGCGTCTTCCAGCTCAAGCCACAGGGCCTGGAAAAGGAAGTCGAACTCACCTCTACGGAGTTCAAACTCCTCGAATTCTTCCTCACTCATGTCGGCCACGCCTGGTCCCGCGAACAGCTCCTCCGCGAAGTCTGGGGCGAACAGCACTACGTCACCCCGCGGACCGTCGACGTCCACATCCGCCGCCTCCGCGAACAGATCGAAGAGAAGCCGGATGAGCCCGCCTTCCTCGTGACCGTGCGAGGCTTTGGCTACCGCTTCGAAGTGCAGTAACCGAGGGCATGTGACCGGTCGTATCTTCCTCAAACTGATTGCCGTAATTGCCTGCCTGATCGCGGTCTCCCTCGTGGCGGCGGACCTGCTTGCCTCTCGCGTGGCTGAGCACTACTTCATCGCCCATCTCGAAAAGGAGCTGGAAGAAAAGGGACGCGTCCTCATCGCGGCGGAACTGGTCCGTCAACCCCAACAGTCGCACTTCCGCCAGCTGGGGCAATCCGCGGACGCCCGCCTCACGCTGGTTGCCGGCGACGGCAAGGTACTCGCCGATTCTGAAGCCGACCCCGCCACGATGGAGAACCACGGCGGCCGGCCGGAACTCCGCGAAGCCTTCTCCGGCCGCGTCGCCACCATCACGCGCCACAGCGCAACCCTCGGCGTCGATTTCCTTTACGTTGCCATCCCTCTCCGCGCCTCATCCCCCGCTCAGCCCGCCGCGTTGCGCCTCGCCATGCCGCTCTCCCGCGTCAATGCGGAGGTGGCCGCCATCCGTCTCAAAATCCTGGAAAGCGTGGCTCTCGCGTTTCTGCCCGCAATCCTGATCGCCGCTTTCCTTGCCCGCCGCCTCGCGAGCCGCATGGGGGACATCATCGCCTATGCCGGAGAACTCGCCAACGCCAACTTCCAGGCGCGCCTGAAGCCCGGCGGTGGCGGAGAACTGGGCATTCTTGGCCAGAAGCTCAACGAGACCAGCGCCAAGCTGGAGCGAACGGTGCAGCAGCTCCAGCACGAACACACCGAACTGGACTGCCTGGAGCGCGTCCGCAAGGACTTCGTCATCAACGTCTCCCACGAACTCCGCACCCCCCTCGCCTCCATCCAGGGCTACACCGAAACGCTGCTCGATGGCGCGATTAACGATCCCGAATACAACGTCCGGTTCCTGAACATCATCCGTCACAACGCCGAGCGCCTCTCGCGCCTGACGGGCGACCTGCTCATCCTGTCCCGCCTCGAACTGCGCACCCAGGAATTCCGCTGCGCCTCCTACCGGGCGGACCAGTTGCTGGGCGACGTCGTCGACACCATCCGCCCCATTGCCGAAAAGAAACGCATCACCATGGTGCACGAACCGGGTCCGGAAGGCACGGAAGTCTTCTGCGATTCCGAGGCGTTCTATCAGGTGGTCAGCAACCTTCTCGATAACGCCGTGAAATACACCCCGGAAGGCGGCTCCATCACCTCCGGCCTGAAGCCCGTGCGCCGCGACGACAACACCGAGTGGGTGGAATTCTTCGTCCGGGATTCCGGTATGGGCATTCCCGTGGAAGATCAGTCGCGCCTATTTGAGCGCTTCTACCGCGTCGATAAGGCCCGCAGCCGGGAACTCGGCGGCACTGGCCTGGGCCTCGCCATCGTCAAACATCTGGTGAAAGCGCATGGCGGTGATGTCCGCGTGGAAAGTGAGCTGGGACACGGAACTACCTTCTTTTTCACGCTTCCGGTGGATCATACCGAGCTCGCCATGGAGAACATGCCCGTAAGTGCGGCAATTCAATAGACTTCCGGCTTCACGCGGATTTGACGCGCTCTTAACCCCGCTGTAACGTAATCGCGGCTACGCTGGAATTGCCGTGACAAAACGAATCGTTCTGATCGAAGACGACGCTGATCTTTACGCATTGCTGAAATACAACCTCGAAAAAGAGGGCTTCAGTCTTGCAGGCTCGCAAACTGGCCGTGGTGCGCTCGATCTCTGCCGCCGCGTTCGCCCCGATCTGATTCTGCTCGATATCATGCTCCCCGATTCCGACGGGCTTGATATCTGCAAAGGCATCCGCAACGATGCCGAACTGGCGCAGACCCCGATCATCTTCCTCACCGCCCGCGCTTCGGAAACAGACCGCATCGTCGGCCTCGAACTCGGCGCCAATGACTATATCGTCAAGCCCTTCTTCATCCGCGAACTGATTGCCCGCGTCAAACTGCAGTTCCGCACCCAGACGGCCCCGGCCCGCGTCCTCAAGGCCGGCGCCGTGGAACTTGACCGCAGCAGCTGCCAGGTGAAACTCGCGGGCGAACCGCTCGCCCTTACCGCCACTGAATTCCGTCTTCTCGAATTCCTCATGACCCGTCCCAGCGTCGTGTTCAGCCGTGAACAACTGCTCAACGCCGTCTGGGGGCAGGATCGCGCCATTACGGATCGCACGGTGGATGTCTACATCCTGCGCCTCCGCCAGAAGATCGAACGCGACCCCGCCGCTCCCCGCCTGATTCACTCCGTGCGTGGCTTCGGCTATTCGTTCGAACCGCGCACCGTGGAACAGCCCCGCGAAGAAATCGCCCTCGAAGTCGCCAGCTAGCTGGTCGACACCAGCGGGTCCGGCTCCGATATTGCGGCTGTGTTACGCTGACCCTGGTGGCTACCGATCTTATCGGGCTTAATCCTCTCGACCCTTCTCCGCAGGCTCTGGATCGCGCCGCTGCACTCATCCGGAACGGCAAAGTGGTGGCCGTCCCCACCGATGCCCTCTACACATTGGTGGCGGATCCGTTCAGTCTCCTCGCCGTCCGCCAGGTCTACGCCGCCAAAGGTCGCGGCATCCACCGCGCTCTGCCTCTTCTGGTTCGGGACGCGCTGATGGTGGAAGAACTGGCCCGCGAAATCTCTCCGCGCTTCCGCGTTCTCGCCCGGCGCTTCTGGCCCGGCCCCCTCACCATGATTCTGCCCGCCGCCCCCGGCGTCCCGCTGCGCGCCACCGGCAACACCGGCCGCCTTGCCGTGCGTCAGGCCCGCTCTGTGGTGGCCGACGCCCTCATCGAGCGCCTCAACCAGCCCCTCATCGCCACCAGCGCCAACATCTCCGGCAGCCCCACCTGCCGCAGCGGCATTGAGGTCTTCGGCATGATGGATGGCCAGGTCGACCTCGTCCTCGATGGTGGTTTCTGTGACGGCGTCGGCGCCAGCACCGTCGATATCACCGAACCCGAATGGCAGATGATCAAAGAGGGCGCCATCACGGCGCGCGATATCGCCGAATGCCTCGAATAGACTAACTCAGTTCTTCCCGGGCGTAGGCAAGTCCCCGCTCTTCAGCTGTTCACGAATCGCCGCTCCCAGCCCTTCCGTCTCGCGCTCCGCATCGTAGTCCGGATTCGGCGTCGGCATCACCGGGTGCATCCCCTCCAGCCACCGATCCAGATTCGCCCGCAGCACCTTCGCAATCTCCGGCGTGCTCTCCGCCACGTTCTTCAGTTCACCGGGATCCGTGCTCAGGTTATAGAGTTCCACGGAATTATCTTCATACCACCGGATCAGCTTCCAATCGCCCATCCGGACCGCCGCGCCCGGTCGCCCACCCTGATTCGAGTAGTGCGGATAATGCCAGTACAGCGCATCCCGCTTCGGAGCCGTGCCGCGCCTGAGCAGCGGAACCAGATTGACCCCGTCCTTCGGCGCGCCGATCATCCTCGTCACGCCCGCCATCTGCGCAATCGTCGGATAAAAATCCGTGCTCGTCACCGGCACAGGGCTCACGCTCCCGGCCTTCGTCACGCCCGGCCACACGATCACCAGAGGCTCACGGATTCCACCCTCATACAGAAAGCCTTTACCCGCCTTCAAAGGCAGGTTCGATGTGGGGGTCTGGCCCTTGTACTCCGCCGAAGCCAGCCCGCCATTGTCGGACGTGAAGATGAAAATCGTCTCGTTCTCCAGTCCTTCTGACCGGATGCGGCTCACCACACGCCCCACGCTTTCGTCGATGCTCTGCACCATCGCCGCGTATGTCGCATTGTTCTGCGGATCTTTCGGATCCCTCACCTTGCGCTGGTAATGGCCCACCAGGGCCGACTTCCCTTCGAGCGGGATATGCACGCCGTAATGCGCCAGATACAGGAAAAACGGGTGCTTCGCGTTCTTCTGGATGAAGTCCTCGGCCGCATCGGTCAGCGTGTCCGCCAGATAGCTCCCCTGCGCGGCTGAAATCGGCGGACTGCCGTTCCACTGCGGGAAGAAATGGCTCTTCGGTGAACCCGCGTCCGTACCCGCCACATTCACATCGAAACCCTGCTTTTCCGGGTAGTACTTCGGTCCGCCCAGATGCCACTTGCCGATCGCGGCGGAAACATAACCCGCAATCCGCAACTCCTCCGCGATCGTGGTTTCTTCAAGCGGCAGAAACTGGTTGCTCTCGGGCGCAATCAGCTTCGAATGCGGCAGCGTATGCTTGCCCGGCAGGAAGTTCGTGATGCCCAGACGCGCCGGATACTTACCCGTCATAATGGCGGCGCGCGTCGGTGAGCACACCGGGCAGGCCGCGTAGGCATTGCTGAACCGCATCCCGCTCGCCGCCAGCGCGTCGATATGCGGCGTCTCATAGAAGTGGCTGCCGTTGAACCCGACATCCTTCCACCCCATGTCGTCCACCAGGATGAAAACAATATTCGGCTGCCGGCCCACCACCTGGCCCTGCAGGCCCGCGGCGCAGGCGGCGGCGGTCAGAAACCTCCGGCGTGTCAGCATAGACCCCTCGTGAATACCAGTCGATTACAGTGCTTCGGCCGCGGCGCCCAGCGTCAGCGTGACCTTCTGATTCCGCTTGCCCCGCACAATCGAGAGTTCAATCTTATCCCCGGCGCGCTTGTGATTCACAGCCCGTCGCAGCGCATCCTGCCCGTCCACGGGAATCCCGTCGATAGCGGTGATCAGATCGCCGCCCACGCCCAGCCGGTACATCCCCACGATCACCACGCGGTCGTAACCCTTCAGCCCCGCCTCATCCGCCGGAGAACCCGCTTCAATCGTCTCGATCAGCAGTCCGCCGGCCGCCGGAAGATTCAGCGCTTCCGCAATGTCGCCCTGAATGAAAATCACCTGGCTGATGCCGTGCACCGGGTGTGAAATCTTACCCGTCGTGCGGTACTCCTCCAGCATCGCTTTCGCGCGATTCACCGGCATCGCAAATCCAATCCCGATGCTGCCCGCCTCGCCGCTCGCCGTCTGGGAACCGAAAATCGCCGTGTTGATGCCGATCACGTTGCCGCGCGAATCAAACATCGGCCCGCCGCTGTTGCCGGGGTTGATGGCCGCATCGGTCTGGATCAGACCTTCCAGCGGGGTCCCGTCCTCGTTCTGCAGGCTGCGTCCAAGCGAACTCACAATACCCGTGGTCAGCGTCCCATCGAGGCCGAACGGATTGCCGATCGCCAGCACCTTCTGGCCCACCTGCAGACTGTCCGAATCACCCAGGCGGACGAACGGCAGCTTGTGCCCCGCGTTAATCTTGATCAGCGCCAGATCGTTCCGCCGATCGATCCCCAGCACCTGCGCCTTGTACTGCTTCTTGTCCTTGTCGGAAAGCGTGACCGTGATGTTCTGTGACCCGTTGATCACATGATTGTTGGTGATGATCTCACCCTCGTCATTGATCAGGAAGCCCGACCCCGTGCCCTTGCGCGGATAAACCTGGAAGAAGAAATCCCGGCTGTACACCGTGCTCGTAATGTTCACGGTCGCCACCCGGTTGGTCTTGTAGATGTCGATATTGTTCTGCTCGTCGGTCTCAAAACCCGCGCCATGCGCCGTCACCGGGTCTGACCACAAATGTCCGTCGCCTGTCAGCGGCCTTACAAACTGCGCCAGCTTCCACTGGCCGCGCGAGGTCAGCATCCAGAATGATGCCACCAGAATCAGGGTGAACAAAAGGGTGCGAGGTTTCATGATGCCGAACTCAGTTCTTCAAACACTATTTTAGTTTGACGCAGCGTCTCTTCGCGCGTGCCGCTGGTATCGATCACATAATCCGCCAGCCCCGTTTTTTGGCTGTTGGGGATCTGCCGCGCCAGCCGCGCCCGCACGTCGTCTTCCCGCGCGCCCGGCCGCGCCATGGCGCGTTCAAACTGCTGCGCGGGCGAACAGGTCACCGCGATCAGGCGGAAGAAATCCCGGTGACTGCCGGTTTCCACCAGAATCGCAGCCACGTAAATCACAATCGCCCGCGGATCCTGCGCGGCAATGTCATGGAACCGTTGCTCCGCCAGCGCCCTCACGGCGGGATGTACCATTCCGTTCAGCCAGGCCAGTTGCACCGGATCGGAAAATACCAGCGTGGCCAGCCGGGCGCGGTCTATCCGGCCCTGGGCGTCCAGAATCTCGTCCCCGAAGTGCCCCACCACGCCGCTGTACGCCGCGCCGCCAGGCAGCAGAACGTCATGCCCCAGCGCGTCGGCCTCCACCACATGACAGCCCATGCCGGCCAGCGCGGCCGCCACAAAGCTCTTGCCGCATGCCATCCCGCCGGTCAGGCCGACGACGATCATGCGTCCGGCGCACACCCGGTGCGGCGTTCGGCGGCTTCCACCGTATTCTGCATCAGCATCGCGATCGTCAGCGGCCCCACGCCGCCCGGCACCGGCGTCCACGCCGAGGCCAGCCGCGCCATATCGCCCGGATGCACGTCGCCCACCAGCAGGCTGCCCCGCTTCTCAAAGGCCTCCAGCTTCGCCGCGTCGAAAATCCGTTCGGCCTCCGCGCGATCCGTCACCTGATTCATCCCGACGTCGATCACCACCGCGCCCGGCCGGATGTAATCGGCCGTAATCATCGCAGCCCGCCCAATCGCGGCCACCAGAATGTCCGCCGTGCGGCAAACCGCCGCCAGATCCTTGGTCTTCGAATGGCAGATTGTCACCGTGGCGTTTTCAGCCAGCAGCAGCAGCGCCATCGGCTTCCCCACAATGGTGCTCCGCCCCACCACCACCGCATTTCGCCCCGCCATCGGGATATCGTGCCGCTTCAGAATCTGGATCACACCCGCCGGCGTGCACGGGCGAAGACCAGGGCGTCCCGTCGCCAGCAGCCCCATGTTCAGGGGATGAAAGCCATCCACGTCTTTTTCCGGAGCAACTTCCAGCAGCACTGCCTGCTCATCAATGTGGCCCGGCAGCGGCAACTGCACCAGAATGCCGTCAATCTCCGGTCGCCCGTTCAGCACGCGGATCAGCTTCAGCAGGCCCTCGGTTGTAATGGCGGGGTCCGGCGTAATCGTTTCGCTGTAGATCCCCAGGTCGCTCGCCGTCTTCGTCTTATTCCGGACATAGACCTGGGACGCCGGATTGCTGCCCACCAGCACCACCGCCAGGCCCGGAGGCCTGCCGGCGCGCTCGTGTAAACGTTGGACGCGGGGGCCGCATTCCGCTTTAATCAGGTCACGGACGCGGTTACCGTCAAGAATCTGAGACACTTCCTCAATTTTAGCGCTCCAGGGCTTATCGCGTCAGGGTTCGCACGTACCGGTCGAAGAAATTCACGGCTTCGTAAAAGGAATTCACGCGAACCCGCTCATCCCGGCCGTGTGACCGGTCGTCGTTCCGCTCCACCGCAATCTCCCCCACTCCAAAACTCGGCATCCCCGCCGCCAGCGTGTACTTGCTGTCAGACGCGCCGGTCTGCATGTTGATCACAATCCCCGCGCCCGGCCAGATGGTGTCGGCCACGCTCCGCAGCGGCTTCAGCACCTCCGGCGTCGGCGCGGAAGGCGGCAGCCCCGGTTTGTCCGGCGCGGTCTCCACCGCCTGTTGTGTCGCGCTCACCAGGTAACGGACCGCCACCCGCGGGTCCGCCACGCGCTTCACCAACTCCCGCCGCACTTCCTCCGGCGAATGGCCCGGCAGGATTCTGCAGTTCACCACCGCCTGCGCGGTCTGCGGCAGCGCGTTATTGGCATGCCCGGCGTTCAGCCGTGTCGCCACGCACGTCGTGTGGGTCAGCGAATTGAATCGCGTGTCGGCAGTCAGCCTTCGCACCGCCTCCGCATCCGGAGGATTCCGCAGAATGCCCCGGATATCCGCCGCGTTCTGCGCCGTTTCATGCGCCTCCACGCTCTCAAAATAAGCGCGCGTCACCGGATTCAGCTCAAACGGGAATGGCGCGCGCTCAAGGCGCCCCAGCGCATCCGCCAGGTGATAAATCGCGTTGTCCGGGCTCGGGCGCGAACTATGTCCACCGGGGTTCGTCACCGTGAACTGGAAATCCGCGTAAAGCTTCTCCGCCGCCGCCACGCCAATCTCGATGGCCTTGCCCTTGTCCGTGGTCACCCCGCCCGAATCGCCATTCAGAACAAACGCCGCATCCAGCAACTCCCGGTGGTTCTTCAGCAGCCAGTCCACCCCATTCGCCGGCCCGCCTTCTTCGTCCGAGGTCATCGCCAGAATCAGATCGCGATTCGGCACATAGCCTTCTTTCTTAAACTGCAGCAGCGTGGTCACCATCACGGCGTCATAGTCCTTCATGTCCACCGTGCCGCGGCCATAGAAGTAGCCGTCTTTTTCCACGAACTCGAATGGATTCGTCGTCCAGTCTTCGCGCCGCGCCTCCACCACGTCCAGATGCGCCAGCAGCAGGATCGGCCGAAGCGTACTGCCCGCCCGTCCCCGCAGCCTGACCACCAGATTCCCCTTCGCCGGTCTGCCCTCCGGCGCCAGCACACGGACATCCGCCTCCGGAAAACCCGCTTCCAGAAACCGCTTCGCCATGGCCTTCGCGGCCGTCGTATTGTTTCCCGCGGAATCCGTCGTGTTGATCTCGATCAGTTCCCGGAAGATCTCGCGCGCCAGCTTTTCGCGCGGCGTGGATTGCCCGTGCAGCGCCACGGACAGCAGAAACAGGCAGGCGGGAAGCGTTTTCCGAAGCATGTGAAAGATTCTCGCACGGCATCGGGTTAATATAAGATCCATGACCGCTCCCCTCCGCCTTGTCCTGCTTTCCGCGCTGCTGGCCACCTGCGCACTCTCTGCCGACAAGGTCAAAAAAGAGGATGCGCTCCAGGCCCAGGCCGTGGAACTCGACCACGCCGAATACCTCTGCAAAAACTGCTTCCTCGGCGAAAGCGACTACTATTTCTGCTTCGACGTGAACAGCAAAATCCTCATCGGCCACGAAAAAGTTCGCGTCCAGACCCGCCGCCAGAAACCCGACAACCTGCTCGGCGAGCGCGGCAAAACCGTGCCCATCCGCTACGACAGCAAATACATCTGGATCACCGGCCCCAACGGCAAAGACCAGCGCCTCACGCAGGACTACACGCGGAAGCTCTTCTCCTTCAACGAGTCCTGCCAGAAAGCCGCGAAGTAGCCCCTAAGGCGCGGTCACATCGAAACGGTCGCGCACTTCCCACACGGGCTTTGCCGCGTCCGGATTCCCCACCCGCACCATCTCCGCATGCAGCGTATTGCCCTGCATCGTGAATTTCACGTAGTGATAATTCACGTCCGATGGGTTCCGGTATAGATCCCCCGCATCGCGCTTCGTGACTTTCGGATCCGCGCCACCCCCGCCCGAAACCAGGTACACCGTTCCATCCACCAGAAACCGCTCATAGTTGTGGATGTGGCCCGCCGCCACCACAAACGCCGCCTGCTTCTTCGCGGGGGACGCCTTCAGTAACTCCGCCAGAGCGATCTCATTGGGCCGCGCATTGTGATCCGCCCCCAGGCCCGGGTCATGATCCGTCACCGGCGGATGGTGCAGGTTCACAAACACGAACTTCACCGTCTTCGGCAGGTTCGCCAACTCGTCCAGAATCCACTTCTGCTGCTCGCTGCCCGCCACCAGGTCGGACGTGCTGTCCAGATTCAGCACCAGCACCTTGCTGCCCAGCTGCGCCGCGTACCACCGGTGTCCGCGCAGTTTCGGGAACGCCGTCCACCAGTTCTCCAGACACTGCTGCTTATTCAGCCCGTTCAGCTCGTGGTTCCCCAGCGCCGCGCTCACCACAATGCCCGCATCCCGCCAGGCTTTGGTTTCCAGCGCGAACTGCGCATAGTCCGCCTTCTCCTGCCCGTGCCACGGCACGTCTCCGCTCAGAATCACCGCCCCCGGCTTCTCCTCCGCAATCCGGTCCACCAGCCACCGCCGCACCTTCGGGTTCGACGCCTTCGTCTCCTCCGGATTCGTGAACCGCATGTCGCCATACCCGATCAGCACCGGGTTCGCACCCATCTGCTCGTCCGGCACGCTCAGCAGAATCCTGCCCGAACCGTTCTGGGCCACCAGTTGTCCTGCCAGCGCCCCCGCCAGCGCCAAAACCCCCGCCATCGCTTTCCGGAATCGCATCTCAGTTCAGTCCCTTCAACACATCCAAAACCTGCCGGTCATGATCGCCGGTCCTCGCATCCGGAATCACCGTGCGGATCACGCCATCCCGGCCAATGATAAACGTCGTGCGCTTCGAGATCCCGATCAGCGGCATCCCCACGCCATACTGCCGGATAATCTCGTGCTTCGGATCCGGCAGAATGCTGAACGGCAGATTGTGCTTTTTCGCAAATGCCTCATGGCTCTCCGCGTTATCGGCGCTCACCCCCAGCACCACGGCGCCCGCCTTTTCAATCGCCTTGTAACCATCGCGCAGCGAACACGCCTGGGCCGTACAGCCCGGCGTCCCGTCCTTCGGATAGAAATACAGCACCACATTCGCCTTGCCCCGGAAGTCCTCCAGACGGATCCGCGCCCCATGCTGGTCGGTCGCCTCAAACAAAGGCGCCATCTCGCCGGCACGCGGCCCCGGCTTTCCGGAACCGGCAGCCAGAAACGCCGCCGCCCCACCCAGCAAGACCAACCCACCAACCGCCACCATCATCTGAATTCGCGACATATATGACTCTTAGATGCTGACCGGACCGCCGCGGTGCGCATTTAACCGCCCTTGCCCCCTCATTCCCGCAGCTAACTTTGGATAGCATTCCGATGCTGTCTATATACAGGCTGGTTTGCCGCGCGCTCCTGCACAACAATGAGGAGAAGGAGGCAAACCAGGTGGTTCCGGGCACAAACGCGCTTTTGTATTCCCTCGCAGCCGCTCTCTGTCTGTCCCTTTTTCTCCTCGCACGGCTTGCCTGGGAATACGCCGCAAACCTCAAATTGCAGCAACGGCAGGATCCCCTCACCGAACTCCCCAACCGCCTGGGTCTGGAAGCCGCCCTCGTAAGGAAGATGGCGCACGCCGAAGAATCCAACAGCGGCGTTGCCGTCCTCTTCATCGGTCTCGACGAGTTCCGCCCGGTCAACGATCTTTACGGCCACCGCGCCGGCGACGTCTTTCTGCGCCAGGTGGCCCGCCGTCTGCTGGCCTGCAAGGGGCCTGATGACGTTCTGGCGCGCGTCGGCGGAGACGAATTCATGATCGTCACCAGCCATGACGGCAGCCGAACCGGAATCTCCCAACTGGCCGACCGCGTCCTGTCCGCCGTCCGCCAGTGCTCCAGCGTCGAAGCCAACCGCGTCAACGTCCCCGCCAGCATCGGCATCAGTCTCTTTCCCGATCACGGCCGCGACACTCTCACCCTCATCCGCCTGGCCGACCTCGCCATGCGCAAAAGCAAGCAGCGCTCCGGCGATACCTCCAGCTTCTACGATCCCTCCATGAGCGACGCCGAGTTCCGCCGCGGCGAAATCGTGGCCCTGATCCGCGACGCCCTCAACGAACAGCGTCTCCACCTGGTCTTCCAGCCCGTTCTCGACGGCGCCGGACACATCGCGCAGCTCGAAGCTCTGGTCCGCATTCATGACCGCCTTCTCGGCAGCGTTCCGCCGGATGAGTTCATCGGCGTGGCGGAGCAAACCGGTCTCATCCACGAAATCGGCGCCTGGATTTTCTGGACCGTCTGCCGTCAGGCTCAGCAATGGCACGAAGCCGGTTTCCATGTGCCCATCGCCGTCAACGTGTCACCCGTGCAGTTGCTGGCGGATGATTTTGTCGCCCGCATTCTCGCCTGGCTTGAAGCCGCCGAACTCACGCCGGAGGCCATCATTATCGAGGTCACCGAGAGCGAAGTCATTCACGATGCCGATGTCATCCACGCTCTCGAAAAACTTCGCGACGCCGGCGTTCGCGTCTCCATCGATAATTTCCGGCCCGATCACGAAACCGGCCTCACCAGAAATCTCCCTGTCGACAGCGTGAAGATCGATGGCTCTCTTTCCGAGCCCGAATACGGCCTGCTCGACACGGTCTCCCACGCCCAGAAACTCGGCTATGAGGCGATCGTCGAACGCATCGAAGAATCCTGGCAACTCGACGGTGCCCGCCAGGCCGGGGCCGATCTCTTCCAGGGCTTCCTCATCGCGCCCCCGCTCGAACCGGAGGACACTACGCAGTTCCTCGCCAGCCACGCCGATTCCTCTCTCGGCGCGCAGGACAGCCTTCGCCGGCACTAACCGCTACGCGCCCCAGATCCTGCCCAGCACCCGCCGCGCATTGCCTCCCAGAATCGCCCGGATGTCGTCATCACCGTAGCCCCGCCCGATCAGCCCTTCCGTCAGATCGAACAAGCGTTTCGGATGGTCCAGACCCGTCACCGCCACGTGATCGGGGGCGTCCACATGGTACCCATAACGAGCGAAATTCGGCTGCGACTGCGGATTGAACCCTCCTCCGCCCACCGGATTTCCGTTCCCCACCACGTCCAGATCGCTGCCGATCCCCAGATGTTCCGTCCCCACCAGCTTCCGCGCGTAATCGAAGTGATCCAGCACCTTCTGGATTCCCACCGGCTCGCCATCGCTGACCATGAAGCGGATAAAGTCGAGCCCCATCATGCCACCCGTCTTCGCCATCTTTCGGATCGCTTCGTCCGTCTTCGCTCTGGTCAGATTCGGAATCAGCGAACGGCACGTACCATGGGTGAACAGTACCGGCTTTGTCGCCGCCTCAATGGCGTCGAGCGTCGTCTGGTCCGCGCAGTGGGACAAATCCACCGCCATCCCCACCTCTTCCATTCGCCTCAGAATCGTACCGCCAAACACAGACAGCCCGCCATCCCGGTTCTCCAGAAAGCCGCTGCCGATCCGGTTGTTGAAGTTGTAAGTCAGCTGCGAAATCCGCTGGCCCAGCCCGAAGAACTCCGCCACATCCGCCGCTGTGCGGAAGTGCGTCGAATCCTGAAACGTCAGCATCACCCCGGTGCGCCGCGTGCGATGCGCCAGCTCGATATCGGCAACGCTGGTCACCCGCACCAGCTTGTCCGGATTCCCCGCCAGAAACCCGTTCCAGCGCGCCATAAAACGCAGGGCGCTTTCGTAGTCGCCCGGGCCCGCGCCCAGCGCATACACGTCGGTCCGCGAACTCCGGTATACCGCCGCGTCCGCTTCTGAAAATGTGGAGGGCCTGTTCAGCCAGCGGGTCATGCGGGGCGGCTTCTCGGAAAAGTCTTCGAACCGGAACTGGTTCAGCAGATCCACCACCGGCGTGGCTTCCAGCAGCCCGATGGTGCGCGCCGAATACTCCGCGCGCGTCTGCCCAACCAGCGCGAAACGCCCCTTCAGAATGGCGGCTGCCCCCAGCATCGCGCCGCGCCGCGTGATCGTGTGCATGGGGTCAGATTAGCGCGAAATCAGCTCAAAAACGCAGCTTTCCCACAAACTCGAAGTCTCTCGGATTCCCCGCGCTCGTGATCGTCCCGAACGCCGCGCTCCCATACGAACCATTCGGGTCATTCAGCGGCGGTGTATTACTCACGTTAAACGCCTCCGCCCGGAACTCGAATCGGATCCGCTCCCTCACCTGGAATGTCTTGCCGATCATCACATCCGCATTCTGCAGCCCCGGCCCGCGCACCGGATTCCGCGAACTGTTCCCGATCACGTACTGCCCCGCCGTCGTAAACGCCGCCGTGTTGAACCACGCCGAAGCGCTCCGGTTCGCAAAGTCATTCGGATTGCTCACGCGATTCGGCCTCTGCACCGCGTAACCAAACGCGGAAAGATTATTCGTCGCCTGCGTCACCGGCACCGCATCCCCCGCCTGCACCCGCGCCAGGCCGCCAATCTGCCAGCCGGAAATCTTCCACCACCGCGGAATCCGGTACATCCACCCGGCCGAGAAAACGCGCGGAATATCGCCGCTCGAAACATCGCGCTCCAGCTTCCGGTTGAAGGCGTCCGCCGCGCCAATGGTGGTCAGCGTCGGCCCCGTGAAAATGGTCTGTGAGAAGTACGTCGACGCATCGTCAATCAGCTTCGAAAACGTGTAGGCGAAGGTGAACGTCAGCCCGCGCGTCACGCGCTGTTCCAGCTTTGCCTGGAAGGCCTCGTATTCCGAATCCGCCACGTTGTCCCGGAAAAGCACCACGTTGGTGAACCGCGGAAACGCCCGCAGCAACTGCTGCTGCGTGATGGTCGCCTGCCCCAGTGACGACGATGCCGGAATCTGCCCGAAGTACGGATTCGCCACCTTCACCGTCAGCGCCGACCCCATCGCCAGATCCGCCGCCGGCAACTGGTTCAGGTTCGATTCCGGCAACCCCAGATGCGTGTTCTTCGAACCCAGATATCCCGCCTCGAAATTCAGATTCTGCCCGAACGTCTTCTGCACCGTGAAATTCCATTGCTGCGAATAGCCCGAGCCCACGTTCCGGTCCACCCCGAAAACTCCCTGGCCCAGCCCCGAATTCGGATTCGGCGCGGACACCTGCACCGTCGGCCCTTTCGACAGCACAAACGCCGGATTGATGTTGTCCTGGGACTGCTGCCCCACCGTCTGCACAAACGGAAACTGCGGCAGCGTGAACGGCGTCGTAATGCCCGTCTGCTCGAACCAGATCAGGCCGTAACCAGACCGGATCACCCACGAATTCGCCGGTCGGAACGCGATTCCCGCTCTCGGCCCGAAATCCCCCAGCCCCAGTTCGCGCGCCGTATGCGGAAAGTCCAGAACCTGCGTCCTGAGATTGAAAATCGCCGCGTGGTTGCTCGCTTCCGTCGAGGGGAAATTCAGCGTGTACCGCGTCCCCGCGTTCACCGTCAGCCGGTCCGTCACCTTCCACTCATCTCCCACAAAGAATTCCGCAATATGCGCGCGGTCCCGCAGCGCCTGATTCTGAATGTCGATGCTGAACGCGTTCACCTGCCCCAGCATCAGTGAGGCCAGCGCATTGCCCCCCGTCCCCGTCGACGAATTCGAACCCGTCGTGGTGAACGCATACGACCCCGTCGGATTCGCCGGATTCACAATATACAGCGCTTCCCGCCGGATATCGGTCCCGAATTTGATCGTGTGATGCCCCTTCACAATCGAAAACGTGTCCAGGAACTCCGTCACGTTGGTCGTGAAATTGGTGTTCGCTGAAGACGTCGGGCCAATCTGCTGGAAACCGGTCACCGTGAAGATCGGCAGCGTGGAGGGGAACGCGCTCGCCGGCGCGCCCGGAATCGAAATGCCGCCATTCTGCAGCGAAGTCTGGTTCACTGTGCGCCGGGTGAATCCGAACCGGAACTGGTTCAGCAGGGTCGGGGCAAGCGTCCAGTCATATTCCGAAGCCACGCTGTCACCCCGCGTGATGGCATGCCCGGTCACGCCGCTCGTCAGATTACCGCTGCCCTCCGGCAGAAACGTCACCGGATTATCGTCATCCCGCAGAAACGAATACCGCGCGAATGCCCGGTGCTTTTCGCTGAACACATGGTCCACCCGACCATCAAACTGATCCTGACTGTCCGGCTCCACGCCGGTGCGCGTGTAATTGTTCGCGCCCGCCTGGTTCGGGGCCGGGTAGTGGTGCAGTACCTGTGCGGCCAGCGGATCGATGCGGCTCGCCGGAATCGTATTGCCCGGAAACGCCGTCCGGGGCGAGGTCGTGCCGGAAGAGGTCGCCGGATCGTAAATCGCCGCCGTGAAAATACCGTTCGCCTGCGCCGCTGTCGGCACAACGCTCAGCCGCGTAACGCCGGTCCGCAGCCGCGTCCCCTGCCAGTCCGCGAAGAAGAAGGTCTTGTTCTTCTGAATCGGCCCCCCCGTCGTGAACCCATACTGGTTCCGTCGGAACTCCGGCTTCGGCCCCGCCGGCGCAAAGTAGTTCCGCGCATTCAGATCCTCATTCCGGAAGAATTCAAACACCGACCCGTGCAGCTCATTTCCCCCGGATTTCCCGATCACCATCACCGTCCCGCCATTCGACCTCCCATACTCCGGCGAGTAGGCATTGATGTTGAGCCGAAACTCCTCAATCGCGTCGATCACCGGGTACATCACCACCTGCCCGGGTTCCGGTTGCAGCACGCTGATGCCGTCATAAAGATACTCATTCGTACGCGGGCGGCTGCCATTAATGCGCGGCAGCAGCGAACCTCCGCCAGGCAGCGCCACGCCGGGCGACAGCGCCACCAGCGGGATAAAATTCCTGCCATCCAGCGGCAGTGACTCCGCCTGCGCCCCGTTCACGTGATAATTCACCGTGCCCGTCGCCGTTTCAAGTAACGAAGCGTCAGCCTTCACCGTAATGGACTCCGACGCCTGCCCCAGCGCCAGCTTCACGTCCACACGAGCCTGATCTCCAATGCGCAGCGTCACTCCGGTCTGCCGGTAGTCGCCAAAGCCCGCCTTGCTGACCGCAATCTCGTAAGCTCCCGCCGGCAGTCCCAGCAGGTGATAGTCGCCATGCGCGTCGGAGACTGCTTCGAAACGTGCCCCGGTGGCCTGTTGAATGCCGGAAACCTTGGCCTGCCCCACTCCGGCGCCGGAAGGGTCCTGCACCGTTCCGAACAGTTCCGCTCTGCCCGCCTGACCGAAGCAGGGCAGCGTCACCACGAAAAACAGAACCACCGGATAAGTCCGCAAGACACGCGTCACCATGTCTTGTAATCGTATCACTGTACTTTATGCAAGACATTGTGCGGCGTCCCTGGTAACTCACTTCTTCAGCGGCAGGATCCGCACGCTCCGAAACTCGATCTTGTACGTCGGCTGGCACTGAAAGCCAATGCCCCCCGAAGCATGCCGGCCATCCTCCGCATCCAGCACTGTTTTGCCGTTCAGCAGCACCAGGAAATGCTTGCCCGTAGCCGTGATGTCGTAATCGTTCCACTCATCGCCGATGATCTTCGCCGGTGGAGCCTTCACCGCGCCCACCAGACTTCCCGTATTAAATCCCGCCGGCTGGTAATCCCAGATCTGCAGTTCATAGCCGGTCTGGTGCGGCTGCCCCTCCTTCTGCGAACGCAGGAAAACACCGCTGTTCACCGTCTGCGCGCCGCGAAACTGCAGGCGCAGATGGAAGTCCGAATACTCCCCGTTGGTCCCGATCCACCCCGCCGTCGTGCCCGGGCAGGCAATCGCGCCATTCACCACCGCCCAGTCACCCGTCGCCTTGTCGTTGAACGTCTTGCGCGGCTCCCAGCCCCGCAGCGTTTTGCCGTCAAACAGCAGCGTCCAGCCCTCCTTCTTCTCGGCCGGCGTCAGCGCGTTGGGCTTGTCCGCCGCCGCCGCCAGGCATGCCGCGGCGGTCAGCAGGAAGAGCACTCTCATCGTCGTCACCACGGCATCTGCCGTTTCGTGTATTTGCGACCGATCTCCGCCGCTTCCGCGCTCGCGGGACCAATCCGCACACCTTCCCGAATCATGTCGATCACATCGGTGGTCGTCATCGTATTTAGGAAGAACTTCCTGTTCGCCTTGCACGCCGCCAGAATGGTCGAGCGCGCGTCCTTCATCCTCGGATCATTCACCGCCCCGCGCCCCGACGGCACCCCCAGAGACAGCGCCATGTCGCCCGGCCCCCACTCGGCAAACGCCACGCCGGGAATCTTCAGATTCCGGTCCGCGTTCGCGAGCGCATACTTATCTTCCAGCTTCAGCCCCAGCAGCAGTTCGCCCTTCGGATTGAGCGGCCACGGGTCGGCCTTTTCCATGTACTCTTCCGTCGAAACGCCCCAGATTTCCGCCGCTGTCGCATTCCCGTGCACGCCGCGCCGGCCCTCTTTCAGACCATTCACGCCCACGCCTTCCGAATGCGTCGGAAACCGGATCGCTTCAATGAAAGCCCGCACCGCGCCGGGGTCGTCGGCATGCGTCAGCAGCACGCCATGGACGCCCGTCGCCAGCACCTGATTGAACATCCACGCATTGGCCCGCACAGCGGCCTCGTCAGTGCCGTTTACCGGCACGTTCACAATCACCGTCGGCGTCCGGTGTCCGCTCCGCGTCGGACCGCCCTTCACCAGGCCCTTCATATATTCCGAAAGCCCCTTCACGTCGAACGGCGCATGTTCCATGTCATAGGCGATGTAGTCCGCATAGGTCTGCGAATCCTTCACGCCCTGCTCGAACGTGCCCGTGGTGCCGGAATGCGA
Organism: uncultured Acidobacteriia bacterium; assembly: GCA_903900705.1. Classification (GTDB taxonomy): domain Bacteria; phylum Acidobacteriota; class Terriglobia; order Bryobacterales; family Bryobacteraceae; genus BOG-234. The sequence continues at coordinate 117,039 of CAIUOG010000066.1, forward strand.
GCCCATGTAATAGATGGGCTGGTCTTCCGCCAGCAGTTCAATGGCGCGGTTAATATGCTTCGGCTTCGGAGCCTGCGCCAGTATGGTGCTTACGCCCGCCACGCAGCACAGCGCGGCCGTCAGCATCGCAAGGAATCTTCGGTTTTCGGTCATTCAGATCTCTCCTGAAAAGGGTTGGCCCGAATGACTCTATTACAACCGGATCAGCGTTGCAAGGGCGCTCAGCAGCGCCCGTTCACCAGAGCCGCAACAGCGTGGAGGGCTCCAGATAAACCCCCTGCCACCGCACCGCGAAATGCAGGTGTGGTCCGGTCACCCGCCCGCTGGAACCACTCTTTGCAATTGGCGCGCCCTTCTCCACCGCGTCGCCCTCTTTCACCAGGAACTTCGACAAATGCATATACAGCGTGAACAGCGAGTCCCCATGGTCAAGCGTCACCAGCCCGCCCTCGAAATACATGTCGCGCGCAATCACCACCCGCCCGGCATTGGCCGCATGCACTTCCGTCCCCATCGCGGCCGCATAATCCAGCCCCTGGTGCACGCTCTTCGTCTTGCCGTTATAAACCCGCCGCACGCCGAACGATGACGTAAACCGCGTCGGCGCGGGAGCCGTAAACGCTCCGTTCCAAAACCGCTCCGCCGGCGATGCCGCGAACACCTTCGTCCGGAACACCCGCTCCTCATCGATCCGCGCCTGTACTTCCACCGGAGGTTCCACAAACCGGTCCGGCACCGTAATCACGGATGATCGGTAGGCATGCGGCGTCACCACCACATCCATATGCTGATCCCCGAATGCCAGCGGATACTTCCCCACCTTGCGATCCAGATCCACGCCGGCCAGCGCGCTGAATCCCGCGCCATCCCGCCGGAATTCAATCGTCTTTTCGAGCCAGGTCGCCGTCCCCGAAATCGTCTTCGAGCGAAACAGAATCGGCGCGCCGGGGAACACCGGATGCGGCGTCCAGCGCACCGGACCCGCCTCGGCGGCGCCAGGCAGAGCCGCCCGCGTCTGCGCCACAGCCGGCAATCCAATCGAATACAGCAATGCCTCGCGCCGCGTCATGGCGATCAGCGTAGCACGCGCCCGTCCCAAAGCATGAGTAGAATCGAAGTTCCATGGCGAAACGCTTTCTCCCTCTGACCTGCCTCCTGGCCGCCCTTGCCGCCCTGCCCGCGCACGCCGCCATGCAGGCCGGCGTCGCCACGCTCGACATCACTCCTCAAGACCCCATCTGGCTCGGTGGCTTCGCCGCCCGCACCCGGCCCTCCGAAGGCATCCGCCAGCGCATCTTCGCCAAAGCCCTTTCCCTGCGCGATGAGAAAGGCGTCACCGCCGTCCTGATCACCGCCGATCTGCTTGGCTTCACCGGTGAACTCTCCTCCTCCGTCGCCACGCGGGTCGACGCGAAATATCACATTCCCCGCCGCCTGCTCATCTTCAACGCCTCTCACACCCACAGCGCCCCGGTCATCGGCTCACAACTCGCCCCCGCTTACCCCCTCACAGACGCTGATCGCGCTGTCATCAACCGGTACGCCGCCTGGCTGGACGCGCAGTTGGTCGACCTCGTGGGCCGTTCGCTCGCCAGCCTCCAGCCCGCGCAACTCACCTTCGGCCAGACCCTCGCCGGCCTCGCCGTCAATCGTCGCCGCGTCGGCAACCCCGAATATCCGGATGTCATCGATCCCGACCTTCCCGTGCTCATCGTCCGCGACCTCACCGGTAAGCCCCGCGCCATTCTCTTCGGCTACGCCTGCCACAACACCACGCTTGACGATCAGCTCATCAGCGGCGATTGGGCAGGCTTCGCGCAATCCGCCGTCGAGTCGAAGTATCCCGGCGCAGTCGCCCTGTTTGTGCAGAACTGCGGCGCGGACGCCAACCCCTTGCCCCGCCACACCGAGGCCCTCGCGAAGATGCATGGTGAGGTCGTCGCCGCCGCCGTCGCGGAAGTTGTGAACGGCAAGCCCCGCAAGGTGGATGGCGACATCCAGGCCGCCTTCAAAGAAACGGATCTCCCTCTCGAACCCGCGCCAGGCCGCGCTGAATGGACGCGCCGCACCACCATCGACAGTGAAATGAACCGCCGCCACGCCCGACTCATGCTGCAGCTTCTGGATCGCGACGGCCATCTGCCCGCCTCCCACATCTGGCAGGCGCAGGTTCTGAAGATCGGCACGGGCTTCACCCTGCTCGCTCTCGGCGGAGAAGTCGTGGCCGACTACGCACTGCGCTTCAAACGCCGTTATGGCTTTCAGAGCCTCTGGGTCGCCGGGTACTCCAATGAGGTGTTCGCCTACATCCCCTCGAAACGCATCTGGGAGGAAGGCGGCTACGAGGGCGGCGGCGCCATGATCCCTTATGGCCTGCCCAACCGCTTTCAGTCGAATGTGGAAGATCTCGTTGCCGGAACGGTGGAAGAACTCATGTCGTCTGTCGGAAACCGGCCCCTCAACTAACGGAACTCAGTACTTCGCCGCGGCCCACTTCTTCCAGAGCGCCTCGTCCGTCAGCATTTTCATAAACAACCCGCCCACCACCGAACGCGCCTGAAAGCCCCGCTGCTTCGCGTCTTTTGTCCAGTACCAGTCCGTCAGCGGCACCCGCGACGGCGATTCATTCGCGAACTTCCAGGTCGGCTCAATCAGCGCGTCAAAATCCCCGCGCGATTTCGCCAGCGACGCCGTCCAGTAAATCCAGTCGAGCTTCGTATATTCCGACCGGTTATCGAGCGGCAGCCCGTAAGCGTTCTGGTGGGCCTTGTAAAACGCGATCTCCTTCTCCGCCACCACCGCCGGAAACAGATGCAGCCCCAACACCGTATCCCAGATCAGATTGTACTTCTGGCTCCACGTGCCCGGCTTGTCGAACGCCAGAACGTAGTGGTCGCCATCCGCCGCCATCGTCACCCAGCGTGTGGCAAACTCCTGCGCGGTCCTGCGATAAGCCGCCGCCTCGGCCGTGTGCCCCAGCGTCTGCGCCAGTTGCGCATACGCGCCCAGCGCCACAATCGCTTTGATCGACAGGTTCGAGTTGTGCGCCAGGTGTCCGGCAAAGTCGTCCGTGGACAGCTGATTCTCCGGGTCCAGCCCCTTGTCTTTCAGATACGCTGCCCACCTGGTCAGCGCGGGCCAGTACCGCCGCGCCAGCGCCGTATCCCCTTCCGCATGCGCCATCGCCGCCGTCAGGATAATCATGTTGCTCGATTCCTCCACCGGCATCTGGTTCTCTTCCGTCTTCTCGCCGCCGCCATAAACCTGCCCGTTCGCCTTCGGATACCGGCCCAGATCATGCGGCGCGAAGTCAAACCGCCAGCGCGGCATCGACGCATACGCCATCACCGGCTCCACAGACCCCTGCAACAGCTTCGGATTCAGCAGCAGATACAGCGGCGCGCTCGGATAAAAAACATCCACCGTGTCGATGCACCCATTCGAGAAGTTCTCTTTCGGGAAAAACAGCAGCGTCCCATCCGCGTCCACCGCCAGCTTGTGCGCCGCAATCGACTGCCGGTAAGCCAGCGCATTCATCTGCGCAAAACTCTCTCCGCCCGCCTTGCGAAGGTCCGCCATCAGGTCCCGGTCAAACGCCTCCGCGCGGGCCGTCAGCGATGTGAAATCGTGTTCCGCCGCCGTCAGCAAATCACCCGCCGATGCCCCGTTGCGCCGCCAGTACGCCCGCACGCGCCGCTCCAGATACGTCATCGACCACAGATCGTCATATGCGATCAAAATGTGTCTTGCGACCGCCGTCGTGCCCACTGAACCGAGCGACATCGCCACTGCCAGCCCCGGAGCATTCCGCCCCGTCCCCGGCCGGTTCGTATCCGTGTCATCCACCACCGGCAGCGCCCCGCCGCCTGTAAACGCGGTGCGCGCCGCGCCCAGGCTCATCGCCGCTTCCGTCGCATGCGCATTGCCCGGCGCGGCCACGTACAGGTAGCCCCAGTCGATCCGCAGATTGTCCCCGTCTTTTTCGAGCACCGGCTGCTGCTGCGATCCCAGCCGCAGCGCCTGCATCCCCTCCAACTGGAAGCGCGACCACTCCACCGCCTGCTCCGGCGCGTTCACCGCCAGCGCCGCCGAGGCATCGAAATACACCTGCACCTCATGCCCTTTGCCATCGGCCGACGTCGCTTCCCACACCAGATACGTCACCGGACGCGAGAGCGCCTCCAGGTCCTTCGGCAGCGCGGGCGTCAGAAACGTCAGCTTCAGCCGGATACCGGCGCCTTCAAACCCATAGATCGTGCGCGTCGGCAGCACTTCCACCTTCTGCTGCGGCAGCGCCGGCAAAGCGCGCGGATCACGCCCCATGATCCGAAACGTCTGGCCGTCAATGCGAACCAGTGACGTGATCGCCTGGTCTGTCCCGGTCCAGTGCTTCGTGTTCTCGTCCGTCAGCTTGTCGGCCATCGACCACACGCTGAAGTAAGGATCATGCGCGATCAGCGGCACTGCCGGCGGCCGGAAGGCCTGTTGCGCGAAAGCTGTTAAACAGAGGAATGCGAGCAGGGAGAGGCGTGTCAAAACACCTCCAATTTACATCAGGCTACTGTTTCAGACCCGCGTTTCCCAGAGCCATCACCGCGTATGCCGTCGCCGCGTCGCTCATAAACAGCCCCGCGTCATAAGTCGGCTCGCGCTTCTTGTTCAGCGACGTGGCCACCCAGCGCCCGTCCGCCGCATTCTGGCTGCCGCGCAGCCAGCCCAACGCCCGCTCCAGCGCAGGCTTTGTGTCTGCCGCGCCCAGTTGTTCCAGCGCAAACGCCACCAGCCCCGTCGCATATCCATCGCTTCCCGCATCCAGCGGCGTGTTGTCGCGCCGCTTCCACGTCCCCACCATCGCGGACATACTGAAGCCCCCGTCAGCGCCCTGTTTCGTCAGCGTCTCCGCCACAATCGCTTTCTGTTGTTCCGCCGTCAGCAACCCCGGCAGCTTTGCCGACGCCCACAACAGCACCACGCGGTCCAGCGGCGTCTGCGCGGCCATGTTCTTCACCAGCCAGGCATTCATCAGCTTCACGCCCGCCTGAATGCCCGGTTCGGAGCGGTAATCGCCCGGCGCAGTCCCCACCGCAATCGCCGCCAGCGCCGTTCCGTAGAACTGGGAATCACCCTCCCAGGGCGCGTTATGGAATTGCAGCCAGGCCCACGTGCCGTTCATGTCCGGGCTCTTCAGCTGCAGCGCCCACATGTTGTCCAGGGCAAGCCGCGCATCGTCACTCAGCCTGCCCGAAGCCGCGTCGCGCGAAGCCAGAATCAGCGCGTTCAGAATTGCCTCCGTCCCCCGCGATTCCGACGTCTTTGGCAAACCCCGCGCCTGATCCGGATAAAACGGCTCCATCTCTTTCCACGCCCGCACGCGCTTCGTGATGTTCTCGTACATCCGGGCCTCATTCGCGGAGGGCTTCTGCTCTGCCAGCGCGGGCCGCAGATAAGCCCGACCCATCGCATAAGGCGTCAGCGTATGGCAGGACACGCAGAAGGTCCCATGGTCCCTCTGTGCGCTCGGCCAGTCCATCCACCAGGCTGCGCGCCCATCCAGATAGGCCGCGGCCGCCTTCGGACTCCACCCCGCGGTCTGTCCGAACGCCGGAACCACCACCAGAATCGCTAAAATCGCCGCACCACAGGAAATCATTCGCACAATAGCTAAAAGAATAGCCTGATCCGCTTACGGATGCCCGAACTCATCCGCATGCGGCGTCAGTTCCAGATACACCCGGTCCGGCAGTTCCGTATTCCAGTGCCCCGTCGACACCGCCAGCCCATACCCTCCCAAAAACACCACCGCGATTCCCGCCGCCATCGCCCACGCCGGCGCGCGCCGCCGCTTCGGCAGCGACAAATACAGCGCGCCCTCCGCCGGACACACCGCCACACACTGCAGGCAGCCCACACACTCCGCCGATTGAATCGTCACCAGCCTGTCCACCGGCAACGCCGACGGGCACGCTTTTGCGCACTTCGCGCAATCAATACAGGCCGCCTCCTCCCGCCGGATGCGCAACGGACTCAGCAGCGCCGTCAGGCCCATCAGCGCTCCGTAGGGACATAAATACCGGCACCAGAAATTCTGCACCACCAGCGACAGCGACCCCAGCAGGATCAGCACCACGCCGCCCGTCACCCCCAGATGCCGGAAGAAATTCAGCATCTTCACGTCATCCACCATCCCGTAAGGGCTCTCCAGAAACTCATGGATCCCCTCCACCGGCATGGCCACCACTGCATAGAGAAAGAAGGCCAGCAACAGATATTTCAGGCCGCGCAGCGGCACGTCCACCAGCCGATGGAGTCGGAAGGTCCGCCCGAAAATCCGCCGTCCCAGTCGCCACAGATATTCTGAAACCGTTCCCACCGGGCAAAGCCAGCCGCAGAAGCTCTTCCGGAACAGCAGGGAGCACAGCAGAAACGCCACCAGCAGCACCGTCCCCGCCGGATGAATCGTCGGCATGCCCCCGCCCGCCAGCAGCACCTTCAGGTTCATCAGGGACGCGATCGGCAGCCAGCCTTCCACCCCCGCCGGCCGGCCCACCCGCATCGCCGTCATGCCGCTCTCATAGAACTTCACGAACAGCAGAAACTGCGCACCTATCCAGAGATTCAGCGCCAGAAAGGCCAGCTGAAAACTCCGTCGCAACGCCTGGGAATTCTCTGGTTTTGCGCGATGCGGCAGCTTCTTTACAGGCATGGCATGTCGTCTCTGTCCTCACCCTACCCCGGCCCCCCGCCACGGGCAGTGACTAAAGTCACGGGGCCGTTCTCCTCCGCGTAAAATAAGGGCATGATCTGGCTGACGTCCGCCGCAATCGCCTTCTCCCTCCTGCAGCAATATCCGCAGCAGACGCCCCGCACCAGAACGCCTCGTCCCACCGCCGACGCCGGACCCGGCGCGAACACAGACGCCATCGCCACCTTTTCCGGCGCCTTCAAATCCGCCGATAAAAAGTACGTCAATATCGACGTGGAAGGCGGCGAGATGCGCATGTATCTCACCCATTCCACGAAGTTCGTTCGCGACGGCAAACCCGCCCGCGCCTCCGATTTCGAAAGCGGCGAACTCGTCACCGCCGATACCGCGCGCGATGCCCGCTTCAATCTGCTCGCCGTCAAAATTGAACTCGTCAAGCCACCGAAATCGCAGGTCGGCGCTCCGGAAAAATCCCCGGATAAGTAAGCCCTCCATTCGATAGGGGCGGAGTCGGTCCGCACACTATATGCTGTTTGCTTATGCAGCGACTTGCACTCAGTGTGTTCCTGGTAGCAGCCGGCGCGTTCGCCCAGTCGACCGACCTTTCAAAAGAATGGCCCACCTATGGTCACGACCCCGGCGCGATGCGCTTCTCTCCGCTCACTGAGATCACCCCCGCCAACGTCTCCAAACTCAAAGTCGCCTGGGTCTACCACCTCAAGCCCGAAGGCTACGTCGCCCCCGCCGGCGGTCGTGGCGCGGGCCGGGGTCCCGCGGGTGGTCCCGCCGGCGCAACCCCCGCCGCCGGTGGACGCGGCGCTCTCGTTCCCACCGGCGATGTTCCCGATGCCCCCCAGTTCGGTGGCGGCCGCGGTCGCGGCGTCGGCGCCTTCCGCCCCAGCCAGGTAACGCCGCTCGTCATCAATGGCGTGATGTACATCACCTCGCCCTACCAGCGGATGTGCGCCCTCGACCCCACTTCCGGCAGGGAAATCTGGTGCTACCAACTGCCCACCGGCGTCCCCTCCACCCGCGGCGCGGAATACTGGCCCGGCGACGGCAAAACGCCCCCGCAGATCGTCTTCGGCGGCAGTGACGGCAAGCTCTATTCCGTGGATGCCAGGACCGGCAAGCCCAATCTCGAATTCGGCGACAACGGCATCGTCAACATGAATACGGAGGATATGACGCACGGCCTTCCCAGCCGCAACGCCCTCACCTCCCCGCCCATCGTTTTTAAGAATCTCGTCATCGCCGGCGGCACCACGCAGGAAGTCCCCGCTCTCGGCACCGCGGGCGATGTTCGCGCCTGGGATATGCGCACCGGCAAGGTCGTCTGGAAATTCCACTCCATTCCCGGGGAAGGCGAAAAGTACAACAACACCTGGGCCAAAGACAGCTGGAAGAATCGCTCCGGCGTCAACGTCTGGGGCTTCATTACGGTCGATGAGAAACGCGGCATCGTCTACATGCCCTATGGCGCGCCCTCCGTCGACCAGTACGGTGGCGACCGCTCCGGCGACAACCTCTTCAGCACCAGCCTCGTCGCGGCCGACGCCAATACCGGCAAATACCTCTGGCACTTCCAGATCGTCCATCACGACATCTGGGATTACGATATGACCGGCGCGCCCGCTCTCATCGACGTCAAAAAAGGCGGCAAAACCATCCCCGCCGTCGCCGCCATCAACAAGGTCGGCCTGCTCTTCCTGCTCGATCGCGTCACCGGCAAGCCCATCTACGGCGTCGAGGAACGCCCCGTGGCGCAGAGCGAGGTCCCCCTCGAACGCACCTCGAAAACGCAGCCCTTCCCCGTCAAGCCGCCGCCACTCGCCCGCATGTCCATGAAGGCGGAAGACGTCGCCACCGTCACCCCGGAACTGGAAAAAGCCTGCCGCGCCCTCATGGAAGGCGTGCAGTTGGGCGGTCCCTATCTGCCCGTCAGCTATAACCGTCTGCGCGTCCAGTTCCCCGGCAACCACGGCGGCGTCAACTGGTTCGGCACATCGTTCAATCCGCAGCTCGGCTATCTCTTCATCAACGCCAATGAACTCGGCCAGCTCTCCGGCCTGCGCGACCACGATCCCCAAAAAGGTCCCGCCACCGGCTCCGGCCAGGGCAACCGCGTTGACCCCTCCGGCCCCTACGAAGGCGTTCCCGGCGGCGGCCGCTTCAGCGTGAAGAATCCCGATTCCCCCCAGCAGCTCCCCTGTCAGCAACCGCCATGGGGCACCCTGACCGCCGTCAACGTCAACACCGGTGAGTTCGCCTGGCGCGTCCCGCTCGGCGTTACGGACAGCCTTCCCGCGGATAAACAAAACACTGGCCGACCCGGCAACGGCGGCACCATCGCCACCGCCGGTGGACTCGTCTTCATCGGCGCAACCGACGACGCACGCTTCCGCGCCTTCGACGCAAAGACAGGCAGGGAAGTCTGGACGTACAAGCTCAAAGGCGCAGCCGAAACCACCCCCATCAGCTACCAGGGCAAAGACGGCAAACAATACATCGTCATCACCGCTACCGGCGGGGGCTTCTTCAATAACCCCGTCACCGATGACAGTATTCTCGCCTTTACGCTTGATAAATAATCACCATCCGGTAAACACTGTGACCCGACGCCTCTTCCTCTCCGCCTGCGCCGCCACAGCGGCACGCGCCGCGGGCGGAACGGGATTTCGCGTCGGGATCACAGACTGGAATCTCCGGCTCGGCGCAAAGCCGGAGGCTGTCGCTCTCGCCGCCGCCCTCGGCTTTGACGGCGTGCAGATCTCATTCGGCAGAGCCACCCCGGAAGGCCGCCTGCCGCTTGACGACGCAGCCCTGCTCGCCCGCTACCGGTCCCTCTCTCAGCAACACCGCATTCCCATCGACGGCTCCTGCGTCGACATGCTGCATACCGACGGCCTGAAAAACGGCGGCCCCGCCCTCCGCTGGGTCTCCGATTCCATCCGGATGACCCGCGCTCTCGGCACCCAGGTTCTGCTTCTTCCCTTCTTCGGCAAACAGGCCACGCGCACTCAGGCCGAGAGAGACTACGTCGCCGATACCCTGCGCGAACTCGGCACGGAAGCTGAACAGGCCGGCATTATTCTCGGTCTGGAAAACGAAAACTCCGCCGCGGAAAATGTCGCCATCATGGAGCGCTCCCGCTCCTCCGCCGTCCGCGTCTATTACGACGTCGGCAATTCCACCAACATCGGCGGCTATGACGTGGAAAAGGAAATCCGCTGGCTCGGCAAAGACCGCATCTGCCAGATTCATCTCAAAGACAAGCCCCCGCTTCTGGGGCAGGGCGGGATTCAGTTCGAACCCATTGTGCGGGCGATCCTCGACATCAATTACACCGGCTATGCCAATCTCGAAACCGACTCCCGGCCCGGCTTTCTCGAAGACGATCTGAAAATAAACCTCGCTTATATTCGCCGGCTTAGTAATGGATAAGGACTATAAAATCCGGCGCTGAGACGATGTACAATCTGGCTAGCCGGACCTATCTTTCACTCCATCCGGCAGAGGTGCACCAATGAATCTCCTGACTGAACCGAACATAGCGGGTCTTCTTGAATATGTCGAAGATCACGAAGTTCTGGATCCCAACGACAGCGAAAAGCTCTGTGATCACGCCAAAGGACAGACCATTATTCACGCCTGGCCTGCCCGTCTGGAAGATGAAGGGCAGTGCGGCGGTTAATCGCCGCTCCCGATTGAGCTCATAGCACGGCGGACGGTACCGTCTGCCGTGCTTCCCGCAGTGCCCGTTCCGCCTGCTTGTAATCCGCTTCCCGGACGTAAATCACATAGCCGTAACGCCCCGCGCCATCCGTAATGCCGGTGGATGCGTAAATGCCCACGCCCGCGTCGTTCAGGTATTTATGGATATCGGCGGCCGCGCCCAGCGCGTCATCACCCTGAATCAGAATGGCGTGCTGAGGCCCCGTAATATTCCATCCCAGCTTTTTCGCAGCTCTCAGAAATCCCGCCGGACTGTCCGGGAACAGGGTAAGTTCAGTATGCCGTGCGCCATAGGGCACGGCGCTGAACGCCAGCAGATTAATCTCTTCGCCCGCCAGTTTGGCTAAGAACTCCCACGCCTTAGCGGGATCATTTTCCAGTCTGACGTAAAAATATTCCACCGGTCTGACGTGCAGTGACATCGGCGTACCTCCGGACTTCCTGTGCTGGAGTCACCTTATCAGACTGCGGCGCCGGTGAGAAGCGAAACCACGCGCAGATACGCTTCTTTTGCGGCGGCTTCGCGAATCGCCGCTTCATCCACCACCGGCGCTGTCTCCACCGCCACCGCCACCGCCTTTGCCGCAAGCACTTCCAGCATTTCCCACGCGCGCCGGCGGTCGAAGCAGAGATGCACCAGTTCCCGCGTCACCGCCGCCCGCTGCAGTTTTCCCTCCCGGTCCGTCACGCTGAGATACGGCACCACCAAAGGCGGCGTCGCCGTATAAAGCTTCAGATACTCATGCAATTCCATCTGATCGCGATCCCATGCCTCATCCGGAATGATGCGGAAATGATCGCGATACCGGTCCTGCGGCGCAAGCGCGTCCAGCACCGTCACGTCCGCAAAAACGGGCTGCGGCTTCACCAGCTCGAATCGCTCCGCCCACGCCCCGGCCTTATCAGGCGAATAACGGAACAGCGGAAACGCCGGCGTCACAGAGAGCAGCGCATTCTGTTGCGGGTCGCCCTGCCCCGCAATCGACACCACCGCCACCGCCGGGAACAACGTCCGGGCCATCTCGCCAAGCCCGCCCGTCAGGTGCTCCTGCCAGCCCAGTGAAGACTGCAGCACAAACGCTCCCCGGTGCGCCAGCGCCAGCGCCCCGATGTCCGCCACAGACCCGCTCAGGTCATCCGTCACCATGCCGTCGGAAGCCACCAGCACCTGCGCCGGTCTGCCGCTCCGCAGCAATCGCGAGAACGAAGTCAGCGATACCCCGGCCACCCGCTCCGCCGCTTCCATCACCACCACGGGCGGCAATGCGGCAATCTCGTCCGGCTCCGCCGCCTGCCAGTCCAGCCGCTCCAGCGCCTCGCCATGAATGGCTTCTTCATACGCGCCCGCCGCCTCCAGCTTCGCCACCCGCACCGCGCGCAGCACCGGCGCAAGCCCCGCCAGTTGCCGCTTGCAGAAATCCAGCGCCGCCGCACAGGGGTCGTCGGATTTCCTGGTGCGCACACCCGCAATCTCCGCCGCGTCATCGAAACGGAACAGCCAGAAAACCGGATCGCTCTCGTGCTCGCTCCACGCCTGCTCCAGCACCGCCAGCGCCGTCTCGCAACGCCGCAACCGCTCCGGCTCCATCGCCGCCGTCTTGTTCGATTGCCGCCCGAACACCTGCAGCAACTGCGACATCGAAAGAAACCGGTCCGCATCCGCGCCGAGTGACGCCGCGACTTTCTGCAGCGAAGCCGGCGTGCGCTTCGCCTCATCCACGCTCAGCAGATCCCGCAGTTGCGCGATGCCCAGCTTCAGCTGCTCACGGAACTTCGTCCTCGCCGCCGCGCGCCCTTCCGTAATCTGACGGACATACAGCGCCTCCAGCGGTTCCGCCATTCCCCTCGGCAGCGATTCCAGCGCTCCTTCCGGCAGCAACGGCTTCAGCCTCTCCGCGGGACGGCATTCCTCCAGCCCGCGCGCCGCCAGATGAAACGTTCTCAGCTTCTCTCTGGTTACCGGTTCCGCGGCAATTGCAATGACAGACATGGACGATTCCTCAGATTGCGAACTTATCAATGGCGGCGCGAATAGCCGTCTGTTTTTCCAACTGCGTCATGGAAAGCCCGTGCGACGTGAAATCGTCATAACAGGCCGCGTGCTCATTGCGATACAGCAGTCCGATCGGATACACATCCTCCCGCGCCGCAATCGCCCGCGCCTCTTCCAGATTCGCCGGATCATGCCCCATCCGGTTCGGCAGTTTCTTCAGCTTGTCCGGCTCCAGCCCCACGCCATTCTCGTGCTCCAGCATCAGCAGCAGCGAAGGGTCGTGCACCGGCGCGTCGAACACATGCGCCGAAAAATGCGGACAGCGCTGCAGGATTCGCACAAACGACGTTCCCCGGTGCGCGTGCGCCGCCTCAATACAGTTGAAAACATGCGCCGGATTCCAGTCCACCGTCTGCGCCACAAACGACGTGTTCGCAACCCCCAGCGCCACCGTCAGCGGACTCAGCGGCGGAATAATCGCCCCGCGCGGATGCGTGTTCGTATGCTCGCCCAGCCGCGTCGTCGGCGACGTCTGGTTCTTCGTGAGCCCGTAAACATTGTTGTCCAGCAGGATCACCGTAATGTCCATGTTGTACCGGAGCGCGTGAATCCAGTGCCCCGCGCCGATCGCGCAGCAGTCCCCATCGCCCGTCACCATGAACACATGCAGGTCCGGACGCCGGCTCTTCACGCCGCATGCCACCGGGAATGCCCGCCCGTGCAGGCCATGAAAGCCATACGTCTTCATGTAGTGCGGAAAGCGGCTGGAACAACCAATCCCGGAAACCACCACCGTGCGCTCCGGCGGCAACTGCTTCTCATAGCAAAGACGCTTCACGGCGTTCAGCGCCGAATGGTCGCCGCAGCCCGGACACCAGCGCGGCATGGCGCCCGCATAGTCCGCCTTCTCATGATGCTGCTCGTGCGGCTCGATCTCCCACTCTTTCTTCAGCCCCTGCATACATCCTCCCCGCGGCCCATCCCGTCCAGCACTTTGCGCAGTTCCGTCACAATCATCTCCGGCGGAATCGGGCTGCCCGGCACGCGCGACCAGCAATCCACATCCGTCAGAGTGTGCGATCGCAGCATCTGCGCCAGCGGTGAATAGCGCCGCGAGTCTTCCGTGATCCACGGGTCGCCCGCGTCGTCGCTATAGTTCACCTCCACCGTCATCACCTTGCGGAACCGCCGGAAAATCGCCTTCAGTCCCGGCTCCATCGGAGAGAAGAAACGCAAATGCACGGACGAAACTTTGCCGCCTTCCGTCCGCAGCCGGTCCACCGCCTCTTCAATCGTTCCCAGCGTGGAACCCCAGCCCACCACCAGCAGGTCGCCCTCGTCGCCGCCATGCGCCACCGGGGGCCGCAGCGCGCTCTGCAGCACCGCCAGCTTCCGGCTCCGCATCTTCATCGCTCTCTGGTTGATGGAGGATTCATACGCCACATGGCTGTGCTCGTCATGCGCCAGCCCCGTCAGCACATACTCGCCGCCGCGCTGCCCCGGTATCGGACGTCGCGAAAGCCCCGTCTCCGGGTCCCACGCAAACGGCGGCGTCTCGTGTTCCCACGGCGACATGTCCAGCGGCGCGGCCAGCCAGTTCGGATCAAACTCCGGCTTCGCAAACGGCTGCTGCCCCGTCGCCAGGTTCGCGTCGGACAGCACCATCACCGGCCCGCGGAACTCCTCGGCCAGCTTGCGCGCCGTAATCATGAAATGGAAGCATTCCTCAATCGTTGCCGGCGCCATCACAATCTTCGGCGCATCTCCGGGCGAGGCATGCAGCGCGGCCAGCAGATCGCCCTGTTCCACCTTGGTCGGCAGCCCCGTCGAAGGTCCGCCCCGCTGCACCACCACAATCACCAGCGGAACCTCCGCCATCACCGCATAGCCGATAAACTCCGTCTTCAGCGCCAGTCCCGGTCCTGACGTAATCGTCACCGCGGTCTTGCCCGCGTACGAACAGCCAATCGCAAAGCCAATCGCCGCGATCTCGTCCTCCGCCTGATGCACAATGCCGCCGGTCTGTTCAAAAGCCGCCGCCAGAAAGTGCGATGCCGACGTCGCCGGCGTAATCGGATACATCGAACAAACCTCAATGCCCGCCGACATGATGCCCAGCGCAATCGCCTGATTGCCGTTCATCACCACCTGCGCCCGCGTCCCCGCGCCCGCAATCGGCGCAACATGAAAACGCTGCTCCACATGCTTCAGCGCCCACTGGTAGCCCGCCGTGAAAAGCTGCGCGTTCTTCTTCACCGCGTCCGGCCCTTTTTTGCCGAACTTCTTCGCGATGCTCTCCTGCACCCGCGCTTCTTCCAGATCGTAGATCGCGCACAACAGCCCCAGCACCCAGATGTTCTTGCCCTTGCGGACATCGTCCGCATACCGCAGACATTCCTCCACAATCGGCAGCGGAATCACCTGATACCCGCGCGCCCGGAAATCGGCGATCGCGGCCCGGTACTGCTCCACCACCCGCTCGTCGGAATCCGCCAGCCACGACCCGTCTACATAGACGATCGTGCCCGGCCGCAGCGCGCCCGAATCAATCCTGCTGTAAAGAACCTGTTCGTTGAACGCCACCACAATATCCGCGCAATCGCCGGCGTTCGTGATGGCGTGTGACCCGATCCGGATCCGGTTCCCGCTCGCCCCCGCGCGCGAACGCTTCGGCGGCTCAATCTCGGCCGGGATAATCTCCACCGTCCAGATGCCGTTGCCGTTCCTCGCGCAAAGATCCGCGAAAAGCTGTCCGCACGTCTGCGCGCCTTCGCCGGAATCGCTGACGATCTCAATAATGTGCTCGTCAACATTCTTAGCGCTCTGAACTGTTACCGGTGCGGCTTCGGGAATCGTCGCCTGCATGCCTGCTCCTTCACTGGCCAGGGCCTCACTGCTTCGCCCCGCACCTGCTCCGGAATGAACCTGCAAGAACCTTGCCGTTATGAAATGCGCGGAAATGACCCAATTCAGGCCCTTTCCACGCGTTTCAGCGGGGCATCATTCCGCGCCAGCGCGCCGATTGCGCCATTGCGCGCAACTCCAGGACCCCGCAATGCGGTTCACTGCAAATCGGTGTAACGGTCCGGGCATACGATTCACATGATGTCTGTATTCACATCGGAGACTGAAATGCATCGAACAAACAAGAAGTTATCGGCCGCTATGACGGCTATCTGCTGCCTCCCTGCCCTGGCAGGGTGTGTGGCGCTGGGCGAAGAAGAACGGTCTGAAGGCAGAGCCGGGGCCGTTTATACAATGACCAACGACACGCACGCCAATGCGATTCTGGCGTTTCAGCGCGACCGTTCGGGCGCCCTGACAAAGCAGGGAGTCTTCTTCACCGGCGGCCTTGGCAGTGGCGGGCGGGAACCGGATTTCGCCCTGGCCAACGCCGGCGCCGTGATTCTGAACGACGATGCGAGCCTCCTGTTCGCCGTGAATCCCGGCAGCGACGATATTTCCGTCTTCGGGGTGGAAGACGACCGGCTGTCCCTCCTGGACCGCCACCCCTCCGGCGGCCACCTTCCCATCAGCCTCGCTCTCAGCGGCAACCTGCTCTATGTTCTCAATGCGGGCGGCAACCTCAGCAGCGGCAATAACGATGGTTTCAGGGACAGCATCAACGGTTTCAGGGTCGACAGTCGGGGGCGTCTCACGTCCATTCCCGGCTCGTCCCGGCCGCTCAGCGCCGCCGTGACGAATCCTGCCCAGATCCGCTTGAACCGGCAGGGTTCGGTCCTGGTGGTGACGGAACGCGTTGCCAACAACATCGACACCTTCCTCGTCCGTAATGGCGGTCTGCTGTCTGATCCGATCGTCTACGCCGCTCCTGTGCTGCCGGACCCCATCGGCGCCACCAACCCCTTCGGCTTCGACTTCGATTCGAGAGGCGGCCTGTTCGTGTCGGACGATTTCAACGATGCCACCGGCCTCGCGGCCATGTCTTCCTTCCGGATCGGTAGCGATGGCAAACTGCAGCCAGCCAGCACCAACGTGCAGGTGGGCGGAGAGAGCGGCGCGTGCTGGGTTAAGGTCAGCGCCGATAGTCGCTTTGCTTATCTGGTGAACGCCGTGAGCAGCTCCATTTCGGTCTTCCGCATCGATCCGGCCACCGAGAAGGTGACCCACCTCAGCAAAGTCGCCAGCCCGACCAATCCCACCGATATCGGCATCACGCGGGACAACAAATTCCTTTATGCGTTGAATCCCGATGAAACCGGCTCCGCGCCCGGTATCACCGCTTACATGATCGACCCAACAACCGGGGCCCTGAAAGCGATTCCCGGTCTTACCGGTCTGCCGGTCACCGTCGACGGTCTCGCGGTTCGGTAGCTGTACACGGGCGGGCATCAACGGTCTCCACCGCCATGCCCGCCCCTCCCGCCAAATCAAGCCTCAAATCGCGCAGAGCCGAGTCAGCTCCCGCACATCCTTCACTTCCTCCAGCCGCCGCACCATCGTCACAATCGCCTTCGCCTTCACCACCGGCCACTTCGCCGAACTCGCGCAATCCAGAAACTTCGCCGCCACCTCGTCCATCGACATCGGATTCGCCGGGCTCCCCTTCGCAAAATCCGCCCGCCCCGAAATCGTCCGCCCGTCCTTCATGTGGATATCAATAATGGTCGTCATCTTGTCGTACCCCGCCGCCTCCGCCACCGGGTTCACCCCGAAATGCACCCGCCCCATCATTTCCCGCACCGCCGGCCGGTTCACCACCTCGTCCGTGAACTCCGCCAGCCCCACCTTCCCGTACAGCAGCGCCGCCGCCATGCAGAACTCCATGCTGAACTTCCCCTGCAGGCTATCCTTCGGCTGGTGGTAAATCAGTGCGTTCGGCATGTTCTTATTCGTGCCCACATCCACCGTCGCCACCTCGTCCGCCCGAATCCCGTGCTCCTTCACCAGCCGCAGCATCTCCCCAATCCCCGGATGGCTCAGCGACCCCGACGGCGACGGCTTAATCGAAATCCCCGGCGAAAGAAACGTCCACGGGTTCCCCAGCCTGCCCATAATTGCCGCCGGGTCCCACCCGCCGCCCGCCGCCCGGAAGAACCCCCGCGGCGCTTCCAGAATCCTCTCGTTCGCCGTCCAGCCCAGCGCCGCAAAGTCCGCCGCCACCACGCCGCTCTCCGCCGCCCGCCCCGCATGGAACGGCTTCGTCATGGTGCCGAAGTTCTCCCGCAGCCCCGCCGCCTCGCTCGCCGCAATCCCCAGTGCCCGCAGCAGATGTTGCCGGTCCATCCCCATCAGCTTCGCCGCCGCCGTCGCACCGCCGAACACGCCCGCCGTCCCCGTCGAATGAAAGCCGTCTTCGTAATGCCGCGGCGCAATCGCCTCGCTGATCTTCGTCTCCGCTTCCACGCCCACGTTGTACGCCAGCAGCAACTCGCGCCCGCTCATTCCCCGCAATTCCGCCACGGCCAGCGCCGCCGGCAGCACCGGAGCCGTCGGATGCGTCAGCAGCCCGTAAACCCGGTCCTTCGCCACCGCCAGCTGCGTGTCGTCATAGTCGTCCGCATGAATTCCCACGCCATTCGCGAACGCCGCAAACCGCGCCGGCGTCTTCAGCGCCGAACCGATCACCGTCGCGCCCACCCCGCCCCCGCTAGTCACCACCCCGCTCGACTGCAGGTACTTCCGCACAATCCCGCCCGTCTCCGCCACAGATCCCGAAAGCGCCAGCCCGATCCCGTCCAGAATCGACTTCCTCGCCAGTTCCAGCACCGCCTCCGGCACATCCGCATACCGCGTCTTCAATACAAAAGTCGCCACCGCTTCCGTCGCCGCCGGAACCTCTTCCGCCGCAGCCCGCAGCCTGCCCGCCACACCCGCCATCGCCGCCGCCATCGCCAATTGCCGTCTTGTCATTTGCCCTCATCATATGTAACCGGGAGCGGTGATAAATCTTCATGCGTGATAAACAATATGGAGTGGTGATTGCCTGAATTGAAACTGCTCCCGATCCAGTTGTCTCCGGTCGCCCTCCGTGTCGCCCTGTGTGCCGCCCTGTGTGCCGCCCTCTGCGCCGCGCAGACGCCCGTCATCTTTGACACAGACATGGGGAACGACATTGACGACGCCCTCGCGCTCGCCATGCTCCACTCCCTCTCGAGCCGCGGCGAATGCCGTCTGCTCGGCGTCACCCTCACCAACGCCTCCGCCTCCGCCGTGCCTTACGTCCGCCTGCTCAATCGCTTCTACGGGCGTCCCTCACTCCCCGTCGGCGCGGCCCAAAAACACCTCAAAGGCGGCGAGCAGGATGGCTACCTCAGCGCCGCGCTCCAGTCCGCGCCCGCTGCGTTCCGCGTGCCCGACGGCACTTCGGAGCAATCCGCCGAACCCGCCGTCACCGTCCTCCGCCGCCTCCTCGCCGCCAGCCCCGAACCCGTCACCCTCATCCAGGTCGGCTTCAGCACCAACCTCGCCGACCTCCTCGCTTCCCCGCCAGACGCCATCTCACCCCTCGCCGGCCCCGACCTCGTCAAAGCCAAAGTCGCCCTCCTCTCCGCCATGGCCGGCAACTTCGCCGAAACCACCCCGGAATACAACGTCAGGCTCGACATCCCCGCCGCCCGCGCCGTCTTCGAAACCTGGCCCACGCCCATCCTGTTCAGCGGCTTCGAAATCGGCCGCTCCCTCCTCTACCCCGCCACCAGCATCCAGCGCGACTACGCTTACGCCCCCTGGCACCCCGTCGCCGTCTCCTACCGCGCCTACCAGAAAATGCCCTACGACCGCCCCACCTGGGACCTCACCGCCGCCCTCGTCGCCGTCCGCCCCGCCGCCAAATACTTCGGCCTCTCAGCCCCCGGCGCGGTGCATGTGGCGGACAACGGCACAACGCGCTTCGAACCCGGCCGCGGCACCCGCCAGTACCTCATCCTCGACCCCGCCCAAAAGCTCCGCATCCTCGAAGCCCTCACCCTGCTCTCCAGCGAACCGCCGCACTAAGGCCGCTACTTACCCCAGCAGTTCCTTCACCGCCCGCACCGCCATCTGCACCTCGTCCATGCTGTTATAAACATGCGGGGATAACCGCAGTCCCCCCGTCGCCGCCCCCGCAATCCCGTACTTCTCATACAAATCCTTCACCAGCGCCGCCATCTTCGGCCGGTCCAGCTCCGGCATCTGCGAAATCACCACCCCGCCGCTCAGCCCCGGATCCATCGGCGTAATCATCTTCACCTTCTTCAGCCCCGCCAGCCCCTGCTTCAGCGCCGTCGCCAGCGCCGTCGTGCGCGCCTCCACATTCTCCACCCCCAGCGTCCTGTGGAAGTCCACCGCCGTCGCCACCGCCGACACCCCACCGTCATCCCGCTGCCCCAGCGTCTCGAACTTCTTCGACGCCACCGTCGTCGTCAGCGAGTCTTTATTCCACCCCACCGACACCACGCCCGGCCACACCTCCGCAATCCTCTCCTTCCGCACATACAGCACCCCCACCTGCTTCGGACCCATGAACCACTTGTGCGCGCTCGCCGAATACGAATCGCACCCGATCTCCCTCAGGTTCAGCTTCAGATATCCCCACGTCTGCGCCCCGTCCAGATGCGCGAAAATCCCCCGCTCCCGCGCCATCGCGCAAAGCTCCTTCGCCGGCAGCCGCATCCCCGAAGTATTCGAAATATACGTGATCGAGAGGACCTTCGTCTTCGCCGTCAGCGCCGCCTCAAACAGCTTCACAATCTCTTCTT
This sequence comes from uncultured Acidobacteriia bacterium, assembly GCA_903900705.1. Classification (GTDB taxonomy): domain Bacteria; phylum Acidobacteriota; class Terriglobia; order Bryobacterales; family Bryobacteraceae; genus BOG-234. Next base: position 137,170 of record CAIUOG010000066.1, read on the forward strand.
TGCTCTTCACGTCCGCCGGCGCCGCCACCCGCTTCACCGTGAACCCGTGCCGCTCCGCCCGCACATCCCACGCCGCGTTATTGCACTGGTGATTCTGCTCCCACAACACCACCTCATCGCCCGCGCCCAGCCGGATGCCGTTATTGATCGTGTTATTCGCCTCGCTCGTGTTCCGCACCAGCGCAATCTCATCCGCCGACACCCCCAGATGCTCCGCCACCTTGCGCCGCGACTCGTCCGCAAACGTATTGAACTTCGACCGGTTCGGATTCGACACATCCGAATCCTCATCCCGAATCAACTCCGCCACCCGCTCCGACACCACCCGCGGCGACGGACACAAATTCGCCGCATTCATCGGGATCTTCCCCGGCCGCAGCGGAAACTGCCCCGCCACCAGCGCCCAGTAGCTCTCCCCGGTCGCCGCCGCGGCCAGTTGCGCCGCCAGCGGAGAGCAAACCACCCCCGCCGTCACACCACCCAAAAACGCACGTCGCGAATTCGTCATAAAACGCTCCTGTTCCAAACTTTTCAAAGGGGAATTCGCGACGAGGCGTCTGTGGGGTACCGCAAGGTGGGAGGGAAACGTGCCCTGGAGTTTCCGATGGTATCAAAAAAGAGGGGAATCGGGTGTGGCCGCCGTCCCGATAGCGCGGTGCCCGGGCGTTAGCTGAAATCTCGAATCGCTGACGTTCATTCCGGCACGGCGCGGCTGAGCAAGCGATCTTCTACCCACGCACGGAGCGACTTCAAGAGCGCGCGCGTCTCGGTTCGGTTCAATGTTTCCGTGCCATCGTATCCATTAAGGCTCCCAGTTCATGAGTCTTGTGGAACGCGACGCCCAAGTCGGACAGCAATGACTTCAACATCTTTTCCGCAGCCTGCTGGCAATGGAAACCGATCACCTCGTCGCTCACCTTGTCCGACTCGATGACTGCGTCGGGCAAGGCTTCGTCCTGAGCAGCTTTGCGCAGAAAGAGCAAGGCCTGTTCACGCCGCTTGATAGAGGACATGCCCCCCCGTGGCGGCTTCGTAATACACATTGCCGGGAATCTCCCGCCAGTACTGAAACTTCTCGTCGCTGACCACCAGGAGATCGACGGCGATATCGAACGAGCGAATGAGGCGATTCAGGCGGACCATCTCCGCGAATCGGTCGCCGGGCTTCTCCTCCACCACCATGATGTCGAAATCGCTATGCGGATTCGCATCGCCCCTGGCCTGAGACCCGAAGAGGATGATGCGTTTGGGACGGGCAGCCTGGACCAGTATGCCTGTCAGGTTCGAGACGATCTGTCTGGCTGCGGGGCTCATCAAGGCTCGTTCAACTCCTGCGTCTGGTTTGCCACACCTGCGGGCAGGATTTTGATGGTCGCCGCCGCCATCAACGCGTCGTGAGACTCAAATTCAAGAGACTCCGCCGGTGCGATTCTGCTGTCGCGAATCCACCCCATCAAGCTTGATCTGAATGCCATTTTCGACCCGGGCGGATGGCTTACAATCGCAAAATCGCCCGAAATCAAAACAGGTTGGGTGATCTGGATCGCTGTTGGAGGAAGGGAGAAGGAAATGGTGCGCCCGGCATGACTCGAACATGCGACCTTCTGGTTCGTAGCCAGACGCTCTATCCAACTGAGCTACGGGCGCGCACTTGTTCCAGTATACCCCAACCACCCCTTCCCCGTCCCGCCCCATGTGAACATTCTGTGTCCGTCCCCGGTCACAGCCCCGCAAAATATCGCTAACCCCCCGCCTCCCCGCACCTTACCGCCCCTCCCGCCACGCCGAAAACCCCTCCCCATCGCCCCCATCTGCTATTTCTCATGCCGGGAACGCCCCCGCCGCCCGCAGGTCGGGTACTCCCCGCACAGCCGGAAAGCCAATTTATAAACGACGCAGAATCAACAACATGGCCACCAAATTGGGTTCGCTTTTTCGAATGCATATTTCGCCGCCACGCCCGAAATCCGCCCCCATCCACCCGCTCTCCGCCCCGCCTCACCAGCAATTCACATTCCAATTCGGGAAATCGCGCTCGCACTCTCCCACCATCCCACCCAATCGCGCTTATAATGAGGCTGTGAGTATGCTGTCGCCACGACTGCAACTAAAGGTCGCCCAGAAACAAACCCTGACGCCCGGCCTCGTCCAGATGGTCACAGTCCTCCAGCTCAATCGCCTTGAGCTCAAGGAAATGATCAATCAGGAAATCGTCCTCAACCCCGTCCTCGAAGAGGCCGCCGACGGCCTCGACGAAATTTCCCCCGAAGAGCTCCAGCCCCTCCTCGAAGCCGAACGCTCCTCTGACCCCGCCGACAGCGAAATGCTCGCCGCCGCCGACATCCATCTCGAATCCAACGCCCCCGAACTCGTCGCCAATGACGCCAGCTTCGCCGCCGCCTCCGAAGCCGCCGACTACGCCGAAAACGCCGCCTCCGAGTTCCCGGTCGCCAACGACGTCCCCGAACAAACCGAGGCCTCCGAAACCTCCACCACCGATCCCTTCGACGAAATCGACTTCGGCTCCTTCTTTGACGACTACCTCGACCCCGGCTACAAAAGCCCCGCCGCCGAGAACGTCGAAAAGCCATCCTTCGAGACCTTCTTATCCGCGCCCCAGACCCTCACCGGCCACCTCAATTCCCAGCTCAGCGTCTCCCTGCTGAATGACGTCACCCGCGAAGCCGCCGAAACCATCATCGGCAACCTCGATGAGGACGGCTACCTCACCGCCACTCTCGAAGAAATGTGCGAGCAGTCCGGCTGCTCCGCCGAAGTCATGGACAACGCCCTCAAAGCCGTCCAGTCCATGGACCCCGCCGGCATCGCCGCCCGCGACCTCCGCGAGTGCCTGCTCCTCCAGATCGAAAGCCGCAACGGCCGCGATGGCGTCGCCTGGCAGATCGTCTCCTCCCACATGCGCCTCCTGGAGATGCGCCAGTTCCGCGAACTCGCCAAAGCCCTCGGCCGCCCCCAGGAACATATTGATCTCGCCGTCGCCATGATCCGCGGCCTCAATCCCCGCCCCGGCATCCGCTTCTCCGGCCCCGGCGCGCGCACCGTCGAGCCCGACGTCTACTACATCCGGGACGGCGACGACTTTATTATTCAGATGAACGACGATGAGCTCCCCCAGCTCCGTCTCAACGCGCAGTACAAAAAGATGCTCGACCGCGACAACGGCGCCACCCGCGAAGTGCGGGACTACGTTCGCGAACGCTACACCTCAGCCATCCAGCTGATGAAAAACATCGAGCAGCGGAAACAGACGATTATTCGCGTCTGCGAAGTCATTAAGCGCCGGCAAATGGAATTCCTCGCTCTGGGTATCGACTCTTTGAAACCAATGATGATCAAAGACGTCGCTGAAGAAGTAGGGGTTCACCCCTCCACCGTGAGCCGCGCTGTGGCCAGCAAGTACGCACACACCCCACACGGTGTTTATGAGTTGCGGTACTTCTTCTCAGAAGCGGTGCAGGGCCCTTCCGGCGGCGAAACACCTCTTCTGCTGTTGAAGCGTAAGGTGAAAAAAATGATCGAGGAGGAGGATCAGCGCCATCCGTTGACGGATGAACAGATTACTGCGCGGTTGCAGGCAGAGGGCATTGATGTCACCCGCCGGACTGTTGCGAAATACCGCGAAGATCTGAAAATTCCGTCCACCCATCAGCGCCGGGTCCGAAACTAGAGCCATGAAGGTAACTTATACGGGACGTAATTTGGACCTTGCTCCGGCACAGGCAAAAAACCTGGAAGCGGAATTTGAAAAGGTCGGGAAGTTACTCGATAACGGGAAGGGTGAAGCCCATGCCCATGTCATCCTCTCGCACGAGCGGCATCTGAATCATGCCGAAGTGACGGTTCCGTACCACGGCCATGATCTCGTGGGACAGGCTTCCGATGGGGACCTGTTCAACGCCATCCACGCGGCGGTCGGAAAGCTCGAAGCTCAGGCCATTAAAGTGAAGGAGCGGTTCCGCGACAGCAAGCGCGTGCCGGTACCAGCCGAGTGAAAAAGACCGATCCCTCTCTTTCTCAGGAAAGAGCCGGAGCCCCCAAACCCGCTGACCTCGTCATCATTACCGGAATGAGCGGCTCCGGCAAGGGATCGGTTCTTCGTTCTCTCGAAGATCTTGGCTTTTACGCAGTCGATAATCTCCCCGTTGAACTGATCCCGAAATTCGCGGAACTCGTCAGCGATGCTTCTTCCACCCGCCGCGCCGCGCTCGTCGTCGACGTCCGCGAAGGCGGTGGCCTCAAACAACTCCCCGCCATCATCCGGAAAATCCGCGCCACCGTGAACGTCAGCCTCGTCTTTCTCGAAGCCGATGACGCCACGCTCATGCGCCGCTTCAGTGAGACCCGCCGTCCCCACCCGCTCGTCGGGGACGACCTTCCCATCAGCGAAAGCATCCTGCGCGAACGCGACATGCTCGCCCCCGTGGCAGCTCTCGCCGACCTCACCATCGACACCTCGAAGTTCAACGTTCACGACCTCCGCGACTTCATCAAACAGAAGTTCGCCACCACCGGCGAGCCCGCCAAAATCCTCATCTATGTGATGAGCTTCGGCTTCCGCCACGGCGTGCCGTCCGATTGCGATCTCGTCTTCGATGTACGCTTTCTGCCCAACCCGAACTACATCCCGAAGTTCAAGAAACTCACCGGCAAGAACCCCGGCGTCGCCAAATATATCCGCTCTTTCCCCCAGACCGGCGAGTTCATCCAGCGCATCACCGAACTGCTCGTCTACCTGCTCCCCCACTACATCCGGGAAGGGAAGAGCTACCTCACCATCGGCTTCGGCTGCACCGGCGGCCACCACCGCTCCGTCATGATTGCCGACCAGATCCGCAAGAACATCGCCGACGCCGGCTACCAGGCAAAATCCTCCCACCGCGATATCGCGAAGCCCGTGTAGTCACGCGCTTCTTATATACTCCTTAAATCGAAAGCCCCATGAAAACAGTTCTTCCGATCGCAGCTTTGTCGCTGGCCCTGACCCTCTGCGCCCAGGCGCCCGCCCCGGACGGTCTTGTTTCCCCCGAAGTCCACCCGGACCGCACCGTCACCTTCCGCGTCCGCGCCCCCAAAGCCACCGAAGTTACTCTCTACGGCGACTGGATGCCCGTTGGCAAACCCCAGCCCATGGCCAAAGCCGCGGACGGCGTCTGGAGCATCACCACCCAGCCCCTCGAAGTGAACGGCCACCTCTACTGGTTCAACCTCGACGGCCTCGCCATTGCAGACCCCGTCAATCCCGTCATCAAACAGCGCCAGCGCACCTCCGCCAGCCTCGTCGAAGTGCCCGGCGCCGAGCCCTCGCCCTGGGATATTCGCGACGTTCCGCACGGCACGGTGGTCACTGAATGGCGGAAGTCCGCCGTGCTCGGCCGCACCGAGCGCGTCGTGATCTATCTCCCACCAGGTTATGAAAAGGGCAATGCGAAGTTCCCGGTTCTCTATCTAGTCCATGGCAGCGGCGACGTGCCGGAATCCTGGTCCGCCGCCGGCCATGCCAACCTCATCCTCGACAATCTGATTGCCGATAAGAAGGCCACCCCGATGATCGTCGTGATGCCCGCCGGCCACTCCATCCCGTTCGGCGCGCAGCGCGGCGGGCCCGGCAACGTCACCAACAACGAACTCTTTGAGCAGTACATGGTGAAGGAACTCATCGCCTTCATCGACGGCAAATACCGCGTCGCCCCGGGCGGGAAGAACCGCGCGCTCGCCGGCCTTTCCATGGGCGGCGGCCACACCATCTACACCGGTTTCTCGCACCCCGAACTCTTCAGCGCCCTCGGCATTTTCAGCCCCGGCCTCCCCCGCGACTTCGATACCCGCTTCAAGTCCGTGGTCGACAACCCGAAGGCCTTTAATGCCAAAGTGCCCACCATCTGGATCTCCTGCGGCGATAACGACTCCACCGTGCAGTACCCGCGCATCAGGACCTGGGCCGAGTCGCTCGATAAAGCGGGCCTGAAAGAAACCTTTAAGACCTACTCCGGAGCGCACACCTGGCCTGTCTGGCGGAACAGCCTCTCGGACTTCGCGCCGCTGCTCTTCAAGAAGTGATCCTTCCAATAACGACGAACGATATGACGAAGCTCGCCCTCGCACTCCTGATTCCCGCCGCCGCCTTCGCTCAGAGCGATCGCGCCGAAGCGCAGAAGAACCCCTTTACCGGGAACGCCCAGGCCATCGCCGCCGGCCGGACTCTCTACAACCAGGCCTGCGTCGCCTGTCATGGCGCGGACCTGCGCGGTGACCGCGGTCCCTCTCTCGTCAGCGGCAACTTCTCCCGCGGCAATGCCGATGGTGAGATCTTCATCAACATCCGCAGCGGCATCCGCGGCACCCAGATGCCCGGCTTCTCCACCTTCACCACAGACCAGACCTGGCAGATCGTCTCCTATATGCGAAGCATGGCGGCTCCGGCCGCTCCCGCCGCGCCCCGGAATGAGACTGTCTCCGGCAACGCCGCGGCCGGCAGGGCTGTCTTTGAAGGCAAGGGCGGCTGCCTCGGCTGCCACATGGTGGCGGGCAAAGGCGTTTCCGTCGGCCCGGACCTCACGGCTGCCGGAAAGCTCGCGGCGGGTCAGTTGCAGGCGAAGATCGAGAATCCCAATCAGGCGCCGGCCAACGCCGGTGGGCGCGGTCGCGGACGTGGTGGCGCGGGCCGTCCCGCCACCGTGATCGCGAAGACAGCCGATGGCCACGAGTATCGCGGCGTGCAGAAGGCGGCCGATCCCTTCTCCATCCAGATGGTCGATTCCACCGGCAAATACCACTCCTTCGAAAAGTCGCAGCTCTCTGACCTGCGTGTGGAAGCGAAGTCCTTCATGCCGGACGACTTCAAAACCCGCCTCACCGGCGCGGAAATCCAGAACGTGGTGGCCTACCTGAAGTCGCTCGATGGCTCCGATGTCTCGAAGCTCGCCGCCGGCGGAGGACTCACCTGGGAACGTATCCGCGATTCCGCCAAAGAGCCGCGGAACTACCTGACGTACTGGGGTGACCTCGGCGGCAAACACTACTCCGCGCTCGACCAGATCAACACCGGGAACGTGAAGAATCTCCAGGCGAAGTGGGCCATGCAGATGCCCGGTGACGGCATTGTGGAATCGATTCCGCTCGTCGTCGACGGCATCATGTACACCACCGGGCCCGTGGGCGGCAGCGCCCAGGTGTTCGCGCTGGATGCGAAGACCGGCCGCCAGCTCTGGCGCTACGAACGCAAGCAGAAGGTGGTCAATCCGTACGAGATCAACCGCATCAACCGCGGCGTCACGGTGTATGGCAACCGCCTGTTCTTCGGAACGCTGGACTCCGCGCTCGTCGCGCTCGATGCCCGCACCGGCGCCTTCCTCTGGGAAGTGCAGCTGGCGGACACCATGCTCGGCTACAGCATCACTTCGCCGCCCCTCGTGGTGAAAGACAAGATCATCACCGGCATCACCGGCGGCGAATTCGGCATCCCCGCCTGGATTGACGCCTATGACCCCGCCACCGGCAAACGCCTCTGGCGCTGGAACACCATCCCGAAACCCGGCGAAGCGGGGCATGACACCTGGGCCGGCAACAGCTGGGAACACGGCGCAGCGCCCACCTGGCTTACTGGCAGCTACGACGCGGACCTCAACACGCTCTACTGGACCATCGGTAACCCCGGTCCCGATATCAATGGCGACGTCCGCATGGGCGATAACCTCTACAGCTGCTCCGTGGTCGCGCTCGACCCCGATACCGGCAAGCTGAAATGGCACTACCAGTTCACGCCCAATGACACGCATGACTGGGATGCAACGGAAGACGTTGTTCTGGTCGACCGCATGTGGCATGGCCAGCAGCGCAAGCTCCTGATGCAGGCCGACCGCAACGGCATCTTCTACGTGCTTGACCGCGTTACCGGACAGTTCCTCGCCGGCAGTCCGTTTGTCCGCGCTTCCTGGGTGAAGGGCTTCGACGAAAAAGGGAAGCCGATCACCACCGAAAACTGGCGCGCCAATCCCGAAGGGACCACCGTCTATCCGTCGCTCGGGGGCGGCTCCAACTTCCAGGCGCCGTCCTACAGCCCGCAGACCGGCTGGATGTATTTCATGTACTACGATGGACCGGGCCGCTACTCCATCGGCCCCGCGCCTTACGAACCGGGCAAACAGTTCCAGGGCCGCGGCACGGGCGGCGGCTTCGGTCCGCCGCCCGCCAACGGTCAGGCGCCGCCCTCGCAGGGTGTGATGGCCTTCGATCCGGAAACCGGCAAGCCGGTCTGGAAGTTCGAACTGGCCCAGAACAGCCTCGCCCACGGCCTGATCTCCACCGCCGGCGGCCTGGTTTTCGCCGCCTCCCCGGAAGGCAACTTCATGGCGCTCGACGCGAAGACCGGCAAGTCACTCTGGCGCTTCGGCGCCGGTGCTTCCATCCCGTCGTCGCCGATGACGTATTCAGTGGATGGCAAGCAGTACGTGGCAATCTCCACCGCCAACGTGCTCTACTCCTTCGCGCTGCCGGATTAGTTTCGGAGAGGGGGGCGGGTGGTTCCGCGCCCCCCTCAATAAACATCGCTCTTTTACCAATACGCAGCCGGATCGCGCGTCCGTCAGGCGTGCGAATTCTTAACAGCGTTATCCTCCAGACCCTCCTGCTGACTCTCGGCCTCAGCCAGATCTCCCACGCAACCGTGATCTTCGTGGACTATCACACGCTTCCCACCCAGGTGGTGACCTCCTACGACCTTCTGGGCGTCAACGTGACGACGGCGGGCGTGGGCATGCTCCAGATCCTCAACACCGGCGGCATCGGCGTTGTGGGCGGCACCAGCCAGTACACCATCGACGGCGCGGAATCCGTTCGTTTTACCTTTGATACCGGTTCCGCCACGGGCATCAGTTTCGACGACTACTATGTGGTCAATCAGAACCCAGGGCTCTATTTGAGGCCGGTTGCCAGCGTCACCGGCTACGCGGTGGGCGGCGCATCGCTGGGCACCGTCAGCATTCTGCCTTTCACCGTCTACCCCACCACCAACGTTTCGGCGCTCTTCGGCGGCGTGGCGCTTTCCGGCTTCAGTGTCTCCGGCAACCAGACCGGTATGCAGATCTACGACCTGACCTACAACGGCACACTGCCCACGCCGGAGCCCTCCACCTTCGGGCCGGGGATCCTGGCATTGGTGATCGGCGCGGCGGCCCGCCGACATGCACATGCATGAGCAAGCGGGACAAGCGGCATTCCTGTAAATTGGTAGCCGTGCAAACCCGCCGCGAAATCCTCCGCACCTCTGTCGCCGCCGCTGCCTCCATCGCTCTCGGTAACGCCGCTCCCGCCCGCCAGTGGAAGCTCGGTATCAATACCTACTGCCTTCGCTTCTGGCGTTTCAATGACCGGCAGCTGATTGACTGGTGCGTCAAAGAGAAGCTTGACGCTATCTTTCTGCAGGACTCGCCCGACCCCGGCGTGATGAAGCCGGAACACTGGGCGGAGGTGCGGGCCTGGACCAAAGACGCCGGCCTCCACCTTGAGACGGGAGGCAGTGCGCTGTTGCCGAAGACTCCGGAGGGTTTCGCCGCATCCGTCGCCACGCTGCGGAAGAACGTGGAACGCGCCAGGGCGATGGGCGCGACCATGGTCCGCGCGCTGCTGGTCAGCGACCGTTACAGCATGCCGGAAGGCCCGGTCGAAAAGCATGTCGAGACGGGCGTGAAGATCCTCCGGGAAGTCCGGCGGCAGGTGCTCGACGCGAACCTGAAAATTGGCATCGAGAACCACAAGGACATCCAGGCGTGGCGAACCCGCCAGATGATCGAGGCGGCGGGTACGGACTTTGTCGGCTCCTATCTCGATACCGGGAATCCGGTTTTCGTCGCCGAAGACCCGCTCACCACCATCGAAGAACTTGGTCCGGTGGCGCTGAGCTTCCACCTGCGGGATTCGGTGGTCTACGAGCAGCCTGGCGGCATCGCGGTCCAGTGGGTGCCGCTCGGTGAAGGCACCAACAACTTCCGGGCGCTGGTGGCGCGCGCGGCGGAGATCATGTCTCCCAACGTCCACATCTACTGCAAGCCCATTACGGCGCGCCCCCCGGTGGTGCTGCCCGTTTATGGCGAAGAGTTCTGGACGAAGTGGTTCCCGGATGCGCGCTCGCATGACCTGGCGCGCTTTGAGGCGCTGGCGAAGCGTGGTCAGCCCTGGAACAAACCACACCTCATGGCCGATGTGGAGGGTGTCCGCGACAAGTACATGGACGCGCTCAAAATCCAGCAGATGGCCCACATGGAGCAGAGCCTCACGTACTGCAAAAAGGAGCTCGATCTCGGCGTGCGCTGGCGGAGTTAACTGACGCGCTTAAGGCTTCGCCGCCGGGAGCAGTTTACCCACTTCCGCGGCGACCTGCGCGGCGAGCAGTGCGCTGCCGTCCTTATTGAAGTGAATGTCGTCGGAATGGAGATCCGTGTGCGGCTTCATCAGCGCATGCAGGTCATCCACCGGGATTCCGCTCTTCCCGAAGAATTCCCGCGCGATGCGATTCCGCTCTTCAATGCGGGAGTTGGTGGCGCCTTTCTCGCGATCCGCCCGGACCGGAGTCGTCTGTCCCCAGATGAGTTTTGCGCCCGGCGCGCCGCGGCGAAGCGTGTTCAGCAGTTCGGGCAGGGCTTTGCGGTAGTCGTCTTCCGTGTATTCCCAGCCGTGCATCCCGATGTTGACGTGCACCACATCGAACTTCGCCTCGGTCAGGAAGACTGCGAGTTCCGCCTGCAGCGCCGGGTCACCCAGGGCCTTTGAGGTCGCAATGCGGGCCACCCAGGCTTTGCCTTTGAGCTGTTCCTCCACGCCGGTGAAGTAGGCGCGCGTGATGGAATCGCCGATCAGCAATACGCGCGGCAGGTTGTTTTCGTTGGTGTGGGGGAACCAGACGTCGGTCCACTCGGTGGATTCGCGGGGCGGCGACTGCGCGAACGCCGCAGCCGCCGCCAGCGCCAGAACCAGACTACAGAAGCTGCATGCCCGAATCGACATAGACCACATTCCCGGTGACGCCACGGCTCAGATCGCTCGCAAGAAACGCAGCGGTGTCGCCCACTTCACCCGCTTCAGTAACATGCCGCAGCGGCGACATTTCCTTCGTCGCATCGAGCATCACGGAAAGATCTTTGACGGCGCGCGCGGAGGCGGTCTTGACCGCGCCGGCCGAGATGGCGTTTACCCGGATCTTCCGCGGACCGAGGTCGTTCGCCAGATACCGCATGGAAGCTTCGAGCGAAGCCTTGGCCACGCCCATCACGTTGTAGTTCGGGCGCACGCGTACGGCGCCCAGGTAGGTCAGCGTCATGATGGAGCCGCCGTTGGTCATCAGCGGCGCGATGGCGCGGGACATGGCGACGAACGAATAGGCGCTCACGTTCTGGGCCAGCAGAAAGCCATCCCGCTGCGTTTCGACGAACGGGCGGCCCAGGTCTTCGCGATTGGCAAAAGCCAGGCTGTGCACGAGGGCGTCAATCGGCCTGCCGAGTTCACGCAGACTGGCTTCGAGAGCGAGAATCTCCTCGTCTTTGGTGACATCGCAGGGCAGCAGTTTTGCTATCGGCATGCCGCCCACGATTGATTCGATCGTGTCGCGCTGCTTCTCGTTCACATAGGTGAGGATGAGCGACGCACCCTCCCGGGCGAACGATTCCGCGATTCCATAAGCGAGACTCCACTTATTCGCGATGCCGGCGATGACCGCCGTCTTTCCTTCAAGTATTCCGGGCATGAACTATCAGGTTACTTCAGCAGCGCATTCACACGCAGCCAGTTCGCCAGAAGGCCGGGCCACTGGGCGAGCGCGAAGTCGTCCATGCCGAGCCCCACGCCATGCGGTCCGCGCTGGAAAATGTGCATTTCCGCCACCACACCCGCCTTGCGCAGCGCGAGGAAATACATGATGGAGTTCTCAGCCGGAACGCCGGTATCGCCGTTGGTGTGGAAGATGAAGGTGGGCGGGGTTTTGGAAGTGACAGCGTTCTCTCCCGAAAGATCCTTCGCGAGCGCGGGGTCCGGGTTGTCGCCGAGCAGGTTCTTCTTCGAACCCTGATGGGTCCACGGTTCCACGAATGAGATGACGGGATAGCCGAGGACGGCGAAATCGGGCCGGCTGCTCACGCGGTCGATGGGGTCGGCGGCATCGGCCTTGCCGCTGTCGAAGTGGGTGGAGGCGGTGGAGGCGAGGTGCCCGCCCGCGGAGAAGCCCATAATGCCGATTTTGTCCGGCGCAATCTGCCAGGCGGCGGCATTGGCCCGGAGGGTGCGGATGGCGCGCTGCGCGTCACCGAGTTCCACCGGATGGTGGTACTTCGGACCGAGGCGGTACTTCAGAACAACGGCGGCAATGCCGAGCGAATTGAGATAGTTGGCGACCTGGCGGCCCTCATGGTTGGAGGCGAGCGCGCCATAGCCGCCGCCGGGACAGATGACCACGGCGGTCATGCCGGGAGTGGTGCTGCGCGGCAGGAAGACGGTGATGGTGGGGATGTCCTTATCATCGGTGCCCTGCGCGCCGGGCGCCGGTCCCTGCCAAAGCGGAATGGTCTTCGTGTCGAGCGCGACGAGGGGATTTGCCGGGCCGCGGCCCTGCTGTGCGTAGGCAGCCATGGAAAGCATCAATAATGCCGAAAAGAGAAGTCGCTTCATACCAGTGAAGCCGATCATATCAGGTTGTTCTAGAATCAAGGTCTGTCCGGAATCCTCTGCGCAGTCCTCTTTCTGATCGTCTACGGGTCGCTGTACCCGTGGCGCTTCCAGTTTCATGACCTTCCCGCCAGCCCGGTCTGGATTCTGCTGCACTCCTGGGACTTTACGTGGGCCCGCCGTGATATTGCCGATGTGATTGTGAACCTGGCACTGTACGTCCCGCTGGGGATGTCGGGTTATCTTGCATTCCGGAGGTTTCGGGTGGCGGGCCCGGTGGCGCTGGGGTTGCTGCTCTCGGCGTCCGTCGAGATGCTGCAGCTATTTGTGCCGGGGCGGCACTGCAGCACGCTCGATCTGATCAACAATACGGTCGGTTCCGGGTTCGGCGTGTTGCTGGGAGTCGCCTTTGAAGAGTTGGCTGGCAAGCCGCGCGTGCGGTTCCTCAAGGCCGGAGTTGGGACGGACCGGGCCGCGCTCGCACTGCTGTTCTGCTGGGTGGGGGGCTGGGTGTTTCCGCTGTTCCCGGTGATGAACCTGCCGGGATACCGGGCAGAGTTCGGACGTTTCCTGGACGGTCCGGTTCTTGCCTGGGCGCCGCTGCTGTCCGACCTGGCGAGCTGGTTTGTGGCCGGGCGGCTACTAACGGCGGCGGGCTTCGAACCGGTGAACCGGTGGCTGGCTCTCTCCCTGCTGCTGGTGCCAGGGCAGTTTTTCATCGCGACGCGCCAGCCGTTTCCGGTGGATTTCCTGGGAAGTTTCGCCGGCGTGGGAGCGTTCCTGGGGTTCGGGCGGCGTTCCGGGACCGCGAGAGTCTGCGCCGCCGCGTTTCTGGGGCTGCTGCTGTTCCGGGGGCTGAGTCCGTTCCATTTCGCGGAAGCGCGCCCGTTTATCTGGACACCCTTCGGTCCGTTCCTCGATATGACGTGGCAGGAGGGTCTGCGGATTTTGCTGGGGAAAGTATTCTACTACGGGAGCGCGGTGTGGCTGCTGCGCGAGGCCGGACCGCGGTGGAGTGTGTCCACCGCGGCCACAGCCATGGTGCTGGGAGCGATCGAGGCCCTGCAGACACGTCTCCCGGGCCATTCGCCGGAGATTACTGATCCGCTTCTGGCAATCCTGCTGGGGGCGGCGCTGGCCGCGCTTAGTCAGCCGCGTTCGAGATCCGCAGCAGAACGCTTTCCGCCTGCTCCTCGGTAAACCCTTCCACTTTTGAGGAGTGGTTCATCGAGCAGAATTTCGGGCCGCACATGGAGCAGAACGCCGCGTCCTTGAAGCCTTCCTCAGGCAGCGTTTCGTCGTGCATGGCGCGGGCGGTTTCCGGGTCGAGCGAGAGTTCGAACTGCTGGTTCCAGTCGAAGTTGTAGCGGGCGCGTGAAAGAGCGTCGTCGCGGTCGCGCGCGCCGGGGCGATGCCGGGCGAGATCGGCCGCGTGAGCCGCGATCTTGTAGGCGATAATACCCTGCTTCACGTCTTCGCGGTTCGGCAGGCCCAGGTGTTCCTTGGGCGTCACGTAGCAAAGCATGGACGCGCCGTGCCAGCCGATCATGGCCGCGCCGATGGCGGACGTGATGTGGTCATAACCCGGAGCGATGTCGGTGACCAGCGGGCCCAGCGTGTAGAAAGGCGCATCGTGGCAGAGTTCGCGTTCCTTGATGACCTGCAGTTCAATCTGGTCGAGCGGGATGTGGCCGGGGCCTTCGATCATCACCTGCACGTCGTATTCCCAGGCCTTCTTCGTCAGTTCGCCCAGGGTCTTGAGCTCCGCGAATTGCGCGGCGTCCGACGCGTCCGCGATGCAGCCGGGGCGAAGGCCGTCACCGAGCGAGAAGCTGACGTCGTACTTCTGGAAAATTTTGCAGATGGCGTCGAAATTCTCATAGAGCAGGTTCTGGCGGTGGTTCTTCACCATCCATTCGGCCAGAATCGCCCCGCCGCGGCTCACGATGCCCGTGATGCGGTTCTTCGCGAGCGGCACATACTGCACGAGGACGCCGGCGTGGATGGTCATGTAATCCACACCCTGCTGGGCCTGCTCTTCAATCACTTCGAGCAGCACGTGGATGTTCAGATCTTCCACGCGACGCACGCGGTTCAGGGCTTCGTAGATCGGAACGGTACCGATCGGCACCGGGGAGGCCGCGATGATGGCTTTGCGGATTTCGGGGATGTCGCCGCCGGTGGAAAGGTCCATCACGGTGTCCGCGCCGAACTTCACCGCATACTGCAGCTTATCGAGTTCGTCATCGATGTTTGAAGTGGTGGCGGAGTTGCCGATGTTGGCGTTGATCTTACACTTCGAAGCCACGCCGATGGCCATCGGTTCCAGGTTTACGTGATTGATATTGGCGGGGATGATCATGCGCCCGCGCGCCACCTCATCCCGGACGAGCTCAGCGGAGATCTTCTCGATCTTCGCGATATATTCCATCTCGCCGGTGATGATGCCCTTGCGGGCGTAATGCATCTGAGTCCGGACCGGATCGGACAAACGTGTTTGAACCCATTCGCTGCGCATCTTATTGTCAGTGTACTGCGAAGCTGCCCCGGCGAGGCCCGTTGACGGACACAAAGGTTTTCCGGAACCGATATACTGTGTGGTCATGCGCCTGATGAGTCCCTCGAGAATCGCACTTGTTACCTGTGTAGCCGCCTGTCTTTCCCTTTCTTCTCCCCTCTCCGCCCAGAGCCCGAAGGGCTGGAAGATGCGTGTGGATCGCAGCACCGAGGCCTCCGATCCGGATGGCGCCGGCGAGATTAAGTTCGTCAGCATGGGCACCGGCTTCCATGCGACCAACCCGCAGGCGGCCGTTTACTGGAATCCGGCGAACACCGCCACCGGTTCGTACACGCTGAAGGGGACTTTCACGCTGCAGAAGCCGAGTGGCCACAACAATTACTACGGCCTGATTCTGGGCGGCAGTGGCCTTGAAGGGGCGAGCCAGAAGTACTTGTATTTTCTGGTGGCGCAGAATGGCACGTGGCTGATCAAGACCCGTGACGGCGCGACGACCGGTAACGTGGTGGCCCGGACGCCCAACGACGCGGTACAGAAGCCGGGTGAGAACGGGAAATCGACAAACGCCCTGGAGGTTCGGGTGGGTGCGGATAAGGTCGATTTTGTGATCAACGGAACGGTGGTCAACAGTTCGCCGAAGAGCGCCGGGCTGGTGACGGACGGCATCTGGGGTGTTCGGGTGAACCATCTGCTGGAGGTTCACATCGATGGTCTGGGTGTAACGAAGTAGATCTAACGAAATGGTTTTTCAGAGCGCGTCGCGGTATTCGCCGAAGACCGTGCGCAACGTGTCGGAGATCTCGCCGACCGTTGCGTTGGCTTCGGCGGCGGCCATGATGCGCGGCAAGAGGTTTTCCTCGCCGCGGGCGGCGGTTTCGAGGGCACGGAGCGCATCCGCCCAGCGTGCGTGGTTCCGCTGCGCGCGCACCGCCCGCACTCCCGCCACCTGCGCCTGCTCGATCTCCGGGTTGATTTTGAAGACCGGCATCTTCTCTTCGTTCTGCATCTGAAAGCGGTTCACTCCCACGATCACGCGATCGCCGGATTCGATGGACCGCTGGTGTGCGTAGGCCGCATTCTGGATCTCGGCCTGAATGAAGCCCGCCTCAATGGCCTGCAGCGCTCCCCCCATTTCGTCGATCTTCCGGATGTAATCGAGCGCGGCGGTTTCGATACGGTCGGTGAGTTCTTCAATGTAGTGGCTGCCGCCGGCGGGGTCTGGCGTGGCGGTGATGCCGGTCTCATGAGCGATGATCTGCTGCGTGCGGAGCGCGAGGCGTGCGGATTCCTCGGTGGGCAGACCGAGAGCCTCGTCGCGAGAGTTCGTGTGCAGGGATTGTGTTCCACCCAGCACGGCGGCGAGGGCTTCGATGGCGGTACGGACAAGGTTGACGTCAGGCTGCTGCGCCGTCAGGCTGGAGCCGGCGGTTTGCGTGTGGAAGCGGAGCATGCGGGAGCGCTCGTCTTTGGCGCCGAAACGGTTCCGCATCAGCTTGGCGTAGAGGCGGCGGGCGGCGCGGAACTTGGCGATTTCGGTGAGGAAATCGGAGTGCGAGTTGAAGAAAAAGGACAGGCGCGGGGCGAAGCTGTCCACCGGGAGGCCGGCGGCGATGGCGGCTTCAATGTAGGCGATGGCGTTGGCGAAAGTGAATGCGACTTCCTGTTCCGCAGTGGAACCGGCTTCGCGAATGTGGTACCCGGAAATCGAGATGGTGTTCCATTCCGGGATTTCCTGCGCGGCCCAGGCGAAGAGGTCGGTGATGATCCGCATGGCCGGGCGCGGGGGATAGATATAGGTGCCGCGCGCGATGTATTCCTTGAGGATGTCGTTCTGAATCGTGCCGTTCAGTTTGCGGGTGTCGGCGCCCTGTTCGCGGGCGACGAGGACGTACCAGGAGAGCAGGATCGCGGCCGTCGAATTGATGGTCATCGACGTCGAGACCTGATCTAAGCGTATGCCCTCAAACAGTTTACGCATGTCGGCGAGGGAAGCGACGGAGACGCCGACGCGGCCGACTTCGCCGGCGGCGAGGGGGTGGTCGGGGTCGAGCCCGATCTGCGTCGGGAGGTCAAAAGCGACGGAAAGGCCGGTGGTGCCCTGGCTCAGAAGGTACCGATAGCGGGCGTTGCTCTCTTCGGCGGAGCCAAAGCCCGCATATTGCCGCATGGTCCAGAGGCGGCTGCTGTACATGCGGGGGTAGATGCCCCGGGTGTAAGGAAATTTTCCGGGGGCTTCGTTTTCGGGGTACATCAGGAGCGGGAAATCTTACGGGCTTTGCGAATGGACGAAACGCCGTAGCAGGCCATGACCACTATGAAGATGGAGACGATGGCGAGTTGCGACGGGGGCAGTGTGCCCGGATGCTGCCAGACCTTGAATGCGGCGGAGCCTGCAAATACAAGAAAAACAAAGCCCAGG
>CAIUOG010000067.1 GCA_903900705.1 uncultured Acidobacteriia bacterium
AATCCGTCGGTCTCCTCTCCATCCTCGGCGTCCTCATCGTCCTCGCCGGCCTCGCCCTCCTCCGCAAATAGCCCTCAAACCTTCCGCCCCGACAAATACTACAGGTTGATTCAGTGGTTCGAATCCCCGATGGGGAGCCAAGTTCTTCGACAAAGCGCCCTCGCGGTTTCAATGAGCTGCACGCGTCGATGGGCAATCCCCGTTGTGGATTCGAACTGACGGGCTCTCCTGCCTGCGCGGTATACTGCGATTGGAGACATTCAATGGCCACCGCAAGCCTTGCCGAAGTTGTTCGGTCACTGACGCCGCAGGAGCAGGATGCGGTGCGGCAGTTCATCGACTATCTGAAACGGCGAGATGACTCGGTCCGTTCGCAATCGCTGTTCCTTCAGGCCGCCGACGAGTTCATCGCCCAACATCCGGAACTGCTGCAGCGCCTCGCTCAGTGACCCGATATCCCACAGTCGAAGAGACGGTTGCCGTTCACGCGAAGTTGATCGCACGTTTCGGAGGCTCCGGGGGCATCCGGGATCGTGCTGCACTGGAGTCGGCTCTGGCCCGACCCCGCAGCGGATACTATAGCGACCTGATTCAGGAAGCGGCCGCTCTCTGGGAGAGCCTCTCGCAGAACCATGCGTTTGTGGATGGAAACAAACGCGTCGCCGTGACCATGACAGCCGCGTTCCTGCAAGTCAACGGCTACCGGTTGGAATTCAACGACGCCGACGCGTTTTCGTTCTTGCTGAACCTCTACGAGACAAGCCGAATGCGGTTCGAAGAACTTGATCAATGGCTTCGGCAACACGCCGCGGTAGCCAACCCCTCCGCGTAGAGGAAGGCTGTCTCCGGCAGCTTTACGGCGTTCGTGGCGCACCAAGTTCGAAACGCGTCCACGAAGGGGAGCCAAGTGCGATGCTCGATCCAATCCATCCGGGAGAAATCCTTGTCGAAGACTTCATGAAGCCTCTGGGGCTCAGCATCAACCAGCTGGCTCGTGATCTCGACGTTCCGCCCAATCGCATCAGCGCAATCGTGAACGGTACTCGATCCATTACGGCGGATACCGCCTTAAGGTTCGGGACTTATTTCAGTGTGTCGCCCGAGACCTGGCTCGGACTGCAGCTCGAATACGATCCGCGGCTGACGCGGCAGCGCGCCGGGTCGGAGATTATCCGAAGGGTTCGCGTGCGCCCCGCCGCCTGACCTGTCTGAATCCTCATTCCCCCGTTCACAATCCCCCAAAATATTCCCAACCCCCTCACTCCAAACCACTTAAATCCCCTGAACCAACCCCGCCGCGTCCTCCCGCCCGCCCTCATCTGCTATCGCATGGTCCAGAGAACCCACCATGCCAGCCACCGAAAAGCAGCTCGAAGCCAACCGCCGCAACGCCCAAAAGTCCACCGGCCCCAAAACCCCGGAGGGCAAAATCCGCGCCACCCTCAACGCCTGGCGTCACGGCCTCACCGGCCAGGTCGCCGTCCTCCCCGATGAGGACCGCCACGCCTTCGAAACCTTCTGCTCCGCCATCCGCAAAGCCTACAAGCCCGAAGGTCCCCTCGAACTCCAGATCGCCCAGTCCATCGCCGAAGACGAATGGCGTCTCAACCGCGCCCGCGCCATCGAAAATAACGTCCTCGCCCTCGGCCATCACACCCTCGATGCCGAAATCGAATGTCTGAACACCCAGATCCACGCCGCCATGACCACCGCCCGCACCTTCTGGCGCAATCCTGAAAAATTCGCCCTGCTCTCCATCTACGAACAGCGCATCTCCCGCAAACTCCTCCGCAACGAACAGCGCCTGCTTGCCCTCCAGGCCGCCCGCAAAGCCGAAACAGCCGCCGCCCAAACAGCCGCCGCCGAAGCCGCCGCCGCCCGGACCGAAGCCCCCAAAACCGCCACCGCCACCCCAAATGGCTTCGCTTTTTCGACTCCCGAAACCACGCCCCCCTCCCCCCCAAACGCCCCTTCACAGCCCTCTTCCCACCCTCCCCGCCACCTCCCCCAGGCCGCATGAGGCGCATCCGGTACAATGGTTCTTACCCCACCCCAAGGAGAACGAAGCGCCGAGGACTGCACGGTCCCCCATGCGCGTAGGAAAATGCTGGATTCTGCAATCCTGGCTCTGGAAGACGGTACCGTCTTCGAGGGCAGGAGTTTTGGTGCGCCCGCCGAACGCTCCGGCGAAGTCGTCTTCAATACATCCATTACCGGATATCAGGAAATCTTTACCGATCCCTCTTATTCCGGCCAGATCATCGTTCTTACCTATCCGCAAATCGGCAACTACGGCACCAGCTCTCTCGACAACGAGTCAGCCAAACCGTACATCGAAGGTCTCGTAGTCCGCGACTTCTCCCCCGTCACCAGCAACTGGCGCTCGGATGAAGAGGCTCGCGCCTTCCTCGGCAACGCCGGCATCCCCGTCGTCTCCGGCCTCGATACCCGCACTCTTGTCCGCCACCTCCGCAGTCGTGGCACCATGCGCGGCGTCCTCTCCGCCATCGAAAAGGATCCCAAAAAGCTCGTCGAAAAAGCCCGCTCCATCCCCTCCATGGCCGGGCTCGACCTCGCCACCCGCGTCTCCACCCCCGCCCGTTACGAATGGGCCGCTGGCGTCGACCCCTGCTCGCCCTCCGAATTCTTCCCCAAAGGCAAGCCCCCGGTCCACCACGTCGTCGCCTACGACTTCGGCATTAAACACAACATCCTGCGCCGCCTCGTTCACTCCGGCTGCCGCGTCACGGTTGTCCCTTCCATGACCTCCGCCGAAGACGTCCTCGCCCTCAAACCCGACGGCGTCTTCCTCTCCAACGGCCCCGGTGACCCCGAGCCCCTCACGCCCCAGATCGCCAACATCCGCCGCCTCATCGGCAAAACCCCCATCTTCGGCATCTGCCTCGGCAACCAACTCCTCGGCCTCGCCCTCGGCGGCAAGACCTTCAAACTCAAATTCGGCCACCGCGGCGGCAACCACCCCGTCCTCAACAAAATCACCGGCCGCGTCGAAATCACCTCGCACAACCACGGCTTCTCCGTCGACCCCGATTCGCTCAATCTCAACCAGGTCGACATCACCCACATCAACCTGAACGACAACACCCTCGAAGGCTTCCGCCATCGCAGCGAACCCGTCTTCTGCGTCCAGTACCACCCCGAGGCCGCCCCCGGCCCCCACGACTCGCACTACCTGTTCGACGACTTCACAAAACTCATGTCGGAGAGCAAAAAATAATGCCACGCCGCAACGATCTCCACCGCATCCTGATCATCGGCTCCGGCCCCATCATCATCGGCCAGGCCTGCGAATTCGACTACTCCGGCACCCAGGCCGCCAAAGCCCTCCGTGCCGATGGCTACGAAGTCATCCTCGTCAACTCCAATCCGGCCACCATCATGACCGATCCGGATCTGGCCGACCGCACCTACGTCGAACCGCTCAGCCGCGCCTACCTCGAAGAGATCATCGCCAAAGAAAAGCCCGACGCGCTTCTCTCCACCGTCGGCGGCCAGACCGCCCTCAATCTCTCCGTCGAACTCGCCGAAGCGGGCATCCTCGAAAAGTACGGCGTCGAACTCATCGGCGCCAAAATCGACGCCATTAAGAAGGCTGAAGACCGCCTCCTGTTCAAAGACGCGATGAAGAAGATCGGCCTCGAAACCCCGCGCTCCCAGCTCGTCACCGAACTCGACGGCGCGCTCTCCTTCGTCGCCAAACACGGCTACCCCGCCATCCTCCGCCCCAGCTTCACCATGGGCGGCTCCGGCGGCGGCATCGCCTACAACCGCGAAGACCTCGTCGCCATCTGCGAACGCGGCCTCGATCTCTCTCCCGTCCACGAAGTCCTCATCGAGGAAAGCGCCCTCGGCTGGAAAGAATTCGAACTCGAAGTCATCCGCGACCTCGCCGATAACGTCATCATCGTCTGCTCCATCGAAAACTTCGATCCCATGGGCGTTCACACCGGCGACTCCATCACCGTCGCCCCCGCCCAGACCCTCACCGACCGCGAATACCAGATGATGCGCGACGGCGCCATCCGCTGCCTCCGCGAAATCGGCGTCGATACCGGCGGCTCCAACGTCCAGTTCGCCATCAATCCGAAGGACGGCCGCATGGTCGTCATCGAAATGAACCCCCGCGTCAGCCGCAGCTCCGCTCTCGCCTCCAAAGCGACCGGCTTCCCCATCGCCAAAATCGCCGCCAAACTCGCCGTCGGCTACCGTCTCGACGAACTGAAGAACGACATCACCAAGGTCACCCCCGCCTCCTTCGAACCCACCATCGACTACGTCGTGGCCAAGATCCCCAAATGGGCCTTCGAAAAGTTCCCCGGCGCGGATCAGACCCTCGGCACCCAGATGAAGTCCGTCGGCGAAGTCATGGCCATCGGCCGCACCTTCAAAGAGGCGCTCAGCAAGGGCATTCGCAGTCTCGAAACCGGCCGCAAGTTCGGCTCGGAAACCTACGACGTTCGCCAGATCCCGAAAAAGCTCATCACGCCCACTCCGGATCGCCTCAACTACCTCCGCTTCGCCTTCGCCTCCGGCTACACCGTCGAACAGGTCCACGACATGACCGCCATCGACCCCTGGTTCCTCGAACAGCTGCGCCAGCTCGTGCAGTTTGAAAAGGATCTCGGCAATACTTCGCTCGAAGCCGCCGACCACTCGCTCTTCCTCGAAGCCAAGCGCATGGGCGTTTCCGATGCCCAGATGGCCACCTCCTGGAACTCGAACGAGATCGCCGTCCGCAACCGCCGCAAAGAACTCGGCGTCACGCCCGTCTTCAACCGCGTCGATACCTGCTCGGCCGAGTTCGAAAGCTTCACCCCGTACCTCTACTCCACCTACGAAACCTCCTGCGAGGCCAACCCGACTGATCGCAAAAAGGTCATCATTCTCGGCTCCGGCCCCAACCGCATTGGCCAGGGCATCGAGTTCGATTACTGCTGCTGCCACGCCTCCTTCGCGCTCCAGGCCGAAGACGTCGAATCGATCATGGTCAACTGCAACCCCGAGACCGTTTCGACCGATTACGACACCTCCGATCGCCTCTACTTCGAGCCGCTGACCCTCGAAAACGTTCTCAACATCGTCGATCTCGAAAAGCCCCACGGCGTCATCGTCCAGTTCGGCGGCCAGACGCCGCTCAACCTCGCGCTGCCCCTGAAGCGCCTCGGCGTCCCGATCATCGGCACCGATCCCGAAAATATCGATCTCGCCGAAGACCGCAAACTCTTCGGCAAACTGCTCGAAGACCTCAACATCCCGTCACCGGAAAACGGCACCGCCACCAGCATCGAAACGGCCGTCGAAGCCGCCGAACGCATCGGCTACCCCGTCCTGCTCCGCCCCAGCTACGTGCTCGGCGGCCGCGCCATGGTCATCGTTTACGACGAAGACAGTGTCCGCCGCTACATGCGCGAAGCCGTCACCTTCTCGCAGGATCGCCCCGTTCTCGTCGATCGCTTCCTCGAAGACGCCGTCGAAGTCGATGTCGACGCCCTCTGCGACGGCACAGACGTTCTGATCGCCGGCATCATGGAGCACATCGAAGAAGCCGGCATCCACTCCGGCGACAGCTCCTGCGTGCTGCCTCCCGTCTCGCTCGGCGAGCAGGAAATCAAAACCATCGAAGAGTACACCATCAAGCTCGCCAAAGGCCTCAACGTCATCGGTCTGATGAACGTGCAGTACGCCATTAAAGACGGCAAAGTGTACGTGCTCGAAGTCAAC
Organism: uncultured Acidobacteriia bacterium; assembly: GCA_903900705.1. Classification (GTDB taxonomy): domain Bacteria; phylum Acidobacteriota; class Terriglobia; order Bryobacterales; family Bryobacteraceae; genus BOG-234. Next base: position 5,743 of record CAIUOG010000067.1, read on the forward strand.
CCGCGCGCTTCCCGCACCGTGCCCTACGTCAGCAAGGCGACCGGCGTGCAGTTGCCCAAACTCGCGGTCCAGCTCATGCTCGGTAAGAAGCTCCATGAGGTCACCAGCCATCGCGGACGCCTGCCCGTGCCTCTCAAGTTCGTCAAGAGCCCGGTCTTCCCGTTCAATAAATTCCCCGGTGTCGATCCGGCCCTCGGCCCCGAAATGCGCTCCACCGGTGAAGTCATGGGTGTGGGTGAAAACTTCGGCGAAGCCTTCGCCAAAGCCCAGCTCAGCGCCAACTCGCCCCTGCCCGCCAAAGGCACCGTCTTCATCTCGGTGAATGACCGCTACAAGCCCGAAATCGTACCGATCGCGAAGCGCTTCTTCGACCTCGGTTTCGACCTCGTCGCCACCCGCGGCACCGCCACTCTGCTGCAGAACTCCGGCATGAAGTGCAAGACCGTCTTCAAGGTCAACGAAGGCCGGCCCAACGCCGTCGATCTGCTGAAGGGCGGCGCCATCCAGCTGGTCATCTACACCACCAACGGCGCTCTCTCATTCGAGGACGAAAAATCGATCCGTCGTTCGGCAGTAACATACAGAGTGCCATGCATCACAACACTGAGCGGCGCGAGAGCGGCCGCCGAAGCCGTCGCTTCACGACTCCGGGATCCCATCCGCGTCTGGAGCCTGCAGGAAATTCACCAGTAAATGCGCTCGTGCTGCTGTTCGCGCTGGCCTTCAGCGCGAACGCGGCCGCGCCCTGGCGTCAGGTTCTCGATGAGCGCCTCGCGCTCTACGGCCATCGCAACTGGATCGTCATCGCCGATTCCGCCTACCCGCTCCAGTCGGGCCCCGGCATCGAAACGATCCTCTCGAATGAAAGCCAGATCGATACGGTCCGCCACGTCCTCAACGTCCTCTCGAAGGACAAGCGCGTGCGCCCCGTCGTCTATCTCGATAAGGAACTGAACTTCGTCCCCGAGGAATCGGCCATCGGCATCAGCGCCTACCGGCAGCTGCTCACCGGTCTGTTCACCACGCGGCAGCCCGTGCCCCTGCCGCATGAGGACATCATCGGCATGCTCGATAAGGCGGGCAAAACGTTCAACGTCCTCATCATCAAGACGAACATGACGCTGCCCTATACTTCGGTCTTCCTCGAACTCCGCGCGGCCTATTGGGGAGACGCCGAAGAGCAGCGCCTCCGCCAGACCATGCGCTGACGCGACCTACAGTGGCGGCTTCGGCGCCTTCACCGGAGCCCACGCCGCCACGCCTTTCGTCTTCACCGCGCGACGGAACAGCTTGTTGCCCTGCGCGGCATACAGCCAGTTGCCCGTCAGCGTGATCTCTCCCAAAGCGCCCAGCCGCTCCGGCTTGCTCACGATCCCCGCGCACCGCCCGTTCTGCTCGCAGTACTGAATCCCCAGGCCCGTCGCGAAGTAGGCCTGCCCGATGTCGTCCACCGTCACGCCCGCCACGTTGCTGGCCGGATTCACCTCCTGCATGTCCACGCGGTAGAACGGCTCGCCATTGATCAGCCCGCCATCGGCCGCAATCTGGAAAGACCAGCTGAAGCGCAGCTGACCGTCGCCCACAATCAGCATCGCCTGATCCGGTGACAGGCTCAGCGCCGTCGGCTTCACCATCTCGCCGCCGTTATAAACCAGGCGCGCCCTGCCTCCCGGCATGATGACGCCCACCGTCTTCGCCGCCGTGTCCGTGAAGTAGATCGCGCCCTTCGCCGTCATCGCCATCGCGTTCGCCGTCACGCCCTCGGCCACCGTCTTCTCGTCGCCGCCCGGGCCCCACGAAACGATCCGCTTCCGCGCCGGCTGCGACGCATACACGCGCCCGTCCGCGCCCACCCGCGGCGCCGTCGCCCCGCCCGTGTTCTCCCGCCAGACCTTGTCGCCCCTGTAGATCCGGTTCGCCACCGGGTCCGCGAAGTAGACGTTGCCTTCACGGTCCGCCGCCGGGCTCGCAACCGACTTGTACTCGCCGCCCACCTGCTCCCACGGCTTCGCGGCGGACACCACCGAGTACACCTGGCCGCGCGGTTCCCAGCCCTTCGTCGTGATGGCCGCCGGCTCATGCACAACAATGGGTTTCGGATAATCGCGCCACAGCCACCGCAGCGCATCCGGCATGATCGCCGCGCCCTGCTTCATGTTGTGGCCCTCTTCGCCCAGTTCGAACTTCACGTCGTACCCGGCAAACTGCAGCGCCTCATACATCACGCGGTTGTTCATCGGCCAGCTGCCGCCGTAGAACACGCCGAACGGCTGCTCCGGCGCGATGTGGTCGTTCTTCCCCGCCTGCAGGAACACGCGCAGCGGCTTCGGCTCCGTGCGCCGTACCGTCGCCGCCAGCGTATCCGCGCCCTTCAGCGAGACGAACGTCCCGATGAAGCTCAGCACCCGGTGGAACATGTCCGGACGGTTCCACGCCGCCACAAACGCGCCCACCGCGCCCGTGCTCACGCCCGCAATCGCATGGTCGTCCGGGTTCTTCGAAAGGTTCAGTTTCTTCCCGATCTCCGGCAGCAGTTCCTCATCGAGGAAGTGCGCGTAACGCCCGCTGATGTTGTCGTATTCGAAGATGCGTTCATAGCGGCTCTGCGCCTCGTCAGACAGCGCGGGCAGCACGCCCGGATCAATGAAGATCCCGATCAGCGGCGGCAGTTCGCCCTTCGCAATCAGGTTGTCGAACACCACCGGCGCCCGTTGCTGATTGCCCAGCGCGCCACTGCCATCCAGATAGATCATGAAGGGCGCGGGTTTCGCCGCGTTGTACTGTGCGGGCACATACACTGAATAGTTATGCGGCACGCCCGGGTAGTACTTGCCCGGAGGCAGCACGTACTTCGTGACAACGCCCTTCGGCACATTGGGCTGTGGCTGCGAATCGGGACCCAATGAGTAGTCCTGGCAATGCAGCAGCGGCACGGAAAACAGCAGCAGAAACGCGAGATTCTTCATGAAGAAAGCAGTATATCGATCCCTCCACTTCCAGGTGCTCGCCGGCATCCTCCTGGGCATTGTTCTGGGCATCGTGAACCCGCCGCTGGCCCTGCAGATGAAACCGCTCGGCGACGCCTTCGTCAAGGTGATCCGCATGATCATCGCGCCCATCATCTTCTGCACGGTTGTCGCGGGCATCGGCAGCATCGGTGACATGAAGAAGCTCGGGCGCATCGGCGGTCTGGCGCTGCTCTACTTCGAAGTCGTCACCACCTTCGCCCTCTTCATCGGTCTCGTCGTCGTCAGCCTCGCCAAACCCGGCGAGGGCATGAACGCCACGATTCCGAAGGACTATACCGCGCCCGGCGCGCCCGTCCATACAGTCGACTTCCTGCTCAACATCATCCCGGATACCGTCGTGAGCGCCTTCTCGAAAGGCGAGATCCTGCAGGTCCTCTTCGTGGCGATTCTCTTCGGTGTGGCGCTCGGCCATCTGGAGATCGGCAAGTCCATCGTGCATGCCGTCGAGTCGCTTGGCAAGGTCTTCTTCGGCATCATGGAGATCATCATGAAAGCCGCGCCACTGGGCACGTTCGGCGCGATGGCGTACACCATCGGCAAGTTCGGCGTGAAGACGCTGCTGCCTCTCGCGAAGCTGATGGGCTGTGTGATTCTCACGAGCGCGCTGTTCGTCTTCATCGTGCTCTGGTTCATCGCGCGGGTGCATGGCGTGAGCCTCTGGAAGCTGCTGCGGCACCTCGAAGACGAGTTCCTGATCGTGCTCGGAACCTCGTCGTCGGAAGCCGCGCTGCCCGGGCTCATGCGGCGGCTGGAAGAACTGGGCTGCGCGAAATCCGTAGTCGGCCTGGTGGTGCCTTCGGGCTATTCGTTCAATCTCGACGGCACTTCCATCTACCTCACCATCGCGGCCATGTTCGTCGCGCAGGCCACCAACACGCACCTCTCTTATTGGGATGAGGCTGTGCTTTTGCTGGTGCTGATGCTCACGTCGAAAGGCTCCGCGGCTGTGACCGGCGGAGGCTTCATCACGCTTGCCGCCACGCTGTCTTCTCTCGGCACGGTGCCGGTGGGCGGCATCGCGCTGCTGCTCGGCGTGGACCGCTTCATGTCCCAGGTTCGCTCGCTCACGAACCTGGCGGGGAACGCCGTCGCGACCGTTGTGGTCGCCAAATGGGAGAACGAACTCGACGTGAAGAAGATGGCCGAGGTTCTCAGTCGTCGTTAATGCGGCGCCGCTAATCGGGGAGCGCGAAGGCCACGTACTCACCGTGAATCGTGCCCGTCGGCTTGCTCGGGTTGTTCGGCCCGGAGGCGCAGAACACCACGTACTGCTTCCCGTTCATCTCGTAAATCGCGGGCATGCCTTCCATCGGCTGGCTGACCTCCGCCTCCCAGATAATGCTGCCGGTATCGGTGTCAATGGCGCGCACCTTGCGGTCGCGCGTGCCCGTGAAGATGATGCCCCCGGCCGTTACGACAGGCCCCACTTTGGGGTAGTGCGTGCCGGTGCCCCTGAGGTCGCCCGCGTCACCCAACGCGATCTTCCAGCGGATGGAACCGTCGTTCAGGTCATAGGCCGTGAGTGAAGTCCATGGCGGTTTAATCGCGGATAAGCCATTGCTCGCGATCATGAAACCGAACGAACTCTTGTAGCGATCCGGCTGGCCCGTCTTTGCGGGAGCGCGCGATGGATTCAGCAGGTAACTGGCCACCTGATTCACCTCGTTGTCAGTCAGGTCTTTGAAGGCAGGCATGGTCTGATTGCCGGTGCGGATCGCATTGCGAATCGCCTCGCGGTTCCGCTTCGCGCCCGGCAGTGTCTGGTGGCATTTCACGCAGTTCTGGTTGAACAGAAACTGCCCCTGTTCTTCGGGAGACCCGGTCAGCGCGGCGGCCTTCGTGCCATCGGGTTCCAGCTTCAGCATGGAGGGCAGGTCTTTCGAGACCACATAGATGAGCCCCTTGTCCCCTTCCACGGCCGCGTTGGCCCAGTTCGCGCCCCCGTTGTTGCCTGGCATCTGGACGGTGTTGCGCAGCCCGGGCGGCGTATACAGGCCTTCGTTGCGAGCGCTCAGCATGGCGTCGCGGAAGCGCGAACGCTCGGCAGGGTCTGTGATGTAGGGGTTGAGGTCGTCCGCGGTGAACTTCTGGCGGGCAAAGGGCGGCGGCACGGTGGGGAAGGGCTGCGTCGGCCAGGCCTTCTCGCCGGGCATGTCGGAGGCCGGAACGGGGCGCTCTTCGATGGGCCACACGGGCTTGCCGGTCTCGCGTTCGAAGACCCACAGGAAGCCCATCTTGCCGGCCTGCGCGACGACATCAATCACTCGGCCGTCGTGTTTGATGGTGAGCAGTTTCGGGGCGGTGGCGTTGTCGTAATCCCAGATATCGTGGTGCACCATCTGGAAGTGCCAGAGACGCTTGCCGGTGCGGGCGTCGAGCGCGATGAGGCAGTCGCCAAAGAGGTTCGCGCCCAGGCGGTCCGCGCCATAGAAGTTGTACTTCGGGCTGCCGGTGGGAACGAAGACGATGCCGCGCTTCTCATCCACCGTCAGTTCGCCCCAGGCGTTGGCGCCGCCGACGGTTTTCCAGGCATCCTTTGGCCAGGAATCATAACCGTATTCGCCGGGATGCGGCACGGTGTGGAAGCTCCAGGCGAGTTTGCCTGTGCGGGTGTCATAAGCGCGGATATCGCCGGGCGCGGAGTCATATTCCTGATTGGTGGCGGAGCCCAGAATCAGCAGGTTTTCAAAGATCTTGCCCGGAGTGGTGGACTGCACCAGCGGGATGGTCTTCGGGTCCCGCCCAAGGCCCTCGCGCAGATCGGCGCCGAAGCCCGCGATCAGTTTGCCGGTCTTGGCGTCGATGGCCTGGAGCTGGTTATTGACCGCGAAGATCAGGCGACCGTCCTTGTAGTTGAGGCCTCGGTTTGTGATGAGCGTGTTGTTGGGGCCGGTGGGATGCACCCAGACTTCCTTGCCCGTGGCCGCGTCGAGCGCGACGATCGAATTATTCTTCGCCAGCACGTAAACCAGGCCTTCGGCCATCAGCGGGTTGAAGAAGTACTTGTTGGTATCGCCGGTGGAATAGGTCCAGGCGACGCGGAGCTTCGAAACATTGGAGCGGTTGATCCGGGTGAGCGCGGAGTATTGAGCGGAGTCCGGCGCGCCGCCATAGTCCGACCAGGTGAGATGGGAAGACTGCGCCCGCAGGGCGGCGGCGACGAGGATGAGGCTGAGCGCTGGTTTCTTCATGGTTATTCCCCTTCGTTATTTGAGGCGCCAGGGTTTGCGGAATTCCCGGTGCAGCATCTTTGAGGCGGCTTTGTTGCCGGTGAACTGTTCGTGTTCGTCGTTCCAGTGCAGCCGTTCCCCGGTGCGGTAGGCGATGTTGGCGAGCAGGCCGGCCTTCGACAAACGATGACCATAGCGCACATTGCAGGTGGTGTCGAGGTTGCGCGAGCGGATGGCATCGAGAAATTCGCGCACGTGGCCGGGCGAATCGGGGATGGAGGGTTCGGGGCGCGGGAAATCCTCAGCGAGTTTGCCTTTGACCCAGACTTGATTTTTCGTGTAATTGGTGACGAGGGTGGCTTCGGTGCCCTCGAAGACCGCGCCGATGTTACCCATGTGCTCGAAGCCGGGCAGTGGGTTGGGGCGCAGGCTGAAGGTGTAAAGCAGGTTGGGATACTCGACGACGGCGTCGACCAAATCGGGAGTTTCGGTTTCGTCCGTCTGGAAATACTTGCCGCCGGTGGAGGAAACGCTGAGGGGCGCCTGGAGGTCGAGCGCCCAGTAGACGACGTCTGAGATGTGGCACCAGAAGTCGATGAACATGCCGCCGGAATAGTCCCAGAAATAGCGGAAGTTGAAGTGGGAGCGGAGTGGCGTGTAGGGCTTTTTGGGCGCGGGGCCCTGCCAGAAATCGTAATCGAAACCGGGTGGGATAGTGGCAGGCTCGGTGGTCTTCACGTTGTCTGTGCCGGAGGCTTTCCAGGCATGGACGCGGGTGATTTTGCCGAGCTTACCGGACTTCACCATTTCCACTACGCGGCGGTAATTACCGGTGGTGTTGTGGATGTGATTGCCCATCTGGCTGACGCGTTTGTGGCGAAGGGAGGCGTCCGCCATGGCGCGCCCCTCGGCAACGGTGAAGCTGAGCGGCTTTTCGACGAAGACATCCTTGCCGGCTTCAAAGGCGTGCACGGTGGGGATGGCGTGCCAGTGATCGGGCGTGACGACAGTGACGGCGTCGATATCTTTGCGGGCGAGGAGTTTGCGGAAGTCGGTGAAGGTTTCCGGGGACTGGCCGGCGGCTTTGGCGAGATCGACGGCGCGAGTCAGGTGGCGTGGATCGAGGTCGCAGATGGCGGCGACGCGGACATCCGGCATCCGCATGAACTCGCGCAGGCGGCTGGTGCCCTGGCCGCCGACGCCGATGAAGCCGAGGGATATTTTGTCGTTTGGGCCGACGGGTGCGGCGAGAGCTTTATAGCTGATGGCAGTTGCGGAGGCGCGGAGGAAGTCGCGCCGGGACGGGGTCGGGAAGATAGTCGCCACGACGATAGTTTATCGGGCGGGAGTTTGTCGGGCGGGTATTCGGATCAGGCGAGGAGGTCGTCGAGTGAGTGGCAATCGAGGATCCGTTCGGCGAGTTCTTCGAGTTGCGGGGCGGAACGGGCGGCGAGTCGCTCTTCCGTGCCGATGGGCAGTGCGCCGAAGCGCTTGCGGAGCTGGCGCAGGATGACGGTCAGTTCACCCTCATGGCGGCCTTCCTGCTGCCCTCGCCTGATGAGCGGGCCGAGCAGGTCATGGTCCATGATGTCTTCGAGTATCGGCATTTGCGTGACCTCCGTTCTTATATCGTCGCCCAGCCTGCGCAATCCCGCAAGAATCATCAGCTGAGCCATTGCCTTTGCTCTCCGCGCCGGTTCCTGTTTCGCTATCCGGCGAAGAATTCGGCGAACGCCCTCGCGGCGGTCGGGCCAGCTCGCGAGGATCGCTATTACAGTATCGCCCGGAAACGGGCTGTCGCAGAGTTCCGGGCCATCCAGTTCTCTGATATCGATCAGGCGGAAATGGTAGTGAAGCGAGGGCAATTCCACCCGGTTGACCATGCGCATGGGTGCGGAACCGACGTAAACGACGATCTGAACGGGGAAGTGTTGGTGAAGCCGCCAGGCGTCGACGCCATAACCCAGCATGCGGATTGCGATGGCCGGGTCATTGGTGCTCTGCAGTTCGAAGTGGATCAGCTGGCCGGTATTGGTTTCGGCAAGCAGGTCGAGGCGGGGGCGGTGACCTGCGGGAGTTCGACGTTGCGCCAGGAGGTGATGTCGAGGCCGGTGAGCCGGTGGAGGGTGAGCCGGGCGGAGCCCAGCAGTACCTCTTTGAGCGTCGTGTCGTAATCGTGCATCCGCATAACTGTTGTGTGAACCGGGAAGGATTCTTCTCAGTATTTTTGCGGGGCCTGTGATTGGTCTACAAATCCGCTTGACAATAGTCCCGCCGGTAAATGATCCTAATCTCTATAGACATATGGGTATATTGAGATTTGCGGTAGTGCCATTCGTGTTGACCGGGCTGCTGGCTCAGACGCCGGATGCGGCGACGCAGGAGCAGCGGATTCAGAGTCTGGAGCGCCGGGTGGAGGAACTGGAGCAATTGCTGCGGGTTTCGGCGCGGAAGACCGAGATCAAAGAAGAGAACCTGGTGGAGAAGGCGAAGACGGAGGCCGCGGTGACGGCGGATACCACCGGGTTTACGATCCGGTCGAATGACAAGAACTTCTCGCTGAAGATCGGCGCGGATCTCCAGGTGGATACGAGGACATTCACGGGCGGGGGGAATGTGGGGCTGACGGACCAGACGCTGTTGCGCCGGGTCCGCCCGACGTTCTCCGGCACGGTTTACAAGAACGTGGATTATTATTTCCGGCCGGACTTCGGGCAGGGCAATACGGTGATCTACGACGCTTACATCCAGCTGAATTATCTGCCGCATGTGAGCGTGCGGGCGGGGAAGTTCAAGCCGCCGGTGGGTCTGGAACGGCTGCAATCGGACGACGATACGAATTTTGCGGAGCGCGGACTGCCGACGCTGCTGGTGCCGAGCCGGGACATCGGGTTTCAGATTGGCGGCGATCTGCTGAATAAACGGGCCAGCTATCAGGTGGGCGTTTTTAACGGCGTACCGGATAACGGGCTGAGCGATGCGTCGGCGACGAGCCACCGGGACTATGCGGGGCGGGTGATGCTGACGCCGCTGCGGGGCTTGGGCGTCGGCCTGGGCGCTTCCGGCGGGAGTGTGGACGGGCAGGCGCTGCCTTCCTACAAAACGGTGGGCCAGAACACGCTTGTGAGCTTTGCGAGCGGTGTGACGGAAGCCGGCCACAGGACGCGGCTGGCTCCGCAAGCCTACTACTATCTGGGGCCGGTGGGCGTGCTGGCGGAATATGGGCTGACGGAAGAGGGTCTGCAGAAGGGGACGGCGCGGCACAACTTCGCGTACCGGTCCTGGCAGTCGCAGATCACGTGGCTGGTGACGGGTGAGATGAAGAGTTTCACAAGCCCGACTCCGAAGAAGACGTTCGATCCGCTGCACGGCGGCTGGGGCGCGGTGGAACTGGCGTTCCGCCTGGGCGATTTTGCGGGGGAAAAAGGGCTGTTCAACTACGGCTTCGTGGACCCCACGAAGAGTCCGCGGCGGGCACACGAGTGGGTGGGCGGGGCGAACTGGTATCTGAACCGGCTGGTGCGGCTGACGCTCGACTACGGCCACACCTCGTTTGAAGGCGGCGCTTCTCAAGGCGGTGCGGGGGCGAACGGGAACAAGTTGCCGGAGCATGTGATTATCGGGCGCTTCCAGCTGAATTTTATTTAAGGCAGAGTTTTCAGGGAAAAGACTATGAGATTGCGGAATATATGGATTGCGGGGCTGGCGGCCGGAACTGTTTTGCTGGCGGCGGGGCCGGTGAAGCTGCTGAACGTTTCTTATGATCCGACGCGGGAGTTGTACACGCAGGTGAACGCGGCTTTCGCGAAGCAGTGGAAAGCGAAGAGCGGGGCGGAGGTGCAGATCAGCCAGTCGCATGGTGGGTCGGGAAAGCAGGCCCGGTCGGTGCTGGACGGGTTGCCGGCGGATGTGGTGACGCTGGCGCTGGCGTACGACATTGACGTGCTGGCGGAGAAGGGGCATTTGCTGCCGGCGAACTGGCAGTCGCGACTGCCGAATAACAGCACGCCGTACACGTCGACGATCGTTTTCCTGGTGCGGAAGGGGAATCCGAAACACATTAAAGACTGGGACGATCTGGTGCGGCAGGGGGTGTCTGTGATTACGCCGAATCCGAAGAGTTCCGGCGGGGCGCGGTGGTCGTATCTGGCGGCGTGGGGGTATGCGCTGAAGAAGAACAACGGCGACGATAACAAGGCGCGGGAGTTTGTGACGAAGCTATATAAGAACGTCCCGGTGCTGGATTCGGGGGCGCGTGGTTCGACGACGACGTTTGCGCAGCGCGGGATTGGCGATGTGCTGCTTTCGTGGGAGAACGAGGCGTATCTGGCGCTGAATGAACTGGGGCGGGACAAGGTGGAAGTGGTGACGCCGAGTCTGAGCATCCTGGCGGAGCCGCCGGTGGCGGTGGTGGACAAAGTGGCGTCGAAGCATGGGACGACGGAAGTGGCGAAGGCTTATCTGGAGTTCCTTTATTCGGACGAGGGGCAGGAGATTGCGGCGAAGAATTATTACCGTCCGCAGTCGGCGAAAGTGGCGGCGAAGTATGCGGCGAACTTCCCGAAGCTGGGGTTGTTCACGATCGGAGAACTGTTCGGCGGCTGGCAGAAGGCGCAGAAGCGGCACTTCGATGACGGCGGCGTTTTCGACAAGATCTACACGCCGGGAAGCTAGATGGCAGCGGGAACGTTTCGCAAGGCCAATATCCTGCCGGGCTTCGGCCCGGCTTTGGGCTATACGGTGTTCTATCTCAGCCTGATTGTGCTGATACCGCTGAGCGCGGTGTTTCTGAAGTCGGTCTCGTCGACGTGGGCGCATTTTGTGGAGACGGTGACCGCTCCGAAGGTACTGGCGGCGTACCGGCTGAGCTTTGGCGCTTCGTTTGTGGCCGGCCTGGTGAGTTCGGTGGTGGGATTTCTGATTGCGTGGGTACTGGTGCGGTACGAGTTCCCGGGCAAGGCTTTGGCGGATGCGCTGGTGGACCTGCCGTTCGCGCTGCCGACGGCGGTGGCGGGAATCGCGCTGACGAGTCTTTATACGGAGAACGGCTGGCTGGGGCGCTATCTGATTCCGATGGGGATCAAAGTGGCATTTACGCCGCTGGGTGTGGTGATTGCGCTGACGTTTATCGGGTTGCCGTTTGTGGTGCGGAGTGTGCAGCCGGTCCTGGCGGACGCGGACCGGGAACTGGAAGAAGCGGCGACGAGCCTGGGCGCGACGCGGGTGCAGGTGTTCACGAAAGTGATTGCGCCGATGGTGGGCCCGTCACTGCTGACAGGGTTCGCGATGGCGTTTGCGAGGGCGCTGGGGGAGTACGGATCTGTGATTTTCATATCCGGCAATCTGCCGATGAAGACGGAGATTGCGCCGCTGCTGATTGTGACGAAGCTGGAGCAGTATGACTATGCGGGGGCGACGGCGATTGCGGTGGTGATGCTGGTGACTTCATTTGTGCTGTTGCTGGGGATCAATATGTTTCAGCGGCGGACGCGGCGGTACATGGAAGCGGATGAGGCATGAGCATCCGCAAAGATCCGGTATGGGTGCAGTGGTCGCTGACGGCGCTGGCGATGCTGGCGCTGGGGGGATTTATCGTGCTGCCCCTGGTGGCGGTCTTCGTGCAGGCATTTGAAAAGGGCTGGGCGGCGTACGTGACGGCGGTGGCGGACCCGAACACGCTCTCGGCAATCCGGCTCTCGCTGCTGGCGGTGGGAATTGCGGTGCCGCTGAATCTGGTGTTTGGCGTGGCGGCGGCGTGGGTGATCACGAAGTTTCAGTTCCGCGGGCGGGATCTGCTGGTGAGTCTGATCGACATTCCGTTCGGGGTGTCGCCGGTGATTTCGGGATTGATTTTTATTCTGCTGTTCGGGGCGAACGGGTGGTTCGGGCAGTGGCTGGCGGACCACGATGTGCGGATTGTGTTCGCAGTGCCGGGCATTGTGCTGGCGACGGTTTTTGTGACGTTTCCGTTTGTGGCGAGGGAACTGATTCCGCTGATGGAATCGCAGGGCACGGAGGAGGAAGAGGCGGCGCTGGTGCTGGGCGCGAGCGCGTGGCAGATGTTCTTCCGGGTGACGCTGCCGAATATCAAATGGGGACTGTTTTACGGGGTGGTGCTTTGTACGGCGCGCGCGCTGGGGGAGTTTGGCGCGGTGTCGGTGGTGTCCGGGCACATACGGGGCGAGACGAATACGCTGCCGCTGCATGTGGAAATTCTTTACAACGAGTACAACTATTCGGGGGCTTTCGCGGTGGCGTCGATATTGAGTGCGATTGCGGTGATTACGCTCGTGCTGAAGAAGTGGATTTCTCATGAGCATTGAAGTGGAACGGATCTCGAAGCGGTTCGGGACGTATGAAGCGCTGCACGAGGTGAGCCTGCGGATTGAGACGGGGGAACTGGTGGCGCTGCTGGGGCCGTCGGGTTCGGGGAAGACGACGCTGCTGCGGATTATTGCGGGGCTGGATCTGCCGGATTCGGGGAGTATACGTCTGAATGACGAGGACGCCACGCAGACGACGGTGCGGGAGCGTCAGGTGGGCTTTGTGTTTCAGCACTATGCGCTGTTCCGGCATCTGACTGTGTTCGAGAATATTGCTTTCGGGCTGCGGCTGCGGCCGAAAGCGACGCGGCCGCCGGAGAGGGAGATCCGGGACCGGGTGACGAAGCTGCTGGAACTGATTCAACTTTCGTGGCTGGGCGACCGGTATCCGAATCAGTTGTCGGGCGGGCAGCGGCAGCGGGTGGCGCTGGCGAGGGCGCTGGCGGTGGAGCCGAAGGTGTTGCTACTGGACGAGCCGTTCGGGGCGCTGGACGCGAAGGTTCGAAAAGAGCTGCGGCGGTGGCTGCGTCGGCTGCACGACGAGCTGCACGTGGCGAGCGTTTTTGTGACGCATGACCAGGAAGAAGCGCTGGAGGTTTCGGACCGGGTGGCGATTCTGAATACCGGGCGGATTGAGCAGGTGGGGACGCCGACGGAGGTGTACGACCATCCGGCGAGTCCGTTTGTCTATCAGTTTTTAGGGGATGTGAATCTGTTCCACGGGCGGAGCTATGTGCGGCCGTTTGAACTGGATATTACGCGCACGACAGAGCCGGCGTCGGAGGGGGTGGTGACGGCGAAGGTGCGGTTCATCGGGTCGGCGGGGCCGGTGGTGCGGCTGGAACTGGAGCGGGAAGACACGGCGGAGGCGCTGGACGCGGAGATTACGCGGGACCGGTTCCGGGAACTGGCGCTGCGGGTGGGCGAGCGGGTGAAGGTGACGCCGCGGAATCTGATCACTTTTGAGGGTGGCGGGGTATCCTCTAATCCCCATAGGGAATAGGGTATGCTGACGGGTGAGTGGAAATTCTTGCAGGTTTTCTGATCGCGCTGGCGATTGGCATCACGGGTGTGGGCGCGGGGAGTATTACTGCGCCGATTCTGATTCTGTTCTTTCACCAGTCGGCTTCGGACGCGGTGACGACGGCGCTGGTGTTTGGCACGGTGGTGAAATTGTGCGCCACGCCGATTTACCTGGCGCGCGGGCATGT
>CAIUOG010000068.1 GCA_903900705.1 uncultured Acidobacteriia bacterium
ACGCGGGACCGGTTCCGGGAACTGGCGCTGCGGGTGGGCGAGCGGGTGAAGGTGACGCCGCGGAATCTGATCACTTTTGAGGGTGGCGGGGTATCCTCTAATCCCCATAGGGAATAGGGTATACTGACGGGTGAGTGGAAATTCTTGCGGGCTTTCTGATCGCACTGGCGATTGGCATCACGGGTGTGGGCGCGGGCAGCATTACTGCGCCGATTCTGATTTTGTTCTTTCATCAGTCGGCTTCGGATGCGGTGACGACGGCGCTGGTGTTTGGCACGGTGGTGAAATTGTGCGCCACGCCGATTTACCTGGCGCGCGGGCATGTCAACCTGCGGGTGCTGAAGTACATTGCGATGGGCGGGCTGCCGGCGGTGATTCTTGGCAGCGTGCTGCTGAGTTCGTTTGACAAGAATGCGCTGACGCGGCCGATTCTGATTATTGTGGGCATCACGGTGGTGATTTCGGCGGCGGGAACGTTCTGGCGGAGCATGTCGCCGGCGGGTGTGGCGTCGAAGCCGGTGGCGGAGAAGTGGCTGCCGTGGATTGTTGCGCCGATCGGGTTCGAGGTCGGATTTTCGTCGGCGGGGGCGGGCGCGCTGGGGACGGTGGCGCTGATGCGGTTTACGAATCTGATGCCGGCGGAAGTGGTGGGGACGGATCTGGCGTTCGGGCTGCTGCTTTCGGTGTTTGCGGGTGGAATTCACGCGGGCATGACCGGGGTGCCGTGGGCTATCCTGTTGAAACTGCTGATTGGGGGCGTGCCGGCGGTGCTGCTGGGCACGCAGCTCACGACGGTGATTTCGCCGCGCAAAATGCGTCTGGCTCTATGTGTCTGGCTGATCTACATTGGCGGACAGCTTTCGTGGCGCGCGCTGCAGACGCCGACCAAAGCGGCGGCTCCGACGAGTGTTTCGGTGGCGCAAAAGGGTTAAATCCCCAGTGCTATTCTGAAGGCGGTCCGGGCTGTTGTAAGGGGAACGCCGTCTTCATGCGGTTACGAACAATCATCCTCGTCGCGTCACTGGGTTTGGCCGCAGGCACGGCGGTGATTGCGCAGCGTCCTTTCAAGGAATACCCGGGTATTGAGTATGACCACTTTCCCCTGCCGGATGGCTGGGATAAGAAAGCGGAGTGGACGCGGGCCCGCCTGCGGTATCCCGACATCTACGGGTATCCTTTTCAACCTTTATTTCTGAATGACGGCCGGCCATTTTCCGGTTACTGGACGATGGATTATCCGCGCTCTGACCGGCATCTGCTGGAAGGCGTGCGGCGGCTGACGCGGATTGACACGCGTTCGGTGGAACAGGTGGTGAATCTGGACGGCACCGACGATGTTTTCAACTGGCCGGTGATGTACGCGGTGGAACCGGGGCACTGGCGGCTGCCGGACGATCAGGCGAAGCAGTTGCGGGAGTATCTGCTGCGCGGCGGGTTCCTGATGGTGGATGACTTTCACGGGGCGCGCGAGTGGGACATATTCACGGCCAGCATGAACAAGGTCTTTCCGGAGCGGGAAATCAAGGATCTGGACACCGGCGACCCGGTTTTCCATACGATCTATGATCTGGACCGGCGTTTTCAGGTGCCGGGCGCTCAGTATTTCGAAAGCGGTCTGATCTACGAGAAGGGCATGGACCCGGACTACACGAACGGGAAGGTGCCGCACTGGCGGGGGATCTATGACGACCGGGGCCGGCTGATGGTGGTGATCTGCCACAACATGGACCTGGGCGATGCGTGGGAACACTCGGACGAGGCGGAGTACAAGGAGGAGTGGGCGGGGCTGGCTTATAAGATCGCGATGAATTACTTCATTTACGATCTGACGCACTGAGCGGGAGCGTCGCCCGCGAAGCTTTTGTGCTTGTTTCACGGGATTGAAATTGTTCTCAGGGCGGGACTGTGAAATCCTGATTGAGCGAAGCTTATGCCCTGTAGCCCGGAATTACTCAAAGACATCCCTTTGTTCGGTCTGCTGGACGAGGATGAGACCGCGGTGCTTGCCGCGCAGGTGGAAGAGCGCCGGTTTGTGGCGCGGCAGAAGATCTATAAGATCGGCGAGGCGGGGGAGCGCGCGTATGTGCTGGTTTCCGGACGCGTGCAGGTGGTGACGATCGACGAGGATCAGCAGGAATTGCTGGTGGATGAACCGGGGCCGGGGGAATTTTTCGGTTTCGCGTCGATGATGGATCTGACGCCGCACCAGACCAGCGCGATGGCACTGGAAGAGACGGTGTGCATCGAGATTGACCGCAACGACATTCTGGTGCTGCTGCAGCAGAAGCCGCATGCGGGGCTGGACATGCTGACGGTGCTGGGCAAGCAGTTTCACGCGTCGCAGCAACTGGTGCGGCTGCGGTCGGCGAAGAATCCGAACGAAGTGATTGAAGAAGAGACCACGTGGGGCGACCATATTGCCGATGAGGTGGCGCGGTTTGGCGGGTCGTGGCGATTCATTATCACGTTCGGGGTGGTGCTGGTGGTTTATTCGGCGGTGAACGTGATGCTGGGGAAGGCGGCGTGGGATCCGTATCCGTTCATTCTGCTGAACCTGTTTCTCTCGATGCTGGCGGCGATTCAGGCTCCGGTGATCATGATGAGCCAGAACCGGCAGGACGAAAAGGACCGGCTGCGCGGCGAACTGGATTACGAAGTGAACCGGCGGGCGGAGAGCGAGATTCAGGGGCTTTCGCGAAAGCTGCACATGCTGGACGACAAAGTGGACGACCTCACGGAGATGCTTCGTGAATGGAAGCGAAGCCGCTAAACTGACCGTTAAGTGGAAAAGCCTTCGTTTGATCCCGGTTTAACAAAGTTGTTCGGCGCGCCGCTGCGCCGGGCGATCAATCCCGACGGCACGTTCAATGTGCGGCGCAAGGGTGTGAGCTGGCGCGCGTTTCATCCGTGGCTGCATGTGGTGAACATGAGCTGGACGGGGTTTGCGCTGCTGGTGGCGGGGTTTTACCTGGGAATCAATCTGCTTTTCGCGAGTATGTATTTCGCGATGGGCGCGGAGTCGATTCAGGGGTCGGAAGCGCCGACGGAGTTCGGGCGGCTGATGAACTGTTTTTTCTTCAGCGGGCACACGCTGACGACGGTGGGTTACGGGAATCTGGCTCCGCACGGGATGCGCGCGAACCTGGCGGCGACGACGGAAGCACTGGTGGGTTTGCTGGGGTTTGCGCTGATTACGGGGTTGCTGGTGGCGCGGGTATCGCGGCCTTCGGCAAGGATTCATTTCAGCCGGAACGCGCTGATTGCGCCGTATCAGGGCGGGACGGCGCTGATGTTCCGGCTCGCGAATGAACGGTCGAACAACCTGATGGAACTGGAAGCGCGGGTGATGCTGATGCAGGTGACGGGGGATGCCGGGAAGCTGGAGCGGAAGTTTGACAATCTGACGCTGGAGCGGTCGACAATTCTGCTCTTTCCGCTGACGTGGACGGTGGTGCATCCGATTGACGAGGCGAGCCCGTTATACGGGAAAGACGCGGCGGAACTGAAGCGGATGCAGTCGGAGTTGCTGATTCTGGTGAAGGGGTTTGACGACACGTTCAGCCAGGCGGTGCACACACGGTTCTCTTACCGGGCGGACGAGATTGTGTGGGGCGCGAAGTTTCTGCCGGCGTTCAGCGTGGAGCCGGAGGGCAATATACTGCTCGAAATCGACAAGGTGAGCGATTTCGGCGAGACGGGGCTGTAGGCGGGCGGAGCGGCTACGAATACTGGAGCGCGAGTTTTGGCCCGGCGCTGTTGGCCCAGGCTTTCCAGACCGCGGTTTCGAATTCGGCGGCGGGAATGTTCTGGAGATGGACGCTGATCCAGCCGCCTTTGACGCCTTCGCGGGGGATGGAGTAGAGCCTGGCCTGGCTGGAGAGCATGGCCTGTTCCTCAGCGCCGACACGAAGGTTGGCGAGGTTCGCGCCGGCCCAGTGGCGGGCGAAGAGTTTGCCTTTGACGCGAAATTCCGAGTGGGTGGGGAGCACTGTTTCCTCCACTACGGGCATGGAAAGTATGGCGGCGCGCGCCTGATCCGCGGTAATCATTCAAAAAGCTCGAAGCCTCCTTTCAGTCTGATGTCCTTTGATGAAGAGCCGACGAGGACGTCGAAGACGCCGGGCAGGGCGGCCCACTGGTGAACGAGGGGGTCGTAGAAAGAGAGCGACTTCTGGTCCAGGGTGAGTTCGACATCCTGCGATTCGCCGGCGCGGAGTTCCACGCGGCGGAACGCTTTGAGCTGCTTGACGGGCCGGTCGAGGCCGGGTTTGGTGTCATGCAGGTAGACCTGGACGACTTCCGCGCCGTCGCGTGAGCCGGTGTTTTTCACCTTCAGCATGATCTGGACGAGCTGGCCGTAGCGCGGCGTCTGGGGATAGATGCGCAGGCCGGAGTACTCGAAGGTGGTGTACGAGAGCCCGTGGCCGAAGGGGAAGAGGGGTTCGATGTTGTTCTTATCGAAGTGCCGGTAGCCGACGTAGATGCCTTCATCGTAGGAGACCTGGTCGTTGACGCCGGGGTAGTGGCCGAAGGCGGCGGCGTCTTCGATGCGTTTCGGGAAGGTGACGGGGAGTTTGCCGGAAGGATTGACGTCGCCGAAGAGAATATCGGCAACGGCGTGGGCGCCTTCTTCTCCGGGGAACCAGGCGTTGAGGACGGACTGCACTTTGTCGAGCCAGGGGGACATGGTGACGGGCGCGCCGTCATGGAGCACGACGATGGTGTGTTTGTTGACTTTGGCGACGGCGGCGATGAGGTCGGCCTGGCCTTCGGGGAGATCGAGGGTTTTACGGTCGAACATTTCGGCTTCGATGTCGGCGTTGTTGCCGGCGAAGACAAGGGCGAGGTCGGCGCGTTTGGCGAGGGCGATGGCTTCGGGGCCGCCGCGGGCGTATTCGACTTTGAAGTCCGCGCCGGCGCGTTCGCGAATGGCGTCGATGGGTTTGGGGTTGAGGCCGGGAGTGACCTGGGAACTGCCGCCGCCGCCGGAGGGGTTGGCGTCGGCATTGGGTCCGAGAACGGCGATGGTGTGGATGACTTCTTTGCGGATGGGCAGGGCGGCGTCGTCGTTCTTCAGCAGGACGATGCCCTGGGCCGCGGCTTTGCGGGCGAGGGCGCGCTGTTCGGGCGTATCGACTTTGCCGCCGGTGGTGCGCGTGCGATCGAAGAGGCCGATGGCGAACATGGCGCGGAGGATGCGGCGAACGCCGTCATCCAGAGCCTGTTTGGAGACTTTGCCGGAGGCGAGCAGGGGGCGGAGCTTGTCCTTCGTCAGATAGCCGCCGTCGAAGCCGGGATTGCCGCCGGGGAAGGTGTTGAAGAACTGGCGGAGCATGGGCATGGTGGAGGCTCCGGGCATTTCGAGGTCGAGACCGGCGTTGAGGGATTCGGCGGTGGCGTGGGTGCTGGCCCAGTCGGAGACGACGAAGCCTTTGAAGCCCCATTTGCTCCTGAGGATTTCGGTGAGCAGGTGGGGATTCTGGGCGGCCCAGTCGCCATTGAGCTTGTTGTAGGAGGACATGACGGACCAGACGCCGGCTTCCTCGACGGCGGCCTGGAAGGCGGGGAGGTAGATTTCCTCGAGGGTACGCTCGTCGACGAGGACGTTGACGGTGTTGCGGCGATATTCCTGATTGTTGGCGGCGAAGTGCTTGACGGTGGCGATGACGCCCTGTTCCTGGAGCCCGCTGATGTAGGCAACGGCCATGCGGGAGGTGAGCCAGGGGTCTTCGCCATAGCCTTCAAAGTTGCGGCCCCAGAGCGGGGTGCGCTGGATGTTGACGGTGGGGCCGAGAAGCTGGTCGCGCCCGAGCGCGAGGGCTTCCTGGCCGAGGGTGCGGCCTTCCTGGGTGACCAGGTCGGGGTTCCAGGTGGCGGCCATGGCGATGCCGGCGGGGAAGGCGGTGGCGGGGACGGATTTCGGGGTGGCGGGGGTGTCGGGTTCACCGGGAATGGCCCAGGTGCGGATGCCCAGCGGGCCATCGGCCATGTGGATGGCGGGGATGCCGAGGCGGGTGTTGGCGCGGGTGTCCATCCAGCCGGCGCCGGAGAGCAGGTCCAGTTTTTCGTCGTCGGTCATGCGCTGCAGAAGGTCTTCGGTGCGCTTGTCGACGGAAAGCTTCGGATTCTGGTAGGGCGGCGTGGGGGCGAGGAGGGAACAGCCGGTGAGGAGGGCGGCGAGTGCGATCAGGAGGGTGAGGCGAGGCATCCTGGTATCAGTATGCACACGATTGTGTGGCTTTTCATACTGTGGGGCGCAGCGAATCAGGCGGGGTTGGAGAAGAGTTCCTCGAGCGTTTTGGCGTCGAGGAGGCGGAGAGCGAGGTCATGGAGGTGGGTGGGGGAGGCTGCGGCCAGACGGGCTTCGGCCCACGGGGGAAGGGCTCCGAAACGTCGCTGGAGCATGGCGAGCAGTATCATCCTGGTTCCCTGTTCCTGGCCTTCCTCACGACCTTGTTCGAGACCCCGCCGGAGGACAGGGCCGAGAACTTCGTTGTCCATGATGTCAAAGGTAACGGGCATGTGGGTCCTTTCGTGCTCGACGGCGGCGGCGAGCCCTCTCATTCCGGATAGTATCAAAAAAGTTCGCAGAGCGTCCTCGCGCTCGCCGGGTGGCAGAAGTCCGATGCGGCGCATGACGCTGCGGATGGTGCGGGCGGGGTCGGCATTCCGGGCGAGGACAGACAGGAGATTCTCGGCAATGTGACTGCTTTCGAGGAAACTGTCGCTATCGATCTCACGAATGTCGATCAGGTGGTAGTGGTAATCGATGCCGGGCGCGCGCAAGCCCGCGCTCATCCTGAGCGGCTGGTTGCCGACGTAGAGAACGACCTGGCGGGGGAAGTTGCGGCAGCGCCGGCGAATGGCGGTCGCATAGTCGAGCATGCGGAGGGGCATATCGGGATCGTTGCCACTCTGCAGTTCGATGTGCAGGATTTCGCCGGTGGTGAGTTCGAGAAGGAGGTCGACACGCTGATTGCGGACGCGGGGCAGTTCGATATTGAGCCATTCCCGGACCTCCCCCGGTACACCGAGAAGCCGGAGGAGGGTGGCGGCCGACTGCATGAGAAGCCCTTTCAGGGTGGTATCGCAATCCTGCATCCTGGCAGATAGTGCCGCCGGGAGCGATTCTTCTCAGGAAAATTTGTGAGTCCAGCCTTATTCGGCTGGCGAATTCAGGATTTCGGCTTCGGCCTGCAGCCAGTCGTCCACTTCCGAGCCGGGGTTGGGGCCGCGGTTGAGCCAGAGTTCGTAGGCTCGTTTCTGGATTTTTTCCTCCAGGGATTCCGGCGTTTCGCTGGAAGTCAGTTCGATTTCGGGCGTTTCCGTGAGGATTGGTTCCGCCGAAGACACTTCGTCGGCGATGAGGATGGTGGAAAGGGCGGGTGATGCCATGGTTTGCCTCCGCGAGTTACGCTATCACAATTCGAGCCCGGCGAAAATGGGGTAGTCGGGGGGATCTGCCGGGACGCATGATAACCTGGCGGTAAGTGAACCCAACAGACGGCGCACCCGCAGGCCACGCGGGGGCGGCGGCAGTTCCCCAAGGCACATTTCTCGCGAAAGTACGCGGGGGAGAGATGGAATTTCCGCGCCCGATCCGACAGTTTTGCGATGCGAGCGGGTGGACTCTTTTTCACGTTGTGATGCTGGATGACGACAGGCTGGAACTGATTCCGGTTCTGGGTCAGGATGACAGCGATATTCTGCACGAATACCATTCGAGTCTTTCGGGCGAGGGGAAGCTCTGGATTCCGATGGTATTGCGCGAACTGGTTTGTCTGGGGGAGCAGAGCGTGATGGTGCGGATTGAAGAGGGCACGATCCGCGTGTACCTGCGGAAGGTTTTCAAAACGCTGGGTTTCGGGCCGTAGGGAACACGGGCCGGGAGGGCAGGATGAGTCGGCCAGCCTGCATTCCCGGCCCGGGCCCGCGGGTCCACAGGCTGTTACTTGCCGGCGGGTGTGGCGGCGACTGCCGGTTTGGCGGCGGTATCCACAACTTTCTTTGAGCTCTTTTTGACGCCCTTTGCGTTCTTCTTTACGGGAGTCATGGCGGGAGCGGCGTCCTTTGCCACGGGGGCCGGAGCGGCGGGAGTCTGGGCGAAGGTCAGGGCCGCGGCGGCGAAGATCAGCGTAATGGTTTTCATGGTGTTTTCCTTTTTTTAGTTTTTTAAGATTGCGGTGGAACTACTTCGAAACGGGGGCCGCGGCGGCGGGCTTCACCGCGGCGGCAGGAGCTTTCTTTACGTGCTTTTTACCGGCCTTATTCACGGGTGTGGAGGTGGTGGCCGCATCCTTCGCGGGGGCGGGGGCAGACGGGGTGGCGGCCGGGGCCTGGGCGAAGGTCAGGGCTGCGGCGGCGAACATCAAAGTAATCGTTTTCATGGCTTTATCTCCGGTTCTTTCTTTGAGGCCGCTTCTCATGTGGCCTCTGATCTCTAAGACGCGGGCAACTATTAACCCCGTCTGAACGGACCATTAAATCGGATTCACATCGGAAATTTACGAGGATCGGACTTTTTCGGCACTGAAACGGACATTCCGCCCGGCCGGCGGGTTGGATTTCGGCCCTGGCCTATGGCATATTAAAAGCTGGGTGATCTGCGCCGGATCACCGAACTACTCCAGGCAGAGACGAAAGACTCAAAGGGAGACCTTATGGCGAGAATTGCACTGATTGGCCTTGAGCCCCCCGCCGCTTCTCAGCTGGCGGATGCGCTTCATGGCGAATTTCATCAGATCGAAAACAAACCGCAGACAGTCAGGCCCGCCGAATTGAGCGGTTACGACATTGTGTTTGCAAATGGTGACGGCGCACGCTACATGCCGCTGCTGCAGGGTGTTCGGGAGATGGAACCGGCACTGCCCTTTGTGGTGGTGACGCGGGTTCCCGACACGTCGGACTGGCTGGACGCGCTGGAAGCGGGCGCGACGGACTACTGCTCGGCGCCGTTCGAAGCAAGGCAGATGAAGTGGCTGCTGGAGACCGCGCTTCACCCGACGCTGAAA
>CAIUOG010000069.1 GCA_903900705.1 uncultured Acidobacteriia bacterium
CCAGTCCCACTGATCGTGTGGAGTGGTCTGGTAATACCACTTCATCTTGCCGGTCTTCGAATCGAGCGCCAGAATGCTGTCGGAATACAGGTTGTCGCCGCCGCGCTCATCGCCGTTGTAGTCAGGGCCCGGGTTTCCGGCCTGCCAGAAGACGGTATCGGTCTCGGCATCATAAACGCCCGTGAACCAGGCGGTGGCGCCGCCGTGGGTGATATCGCGCCCCTTCCAGGTTTCCGAACCCGGTTCGCCAGGCGCCGGAACCGTCCAGGTCTGCCAGATGCGTTTGCCGGTGGCCTGATCATAAGCGGAAATAAAGCCGCGCACGCCTTCTTCGCCACCCGCCGTGCCGCTGACCACCATGTCGCCCACCACAATCGGCGCCGAAGTCGCGTTGTAGTTCTGCGTCCAGTCGGCCATCTCGGTTTCCCAAACAATCGCGCCATCGGACTTGTTCAGCGCCAGCAGGTGCGCGTTGTCTGTCGCCATAAACACCTTGTCGCCGGCAATCGCCACGCCGCGGTTAATGCCGCCGGCCGCGTTGCCGATCAGGCGCTGTGTGCGGGCGCGTTTGAAGTGCCAGATCACGCGACCGTTGCCGGCATCGAGTGCGTAGCACTGGTTGGCCGTCGTCACGTACATCACGCCATCCACCACCAGCGGCGTGCCCTGCAGGGAGGAACTGTCGCCCAGCGTGAACGTCCAGCGCGGGGCCACCTTCTTAATATTGGCCTTCGAAATCTGCGTCAGATTCGTATAGCGGTTGCCGCCGATGTTGCCGTTGTAGGTGGACCAGCCCACTTCCGACGTCACCTCGCGGAACTTCCCGCCGTCCAGCTTGCGCAGCAGGTGGATCTTCCTGTCTTCGGAGCGCAGTTGCAGGTCGTCCGGACCCTCGTTCACCACCATGCCCTCCACCGTCTTGCCACCGGGCAAAGCGGCCTTCAGCTTGTAGGGCCGGAACCCGGTCTCGCGCGGTTCCAGAGACTTCAGGAACGAGATCAGCTTCGGCATCTCCGAATCGTTGATATTGTTGCCCGGCATGCCGCGGGTCGGCAGACCCTCGCGGACAGTGGTGGCAATCTGCGCGTCGGCAATTGCCCGCACGCGTCCGGCGATGGGCGGACCCAGTTCGCCGCCGTTGCCATCGGACCCATGGCACCCGGAACAGCGATTCTCAAAGGTTTTGCGTCCGTCCGCAAGGGGATCCTGCGCATACGCCGCGCATACTGTAATTACAGTCAGGACCCCGGAAAACAGGATTGTTCGGTTCAAATAGTGCTCCCCAGCCTCTCGATTGTACTGTAAGTGTGTATGAAGAAATCGCTTCCGCTTCTGCTGCTCCTCCTCTGCGGCCTTGCGCCGTCGCAAACGCCCACGGTCGACTGGGCGAGCCGGAAGCCGGAAATCCTCGATCGCTTCCGCACCCTGATCCGCCTCGATACCAGCAGCCCGCCCGGCAATGAAACCAGAGCCGTGGACTATCTGAAGAAGGTGCTCGAAGCCGAGGGCATCCCGGTTCAGATCTTCGCGAAGGACCCGAACCGCGCCAATCTGGTGGCCCGCCTCAAAGGCAATGGCAGCAAAAGGCCGCTGCTGATTCTGGCGCATACCGACGTGGTGCCGGTGCAGCGCGAAAAGTGGCCGGTGGATCCCTTCGGCGCGGTCATGAAAGACGGCTACATCTGGGGGCGCGGCGCACGCGACGATAAGCCCAACCTTACCGCCAACCTGATGGTCTTCCTGATGCTCAAACGCACCGGCGCGCAGCTTGATCGCGACGTGATCTTCCTCGCCGAGTCCGGCGAAGAGGCGGATACCACCGGCGTGGGCATCAACTATATGGTGCAGAACCATTTCGACGAGATCAACGCGGAGTTCGCGCTTACCGAAGGTGGTACGGCCACGCTGGTGGGTGACAACATCACGGTGATCGCCATCGGCACGGCGGAAAAGGTCCCGGCGCGGGTTCGCCTGGTGGCGAACGGACATTCCGGCCACGGTTCCATGCCGCTGACGGATAACGCTCTCATCCACCTCGCCGCAGCGGTGGAGAAAGTCGGGCGGTGGGAGCCTCCCATGCGCCTGAACGACACCACCCGCACCTATTTCGAGAAGCTTGCCGGCATCAGCCCGCCCGAAAAAGCCGCGATCTACAGCGGCCTGCTGAGCGCCGACCGCGCCGCGGCCTCCCAGGCGTGGATGCGAGAGAACGACGTGAAAGGCTACTCGATGTTGCGAACCTCCGTCACGCCCACCATGCTCAAAGCCGGCATCGGCGCAAACGTAATTCCGTCAGAGGCGGAAGCCACCCTCGACATCCGGGCGCTGCCGGACGAGAACATCCCCGGCTTTTACGCGGAAATGGGGAAGCTCATCAACGACCCGGCCGTGAAGATCGTGCCTCTGCCCGCCACCCGGCCCGCCACCCCCGCCAGTCGCCTTGACACGGAGATGTACCGCATTCTGGAACAGACCGGCAAACGCCTGTATCCCGGCGTGACCGTGATGCCGACCATGTCCACCGGCGCCAGCGACATGGCGCAGCTCCGCGCGAAGGGCATCGAAAGCTACGGCACAGAGGCGGCGGCCTTTGCGACAGAAACCAACTACGGCATGCACAGTGACGTGGAACGCATCTGGGAACCGGCGCTCTACAAATTCGTGGAGTACGAGTGGAACGTGGTGATTGAGGCCGCCGCTCACAAGTCACTAAAATGAAAAGGCCCGGAGTGAAAACCCCGCATCCCAAATAGAGAGTGTCGAAATCTGTGATCGGAAAACAGCGTGTGTTACTCGGTGCGGTTGCCTGCGCGGCGGTCCTGCTCTCCGGCGCGGCCACTCCTTCTGTGGAAGAGCGCCTCGAACAGGACCGCAACCTCGGCAAGGCCTTCTACGAAAACCCCACCACGGCGGCTGAGGCGGTAACGGAGTTCAAAAAGGCCCTCGACCTCGCGCCCAATTCAAACCGCGAAAAGCTGAACTATGCCCTGGCCCTGATTCACGCGGGCAAGGCTGAACCGGGCGTCGCGCTGCTCAAAGAGGTGCAGAAGAACGACCCGAAACTGCCGCACACCTGGTTCAACCTCGGCATCTACTACCGCAAAAATGGCGACGCCGAACTGGCCGTTCCGCAGTTTGAAGCCATGCTGAAGCTCACGCCGGAAGAGCCCATCGCGCACTACCAGCTGGGCGCGCTCTACAAGCAGCTGGGCCGCAATCCGGAAGCGGCCGCGCAGTTTGAGGCAGCCTCGAAGCTGAACCCCCTCCTGGCCGGCGCGCACTTCCAGCTCTACAACCTCTATCGGCAGCTGGGCCGCGCGGCGGACGCCACTACGCAGCTGCAGACTTTTCAGGCGCTCAAGAAGAGCCAGGAAGGTTCCGCCACCGCCGAGGATGTCGATTGGTGCAACTACGCCGAAATCTACGATCCGCCCCGCCAGTCCACCCCCGCCGGTCCCGATGCCGCTCCTTCCTTTGACGACCGGACTCTGCCGGGCACCGCGGACGCCGCCACCGCCGGAACTCTCGCCATCGACACGCTGGGCAAGGGACAGATCGACCTGCTGGTCTGGTCGTCCAAAGGCATTTCCCTCTATCGCCAGGGCAGCAACCTCGCGACCGACGCCGGCCTGGGCGAACTCAAAAACGTGCTCGACGTCGCTCCCGGCGATTTCGATAACGACGGCTTCATGGACCTCTGTATCCTCACCGCCGATGGTCCCGTCATTTACCGGAACACCGCCGGAAAGTTCGCCCGCTTCGCCGCGGACCTGCCCCACCGCCGCTTCGAGCGCGCCGTCTGGGTCGATTACGACCACGATTACGATCTCGACCTCGTCCTGCTCGGTGAGCAATCCACCGTGGTCCGCAATCAGGGCCCGGCGGGCTTCGCGGAACGCCCCGCGGATCTGCCGTTCGTCAACGGCAAGGTGACCGGCGCCTACAAGCTTCGCGCCGTGCCCGATACCAAGTGCTTTGACGTCGCCGTTTTCTTTGACGGCCACGCCCCCGTCATCTATCGCGATCAGCTCGGCGGCCACTATGAAGCCGCCGCCTTCGATGGCAAACCGCTCGACCGGAAGCAGCTGGAAGCCGATTTCGATGGCGATGGAAAACAGGACCGCGTCCGCATTGCCGACGATGGCTCCGTGCACCTGCTGCACAACACCTCCAAAACCACCCACCACTGGTTCCGCGTGCAACTGGCGGGCGTGAAGAGCCTGAAGCTGGGCCAGGATGCCGAGGTGGAAATCAAGGCCGGCGCCCTCTACCGGAAAGTGATGTACACCGGTGTGCCGCTTACCTTCGACGTGGGCGACTACGCCATGGTCGATGTGGTTCGCATCACCTGGATGAACGGCCTGATCCAGAACGAGACAAAGCAGGCCACCAACAAGGGCTACCGCTACGAGGAGGCCCAGCGGCTCTCCGGCTCCTGCCCCATGATCTGGACCTGGAACGGTCACGAATACGAGTTCATTACCGACGTCCTGGGCGTTGCGCCGCTGGGCGCAAGCGATGGCGAGGGTACCTATTTCCCGGTGGATCATGACGAGTTTGTCTGGATTCCCGGCAAGTCCCTGAAGCCGGTGAACGGCCACTACCAGGTGCGCATCACAGAGGAACTGAGCGAGGTGTCGTACCTCGATCAGGTGGAACTCTCCGCCATCGATCACCCGGCGGGCACGGAGATTTTCACCAACGACAAGTTCAAATCGCCGCCCTACCCGGAGTACCGTTTGTATGGCGCGAAGCGCCGCGTCTATCCCGCGTCCGCCCGGCTCTTTTCGGAAGCCAATGCCGCCGGCCACAACGTTCTGCCGCTGCTGCTGAAGACGGACCAGCGCTATCCGGACCAGTTCCGGCGCACCGAATCCGGCGAGGCCGAAACCCACACCCTGGAGCTCGATTTCCCCGCCGCCGCGCCCTCCGGCAAGGCCGCTTTGTTGCTGCGCGGCTGGGTGGACTGGCCGGATGGCAGCACCTTCCGCGCCTTTTCCCAGGAGAAAAAAGACGGCTTTCTCATGCCGCAACTCCAGATGCAGGATGCCGCCGGCAACTGGAAGGTGGTCAACGCGGACATGGGTATGCCCGCCGGCAAGCCCAAGACCATCGCGGTGGAACTAAACTTCCCCTCGGCCAGCCGCAAAGTCCGCATCGTGACAAACCTCTGCGTCTACTGGGATGAGATCTTCCTGAGCGAAGACGCCGGCGCGCCTCGGGTGACGCAGCGCGTGGCCCCGCTCGAAACGGCGGACCTGCACTTCCGCGGTTTCTCCGACGCGGTGATCGACCGGGATCGCAAACAGCCCGATACCTACCGCTACGGCGGCGTTTCGCCCACCTCATTCTGGAACCCCACGCCCGGTCTCTACACCCGTTATGGCGACGTGAAAGAGCTGATGGGCGACATGGACGACAAGCTGCTCATCATGGGTTCCGGCGACGAAGTCTCGCTGCGTTTCTCCGCCGCCGGTTTCCCGCCGCTGCCCGCCGGCTGGACCCGCGATTACGTGCTGAAAGTGGATGGCTGGGCCAAGGATCGCGACCCTAACACAGCGTTTTCCACCACCGTGGAGCCCCTGCCGTTCCATGGCATGAGCGTCTATCCCTACCCGGCCAAAGAGCACTTCCCGAACGACCCCGCGCACGAGAAATGGCGTCGGGAATACAACACGCGCCCGGCCCTGCGGCTAATGCGCCCTCTTACTGAATAAAGCGCGCCGCTTAGCGGGTAACCGGGTTCCTGCCTTCCACGCAAAGCCATTGCCCGGCATGCAGGTTCCGGAACTCCTGCGCCGGGTTGCCGGGCCACTCAATCACCACGCGATCCACCTTGTCCCGCCGGCCCAGCCCGAAGGTCAGCGTGAGTTCCGATTGCGAAAGGTAACTCGAACCCGTCTTCACCATGCGACTCTGCGTGCCATCCGGCGTGGTCACCCGCACCACCGCGCCAATCGCATCCCGGTTCGATTTCGTACCCTGCAACCGCAGCCGCAGCGACCGGTTCCCCGACGTCAGCTCGTTCCGGTATAGATACGCCGGGCCCTGGTTGGTCGTGATCAGCAGATCCACGTCCCCATCGTTGTCGAAATCGCCCACCGCCAGCCCGCGCCCCACCTTGGGGGTGGCAAACCCGCCGCCCACCTGCGCCGCGACGTCATGAAACGCGCCTTTGCCGTCATTGCGGAACAGATGCGGCGCCTGCGCGTAGCCATGATTCCCGGAAATGTTCCGTACCGTCTCGTCAATGTGCCCGTTCACCGCCACAAGGTCGGCATGCCCGTCCAGATCCGCATCGAAAAAGGCACAGCCGAACCCCAGCCGCATGCGCGAAGCCTGGCCGATACCGCTCTTCACGGCCGCGTCGGAATACACGCCGTTGCGACCCTGCCGGTAGAGGGCCATCATCTCGTCGTCAAAGTTCGTGATGGCCAGGCCCGCCACGCCGTTGTTGTCGAAATCCGCCACGTCCACGCCCATACCCGCGCGAGCCTTGCCGTCTTCGCTGAAGGCCACGCCCGCCTGCACCGCCACGTCTTCAAACGTCCCGTTGCGCAGGTTTTTGTAGAGTTTGTTGGGCTGCGTGTCGTTTGCCACAAACAGGTCCGGCCAGCCATCGCGATCATGGTCAAGCAGCGCCACGCCCAGGGCTTTCGACGTGGTGTCGAAGATGCGGCTTTTCGCGGTCACATCTTCGAAAGTCCCGTTGCCGCGGTTGCGGAACAGCCAGCTGGTGGACCCGTGGAACGCTTCCGGCGTGCAGTATGACTTGTTCTTTCCATCCACGCTGCAGAACACGTCATGTTCCGGCGACCATTGCACGTAGTTGCACACAAACAGGTCCAGCAGGCCGTCGCGATCATAATCGAACCACAGCGCGGAGGTGCTGAAGCCTGTGCGTCCGCCCAGCCCCGCCTTCTGCGTCACGTCGACAAACGTGCCTTTTCCCGTGTTGTGGAAGAGACGATTCTGGCCGACGGCGGTAATCAGAATATCCGGAAAGCCGTCGTTATCGTAATCCGCCACCGCCACGCCCATGCCGTACATCTCCACGGCAAGGCCCGCCTTTTGCGTCACATCCGTGAAGGTGCCGTTGCGGTTATTGCGGTAGAGCGTCAGCGTGGATCGCTGCTTTCTGTGGCCCGGCCAGTCCGCCCCGTTCACCAGCAGAATATCCAGCCAGCCATCGTTGTCGTAGTCGAGAAAAGCGCAGCCGGGGCCGAGCGTTTCCGGCAGGTACTTGGCGCCGAAAGCCCCGCTGTTGTGGCGGAACAGAAGCCCGGCGGAAGCCGTAACGTCGGTCAGGCGAAAGCCGGGACCGTATTGTTCCGCCCCGGGCGCCAACAGCGGCGCGGTGGTTCCCGCCAGAAACGTCCGTCGCGTCACGCGATGCTCACCAGGCCGGTCCGGATCGCATAGACCACCAGTTCCGCCGTGTTGTGAATTCCCAGCGCCTGCATGATGTTGGCGCGATGCACCGCGATGGTGTTCGCGCTCAGATTCAGCAGCACGGCGATGTCCTTATTCGATTTGCCATGGACAATCAGCTGTAGTACTTCCAGCTCCCGCGTGGAAAGCTTTGGCATCTCCGCGTTCGCGATATGGCCCAGCCGCGGGTCCAGCACCTGCTCTCCGGCCGCAATTCTGCGAACCGCCGAGACCAGTTCCAGATCCATCGCGTTCTTCAGCAGATAGCCCCGCGCGCCCGCGTCCAGACAGGTGCGGACGTAGCTCGGCTCCGCGTGCATGCTCAGAATCAGAATCCCCGTGCCGGGCTGCGACTCCAGAATGCGCCGCGTCGCCACCGCCCCGTTCATGCTCGGCAGGGCGAAATCCATTACGATTACCTGGGGCCGCAGCGCCAGCGCCGCTTCCACCGCTTCATGGCCGTCGCTCGATTCACCCACGATCAGGATGCCGGGCTCGTCTTCCAGCATGCGCCGGAAACCGCGGCGGACCAGCGCGTGGTCGTCCACCAGCAGCACGGTGATGTCAGGCATTTGTTCCTTCCACATCGCCTGCCGAATCGGGCAGCCCCACCGTCACGCGCACCAGCGCGCCGCCCCGTTCTCCCGTCAGATATTCGATCTTCCCGTTCATCAGCTCCGCTCTCTCCCGCATGGAGACCAAACCCAGGCCGTTTTGTCCATTGTGACTGAAACCAGCGCCTTCATCCTCGATCTCCAGCGCCACCGATTGCGCGGAAAAGCGCAGCCGGACCACAGCCCGTTTTGACCCCGAATGCTTCGCGACGTTGTTCAGTGCCTCCTGGACGATCCGGTAGAGGTGAGTGGCGACTTCCCTGTCCAGTTCCCGCCCGGGAGTTCGTTTCTCATAAGCAACCGTAATGCCATGCTGACGCTCGAACCCGGGCAGGTAATAATCGAGCGCGCCTTCAAAACCAATCTCGTCCAGAATCACCGGGTGCAGCGCATGCGACAGCGCCCGCACCTTTTCGAGCGTCTCCTGCACAATCTCGCGGACCTCCAGCAGATCCTGTGGACGCTTATCCGCCCGCTGCAGCATCACGCCGATCGCCGTCAGAATCTGCCCGAAATCGTCGTGCAGCTCGCGCGAGACGGCGCGGAACGTGTTCTCCTGCATGGAGATCAGCTGCCGGGCCAGTTCGCTGCGGCGTTCGGAAAGCAGGTCCACCTGCCGGAACAGGCGGAGCGTGGAATTCACCAGATACAGGCTGGTGAGCACAATCACCACCATCATGCCCGCCAAAAACACGTAGACGTTGCGTTCCACCCCTTCATACAACTGGCGCGTGCGTGCGCCGGCCGCCTCTTCGCTCGCGTTGTTCTGCACCAGCAGCCGCGCCACCGCGGTGCTCAGCGCCGCCTGCCGCGCCTGCAGCGAAAGCCGGATCTGCATGCGCGCCTCCGCTTCGGGCAGAGTGAAGACACGGTCCAGCGCTTCGCGGAACTGGCGGAACGAATCGGCCAGGTAGCGCCGCTGCCCGGGCGTGCGGTCGGCCAGCGAGAACTTTTGCTCGCGCGCCAGAGCGTCGTCGAGGTCGGCCTGCAGCCTCTGGAACTGTGGCTGCCAGGCGCTCAGGGGGTACGGGCCGGGGGAGTCCAACATGTCCCGCATGGTGAGCGCCACCGAATTCAGGCCGTTCTGGATGCGCAGCAGCAGCAGCGTGTCCGTGCGGTTCCGGTCAATGGTCTGCGTCTGCAACTCCCGCAGGCTGCGCAGCTGAACAATCGTATAGCCCGAATACACCCCGACCGCAAGCAGGGTCACCACCAGACCAGCGAGGAGGCGGAGAGTGGGAGACGTTCGACTCATGGGAGAGTTCTGCCCATCGGCTGAGTCTGATTGTAGCGATGCCCCGAAAATCCGGCCGGGCTACCATGGAAAAGCGATTCCATGAACCCAATCCTTACCCTCTCGGGCACCGCGCAGGCGCAACTGATCCGGGACCGCCGGATTTCTTCCCATGAGCTGATCTCCGCTCACCTCGCGCAGATCGAAGCCGTCAATCCGCACCTGAACGCCGTCGTGGAAGTGCTGGGCGAGAGCGCCCTGAAAGCCGCGCGCGCCGTCGAAAGCCGCCGCGACTTCCGGCCGCTCGAAGGCGTGCCCTTCTCCGTCAAGGATTCCATTGAAGTCGCCGGCGCCGTCTGCTCCGCCGGAACCCTCGGCTATAAAAACAACCCCGCTTCCACCCGGGATGCCACCCTCGTCCGGCGGCTTCGCGAGGCCGGCGCGATTCCCATCGCCCGCACCAACCTGCCGGATCTGCTCTTCGCCTTCGAGAGCGATAACCTTATATACGGTCGAACCAATAATCCCTATGATCCGACCCGAAGTTCCGGCGGTTCGAGCGGCGGCGAGGCGGCGCTGATCGCGTCCTGCGGTTCGCCGTTCGGCCTCGGCAGTGACGCCGCCGGCAGCGTCCGCCTCCCCGCGCACTACTGCGGCATTACCGCTTTGAAGCCCACCTCGGGACGCCTGGCCCGCACCGGGCACGTTCCCCCGGCGGGTGGCTGGATCGAAACGCTCTGGCAGATCGGACCCATGGCTCGCCGCGCGGAAGATCTCCGGACCCTGCTGCCCATCCTGCTCGGACCCGATGGCGAGGACCGCACCGTCATCCCCATGCCCCTCGCAAAGACGCCGAACACCCGGGGGCTCCGCATCGGCATCTTCACAGACAATGGCATCCTGCCCGCGGATGCCGATACCGTGGCCGTGGTTCACAAAGCAGCCCTCGCTCTGCATAACGACGGCTGCGTGGTGGAAGAGCATCGCCCGGATGGCGTCGCGCAGAGCTACGAACTGGAGATGAAGCTGCTCGGGGCGGATGGCGGCGACGGCTTGCGCGCTTTTGCAAAATCCATCGGCAGCACGGAAACGCATCCCCTGCTCGATGGCTGGCTCAGCAAACTGGAACAGTACCGGACGGACCTCGCCGGTTTCGCCGGCTACTGGGCCGAACTCGACCAGTTCCGGAACTCCATGCTGGCATCACTCGCCCGGTATGACGCGATTCTCTCACCCGTCGCCGCCTTCCCGGCCGTCCCCCACGGAACCTCCATCCACCCTGACATTTTCCCTGGCTTCAGCTACACCATGACGCACAACCTGACCGGCTGGCCTGCCGCGGTTGTCCGGTACGGTACGTCCGCCACCGGTCTCCCCATCGGGGTGCAAGTGGCCGCCGCGCCCTGGCGGGAAGACGTCGCGCTCGCCATTATTGAGCGCCTGGAACAGCTCGCCTGACCCCGGACGCAAGCCGTCACTTCTGAATTTGGGATGTCAAGTTGCCAGCGAAGCGGGCTTCAACGTGACTGGTTTCGGCACTGCAACACAGCCGGGCCCGGGTGCGCGGTTTGTTTTTGAGGCTCTGTTATATACTTCATCGTTAACTAGGGTCCTCCGTATGAAATTTCAGATTCGAGTTGCACTTCTTTTCCTTCTCTTTGTCCTCCATGCTTTCGGGCAGGGTTCCGGCGGCGCAACGCTGCAGGGCACCGTCAAAGACGCTTCCGGCGCGGTCATCCCCGGCGCGAAAATCACCCTCCTCCATATCGAAACCGGCATCCGCTCCGGCTCCGCTTCAAATAATGACGGCTTCTTTGTCTTCCCACCCGTCCAGATTGGCGAGTATAAGGTCCGCTGCGAAGCCAAAGGCATGAAAGCCTGGGAAGAAAAGATCACTCTCGAAGCCGGGCGCCTGGCCGACATCAACCCCGTCCTGTCCCTGGGCGACATGAACCAGACCGTGGAAGTCTCCGCCGACGCTCCCCTCATCACCACCAGCGACCCCACCGACGCCACCACGCTCGATCAGAAACGAATCAAGGAACTGCCCATCAACGGTCGCGACCTGAATACCCTCATCTCTGACGTCACCCCCGGCATCGAGTACGGCGGCAACGTCAACGATGGCGCGCGCACCGGCGGCCTGATGACGTACTCCACCAACTACTCGCAGGACGGCGCGGCGGCCAATAACCGCGAGTTCGGCGGCTCCACCGGCCTGCAGGGCCTCGAATCCATCGGCGAAGTCCGCATCGAAACCAGCACCGGCAACGCGAAGTCCTCCTCGCCGGCGTCCATCATCATCACCACCCGCGGCGGCACCAACGCCTTTCACGTTTCCGGCTACGAAACCGCCCGCAACAACTGCTGCGGCGTGGCGAAACACATTCAGGACGTCAACGCCAACGGCACGCCGTTCCCCCTTCCCAAGCTGATCCGCAATGAGTACGGCGGCTCCTTCGGCGGCCCGGTCTACCTGCCATCCTTCGGCCTG
The DNA here is from genome assembly GCA_903900705.1 of uncultured Acidobacteriia bacterium. GTDB lineage: Bacteria > Acidobacteriota > Terriglobia > Bryobacterales > Bryobacteraceae > BOG-234. The sequence continues at coordinate 11,774 of CAIUOG010000069.1, forward strand.
AATGGCAAGAAGTTCTACGACGGCCACAACCGCACGTTCTTCTTTGTTTCGCGTGAAGCCGCCAGTCTGCGCCAGGGCCTCACCAACTCCTATTCGGTGCCCACGGCCGCGCAGCGACAGGGCAATTTCTCCGGCCTGCAGACCAGCACCGGCCTGCCCATCATCCTCTACGACCCCAACACCAGCGCCATCCAGACCATCAACAACCGTCCCATCACCGTTCGTTCGCCCTTCCCGAACAACACCATTCCGGTCAGCCGGGAAAGCCCGCTCGCCAAATACCTCTACAACATCACTCCGCTGCCCACCGACACCACCGACCCCAACATCACCGCCAACCTGAAGTACGCCTTCGGCAGCAGCAGTCTGCCCAACCAGACCAATAACCCCATCACCGTGCGCGTGGACCACCGCTTCTCCGCCAAAGACAACTTCTTCGCCAAGGCCAACTGGGGCAGCCAGATCTCCTGGTTCCTCGGTACCAGCGGCTCCACCGGCGTTCCCACCACCAATTACGAAGCGAACGTGACCTATCTGCCCATGCAGACCTGGGGCGCGGCCTTCAGCGAAACCCACGTCTTCTCTCCCACGCTCTTTGTGGAGAACCTGCTCAACAAAACCTGGCAGACCACCAAAACCATCGATGGACCTCCCGGCGCGCAGAAAGACTGGGCCTCCGTGCTCGGCCTGCCGAATCCCTACGGGCAGATCGGCTTCCCCAACGTCACCTCCGTCGGCACCAACTACACCCAGTACATCGAGGGCGACAACCGCCGCTTCCTTTCGAGCGGCATCATGACCGCCCAGCAGAACTACACCTGGATCAAAGACAACCACACCATCCAGTTCGGCTGGACCTGGCACGATGAAGTCCAGCGCCTTCAGCCCGATCAGGGCAATATCTCCGGTTCCGCCACCTTCAACAGCCTCGCCACCGCGCTCGAAAGCTCCACCAGCGGTTCCACCACCTCCCCCGTCGCCGTCGGCAACACCGGCTTTGACGCGGCCAACTTCTTCCTCGGTGATGCCGCAACCTACAGCGTCTACCTCTCCCGCGGCGTCATGAAGGTTTCCCAGAAAAACTACGCCGGCTACCTGCAGGACAACTGGAAAGTCAGCGGTCGCCTCACCCTCACCCCCGGCGTCCGCTGGGATGGCAACCCCGCCTGGCAGGACACCAACCACCTGCTGAACTCCTTCGACACGAAGAATCACGCGGTCGTGCTGGCCGAGCCTGTCGATTACTACATCGCCCACGGCGCCACCACGCCCCAGGTGATCGCCAACTTCCAGAAGGTGGGCGTTAAGTTCGAGACGCCGCAGCAGGCGGGCCTGCCCTCCAACGTGTTCCCCTCCAACTGGTTCGATTTCGGCCCCCGCATGGGCGCGGCCTACCGCTTCTTCGATGGCAAAAAGGCCTTTGTGCTGCGCGGCGGTTACGGCCTCTACATCTCCGGCCTGCCCCTCCGAACGCTGCTCGCGCAGTTCTCCGGCCAGCTGCCGTTCAAAGCCACCTTCCAGTACAATCCCAACAGTTCCGCCTACAGCCCGGACGGCACCAACAGCTACCTGCTGACGCACGCCTCCCCCATCGTCGCCGGCATGAACTCGCAGAATCCGGTGGATATCACCAACCCCAATTCCCTCGGTGTCGGCCAGGCCGTGACGGGCATCGCCTCTTCCTTCCCCAGTTCCAAGGTGCAGGAGTGGAATGCCGAAATCGAAAAGGAACTGGGCCACGCCATGGTGCTGCGACTCAAATACAGCGGCAAACACGGCTCGAATCTCGATCAGCTGGATAACATCAATCCCCAGCTCACTGATTACGAGTGGTACTCCACCACGCTTTCCCCCACCCCCACCGGCACCTACGCGAATACGGCCCGCCGCGTCTATGACCAGACCGCCTACACCACCGTGAACATCCTGGCGAAGACCGGCCTCAGCAATTCGGAAACCGGCACCGTGGAAGTCGACAAGCGCTTCACGCGCGGCCTCCAGTTCCAGTGGTTCTACACGCTCACCAACGCCTACCGGCAGGCCGGAAACTCGTTTCGTGACGGGCTGGGAACCGTGGCCGCCGCCTACGCGCCCAACAGTGTTCCCACCAACTTCGACCAGCTGAACCACTTCCTCAACTATGCCCGGGACACCGGTGTCCCCAAGCACCGCATGCGCTGGAACTGGATCTACAACGTTCCCGTGGGCCGCGGCCAGACCTTCCTGCACAATGCGCCCAAATGGCTGGACACCATGGTCGGCGGCTGGACCATGACCGGCAGCGGCACCCAGGTCAGCACCTGGTTCGCGCTCGATTCCTCCAACTGGAACTTCACGGGCGCGCCTGTGGAAACCTACGGCACCAAATACCCGATTGAGGATTGCACCGCCACCCCCGCCAGCGCCAAAACCGCTGCCGACGCGCGCTGCTACCAGGCCTATCTCTACTGGAACGGCTACATCTCGCCCAAGCTCATCAACAGCGTGAACGCCAATGGCATCCCGAACGGCTTTATCGGGTTGCCCGCCGGCTACAAGCCCGCCGTCACGCCTCTCATCCCGTACGGTCAGACCGGCGCGGCCACCGGCGACTACGACACCAACGTCGTCTATATCAAACTCACCAATGGCACGCTGCAGCGGGTGACTTATGACACGGGCCTGAACCCGTTCCGCAACCAGTACCGCCTGGGGCCTTTCAACTGGGAGATGGATTCCTCCATGCGCAAGACCTTCAAACTGACTGAGAACCGCGGTACCCTCCGCGTCGCCTTTGACGTTTTCAACGTCTTCAACAACCAGGGCATCAATCCCCCGGCCACCAACGGCGTCATCACCATCAACAAGTCGTTCAACCCGTACGGCTTCCAGCCGCGACAGGTGCAAGGCAGTTTCCGCTTTGAGTGGTAACCGCCGCCGATGGCTGATGATCGGGTTCGCCTTTGTGGCGACCATGATCAACTATCTCGACCGCCAGACGCTCTCCGTCGCGGCGCCGGTGCTGCGCGAGCAGTTCCACATGAGCAATGTGACCTACTCGCGCGTGGTCTTCGGTTTCCTGCTGGCCTACACCATCATGAACGGCGTCTCCGGGCCGCTGATTGACCGGCTTGGGACGCGCCTCGGCTATGCCCTCTGCATCGCCTGGTGGTCGGCCGCTTCCATCCTGCATGCTTTTGCGCGCGGCGCGGTAAGCCTCGGCGTGTTCCGTTTCCTGCTGGGCGCGGGTGAGGCGGGCAACTGGCCAGCCGCCATTCGCATCGTGGCGGAGTGGTTTCCGGAAAGCGAACGAGCGCTCGCCTCGGGAATCTTCAACAGCGGGTCCGCCGCGGGCGCTATCCTCGCGCCGCCCATTGTGGCTTGGATCCTGCTGCGCTTCGGCTGGCAGTACGCTTTTGTTCTCGTTGGCGTCCTCGGCTTCGCCTGGCTGGCTTTCTGGTGGCCCACTTACGCCACGCCTCCGGAAGCGGCGAAAGAAGTGGCCGCGCCGGTCCCCTCCGCGTGGAGGTTGTTCCGCACCCGCTTCGTCTGGAGCTTCACTTTCGCCAAGATCTTTCTCGATCCCGTCTGGTATTTCTACATCTTCTGGTTCCCCGAATACCTCAAAAGCGCCCGCCATTTCGATATGGCGGCTATCGGCGCCTACTCCTGGATTCCGTTCCTGGTCGCCGGGTCGGGCAATATCCTGGGCGGTCTTCTCTCCGGCTCGCTGGTGAAACGCGGCATGAGCGTGCCGGTGGCGCGCAAGACCTCCATCACCGTCTTCGCCATCCTCATGATGTCCGCCATCCCCGCCGTTCTCGCACCCTCCGCCGCCGTTTCCATCGCCTTCGTCTCCCTCGCCATGACCGGCTACACCGGTGCGCTCGCCAGCATGCTCGCCCTCCCGGCGGACGTCTTTCCGAAGAACGCCGTGGCCTCCGTCTACGGCCTCGCCAGCATGGGTTCCGGCTTTGGCGGCATGGTCTTCACGCTCCTCACCGGCTGGGTGGTGGAACACTACTCCTACACCCCCGTGTTCTTCGGCTTCGCCATCATCCCGCTCCTCTGCTCGGCCATTCTCTGGACGCTCACCCGCTGCGAAGACACCACTGTCTGACGCCATATTTCAATTCCAAAAGCATTCCGTCAATTTCCCGTTGCAGTGCCGTCGGCCCCGCCCGATTTTCGATAGTCTTGAGAGGTGCGCCTTCGAATCGCAGTACCCATCGCCCTCGCCGTCCTTTCGCTCGCCGGCCTCGCAGCCGTTCCCGCGTTGTTTCCCATCCTGAAATCCAACGCCCACATCGGCCGCCAGCCGGAGGGCTTTTACCTGCTGCCCACCAACCAGCTCCTGCAGCCCTGGGGTGAGCAGGCCATCATCAAAGGACGCCCGGTCGATTCCGCTCTCGATTCCGGCAAGCGTTTCCTCGCGGTGCTGAACACCCGCGGCATCGATGTGTTCGACGCTCTTACCAGCACGCCGCTCGGCGCCGTCCGCACCAAAGCCAGTTCCTACACCGGCATCGCCTTTCGCCCCGGCGCGAGCGAAATCTGGACCGGAGAAACCTCGCGCGAGGGCCCGGACTTCATCCTCGTCACGCCCGTCTCCGCCACCGGCGTGCCCGGCCCGGGCGTGGAGATTCCCCTCGGCAAACACGCCGTGCCCTCGGGCGTGGCCTTTTCGGAGGATGGCAAGACCGCGTGGGTCGCGCTCAGCCGTTCCAACACCGTGGCGGTGTTTGACGCGGACGCAAAGAAGCTGCTGCGGGAAGTCCCGGTCGGCGTCGCGCCGTTCGCCGTCCGCTACTCGAAGCAGGCGCACTCTGTGTTTGTGACCAATCGCGGCGGCCGGCTGCCGAAGCCCAACGAAACCACCGCGCCCAGCAGCGGCACCGAAGTCCTCACGGACCCCGTCACCGGCAGTTCGGTCTCCGGCACCGTCAGCGTGATCGACGCAGTCAATGACGCCGTGCGCGAAGTCGCGGTGGGCCGCGCGCCCTCCGGCCTCGCGCTCAGCCGGGACGAAGCTCTGTTGGCTGTGGCCAACGGTCACTCGGATTCCGTCTCCCTCATCGATACCAAAACGCTGAAAGTCACCGAAGTGAAGATCCCGGCCTACCCCGCCGGAGTCACCGGCAGCCAGCCCATCGCCGTCGCCTTCGCCGCTGATGGCAAGACTCTCTATGCCGCCTGCGCCGGAACCAACGCCCTCGCCTCCGTGCAGCTCACCGGCGCGAAATGGAATGTCGCCGGCTCCATCCCGGCCGGCTGGTTTCCCACCTCCCTCATCGTGATGGACGATGGCTCGCTCCGCGTGGTGAACCTCAAGGGCACCGGCAACACGGCCAATGGCCGCGGCTCATTCATCTCGACCGCCTACGAAGGTTCGCTTGTCCGCATCCCCGCGCTCGATAGCGGTCGTCTGGCCGTCGCCACCAAAGAGGTGATCGCCGAAAACAGTCCGCAGCTCGAACCCGCGGGCGGCGTGGCGAACCTGGTCTCCCTCGGCATTCAGCACGTCATTCTGCTGGTGAAGGAAAACCGTACCTACGATCAGGTCTTCGGCGATCTGAAGCAGGCCAATGGCGATCCCAACCTCACCATGTTCGGTCGCGAAGTCACCCCCAACCATCACGCCCTCGCCGAGGAGTTCGTCATTCTCGATAACTTCCACACCGGCGGCGCCATCAGCTTCGACGGCCACCCATGGCTGATGCAGTCCTTCGTCAGCGACTACACCGAGCGCGCCTTCGCCGCCTCCCCGCGAGGCTACGCCTGGAACATGGCGGACGCCCTCACCGTTTCCCCCGCCGGTTTCTTCTGGCAGGGTGCGCCCAAACCGCCCAGCGTCCGCATCTATGGCGAATTCTGCCTGCCCGCCCTCTGGGATGCCGCCACCCAAAGCGTGAAAGACATCAACGAAGGCGACATGCTGCAGTGGAGCGACTACTGGAAGCTCTACAAAGAAGGCAAGCTCAAGGATATGGTGGCCTCCCGCAGCGGCGTTCCCGCACTGCAGAAGTACATCGACGTGCGCTATCCCGTCAACGACACCAGCATCACCGACCAGCTTCGCGCCGACGAGTTCCTGCGCGAACTCGCCGGCTTCGAAAAGACCGGCAACATGCCCCAGCTTTCCGTGGTGACCATGACTTCCGACCACACCAACGGCACCCGCCCCGGCTCACCCACCCCCCGCGCCATGGTGGCCGATGACGATTACGCCCTGGGCCGCCTGGTGGAGGGCGTTTCGAAGAGCAAATTCTGGGCCTCCACCCTGATTCTGGTGGTGGAAGATGATGCCCAGAACGGCCTCGACCACGTGGATGGCCACCGTACCGTGGCTCTCGCCATCGGCCCCCACATCCGTCGGGGCGCGGTCGATTCCAACTTCTACGACCACTCCAGCATGATCCGCACCATTCAGGACATCTTCCGTATCCCCCCGCAGACCCGGTTTGTCGCCGCCGCGAGGCCCATGACGAGCGTCTTCACGGCCCAGGCGGATACGAAGCCCTGGACGGCTCGCAAGGCCAACATCGCGTTCGACGAAATGAACCCTCCGCTCAAGGCTCTGAACGGCCGGCAGCGCCTGGCCGCTCAGCAGTCCCTTGCCATGAACTGGCATGACCCCGACGATGTGCCGTCAGACGTGCTCAACCGCATTCTCTGGTGGAACGCGAAGGGTTACGACAAGGAATATCCCAAACGCTAAGGTATTGCCTTCCGCCTCTTTTGAAAGAAACTTCTCCCCTTCGTGAGCCGTTTTCCCCGGCTCCGCGCAGGTAAAAGGTGGGCCCGTCCGTATGAGGGCCTCACTTTCAAGGAGAACCAACTGATGAGAAGTTTCTTTCCAATAAAAGCCCTGCAGGCAATCGTTCTCGCGGGCCTCGCCACGGCAATCTGCCAAATCCCCGCCGCGGCGGCGAACCTCACGTGGACGGTGAATGATGCCGCCTTCGGCCACACCTCGGGAACCCTGAGCGGAACCTTTGATTACGATGCCGATACCCAAACCCTCGGCAACTTCAACCTGGTCACCACCGTGACCGAAGCGGGACAACCCTCCGGCTTCACCTACGTCACCGGCGACACCGCCTTCGCCATCACCAACAGCTCGCTCGACTTTCTCACCCCCAACGGAGCGAACAGCGCATTCTTACTGCTCGACTTCGCCACTTCCCTCACGGACGCGGGCGGCACCGTCAACCTCGACCTTTCCGGCAGCGAGGAAAGTTCCACCTTCTCGTCGAGCGGTTATCTTCGCGGCTTCACCAGCGGCACTGTTTCCGCCAACGGAGTCACGCCGGAACCGGGCACCATGGCCCTGACCTTCGGCAGTCTCGCAGCGGTGGTTTCACTCGTTCGCCGCCGCGGATTGTAAGCCGCCGCGGGGGGCCGGCGGCGGTCCTCCGCCTACACTGTAGGGTAGTGCAGGGTTCGGCTTACATCGCGCGGTTGCTGTTGCTGGGATTCATCCTCGCCATCAATGCGTTCTTTGCGGCGGCCGAAGTGGCCCTGCTTTCCGTGCGGGATTCCCGCCTTCGCCACATGGCGGAAGAAGGCAGGCACGGAGCGAAAATGGCGCTGGCGCTGCTCGCCAATCCGGGCCGCCTGCTCTCCGTGACGCAGGTGGGCGTCACCCTCGCCAGCCTCGGTCTGGGCTGGGCCGGCGAAGACACGCTCTACCAGATCCTGCTCGCCCTTTTCCATCCGGTTGTCACCCCTGCCACCTCCACCGTTCTGCATGGCCTCTGTTTCGTGCTGGCCTTCGGCCTGATGACCTATTGCCATGTCGTTATCGGGGAGGTGGTGCCCAAGAATCTGGCGATCGAAAAAGCCGGACGCCTCGCCGTCATCGTGGCGCCGGTCCTCACCGTCGTCTCCCGCGTCGCCTCCCCGTTTGTCGACATCATTGAAGGCTCCGCCACCGCCATCACCCGCATGCTGGGCGTCAGCGCGGACCATCGCGCCGGCGGCCATTCCACCGAAGAGCTCAAACTCATCGTCCGTTCCAGCCGCTTCGCCGGACACCTGCCCGAAACGCAGGGAGACATGATCCACCGGGTTCTGGAACTCGATGAGCTCGCGGTCCGGGAGATCATGAAGCCCCGCCATGACGTGGTTTCCGTCCCCGTGGAGGCGCTGCTCGATGACGTTCTCGAAGCCATGGTGCAGAGCGGCCACTCCCGCCTGCCGGTCTGGGAGGAAGCGCCGGAACACATGGTCGGCGTGGTCTATTTCAAGGACATGCTGCGGCTCTGGCATGACCGCCGCCACAGCATCCGCACCGGCCGTCCCGCGCCGCCCTTCCATCTCTCCCACATCATGCGGAAGACGCTGATTGTGCCGGAAACCAAGGCGCTCCCGCAGATGCTGGACGAGTTCCGCAACGAACACACCCACATGGCCCTCGTGGTGGATGAGTTCGGCACCGTTTCCGGCCTGGTCACCGTGGAAGACGTGCTCGAACAGATCGTCGGCCCCATCGAAGACGAGTTCGACGAAAAGCCCGTCATGCCCCGTCCGGAAGCCGACGGCGCGGAGGTGGATGGCGCAACTTCCATCCTCGACTTCACTTCGCTCTACGGCATCGAACTCCCCGCCAACGCCGGTTTCGAGACCGTGGCGGGCTACATGCTGTATAAACTGGGGCACATTCCCGGCCCGGGCGAGTTCATCGATTTCGAAACCTGGCGCCTGACCGTGCAGCGCATGGAACGAAACCGCATCGCCGCCGTATTGGTGAAAAGAATCGAGGCCGTCACCGAATGATCGGGATCGACATGAAGACCGCCCGGTACACATGGACCGCCGCGCTGGTCCTGCTGCTCCTCTTCATTCTTTACCAGATCCGCCAGACTTTCTTCGTCTTCACCATCGCCCTGCTGTTTGCCTATCTGTTGTACCCGCTGTTTGACGCCATTGACCGCCGGCTCGGCTCGAAGGCGCGCATCACCGCGCTCGCCATCACTTACCTTCTGGTGCTGGCCGTCATCGCCGGCTTCGGCATTTTCATCGCCGGCCACGTGGGGGGTGAAGCCGGGCAGCTCGCCGCCCAGATCCGCCGGCCCGGCTTCGAAGATCAGGTGCGGCACTGGGAGATCTTCCGCATCCCGGTAGGCGAACAGATCTTCACGCATTACGCGGAAATTGTGGGCGCAATCCCCTCCATTACATTCAAAGTTCTGGCCAGCCTCTCAAACGCCATCTACGTCGTCGTGGTGCCGATTCTGAGCTTCTTCATTCTGAAAGACGGTCGTATGATCCGCGGCGCGTTTCTGGAATTGCTCGACGGCTCCCGCCAGGCGGCGGAAGATACGCTTCTGGACGCCCATACGCTGCTGCTGCAATACATGCGGGCCCTGCTCTTCCTCTGTCTGGCCACGCTGGTTTCCTTCACGATTGTCCTCAACCTGATGGGCGTGCCCTATGCGATGCTGCTCGCCTCCATCGCCTTCCCGCTCGAATTCATTCCGCTGGTGGGGCCGCTCACCGCCGGCGCCATCATCGTGGGCGTCTGCCTGTTCAGCGGTGCGCACGTCACCGGCGTTGTGATATTTCTGGCGTTGTACAGAGTGTTTCAGGATTACGTGCTTTCCCCGCATCTCATGAGTAAAGGCGTGGAACTGCATCCGCTTCTCATCATGTTCGGCGTGTTTGCCGGCGGCGAGATCGGCGGCGTGCAGGGCATCTTCCTCAGCATCCCCGTACTGGCGCTGCTGCGTCTGCTCTACCACCGGCTGCGCAAGACACGCATCCTCACCCTCACCCCGCCATGACCTCGCGCCTGTTCCTGTTTCCGCTGATTCTGCCCGCGCTCGCCGCGGCGCATGTGATCAGCATGTCCACCGGCTACGTCACCGTCAACGGCACGTCTGTGGAGTATCTGCTCCGCATGCCGCAGTATGAAATGGCCCACGTGCGGGATCCGGAACACGCACTCTTTGCCCACATCCGCTTCACCAGCGGCTTTGAAACCGGTCGCGTCACCGGGCGGGAGTGTCACCGCGACCCCGCATCCGGCAACTATATCTGCGCCGCCAATTACGCCTTCTCCCAACCCGTGGAACGGCTGGGCGTCGATTGCAGCTTCCACGAAATCACCGTCTCCAACCACATCCACATGCTGCATGCGGAGCGCGCCGGCAAAACCGACCAGGCGATTCTGGACGCCGCCTTCCCCACCGCCACCCTCGGCTTCCGTCCGCCCACCCCGGCGGAACTTGCCGTGGAGCAGTCCGGCGCGGGCGCCATGCGCGTCTGGACGAACTCCATCCAGTTGCTGCTCCTCGTCGCTCTGGCCCTCGCGGCGCGCAGCCGCCCGGAGCTACTCTGGACCGGGCTGGCGTGGCTCGCCGGCGAATGCGCCGGAACCCTCGCCATCCTCCGCACCGGCTGGCAGCCCTCCCCGCGCTTTGCGGAAGCCGCCGCCGCCCTGGCGCTCGCCTACCTCGCGCTGGAAATCCTGGCCTTCCCGAAGTCCGGCGGCCGCTGGATGCTGGCGCTGCTCTTCGGCGGCTTTTCGGCCATGTATTTCGCACTTTTTGTCAGCGAATCCGGCTATCAGACCGGCTGGGTTCTCACCGGAACCGCCTTCGCGGCCGGCACCGTCCTGTGTGCAGGCGCACTGATTGGGTTCGCTTTTTCGAGACTGCCGCTGCGCGACATCTACCGCGCCATCGCCTCCAAAGCCGCCGCCGGCGGCCTGCTAACCCTCGGCATATTCTGGTTCTGCCTCCGCCTGCGCGGCTAAAATTCGCCGCCGCCGCGACTTTACTAAATCATTAGCGTTAGAGAGAATGAACACCGGATCTCTCTATGCGTCTGAAAGCCGTCCTCGTCAGTTCCCTCTCGTTTGCGCTTCTCTGCACGGGCCTGTATGGCCAGAAAAAGCCGAAAGGCAAGGTCACGCCCAGTCAAGCCAACCCGGTAGTGGCTCGGATGACCGAAGACCAGAGAATCCTCCACGCCCTCAACCGCCTCACCTTCGGGGCGAAACCCGGTGACGTGGAAGCCGTCAGACAGCAGGGCCTCGACAAATGGATCGACGCGCAGCTGCATCCGGAAACCATCGCGGAAAATCCCGTCCTCGAAGCTAAACTCGCCCCGCTCGACACCCTGCGTATGAGCACGGCGGACATCGTGCAGAAGTACCCCGATCAGCAGCGGATCAAGGGCATGGTGGACGGTCGCCTCCCGCTCCCCACTGACCCCGCCGCCCGCCAGGCCGCGCAGTTCGCCATCGAGCGCTACAAGAAAAAGAAGGCGGTGGATGGCGGGGATGACGCCAAAGCCGCGGAAAACGCGCCGCCGGTAAATCCCAAACAGGCCATCGCCGCGCTGCCGCTTTCTGACGATCAGAAGCAGACTCTGGTGAAAGGGACGCCCGCCGAACGCTTCGCTGTCCTCGAAGCCCTGCCGCCGGACCAGCTGATGACGGTTCTCGAAGCCTTGCCCGCCGGCATGCGGGGCAGGCTCGCGCAAAGCGGTCCGCCGCAAATCAGCCGCACCATGCTCATGATGAGCACGCCGGAACGCGTGGTGGTCCGGGACCTCATGGAAGGCAAGCTGCTGCGCTCCGTTTACACGAACCGCCAGCTCGAAGAGGTCCTCACGGACTTCTGGTTCAACCACTTCAACGTCTTCATAGATAAGGGCCAGGACCGCACCCTGGTCACCGCCTATGAGCGCGACGTGATCCGCGCCAACGTTTTCGGCAAATTCAAAGACCTGCTGCTCGCCACAGCCCAGAGCCCGGCCATGCTGTTCTATCTCGATAACTGGCAGTCCGTCGGTCCCGACACCAATCCGCGCCAGGGCAAAAAGAATGCGCGCGGCCTCAACGAAAACTACGGCCGCGAAATCATGGAGCTCCACACGCTCGGCGTGGATGGCGGCTATACCCAGCAGGACGTCACCGAAGTGGCCCGCTGCTTCACCGGCTGGAGCATCCGGCAGCCCCAGCAGGGTGGCGGCTTCCAGTTCAATGCCCGCGTCCACGATAACGGCGAAAAACATGTCCTGGGCGTCACCATCCCCGCCGGTGGCGGCATGAACGACGGTCTGACGGTCATCGACATTCTGGCGAAGCACCCCTCCACCGCGCGCTTCATTTCGAAGAGCCTCGCCATCCGTTTCGTTTCCGACAACCCGCCCGAAACTCTGGTCACGAAGATGGCCAACACCTTCACCTCCACCGGTGGCGACCTGCGCGAAGTCATGCGCACCATGCTCGCGGCGTCTGAGTTCTGGGACCCCGCCATGTACCGCAACAAGCTGAAATCTCCGCTCGAAATGGTGGCGAGTTCCATTCGCGCCGTCGATGGCGATGTCTCCTCCGCCCTCGCGCTCACCGGTTTGATGAACCAGCTGGGCGAACCGCTCTACCGCAAGATCGAGCCCACAGGCTACTCCAACCGTGGCAATGACTGGATGAATTCCGCCTCCCTGCTTGCCCGGATGAACTTCGCTTCCGCCCTCGCCCAGGCGAAGATCCCCGGCGTGAAGGTCGATCCCCTGCGCGTCGCGGGCGATCCGAAAGACATCGAGCACCGCCTGCTGCTTACCGACCCTTCCGCTGACGCCCTCGCCGCAATTCAGGCCGGGCTCGACGAGCAGCAGCAAATCACCCCCGCGCAGAC
>CAIUOG010000070.1 GCA_903900705.1 uncultured Acidobacteriia bacterium
AAGCTGAACAATCATCGTATAGAATTGCCAGATGGCCATGTGCAAAAAATCCGCCCTGCTGTTCGCGGCAGTTGTCGCGGCTTCGTTCGCGGAAGAGACGCTGAAGACGCCCATCAATGATGACAACGTCCGGGTGCTGGACGTGGTGGTGCAACCCCATGAAAAGGGGAAGCTGCATGAGCATAAGGCTAACCGGGTCATGATTTACCGGACGGCGGGCTCGCAGGAAATCGTCTACGCGGATGGGCGGAAGACGGTTCTCAAATTCAAAGAGAACCAGGTGATGTGGAGTCCGCGGGAGGGCATGCACACTTCTGAAATCGTGTCCGCCAGGCCGGTGGGCATCGTTGAAATTGAACTGAAGAAGCCGGGGGCGGGGAAGGCCATCACCACCGCGCTCGACCCTGTCCAGGTGGACCCGAAGCATTACAAGCTGGAATTCGAAAACGATCAGGTGCGGGTCTTCCGGGCGAAGTATGGTCCACACGAGGCTACCCCGCCGCATGAGCATCAGCTCAACCGGATTATGATTGCGCTCACGGATACTTCCGCGAAGGTCACCGGCGCGGACGGGAAGGTGGAAAGCAGCGCGCACAAGGCGGGGGATATCTACAAGGGCGGTCCGGCAAAACACAGCGAGGTCAACACCTTGGACAAGGGAACTGAGACCATCGTCGTTGAGTTGAAGTATTGAAGCTCGGCGGAACGCGGGTTTTGTGCTAGTATTGAAGTTTGCGTGCGGTCCTTGCGGACCTTTCGCATCCCATTCAGTTATTCAGGAGTAATTCATCAGATGGCAAGAGTTTGTGAATTGTGCGGCAAGGGACCGCAGTTTGGACATAAGGTCAGCCACGCGCACAACGTGACGAATCGTCGCTGGAACGTAAACCTGCAGACGGTACGCGCCCTCGTGAACGGCGCCGGAAAGCGCCTCCGCGCCTGCACTTCCTGCATCCGCAACGGCAAAGTACAGAAAGTTACCAGCTAAACCGTTTCTTTTCAAACGAATCTGAAAGCCCCGGCGACTTCGGTCCCCGGGGCTTTTTGTTGTTCACTCCACCAGTCCGAAGGTGAGAATGTTCTGGCCCGCGGCGATGGAGACGTACTGTTTGCCGTCGAACTCATAGGTCATCGGGGACGCCTTGAACGTCGCGCTGGTCTGGAACTGCCACAGCACTTTACCTGTTTTCGATTCCACGGCCGTGAACATGCCGCCATCGGCCCCGAAGAAAGTGATGCCCGTGGCCAAGCCCAGGGTTCCTCCCCATGAAGTCGCCCCTCCCGTTTGCGGAACCTCCCAGACCACTTTGCCGGTATTGATGTCCACGGCGCGCAGGATTTCCTGTGCGATTTCATTGGGGACCAGGCGCTGTGACCCTCCCGAATAACCGCGTCCCGCTTCCCATTCCTCGGTCTTCCGGGTGGCGAAAATGCTGCATTTCTCGTAAGTCTGGAAGATGTAATAGCCCGTGGTGGGGTCAAAGGTGGAAGAGAACCAGTTGGTCGCGCCATCCTGCGAGGGGCAGACGCGGGTGCTGTTTGGCGTGGGACCCGCGGGAAGCGGGAGCGGGACCGGCCTGCCGTCCGCCCCGATTTCCTTTGCCCAGTTGATGTTGTTGATGAACGGCTTTGCCAGCAGCACCTTGCCGTTGGTGCGGTCCAGAACGTAGAAGAACCCGTTGCGATTGGCCTGGATCAGCAGCTTGCGCTGCTGCCCCCGCCACTCGCGATTGAGGATGACCAGAGGTTCGGTGGCATCCCAGTCATGCGTATCGTGCGGGGTTGTCTGGTAATGCCACTTCATCCGACCGGTCCTGGGGTCGAGCGCCACGATGGACGAGGTGTAGAGGTTGTCGCCCAGTCGCTCCTCCCCGTTGTAGTCCGGGCCGGGATTCCCGGTCGCCCAGTAAATAGTGTCGAGTTCGGGGTCATACGAACCGGTCAGCCAGGCGACGCCGCTCGGATGTTCGATGGCTTTGCCCTTCCAGGTTTCAGAGCCAGGTTCGCCGGGTCTGGGAACTGTCCAGAAGCGCCAGACTTCTTTGCCGTCTTTCGGGTCACAGGCCACGATGAAGCCGCGCGCCCCCTGCTCGCCCCCGGCGGAGCCGGAGATCACCAGGTTGTCCACAATGAGCGGAGCGGAGGTGGCGTTGTAGTTCTGCCGCCAGTCCGCCATCTCGGTTTCCCAGACCACTTCGCCGGTGAAGCGGTTGAGCCCCAGCAGATGGGCGTTGTCGGTGACCATGAAGACGCGGTCGCCCAGCCAGGCGACACCGCGGTTCATGCCCTGTGCCGCGTTGCCGACCAGACCCTTGGTGCGGGGTCGCTGGAAGTGCCAGATTTCCCGTCCCGCGCCGGCGTCGAGAGCCCAGCATTCATTGCCGCTCGTGACATACATGATGCCCCCCACCACAAGGGGCGTGGTCTGGGAGCGGGTGACGGAGCCTTCCATGGAATAGATCCACCTGGGCGCGAGGCGCCGCACGTTTTGGGGCGTGATCTGCGAGAGCGGGCTGTAGCGGTTGCCGCGCGTATCGCCGTTGTAGGTGGGCCAGTCCGTGTTCGAGGTCACTTCCCGGAATTTGGCCGCGACGGGGCGCAGCAGGTGAATGTGCTGGTCGTCAGTGCGCAGTTGCAGGTCGAGCGGGCTTTCGTTGAGGACCAGGCCGGTGAGCGATTTGCCGTCTGTGAGTTCGACGGTCTTACGGACGGGCGCGGCGCGCCGGCGGGGCCGAAGGGTCCGCAGGAAGGTCACCAGGCGTATCTTTTCGTCGCCGGTGATGCCCGGGAACCCTGGCATGCCGCGCTCCGGGCGGCCATCGTGCAGGATGGTATTCAACTGCTCATCGCTCATGTTGGCCAGACGGTTGGCGATGCCCGGGCCCATCTCGCCGCCCATGCCGTCGCCGCCATGGCAGGTCCCGCAGTTGCGTTCGAAATCGGCCTGTCCCGGGGCCGCGGCTCCCTGTGCCCGAAGAGTCTGGCTTCCCAGCAGGGCGAGGAACAGGGCGATGTGGAAGATTCGCATGATGACGGGGACAATCATATCGACAAGCCAGTCGACATGCGAAGTACGAGCGGATAGGATGGAACCAAATGAAACGACTTTTCCTGCGAGTTTCCTGCCTGCTTGCCGTGTGCGCGGGGGCCGGCCAGAGCCAGACTTTGTCGCCGCACTGGGGCGAACTGACGGCGAACGATTTTGTGAAGGCGCTGGCGCAGTCCGGCGGAACGTGCGCGCTGCCGTTCGGGATTGTGGAGAAGCACGGGCCTTCGGGGCCGCTGGCGACCGATCTGATTGATGTCCGGTACGCCACGGAACTGGCGACGAAGCAGAGCTATACGATCATCTTCCCCGAGTATTACTTCGGGCAGATTTTTGAGGCGCGCCACCAGCCCGGCACCATTGCGTACAGCACGAAACTGCAACTGGAATTGCTGCAGGAGACAGTGTCGGAAATGGCGCGGAACGGCTGTAAGAAAGTGATCATCATTTCGGGGCATGGCGGGAATACCAACCTGATTCAGTTCTTCGCGCAGACACAGCTCGATACGCCGAAGGATTACCTGGTGTATGCGATTACCGGCGGCGGGGGTGGGAATGGCGCCGCGCCGAATCCGGCGGCGGCGCCCTCGAAGCCGGGTGTGGACGGGCATGCGGGCGAAGGCGAAATCTCAAACGTGATGGCATCGCGGCCGGAACTGGCGCATCCGGAGCGCGCCGGGGAGGAATCCGGCAAAGATCAGAAACGGCTGGACCTTCCGCAGGGCGTTTATACCGGTATCTGGTGGTACGCGAGCTTCCCGAACCACTATCAGGGAGATGCGGCGGGAGCGAACGCGGCGCGCGGGAAGGCGATGGCGGAGGCGAAGGCGAATCAGATTGCGGCCGCGATCCGCGCAATAAAGTCGGATACGATGGGTCCCCGGCTGCAGAAGGAATTCTTCGAGGCAGCCGGGCATCCGACAGACACCAAACAGTAGGCTGGGGAGTTTCAGCCGCGGACGTACTTGTTGAACCAGTCGACGGTGCGCTGCCAGGCGAGATCGGCGGCGGGTTTGTTGTAGCGCTCGGGCGTCGCATCGCAGTTAAAGCCATGCACGGCGCCCGGATAGATGTAGCCTTCGTGCGGCACGCCGGCCGCCTTCAGGGCTTCGTCGTAGGCGGGCCAGGTTCCCGCCAGGCGGGTGTCCTTCTCGCCGTGGTGCACGAGGATGGCGGCCTTGATTTTTGCCACGTCATCCTTCGGGGGCGGGCCACCATAGAACGGCGCGGCCGCGGAGAGGTCGGCCCCCAGGCGTACGGCCAGGGTGTTGGAAATACTGCCGCCGTAGCAAAAGCCGGTCACCCCGATTTTGCCGGTGCAGTCTTCGCGCGACTTCAGCCACAGCGCGGAGGCCACCATGTCTTCGGCCATCTTTTTGCCATCGACCTTGCCGAACAGCTGGCCGCCTTTGTAGTCGTCGCCGGGGAAGCCGCCGAGCGAGGTCAGGCCATCCGGGGCGAAGGCCATGAAGTTGGCGAGGGCAAAACGGCGGGCAATGTCTTCGATGTGCGGATTGAGTCCCCGATTCTCATGGACGACCAGAATGCCGGGCAGTTTGGCCGGTTTCGCGTCGCGGGAATCCGCACTGGCCGGGCGAACGAAATAACCTCGTATGGAGCCGTTGCCATTGGGCGAAGGGACGGTCTGGTAGCTCGCATGAATGCGGTCGTCCGTCTTCGAGACCTGCTGGCCCGCGGCGTAGTTGGGCAGGAGGGCTTCGAGTATCGCGGCAACGGCGAGGCCGCCGGTGGCGAACTGCTGCACCCCTTCCATGAATTCACGACGGCCAATTTCGCCGTGGATGAAGAGGTTGTAGAGCTCTATGGCCGCGCCGGGCAGCCGGGGCCGGTTCGATTCCGGTGTAGGTGTTTCCATTCCGTGGGACTCCTTTGGCATATGATAGCGGTCTGATGAAGAGAATCTGTCTGGTGCTTTCGTTGGCCCTGCTGGCAACGTCCGTTTCGGCACAGCCGCCGGCCGGCAGAGGCGGGCGCGGGCCCATGAATGTGCCGAAGAAGGGCGTCTGCCCACTGCCGGTGCTGCCCGCGCTGCCTGGTGACAAAGAGGCGGAGTTTTACGGCACCGCGAACGTGCCGCACGGGAAAGTGGAAGTCGCCGCCTATAAGAACTATGCCGGCGCGGATAAGACGATGCGCGTCTATCTGCCTCCCGATTATGACGCCGCCGCCGATGCGCGGTATCCGGTGCTTTATCTGAATCACGGCGGCGGCGATAACGACAAGGCTTGGACGATTACCGATCCCGCGCATGGCGGTTTCGCCAATTTCGTTCTGGACAACCTGATCGCCGCGCACAAGGCGAAGAAGATGATCGTGGTGATGCCCGATACGGGCAAGTGCGCGAGCCGCGTCCCCTCCGCGCCCGGTAAGGATGACGCCTGCACGCAGGAATATCTGAAGGACATTATTCCCTATATCGACGGGCATTACCGGACGAAGGCGAGCCGGGAAGGGCGCGCCATCGCCGGGTTATCGATGGGCGGTTTCGTCGTCCTCCATACGGGGCTGCCGCATCTCGATACGTTCAGCGAGATATATGTCTACAGCTCCGGGCATATCAGCGAAGAGGATTTCAAGACCTTCGAAGAGAACTACACTCCGCTGCTGAAAGATCCGAAGACGAACGACCTCTTCCGTATTCCGCTCTATATGGCAGCGGGCGAGACCGATATTGCGCTGTTCAATTCCGAGCGCGTTCTGTCTCTGTTTAACCGGACCGGTATCCGCACCTTTTCCGTGCTGAGCACGGGCGGGCATGAGTGGATGAACTGGCGGCGGTATCTCTGGCAGACGGCGCAGATCCTGTTCCCGGATTGCGAGGCGCGTTAAGCCGCGAAGACGCCTGCCGGTTTACAGCCCGGTCATCGCTTCAATGTTTTCCGGATAGCGTTCTCCTTCCACTTTCACGCGGGCGGCGGCTTCTTCAATATTGCTTAGGTCTTCCGGCGTGAGTTCGATGGCAGCCGCGCCGTTGTTCTCCTGAATGCGGGTGAGTTTCGTGCTGCCGGGGATGGGGACCATCCACGGCTTCTGTGCGAGCAGCCAGGCGAGCGCGATCTGCGCGGGGGTTGCCTGCTTCTGAACGCCCATGCCATTCAGCACCGCCACGAGCGCCTGGTTCGCTTTGCGGGCCTCCGGCGTGAAACGAGGCAGAATATTGCGGAAATCCGTGCTTTCGAAGGCAGTATTCTCATCGATCTTCCCGGTTAAGAAGCCCTTGCCGAGCGGGCTGTAGGGGACGAGGCCGATGCCCAGTTCCTCCAGCGTGGGAATCACTTCCCGCTCCGGCTTTCGGGTCCAGAGCGAATACTCGCTCTGCAGCGCGGTGACGGGTTGTACGGCATGGGCGCGGCGGATGGTGCTGACGCCCGCTTCCGAGAGGCCGAAGTGCTTCACTTTGCCCGCCTGAATGAGGTCCTTCACGGCGCCGGCGACGTCTTCGATGGGCACGGCGGGATCGACGCGGTGCTGGTAGAAGAGGTCGATCGAATCCACGCGGAGGCGGCGGAGCGAGGCGTCCGCAACCTTGCGAATCTGTTGGGGCGTGCTGTTCAGCCCGAGCCAGCCCGGTTCGCCATTGGGCTTCATATTGAAGCCGAATTTGGTGGCGATGGCGACCTGGCCGCGGAAGGGTTCGAGCGCTTCGCCGACCAGTTCCTCATTCTTATAAGGGCCGTAAACTTCGGCGGTGTCAAAGAAGGTAATGCCGCTTTCCACCGCGGCCCGCAGCACGCCGATCATTTCCGTGCGATCCGGCGGCGTGCCGTAAGAAAAACTCATGCCCATGCAGCCGAGGCCGATGGCGGATACTTCGAGAGTACTGTTTCCCAGTCTGCGTTTCTTCATGGATGTTTTGCCTTTTCTCTTTTACGCTTTGCGCAGTTCCTTCACGCAGGCGGGCCGCAGCGGGAGGCCCGTTGACTGGTGCGCTACCCCTTCATCTTATGGCCGCAAGGGGCGAAGACGATTTCCTGATCCTTCCGATTTCTTGCCTGATCCTCCGGAAGGTGGCGGCTTCCGTTTCTTCCCGCACAGTGGCGGGATTATGCTGGAGCCAGCGATAAAACCATGATGAAACAGGATTCGCAGGTGCGGGAACTGAGGGCGGAACTGGTCCGAAGGATTACCTTATCCATCGGGGAAGCGGAGAAACAGATAACGGCCGTTCCGCGGCTGAGCCTGTTCCGGCGCACGCGACCCACGGCTCCGACGCCCGCCACTTATGAACCGAGTGTGATTGTGATGGCGCAGGGCCGGAAGCGTGTGGTGCTGGGGCCGAACACCTTCATTTATGACGAATCGAAGTACCTGATTACGGCGGTGGACCTGCCGATTGTGAGTTGTTACGTGGAGGCGTCTGAAGCGGAACCGAGCCTGGCTCTGATGCTGAAGCTGGATCCGGGGCTGGTGCGGGAACTGCTGAGCCGGGACGAGATCCGCGTGGCGGCGGGCGCGGCCGAGAGCCCCGCGATGACGACCGGGGTGGTGACGGCGGAACTGCTGGATGCCTGCTGCCGGCTGGTGGGGCTGCTGGGGACGCCGGAGGACATCCCGTTTCTGAGCGGCCTGATTGAGCGGGAACTGATTTACCGGGTGCTGCGCGGGCCGGAGGGGGCACGGCTGCGGGCGATCGCCACGCTGGGCGACCAGAGTCACCGGACGGCGCGGGCCGTGGCGTGGATCCGGGAGAACTATGCGAGGCCGATGAAGGTGGAGGACCTGGCGGACCTGGCGGGGATGGGCGTTTCCACGCTGCATCATCACTTCCGGGCGATGACGGCGATGAGTCCTCTGCAGTATCAGAAACAGTTGCGGCTGCAGCAGGCGCGGACGCTGATGCTGGTGGAGGGACGGGACGCGGTGAGCGCGGCTTTTGCGGTGGGGTATGAGAGCGCGAGCCAGTTCAACCGGGAGTACAGCCGCTTCTTCGGCCAGCCGCCGATGCGGAGTATCCGGACGCTGCGGGCGGCGGGGCCGCCGGTTCCCGATAAAATGGGAGCCGGCATCAGTTAGGCGCGACATATGAGGAGCATGATGACGATCTCACGAGTGTTTTTGGCGGTGTTGTTGAGCTGCGCATCCGGGCTGGCGGATGGCGATACGTTCGCGGCGAAGTTCGATGCGCTGCCGCAGGCCGTGAAGGATACGGCGAAGGCGCATATGGCGGACGCGTTTCCGGTGAGTATCAGCGCGGCGCAGAGCGCGCAGGGCTGGAATTACCAGATCAACACGCGGCTGAACGGGAAGTATCACGACCTGGTGATTGACGATAAAGGCCGGCTGGTGGCGGTGAAGGACGAGACGGAGTTCGCGGCTGTGCCGGAGGCGGCGAAGGCGGCGATTCAGAAGAGCGGCGCGGGTTTCCGGGTGATGTCCGTGGAGAAGGTGACGGAGGGTGACCAGGTGAGTTACGGGGCCGTTATTAAGGATGAGAGCGCCGGGACGCTGGTGCAGGTGCGGGTGGGCGCGGACGGATCAGTGAGGGCGGGGAAGTAGGGGGGCGATTTGGGTTCGTTTTGTAAAAACCACTGTTTGCGCTGCGCGCGGCTTCGCGTTGCTTCCGACGGAGGTTGGGTTTGTTTTGTAATTTCCGATGTTCCGGCCTGAGCGGGGAGTTGGCTTTGTTTTGTAAAATCGCCCGCTGAATTTCCGTCACCGTTGCGGTCCGGCCCGGGCGCGCGGTCCTGAATTTTTCCCCGGCGGCTTTTTGTTCGCCGCCGGGGTGGTTTGTTGCTGAATCGCTTCGCCTGGTGGGTGGGTTTGTTTTGTAATTTTCGGTTTTCAAAGATCCGTTCGGGATGGAGGCAGCCCGGATCGCCCGCTCGAAGCGGGAGATTGCCACACTCGCAGTATGCATCGAGGTTTGGACGCTGGCGGTGTGTTTCCGGCTAAGTGATTGATTTGTTGGTGGTTATTTATGTCTGGCCGCTGTTACTGTGCCTTCCATTCCGGCATGAGTGAACTTCTGCAAGAACATTGAGCACGCCAACTCGAAAACTCGATAGGGAAGGTTCTGCTTCTTCACCTGTTCACCCGCCGCAGACTAATTCCCCGCATACACACTCTGCCCCTGCCCCATGTAGGCTTCGTAGAAATGCTGGTAGACGAGATCGCACTTCTGTTCGTAAAGCTCCGGCGTGTACTTCCGTGGAAGCTGGTCGAGGATGTCCTGCACCGTGGTGAGCATCATTGCCCGGGTGGTCTGCTGCTTCCGCCAGTCGAGCACCAGCTTCTCCTGCTTCAGCTTCTCCAGCAGCGACTTCGCCACCTTCTTCACTTCTGCCGTCTCCTGCTTCGTGAGCGTGATATTGGGCTTCGTGAGCAGATCAAAGATCACAAGTTCTTCTTCGGTCACAAATTGATATTTGGCTCCCCATCGTGGACGTATTTCGAACTTTTGTGGTCTGCCCGGCGGCGGGAATAGCTGCGGCTTTCGGGGAGTTGGGGGCCGTTTCGGCGGCGTGACATCGAGCTGTTGGTTCCCGTCGGGAACTGCCAACTCCGGATCGGAACCCGATACAATCAGGTAGTGAAGGTTCGGGATCTGATGAGGCTGGTTGAGGCTGATGGCTGGCAACATGTTCGAACAACCGGTAGCCACCGCCATTACAAGCATCCGTCGAAACCGAACGTGGTGACGATACCAGGGCATCCTGGAGACGACGTGCCGGCGGGAACGCTGAAGTCGATTCAAAAAGCAGCAGGACTGGAGAAGAAGCAATGAGCGTCCGATACGCGGTCATCTTTGAGCAGGCCACAAGTAACTGGGCCGCCTATGTTCCGGACTTGCCCGGCTGTATCACGACCGGCGCGACCCTCGAAGATACGGAACGGAATATCCGTGAGGCAATTGAAGGGCATCTGGAAACCCTGCGGGAGTTTGGCGAGCCGGCACCTGTGCCGACCACAATTGCACGGGATATCGAGATTCTGTCCGCGGCGTAATCCAGGTGCAATCCCGTCCGAGCACCTGCGCGACAGGCCGCCAAAAACCAGCCAGTCCGTTCGAACCATTCGAACTACTTCCGGATCAATCTTATGCGGATGAAACTGGCAGGCTCATCCAGCCTGGGCAGGTACCCTGGACAGGTCTCGAACTGCCGTTTGCGCCGTTTCGGAATTGCCGCCGATAGCGTTTGGTCTGGTTCAGGCATTTCGCGCAGCGTGATTGTTACGGAGATGAACTCTTGACAGGTGGCGCACCCAGGAATGACATTGTTATCACTATGCGATCTATGCATTTGAACATTCGCCAGATCGGCAATTCTCAGGGAGTTGTAATCCCAGAGTCCGTGCTTGCACAGTTGGGCCTGGACAGTACCGTGGGGGCTGAAATGACGATCGAGAAGGATGCCCTGGTGCTACGGCGCCCCGCTCACCCGCCCCGCACAGGGTGGGCAGAGGCGTCCATGAGAATCGCCGAGGCCGGCGACGACGAATTGGTGATGGGTGAATTTGGGAACTCGGATGATGTGGAGTTGGTTTGGTAAAGCGGAGAGAGATTTGGCTCGTCAACCTTGATCCGACGGTGGGAAGCGAAATCAGGAAGACCCGCCCGTGTGTCGTCGTGTCACCTGCTGAAATGCACAATCATTTGCGTACAGCGCTGATCGCACCCATGACCACCGCGGGTCGTGAGGCGCCTTTCCGGATCGAAGTCACCCATGGCGGCCGACAGGGCCTGATCCTGCTGGATCAGGTTCGCGCTG
>CAIUOG010000071.1 GCA_903900705.1 uncultured Acidobacteriia bacterium
CGCTATGCGGTTCGCGCCAATAATAATGCGCTTGTCCAGACCGGCATTCTGGATTTCAGTAATGACGAACTGAGCATCCACTACCGTTCGGACGTGCCCACCATGGTCTATGTCGAGGTTACGGCGACCGGCCCCGGGGTGCCCACGCCTCCGCCCGCGCCGATCCATCTGGGCGCCGCGATTGCACCCAACAAACTGCAGCCGGCTATTCCGCGGCCCCAGGATTTCGACGCGTTCTGGGACGGCAAACTGAAAGCCCTCAGCGCGATTCCCGTGAAGCCCGAACTCACGCCGCTGCCCGCTGTCCGGCCCGGCGTGGGTTTCTTCACGGTCAGGCTCGACAGCGTCGGTTCCCATGTGCAGGGCTATCTTGCCCGTCCGGCTCAGGAAGGTAAGCTTCCCGCCCTGGTGCTTTATCAATCGGCCGGCGTGAAGGCTCTCGATACAAAGAACGTGAATGACCGCGCGGCGGAGGGGTGGCTGGTCTTCTCGGTCGACTCGCATGACATGCCGCCGGCGGAAGCGACGGGCGTGAGCACCAGCTATGCCACCATCGGCTACACCAGCCGGGAGACCTCCTACTTTCTGAACATGTATCTGCGTGATGCCCGCGCCATCGATTACATCCGCTCGCGACCGGACTGGGATGGCAAAACCATTGTTCTGATGGGCACCAGCATGGGCGGGCAGCAGAGTCTGGTGACGGCGGCGCTGCGGCCGGAGGTTACGGCTGTGCTGGTGAATGAACCGGCAGGGGCGGATCTGAATGGCGCCGAGGCGGGCCGGAAACCCGGCTATCCTTACTGGCCTTCCGACAACGCGGAAGTGATGGCGACGGCCCCGTATTTCGACCCCGTGAATTTCGCCTCACGCATCAAAGCGCCGGTGCTGGCCGCGATCGGCTTCATTGATACCACCTCGCCGCCCGCGGGCATCTGGACGGTGCTCAACCAGATTCCCGGAGCGAAAGAGGCGATCTGCATGGTGGATTCCGATCACAACAACCGCACGCCGGAAAAGCAGGGCGCGTGGACGGCGCGGTCGAAAGAAGTGCTCGGCATGCTGCTGCAAAAGGGTGCGTTCACGCCGGATGAAAGCCTGACGCGCGCGTCGAATTAGCGTTACCCCAGCTTCCAGGGCGCGCGCCAGGGGCGTGAAAGCCAGGTATTCGCCTCCGGATCGCCGGGGATGGTTTCCTTGGCGGCGTCCCAGCGGATGGAACGGCCGAGGCGCGTCGAGATGTTGCCGAGGTGGCACATAACGGCGGAACGGTAGCCCTCTTCGATATCGGCCGTTGGTTTTTGCCGGGACTTCATGCAGTCGAGGAAGCTGCGGGCGTGGGGAGAGTTCAGATCGGCGCCCTTCATGGAAGCCGCCGCGATGGGCGCGGCTCCAATGGAGGCTTCGGTTGCGCCTTTCGGCTTTTCGGGATACACGTTGTAGCCGCCGCGCGTGAGCGACATCATGCCTTTTGTGCCGTAGATATCGAGCGTGGAGGGCTTGCCCTCGGCGATTTCGCTGGTGGTCCAGAGCACGGTCGCGTTCCGGAAGCGGTAGAGGACTTCCTGCACGTCGGGCGTTTCGCCGCCGTCGCGCAGGCTGTAGCGACCGCCCATGCCGGAGACTTCGAGCGGGGCATCCTCGGCGAGAATCCAGCGCGCGATGTCGAGGTGATGCGCGCCCCAGTTGGTCATCTGGCCGCCGGAATAGTCCCAGAACCAGCGGAAGTTGTAGATGGCGCGGAAGGGGTCGAACGGGCGTTGGGGGGCGGGGCCGAGCCACATGTTCCAGTCGAGTTTGGAGGCATCGAAATCGGCGGGTTTGAGGCCGGGGGTGATGTTGCGCTGGAAGCCGGCGTGTATGCGGTGGACGTCGCCCAGGCCGCCCTCCTGAATGAGCTTCACGGCTTCGATGTAATGCCGGCCGGAGCGCTGCTGGCTGCCGGTCTGGACGACGCGTTTGTGGGCATGGGCGGCGTCCAGCATCTTTCGCCCTTCGAGGATGGTGAGCGAGAGGGGTTTTTCGCAGTAAACGTCTTTGCCCGCATCGCAGGCGGCGATGGTGATGGGCGCGTGCCAGTGGTCCGGGGTGCCGACGATGACGGCATCCACGTCTTTGCGGTCGAGCAGTTGGCGGAAGTCCTTGTGCGCCGCCGGCTTGCCGCCCGCCATGGCGATGGCCTGGTGGAGGAAGTTTTCATAGACGTCGCAAACGGCGACGGGTTCGACGTCGGGTTCTTTGAGGAAAGTGCCCCAATCCTCACGGCCGCGGCCACCGGCGCCGATAATGCCAAGCCGGATACGATCGTTTGCGCCGAAGACGCGGGTGGCGCTCAGGGCGGAAGCCGCCCCCAAAGCTACGGAAAACTGCCGTCTGGTCATCGATTCAGGTATATACCCTCAAAGAGGATGGAGCAACCGGTTTCCGTTTTGGATAAAGAATTGGCCGGGTTCGGCTATGCCACTTTACATATAATTCCAGGGGCAGGGGGATTTGAGGGTGTATCCACGTTCTTTGTTACAAGGCGGGCGGGCGCTTCGCCTGGCTGTCCTTTTCGCGTTCACGTGTTTTGCGGGGGCTGTGGCCGGCTATGCGCAGGAGCCATCCGCCAGCGTGGTGGGGCGGGTGACGGATGCCTCCGGCGCCGTGATCCGCGGGGTTGCCATTCAGGTGATTGCCGTGGAGACCAATCAGACGCGGAACGCCGCCACAAACGGCGCGGGCGATTACACGGTTCCTTATCTGCAGCCGGGCCGCTACACGCTGGAAGCGGCGTCCGCCGGGTTTACCACGCACAGGCAGGCCGCGTTTGACCTGAACATCGATCAGGAGTTGCGCATCGACATCCGGATGGAGGTTGGTGGAACGGGGCAGACGATTACGGTCTCAGAAGCGCCGGAAGCGCTCAATACCGAGAACGGTTCCAAAGGGGAGGTGACTTCGCATGCGGAGCTCACGGAAATGCCTCTGAACGGGCGCAACTATGCGGATTTGTCTTACCTGACGCCCGGCGTTGTGAACAAGTCGGACAACACGGACGGACAGTTTTCCGTGAATGGAGCGCGGGCGGACAATGTCGGCTTCCTGGTGGATGGCATGAACAATACGCAGAGGCGCAATACGACGGTGATGGTGACGCCGCCGCTGGAGGGCGTCCAGGAGTTCAAGGTCATCACGTCCGGCTTCTCCGCGGAGTACGGGCATTTCGCGGGCGGCGTGGTCAGTATGGTGACGCGCAGCGGGGGCAACCAGGTGCGGGGCTCGCTCTATGAGTTTCTTCGCAATAATGCGCTGGATGCGCGGAATTTCTTCGACGCCCAGAAGTCGAAACTCATCCAGAATCAGTTTGGCGCCACTCTGACGGGACCGGTGGTTTTGCCGAAGATTTACAACGGCCATAATAAGACCTTCTTTCTTTTCAGCTGGGAGTCTTTGCTTTCGGTTTCGGGGCTGACCGCGCGCGGCGTCGTACCAAAGCCGCAGATGCTGCAGGGGAATTTCTCCCAGGCGCTGACGGCGCTGGGGAAGCCGGAAACCATCATCGACCCGCTTGCGAAGAACACCGCTTTTCCGGGGAATCAGATCCCGGCGTCGAGGCTCGATCCGGTGGCTATTGCCATCGGGGCTTACGATCCCGCGCCCAATATTACGGGTAACGTCAATAACTACATTGCTCAGGGGAACTCCGGGGCCAATTCACCGAAATTCAATATCAAGGTGGATCACGCTATCGGAGCCAATGATCGCCTGACTCTGAGCGCCCTGTGGAACTCTTCCGGCACGGATGCCCCTTTCATTACGAACCGGTCGCCGGTGGTACCGTTCGGGAGTACGAACAATACGTTCGGCCTGCTCTCCGGAATCCGCTACATCCATATCTTCTCGCCGAACCTGTTTCAGGAAGCCAGCGTCAACTTCTCGCGCAGTACGCTGCGGCAGTTGCCCTCCGGCAGTACGCATGACTGGTCGAATGAGGTCGGTTTTCTGGGCGCGACCAAGAATCCGATCGATCTGGGCCTTCCCTATATGAGTGTGAGTGGCTATGTGGATCTGGGGGCGCCTTATGATCTGCCGAAGACCTGGTCTTATAACAATTTCGGGTATTCCGACGCGGTGACCTGGATTACCGGTCGCCATGCTCTGAAATTAGGCGCGGACCTGCTGCATTATCAGTACTTCAATCACGATTACAGCGATCTGCGGGGACGCATGACGTTCCTGGGACGATTCACAAATGATCCGATGGCCGATTTTGTTCTGGGCTATGCGCAGACCAGCCGCCGTCTGACTCAGGTAGGAAGCGAGTATCACCTGGCATCGAACTACTCGGGTTTTGTGCAGGACGCCAAGGCGAGCGCGCGGCTGACTTTGAACATCGGACTTCGGTACGAGCTGATGAAACCGCCGATTGAGAAATATAACGAACTGGCGATTTTCATTCCGAGTGTCGGGAAGCTGGTCAGCGCCGGAACCGGCCTGCTCTCACAGGCGGACTACAACGCCGCCATTCAATCGACCGGACTGGCCGCGAATATTACGACCAACACCACGGCTGGTTTACCGCGCAGCATTGTCAGGACCAATTATCTGGACTTTGCTCCGCGTTTCGGATTCGCATGGCGGCCCTTCGGGGATAAGACGGTGATCCGGGGCGGCTATGGAATCTTTTATGGGACCGATTCGCTGTACCGCTACAGCGGGTTCAGCAATACGTTTCCTTTTGCAAATACGCTGACTTTCACGGCAACCTCCACCAGTCCGCTCTCGCTCACGGTTTCGAACCCTTTCCCGTCTTCCAAAGCGAAGAGTTCCGGCTTATCCAGCCCCGGCGGCATGAACGCGGACAGCCCCACGCAGAATCTGCAGAGCTGGAATATCACGATTGAGCGCGACCTGGGCCGCGCAACCGTTGTGGAGATCACCTATGCGGGTTCGAAGGGCACACACCTGCCGGTTCGCTATAACCTGAACCAGCAGTATCTGACTCCCGGCGTGGGTCTGGGTGCGAGGCTCTACCCAGCGTTTTCCAGCATCACGATTATTGATAATTCGTCGAATTCGATCTATCATTCGGGGACTGTGGCCGTACGCCGCCGCCTTAACCAGCAGTTGTTTGTGCGGGCCGCCTATGTCTATGCGAAGTCGATCGATCTCAGTTCGAATACGGCAGGCGTAGCGACCGCGCAGGATCCTTTCGACGTGGGGGCGGAGCGCGGACGTTCTGATTTCGACGTGGGCCACTCCTTCCTCGGGAGTTTCATCTGGGCTCCGCGGCTTTCGAAACACTATGTTCTGCGGGACTGGCAACTCACCGGTACCACCACCGCTTACACGGGACTGCCTCTGACGCCGGTGGTGGCGAATTATGACCAGACTACCGGTGGCGCCGCGCGTCCGGACCGCACCGGGTCCGGCAAGCTGGCGAATCCGACGCCCGATCAGTGGTTTGACCGGACTGCCTTTCCGGTTGTGCCGGTCGGTGGTTTTCGCTACGGAAACTCGGGCCGGAATATCATCGACGGACCTGGCACGTTTGTGCTGAATCTGGGCCTGTCACGGCGTTTTCGCCTGACAGAGACCAAAGCCGTTCAATTTCGCGGAGAGGCCTTCAACTTCCTCAATCATGCGAACTTCGGGCTGCCGAACGCGCAGGTGGACGTGCTGAGCGGCGGTACCGTGACCACGGCGAAGAATCCGCGTCAGTTGCAGGCGGGCCTGCGACTGGAATTTTGAAAACAACGGAAGAGATTGCAGCGAGATAGAATCATGCAGATGCATCGACGGAACTTCATAGGGACCATAGCGGCGGGCGCACTCGCCGCGGGCGGAGCGGCGCAGACCGCGGGTCAGCCGAATATTATTGTCATTCTGGCGGACGACATGGGGTTCTGCGACATCGGGTGTTTCGGCTCGGAGATCAGCACGCCAAATCTGGACAGGATGGCCGCCACCGGAGTCCGGTCCACACACTTCCGCAATACTGCCCGCTGCTGTCCCACGCGCGCCGCCCTGCTGACCGGGATCTATTCGCATCAGGCGGGGATTGGCCATATGGTGGGTGATTACGGCGTGCCCGGGTATCGCGGCGAGTTGAGCCGGAATGCCGTAACGATTGCGGAAGCTCTCAAGGGAGCGAACTATTCCACGGCCATGATCGGGAAATGGCATGTCACATCGCCGGATCCGGATAAGCGTGATAACTGGCCCGGTAAGCGTGGTTTCGATTACACCTATTCGAATATTGTGGGTGCGACGAATTACTTTGCCCCGCACGGGCTGGTGCGCAATAACGAACCTATTCAGGCGACTGGTGATTACTACCATACGGACGCGCTGACGGAAGAAGCCGTCGGTTATATCAGCCGGCAGAAGGCGGTGGCAAAGCCGTTCTTCCTGTACCTCGCTTATACGGCGCCCCACTGGCCGATGCAGGCTCGCGAGGCGGATATTCAGAAATACAAGGGTAAGTATGCCGAGGGCTGGGATAAACTGCGCGCCGCCCGCTATAAGCGCATGGTCTCGATGGGTGTGGTGGATCCGAAATGGGGTATTGCGCCGCGTGATCCGGAGATACCGGCATGGGATTCGGTTCCGGATAAGGAATGGCAGCAGCGCCGCATGGAAGTGTACGCGGCCATGGTGGAATCGATGGATCGCGGCATCGGCAAGGTGTTTGACGCGCTGAAGGCGACCGGTAAGGAAGAGAATACCCTGGTGCTCTTCCTCTCTGATAATGGCGGCTGCGCGGAAGTGATTAAGAATACGCCGAACGCCGGCTATCCCACGAAGACTCTTACGGGTGAGCCGGTCACATGGGGCAATCGTCCCGGTGTGATGCCTGGACCGGCCAATACTTTCCAGAGTTATGGTCCGGAGTGGGCGCACCTCAGCAATACGCCGTTCCGGATGTATAAGCACTGGGTCCATGAGGGTGGAATCGCATCGCCTCTGATTGCCCGCTGGCCGAAGCAGATCAAAGACCATGGGGCGTGGACGCACCAGTCCGGGCATGTGATCGATATTATGGCGACTTGTCTGGATGCCGCCGGCGCATCTTATCCGAAGACTTACCAGGGCCACGCTATTACGCCGCTGGAGGGTAAGTCTCTGCTGCCTGCGTTGCGTGATCCAAAACACACCACCGCGCGTACGATCTTCTGGGAGCATGAAGGCAATCGCGCGGTGATTGAGGGCGATTGGAAGCTGGTTTCGAAATACTCGAAAGCCGGCAGCGTGTGGGAGCTTTATGATCTCTCCACGGACCGCATTGAAACGAAAGATCTGGCGGCCTCCGATCCGGCCCGCGTGAAGAAGATGGCGGCGCAGTATGATGCCTGGGCGGCCCGCGCGCAGGTGGTGGAGTGGGATAAGCTGAACCGATCCGGCGTGCCGGGCGCGAACGGCTAGCGGTTCGACCGGATACAGGCGGAGAGCGTTCCGGCCAGAAACATGAAGCCGGTGAGCACCCACAGCCCGGCGTCATAGTTGCCGGTATGCGTTCGCAGGTAGCCGAAAATGTAAGGCCCCACGAAGCCGCCGAGGTTGCCGAAGGAGTTGATGAGACCCACGGCCGTCGCGGCGGCGGACTTGCCCAGGAAACCCGAAGGAATGCTCCAGAAGACGGGCAGGTAGGCCTGAAAGGTAAAGCCCACCAGGCAGAAGAAGGCAATCACCAGGCCAAGGTGGTTGCCCGAAAGAATCGCGCAGCCCAGACTGATACCGGCCAGAAACATGGGCAGCGCGGTGTGCAGCGTCTTTCTGCCGGTCTTGTGGCAGAGATAGCCGTTGAGCAGGATGCCGCCCACGCTGCAGATGTAAGGCAGCACGCTGACCACGGTGCGCCAGACCACCGACATGCTCTTCATGTTGTCCGTGATGGAGGGCAGGAAGAAGAGGATCGCCTGATTGCCGGTCACGATGAGGAAAAAAGCCATGGCGAGAAGGAAGGTCTGTGGCTGGCGCAACGCGTCAAAGATGCCGGTGCGCCCCATGGCGATGCGCTGCGTTTCCTCCTTCGCGAGTTCGGCTACCAGCCAGGCCTTCTCGTCGGCGGGCAGCCACGCGGCGTCTTCGGGGCGGTCGGTCAGATAGTAAAGCGTCACGAAGCCGAGCAGCACGGGTGGCAGCCCTTCGAGAATGAAGACCCAGCGCCAGCCGGCGAGGCCGTACCAGTGAACGGATTCGAGAATCCAGCGCGAGATGGGAAGGCCGATTACGATCGAGAGTGGCTGCGCGATCATGAACCAGGCCTTGGCGCGGGAGCGGTCCGCCTGGCAGAACCAGTGGGAGAGATAGACCACAACGCCGGGGAAGAAGCCCGCTTCCGCCGCGCCCAGCAGAAAGCGCAGCCAGTAGAACTGGGCGCGGACGCCGAGGGGCAAGGGCAGCAGACCGGCGAATCCGGAAAGGGTGGCCATGATGCCCCAGGTGACCATGATGCGGGCCAGCCAGCGGCGCGCGCTCCAGCGTTCCACCATCAGCGAGCCCGGAATTTCCAGCAGGAAATAGCCAATGAAGAAGATGCCCGCGCCGAAGCCGATGATTTCATCGGTGAGGTGCAGCGCACCCTGCATCTGCAGCTTGGCGACGCCGATATTGGCGCGGTCGAGATAGGCCGTGAGGTAGATCAGCACCAGGTATGGCATCAGGCGCAGCGTGACGTGGCGGCGCGTGCGTTCCGCGAGTTCCATTTAATGTTCCCGAACGGATTTCAGATAGCTGCGAATCGCCGGTCCCATGAGGGCTTCAAAGACGCCCATGATGTAGCGCGCGCCGCGGTCTTTCCATTCGAGCGTGGCTTCCGTGGTGGCGGCCAGAACGCCCAGCGCCTTGTCGGACTTCTCCACGATCCGCGTGATGCGGCGGAAGGCATCCTGCACGTCGGGGTGCTGGAAGTCGCCGGGATGGCCGAGGCAGAGGGAAAGATCCGTGGGGCCGATGAAGATGACGTCGATCTCCGGGATTTCAATGATCTCCGGCAGGGCGTCGATGGCGGTGGGCGTTTCGATCTGGATGACCGACAGCGTCTCCGCGTTGCATTTCGCGATGTGCTCCGGATAGGTGAACGGCAGCAACTGGCCGTAGTTGGCGGCGCGCGAGCCGGCCAGGCCCCGGGTGCCCATGGGCGCGTATTTCATGGCCTGAATGGCCGCGCGCGCTTCGGCGGCGCTGTTCACCATGGGGACCTGAATGCCCTGGATGCCGGTGTCTAAGGTGCGGGCAATCATCCAGGGAAGGTTCGAGGGGACGCGGGCGATGCCGGTGACGCCGGTCAGTTCGCAGACGCGCGCGAGGTTTTCGCATTCGCGCTCACCGATAGGGGCATGTTCGCCATCGAACATAAGGAAGTCATAGCCCAGATAGCAGAGGATTTCGGCGATGCCGGTGTCGGGATGGCGGACGTAGGTGCCGAGGACGGTGCCCCCGGCCTGGAGTTTGGCTTTTGCGCTGTTCGGATACACGGGTCCGAACCATGATATGTCAGGCGGGCTCTTCAGGCGGGCTCTTCAGGCGGGCAGGGGGAACAGCGTGCCCCGGCCCAGCAGCCAATGGGGATCGAGGCGGCGCTTCACCGCCATCATGGCTTCGATGTGTTCGGGCGCGTATTGCAGGCTCAGCATGCCTGCTTTGCGTTTGCCCAGGCCATGCTCGGCGGAGACGGTACCGCCCATCCCGACGGCTTTCGCGGCGAACTCCCTGAGCAGGCGGCTGGCGGTTTCGGTGGCTTCCGGCGTGGGCGGCAGCATGTTGACGTGCACGTGCGCGTCGCCGATGTGACCGTAGATCACGTAGTGCCCTGGCAGTTCGGTTTCGAGGCGTTCGGTGTAGTACGCCAGCATGTCCCGGTTCTTTTCCAGGGGCACGCTGTAATCGGTACCCATTTTGAGAATGCCGCGTTTGGAAATGAACCCGATCACCAGTTCGGGCAGGGAATGGCGGAATTTCCGAACGCGTTCGCGATCCTTCGGGGTGTTGCCGATCCAGGTGTGATCCGGCAGCCGGTCCTCCCAGCCTTCCAGATTTTCGCCCTCGATCAGCAGCGCCGCGGCGGCTTCCCGCGGGATCTCCGGAAAACGCTTTTGCAGCAGATCGAGCGCATTGCAGCCCACGTATTCGAGCATGCGGAGATCGGCGATGGGCCGCCAGGCGTCCACGGCGTCGAGTGCTTCGGCATCGGTGGGGAAAAACGCCACGCCGGAAAAGAGCGTCCCGGGAATGGGCAGCAGTTGCAGTTCGGCTTCCAGAATCACGCCGAGTGTGCCTTCGGAGCCACAGAAGAGATCAATCCAGTCCATGCCGGGTTCAAGGTGATAGCCCGCCGTGCATTTGGTGACGTTCGGGAGCGGGACGCGCGGGACATCGAAGTCGATTTTGTCGCCGCGGCGGTACTCCGCAACTGTGCCATTCATCAGCGCGACGCGGAGCGCCCGCACATGCCGCCGCGTGCTGCCGAAGCGAAAGCTGCGGGAGCCGCTGGCGTTGGTGGCGATGGTGCCGCCGACGGAAGCGGTGATTTCCGTGGGGTCCGGCGCGTAGAACTGGCGAGTGGGCGCGGCGGCGTCGCGGAGTTCGAGCAGCGTTACCGCGGCCCCGGCGCGCGCCACGCCGTCGCCGATTTCCAGTTTGCGGAAGCGTTCGAGGGAAATGACGTTGCCGCCCTGTGCCACGCAACCGCCGGTAAGGCCGGTGCGCGCGCCGCAGAGGGTGACGGGTTGGCCCAGCCGCAGGATTTCACAGACTTCCGCTTCCGTGGAAGGGACGAAGATCTGGTCAGCGTGGCCGGTGTAGCCGGAGGAGTCGGTCAGGTAGTGGGAGCGCAATGGATTAACGGTTCCAGCGCCTGGGTGATGGCCTCAAAGATGTACATGGGCGAGCGATCCCCGGCGATATGGAAGTAATTGCCATTGTAATAGTGACTCAGCACCGGCTGGGTTTGCGCTTCGTAGGTGCTGAGGCGTTCGCGGATGACCTCTTCGCGGTCATCCTTGCGGACCAGAAGGCCCGCGCCGCACTGGTCGCAGCGCCCGGGTGATTTCGGGCGTTTCGACAGGATGTTGTACATGGCGCCGCAGCCGGAGCACTGCCGGCGGCAGACCATGCGGCTGACGAGAACCTCAAACGGGACGTCGAGATGCACCACCACGGGCTCGGGAAAGCCGCGGCGCGCGAGCAGGTCGTCCAGAAATTCGGCCTGTTGCGGTGTGCGCGGATAGCCATCGAGCAGAAAGCCATTCCGGCAATCGGGCTGCGCGGTGCGCGCGGCCAGCATCTGGTTGATCAGGTCATCACTCACCAGTCCGCCGGCGGCGATGACGGCTTTCGTCCGGCGTCCCAGTTCCGTGTCGTGCGCGATTTCGGCGCGCAGCATCTCACCCGTGGAAATGGACGGGATGCGCTCCGGGAGCCAGTCGAGAATCATGCGCGCCTGAGTGCCTTTGCCGCAGCCAGGCGGGCCGAAGAGAAGAATGACCAAACTGTCACTATTTCATTGCAGAGGCAGTGGGTGCAAGTGGACCAGGCGGTGTGACCCCACCGGACCGTTTCGGACGAGTGAATTGTGTTGTGATGATACGGAATGCGGAATCGACGAATTGTACTGGCATCGCGCCCGGTGGGCGAAACCGTGGCGGAGAACTTCCGGTTGGAAACCGAGGAGGTCGCGGGAGCGGCGGAAGGCCAACTCCTGTTGAAAACACTCTACTTATCACTGGACCCCTACATGCGCGGCCGCATGAGCGATGGGCCTTCCTATGCCGCGCCCGTTGAGATTGGCGCAATCATGACCGGCGGCACGGTCTGCGAGGTGGTGGAATCCGGGTCGCCGGACTTCGCGCCGGGGGATATCGTGCAAGCCTTCAGCGGCTGGCAGGAATACTCCCTTGTGCCGGCGAAGGGAACACGGAAGATCAATCCGTCGCTGGCTCCGGTATCGACGGCGCTGGGCGTGCTGGGGATGACGGGGATGACCGCGTACTTCGGGCTGCTGCGGCTGGGAGAGCCGAAACCAGGTGAGACGGTGGTGGTGGGGGCGGCTTCCGGGGCGGTGGGCTCGGCGGTCGGGCAGATCGCGAAAATCAAGGGTTGCCGGGTGGTGGGAATCGCTGGCGGCGCGGTGAAGTGCGATTACGTCGTGAAGGAACTGGGCTTCGATGTGTGTCTCGACCATCACAGTGCGACACTCAAACACGATCTCAAAGCCGCCTGCCCGGACGGCATTGATGTCTATTTCGAAAACGTGGGCGGCGCGGTATTTGAAGCCGTTCTGCCGCTGATGAACAACTTCGGCCGGATTCCTGTGTGCGGCCTGATTGCCGGGTACAACGCGACCGGGTTGCCGGAGGGACCGGACCGATCGCCCCTGCTGATGCGGTCCATTCTGACGAAACGCCTGCGCGTGCAGGGTTTCATCGTGAGCGATTTCGGGGCTTCGGCCGGGGAGTTCTTCCGGGATATGAGCGAGTGGTTCCGGCTCGGTCGCATGAAGTACCGGGAGGACGTGGTGGAAGGCATCGAGAACGCCCCGGCGGCCTTCATCGGCATGCTGCAGGGCAGGAATTTCGGGAAGCTATTGATAAAGATGGGCTAGCGCGGCCACCGCCGCGCCGCATCGCAATTCGTTTCTGGTAATACCCCTCCCGTGAACCGCAGGCTTCCTGGTTAGTACTGGTACCGGACCTTCGCGCTTGCTCTACATGTGTCAGGCCACCCGGCCGATAAGACAACTGTGACCGAGGTAGACACAAATCGGCACGCGGAGGAAACCATGAAATTCTTTTTTGTTTGCCTGACACTGACGCTCACCGCGACGATCGCGTGGGCCGGGAATGAGAAGCTGGCGCAGGAACTGCGCGGCCGGGATGCGGGGGAAACCGTTGACGTGATCGTGCAGTATCACCAGACCCCGGGTGCGGCGCAGCGCCAGAGAGTTGCCGGCAAAGGCGGGCAGTTGCGGCACCAGTTGTCGGTGGTGAAGGGCAACCACTACCGCATGACGGCGGCAGCCGCGCAGGAACTGGCGGAAGATCCGGAAGTGGCGTTTATCAGCCCGGACCGCCCGGTGTTTGCGCACCTGGATCAGGCGGATGTGACGATCGGCGCGAATCTGGCGGCTTCTTACAATGTGAACGGCGCGGGCGTGGGCATCGCGATCATCGACAGTGGCATCGGCGACGTGGACGATCTGAACGGTCGCGTGGTCTACTCGCACAACTTCACCAGCGGCGCCAGCCAGGACAACTTCGGCCACGGCACACACGTCGCCGGCATCATCGCGGGTTCGGGCCAGAGCTCAACGGGCAGCGATTACTACCGCACCATCAAGGGAATTGCGAATGGTGTGAAGCTGATCGACCTGAAAGTTCTGGATGACAACGGCTCCGGTTCGGACAGCCTGGTGATTCAGGCGATTCAGCAGGCGATTGCGCTGAAGAATACCTACAACATCAAGGTCATCAATCTCTCGCTCGGCCGTCCGGTGGCGGGCAGCTACAAGCAGGACCCTCTCTGCCAGGCGGTGGAAGCGGCCTGGAATTCGGGCATCGTGGTGGTGGTGGCGGCGGGAAACTACGGTCGCACCAACCCGACGACCACTTACGGCTACGGCACCATCACCGCCCCGGGCAACGACCCTTACGTGATCACGGTCGGTGCAATGAAGGACATGGGCACCCCGGGCAAGATTGACGATATGATCGCCACCTACAGCTCGAAGGGCCCGACGCTTTATGACATGGTGGCCAAGCCGGATCTGGTTGCCCCCGGTAACCTGATCGCCTCCAACCGGTCGCAGTCGAGCAACCTGGTGAACCAGTATCCGCTGGTCGGGATTCCGATGAACGCCTACAAAATCACCTACAACACCGGAAACTCCACGGATTACATGCAGCTGAGCGGCACCAGCATGGCGACCCCGATGGTTTCGGCGGCGGCGGCGCTGATTCTTCAGCAGCATCCGACCATGACTCCCGATCAGGTGAAGGCGCGGCTGATGAAGACTTCGAGCAAGAGCTTCCCGAAGACGAGCTCCTACACCGATCCCGCCACCGGCATCGTCTACCAATCGCAGTACGACATCTTCACGGTCGGGGCCGGTTACCTCGACATTGGCTCGGCGCTGTTCAACAACGACCTCGCTCCGGCCTCCTACAGCGCGGCTTCTCCGGCCCTGCAGGTGAACGCGGGCGGCACCATCAGCTTCGTCAACGGCCAGAACGTGGTGTGGGGCTCGAATGTGGTCTGGGGTTCCAACGTGGTCTGGGGTTCGAATGTGGTCTGGGGCAGCAGCAACCTCTTCCTGAGCGCCGCGAATGTGGTGTGGGGCTCGAACGTGGTGTGGGGCTCCAACGTGGTTTGGGGTTCGAATGTGGTCTGGGGTTCGAACGTGAACTCGGCCGGCATCGCGGACAAAGCGGGTTCGATTCTCACCGTGATGGAACAGTAAGCAACCAAAGAGTCAGCACAAGTTCCATCATCGTGAAGGAGTGGGCCACCCGGTTCGGAGGAACGGGTGGCCCTTTCGCATGTGGGGCCGGTCATGCTATGCGTCCCGATGGCATGCGCCGGCATCTGAGGGACATGAAGAAAGCTTTCATCCTCTGCGGTCTTTTGGTCATCACACTCACGGGGGCTCAAATGGAAAACCGATTTCCCAACCTGGATTCTCACGATCTGAATGGCGCTGCCGTGTCCCTGCCTGCCGGTCTTCCCGGCGAGCGAACGATTCTGCTGGTGGCTTTTGAACGGGAACAGCAGGCGAACCTGGACGCGTGGAACCATGGTCTGAAACTGGAAGAAGGGAAACTGCCCTGGCTGGAACTGCCCGTCATCAATAATCCCGGCGCTTTCATGCGCTGGTTTATCAACACGGGCATGCGCGGCGGCATTCATGGCAAAGAGACGCGTTCGCACGTGGTGACCCTCTATACCGACAAGACGGCGTTCAAAGCCGCGGTCGGGATTCAGACCGAAAAGCAGGTGCATGTTTTTGTTGCCGGCCGGACCGGCGAAATTCTGGCCCATGTGGAAGGCGACTTCTCGCCGGAGCGCGCGGAGCAGATTCTCCGGGCCGCAAGCGGGAAATAACCCCTCCCGATTCCCTCTTCCTCCACCTGGCGGCGACGAAGGCGAGCCCTTCCGGTAGAAATTCTTCCGGGATCTTTCGCCGGTCTTCGAAAAGATCTGAGAAAATTCTTCATCCCCGGCACTATATCCGAGGGCGCCTCCGTATCGGGCATCCGGATTTTTGCCGTCGGATTCCGTGGCAGGGAGGCTCTCCGACTTTCGCCGAGGACTTGTTCTGTTTGTATAAGAATTCCAGCTACGCAATTCTGCTGTTCACCTTGCTTTTTACCCCGGCGGCATCCCGGGCGGCGGCCGGCCCCGCGGTTGCGGACACGTATATCAGTTCAGGCGTCCCCGCCGCGAATTTCGGCGGGGCGAGTCTGATTCACGTAGGTTCCGGCAACAGCGGGCTGGTTCAGTTCGACCTGTCGTCGCTTCCCACGCTCACCGCTTCCCAGGTGAGCAAAGCAACCATTTCTTTCTACGTCAACACCCTGGTAGTGGCGGGCAGCGTTGACTTGTCGCAGGTCACCAGTACCTGGAGCGAGACGGGTGTGACTTACGGAACCCGCCCGACTGTGGGGTCGCCATTCGCATCCGGCATTCCAACAGCGGCCGCCAGACAATGGGTGACGGCAGACGTAACGCAGGTGGTCCGGGACTGGGTGTCCGGTGTGGCCCCCAACTACGGCCTGCTGCTTTCGGCGTCTGGCAGCGCGCCTCTGACATCGGTGCTGCTGGACAGTAAGGAGAATCCGAATACCAGCCATCCCGCATTCCTGCAGGTGGTGATGCAGTCATTGGGCCCCGCCGGCGCGACTGGTCCGACCGGAGCGACCGGAGCGACAGGCGTGGCAGGTGTAACGGGACCAACCGGGGCGGCTGGAGCGACCGGGGCAACCGGAGCGACCGGTACCGGCAGCCTGAGTGCGGCGACTGGTTTTTCGCAAGGCGTCCAATATACGGTGGCTGCCCATCAATCCACGGGGACGACGGTTTTATATTGCGATCCGCTGCAGTCGGGCGCCTGCTCGAACTCCACGAACCTGAATCTTGGTCTGGCCTACGCCGCAATGCCTATCGCCTGTCATGTACAGATGGCGTTCTACAGCGTCACCACAGTGACATTTACGCTGAACGACGTAACGGCCGGCGCTTCGCTCGGAAATTGCTCAGTGAGCAGCGCCTCGACAACCTGCCACATCGATGGAGGCGCTCTGCCCGCGGCGGGTCATGTCTTGTACGTTACGTTGAGCGGCCAATCGGGAGCCGTAAACTTTACTTCAGCGTTTTCGTGTCTGTAGCAGGCAAGGTTGGCATTTTAAGGAACCAGCAGCCATCGCCGGTTTGGCCCTGACTACACTTCACCACCCTGTTCGGGGTATGCGTCCGGTGAACCCCTCTTTCGGGTGAAGGCTGGAAGGGCCGATAGTGGAATGGATGAGAGCGACTTCACAAGGCGGACTCCGGAAGAAATGGCCTGACCGGGTTTCGCAACAAGGTGACGCAGCGCCACTGGTCGCACCGGCGGGCTGATCGACGCCGCAGGGTGGCGATGTCAGCAAGGGCGCAGTGATTCCCGACATGTGGTATATTCCCTTTTGCAAAAGCTGAGAGTGAGCAGGTTGCTCCCGCGATTGGCCGCCGCTGTGCTGCTTACGGGCTCCTTCCAAGCGTCGCAGGCGCAGGATCGCGCGCCTGTATTCGCCGAATCGGCGGTACGGCTTACGGGCCCCTGGCAGTTTCATATTGGCGACGATCCGCGCTGGGCCCGGCCCGATTTCGACGATTCCGCATGGGAAAAGGTGGTGCTGGGATTGCCCGGCCTGAGCGTGGACGATGTGGCAGGCAGGAGTTCCAGTCCGGGCTGGGCGAAACTCGGCCATCCCGGCTATTCCGGTTACGGATGGTACCGGCTGCGCGTGAAGCTCCCAACGGGCAGCCACGGTCTCAAAATGCTGTTGCCGTTCCGTGTGGAGGATGGGTACGAACTGTACCTGAACGGCGGCCGCGTGTTCAGTTTCGGCGACTTCTCCACCAACCCGCCAAAGGTATATTTCGCGAACTCTGTCCCGCCGGTCACGCTGCCGCCCGGGTTGACCGGCGATCTGACCCTGGCGTTTCGCGTCTGGATGTCGCCCAACGGGGTAAACAACGTCTCCGCTGCCGGAGGACTTCACGACTCTCCGATTCTGGGTCTTGCATTCACCATCGACCTGATGGCCTCGGGCATCAGGGACTTAACGGTTCGCAAGTCGCTGGTGCGGGGGTTTGTGTCGTTGAATTTGTTCTTCCTGGCGGTTCTGGCGGTTGTGTTCTACACCCAGGATCGTTCCGGGTACGCCGGACTGCTGCTTGCGCTCGCGGCCCTTGTCGACGGAGCCGACCTCCTGGCGTCGCTCATCGCGAACAATACGGAGCTGATCGATATGGTTACCGCGACGCGACTGTCGTCGCTCGTGTG
The DNA here is from genome assembly GCA_903900705.1 of uncultured Acidobacteriia bacterium. Lineage (GTDB taxonomy): Bacteria > Acidobacteriota > Terriglobia > Bryobacterales > Bryobacteraceae > BOG-234. The sequence continues at coordinate 17,525 of CAIUOG010000071.1, forward strand.
GAAGCCGGGGAGTGCCGCGGCGTGGTCATTGTTTTGGCTCGAATGGTTCCGGCCCCGGGGTCGCCGATGGTGGCGTTACGCGATCGGGGCAGCGATCACACTCGCCATAGCACTGGAGATCGGCAACGCTTCCTTCTCGCAGCTTTTTTCGGGAGCGGCGCTGCCACAAGGCGTCGCCCGGGTATTCGGAGTGGCGCCGAGTCTTCTGCCGTTCGCGATCATTCTCGCAGGCGTCTGGGCACGCGGCATTCAAGGCGACGGATGGCTGGCGGTCTTACCGGTGGGTCTGCGCTCTTTCGAAATCGTCGCAAGGCGCCTTTTCCAGGCAAGCATCGCGTGGTTTCCCCTGGGCGTCCGGGTCGATCTGGCCAGTCTGGCGATGCTGCTCACAGTCGGCTCTATCGCGATACTGCTGCTTCGCCGGTTCATCGAGGCGCAACGTGTGGCGCAGAGCATGGAGGCCGAACGCGAACGCGCGGAGATGGCATCCCAGGCGAAGAGCGAGTTTCTGGCGGCGATGAGCCACGAAATCCGCACACCGCTGCATTCGATCATCGGAATGGCCGACGTCCTGGCCGAGACTCCGCTCACGCCGGAACAGAAGCGCTGTGTCGAGGTATCGCAGCGCAACGGAGTGGGTCTGCTGACGCTGATCAACAGTATCCTGGATCTCTCCAAGGTGGAGGCCGGCCGGGTGGAACTGGAAGCCTCGGAGATGGACCTGCGGGACGTGATCAGGGACGCGGTGGAAGTTGTACAGGGCCGGGCCGAGGCGAAGCAACTTTACCTGCGGCGCAATATCCTGCCGGGCGTGCCGCTCCACCTGACCGGAGATCCGAACCGGCTTCGCCAGATTCTCATCAACCTTCTGGGCAATTCGATCAAGTTCACCGAGAAGGGCGGGATCGAACTAACGGTCGCTCCCGATCCGGACGACAACCGCGCCGGGTGCTTAAGGTTTGCAGTTGCAGATACCGGAATCGGGATTCCACCCAAAAAGCTAAAGACCGTATTCGAAAAGTTCGCGCAGGCGGACTCTTCAACGACGCGCAAGTACGGTGGAACCGGGCTGGGACTCGCGATTTCTTTTCAGCTGGTTCAGCTCATGGGTGGACGGATCTGGGTGGAGAGCACATCTGGCGAGGGCAGCACGTTCTTGTTCACCGTGAAACTGGCGGTGCTGGACCACGCCGCCGAACGGACCCCGGCCCAAAAGCCGGCCGCAACCGTCGCGTCCCCCGAAAGCCTGCGGGGGATGTGTATCCTGCTGACCGATGACTCTGCCGACAATCGCTTTTTGATTCTGTCGTACCTTCGGGGAACGGGAGCGGTAGCCGACGTCGCCGATAACGGGGCCGCCGCGATACAAATGTTCCTGCGGCAGCGTTACGACGTAGTCCTGATGGACATCGAGATGCCCGAAATGGACGGCTACGAAGCGACGCGCCGGATCCGCGCGATCGAGAAGGAAACCGGAGCGCCGCCCACTCCGGTTCTGGCGCTGACGGCGCACGCCTTTGCTGAGATGGCCAGGAAAGGTCTGGAAGGCGGATTCACGGACGTACTGACCAAGCCGATTCGCAAGACCACGCTCCTGGAGAGGCTGGCGCAGTGCCGGAGCACGGACGGACGGGCCGGGGAAGTCCTCCCGACCGAAGCCGCGGTTGCTGCGCCGTCGGAGGAAAGCAGGATCGTGATTCAGGTCGAGGCGGGAATGGAGGACGCGGTGCCGGGCTACCTCGAAAGGCGGCGGGCAGACATGCCTGTGTGCCGGAGCGCCCTGGAGGAGGGCAACTTCGGGTTGATTCGGTCGCTTGGCCACAAGATGCGAGGGACGGGGGCAGGATACGGGTTACCCATGGTGAGCGAGTCGGGCGCCGCCATCGAAGATGCGGCCGGCCGGGGAGACGCAGATGCGGTCCGCCGCTTTCTGAATGAACTCACCTCGTACCTGGAACGCGTGGAACTGGCGATGCCGCAGTAACGCTGTCCGGCGTCACTTCTTCCGCGGCGGAGCCTGGACGTACGATGAATCGGCAGGCTGAACGTCCGCGAACTGATCTGTATCCTTTACCTCCTTCCTGAGGGCGAGGCGTTGGTGCCTGAGGGCCGTCGACCAGTTTCTGCGAGTTCGGGTCGCCGACACGAGATTGTGCATTTCCGCGGGGTCGTGGACGAGGTCGCAGCAACACCACTGGTCTCTCTTCCGGAAGTAGATGGCAACAACATAACCACAGGTACCCTACTGGTCACCGGCGAAACTGGATTACCTTCCGCCCGGCAAAAGATTCGAGAGACCATGCTCACAAGACCATGCTCACAAGACCATGCTCCCAAGATTGATACAACCGGGACGCTGTCGATCCCGAAGAGGTTGCCGCGTCGCAACCGGGAAGTAACCCCTCTCGGTTACCATCAAAGTTAAATGATCCAGACTCTTTTCGGTTCCGTCGAACAGGAGCCGACGCTACTCGAAAAGCTCCAGAGCGGCATTCAGAAAACCCGCGACGGGCTTGTTTCCCGCATCGAAGACGTTATTTCGGGCAAAAAGACCATCGATGCCGACCTGCTGGAAGAGCTCGAATACACCCTGATTTCGGCGGATATCGGCGTCAACACCACGCAGGAGATCCTCGACCGGATCCGCGAACGTGTCGACCGCAAACTGGTGGGCGATTCCGACGAACTGCGCGGGCTCATCCGCGAGTACCTGCTGGAGGTGCTTGTCGCCAATGACCGTCCCCTCGCCACCGTGGACGCGCCGCCCGCCGTTGTCATGCTCGTCGGCGTGAACGGGGCGGGGAAGACCACCACCATCGGCAAGCTCTGCGCGCACCTGCGCGCGGACGGGCACTCCGTGCTGCTCTGCGCAGCCGATACTTTCCGCGCCGCCGCCATTGAACAGCTGGAAGTCTGGGGTGAACGCACAGGCACCCAGGTGATCCGCCAGAACACCGGCGCCGACCCCAGCGCGGTGATGTTTGACGCTCTGCAGGCCGCGAAATCCCGCAACGTGGACTATCTGATCATCGACACGGCGGGCCGTCTGCAGACCAAGACGAACCTGATGGTGGAACTCGAAAAGATGCGCCGCACCGCTTCCCGCATCATCCCCGATGCGCCGCATGAAGTGCTGCTCGTTCTCGACGCCACCACTGGCCAGAACGGCCTGGAGCAGGCGCGCAAATTCACCGAATCCGCCGGCGTCACCGGCATTGTTCTCACCAAGCTCGACGGCACCGCCAAAGGCGGCGTGGTCGTTGCGATCACCCGGGAACTCGGGCTGCCCATCCGTTACATCGGCGTCGGCGAGAAGGTGGATGACCTGCTCCGCTTCGACCCCGAGAAATTTATCGATTCGCTCTTCGCCACCAAATGAACCCTGACTACATGAATGAAGCTCTCGCGCAGGCGCGCCAGGGCGTTGCGCTTGCCGCACCCAACCCCATGGTGGGCTGCGTGATTGTTGCTGCTGACGGCGCAGTCGCGGGACGGGGTTTTCACACGTGGGAAGGCGTGAAGCATGCCGAGGTGCTGGCGCTCGAACAGGCCGGTCCGCGGGCGAAAGGCGCCACCGCTTACGTCACGCTCGAACCCTGTTCTCACACCGGGCGCACCGGCCCGTGCAGTGATGCGCTCATCGCGGCGGGCGTGGCCAAGGTGGTGGTGGCCTCCGGTGACCCGAATCCTCTGGTTTCGGGCGAAGGCATTCGCCGTCTGCGCGCCGCCGGAATTGAAGTGGTGGGTTCGCCCGAACATCAGGCGGAAGCGGAAAAGCTGAATGAGGGCTTTTACCATTTCATGCGGACGGGCCGTCCCCTTGTGACCCTGAAATGCGCCGTCACGCTCGACGGAAAAATCGCCGCGCCGGAAGATAACACGGGCTGGATCACCAGTGAACGCGCCCGCGCCCATGTGCAGGATCTGCGTCACGCCACCGATGCCATGATTACCGGCATCGGCACCGCGCTGGCCGATGATCCGCTGCTGACCGACCGCAGCGGCCTGCCCCGCGCGCGGCCGTTGCTGCGCGTGGTGCTCGATTCCACGCTGCGACTGCCGCTCGAATCGAAACTGGTGCAGTCCTGCGAGGGCGATCTGCTGGTCGCCGCCACGTCCGCCGCTTCGCCGGATCGCCGCCGCGCACTCGAGAACAAGGGCGTGGAAGTCTGCATTTTCGATGGCCCCCGCGGTCGCGTGGACATTCGCGACGTGGTGGCGCTGCTCGGCCAGCGCAAGTGCCTCAACGTAATGATTGAAGCAGGCAGCAAGGTGAACTGGGCCGCCCTCGATTCCGGCGCCGTGGACAAGGTCTTCCTCTACTACGCGCCGAAGATTCTGGGCGGGCTGCAGTCTCTCCCCATGGCGGGCGGTACCGGCAAAATGCGGCGCGTGGACGCGATTCTGCTGGAACGAACCGCTCTGCATCCGATTCCTCCCGACGAGTTTGCCGTGGAAGCCTACATCAGGAAGGACGTCTAAGTGTTCACCGGAATCATCGAAGAAGTCGGCTTCATCGAGAGCTGCCAGGGCGGCCATATCAAAGTTCGCTGCGGCACGGTCATGAGCGATATGACGCTCGGCGCGAGCATCGCTGTCAACGGCGTCTGCCTTACCGCCGTAGACCTGAGGCCCGATGGTTTTTCCGCCGACCTTGCGCAGGAAACGCTCGATAAAACAAACCTGGGCGATCTGCGCGCCGGTGATCCCGTCAATCTGGAGCGTCCGCTGCAGTTGCAGACGCGGCTGAGCGGCCATATCGTGCAGGGCCATGTGGATGGTACAGGCGTTCTGGAAGCCCGCGATGAGCAGGGCATCACAGTGCGCGCCCCCCGGGAACTGGACCGCTTTCTGGTCTACAAGGGTTCCATCTGTCTCGATGGCATCAGCCTCACCATCGCTTCCGTTTCAGACGGACTGGTGCGGGTCGCGATTATTCCCCACACGTGGGAAGCCACAAACCTGCGGGCGCGGAAGCCCGGAGACCGGATCAATATCGAGTGCGACGTACTGGCCAAACACGTCGATAAACTGCTCTCACGGATGCAGACCTCACAGGCTTAAACCGCCATCCACCGCGATCAACTGACCGGTGGTGAACCGGCTGCCGCGCAGGAAGTTCAGCACCGCTTCGGCGATCTCCTCACCGGCGCCGGCGCGCCGTGCGGGCGTTCTCGCGATGAGCCGTTCAATCCGGTCATCAGTTTTATCGAACGGAATCACTCCAGGCGCCACCGTATTCACCGCGATCTTCGGCGCCCAGGCCTTTGCCAGAGCCCGCGTCAGCATCACCACGCCCGCCTTCGACGCGCAGTAGTGCGCATGTTCCTGCCAGGGCAGAATGGCCCCCAGTGAACTGATGTTCACGATATGGCCGCCGTCGCCGGCCAGCATCACTTTCGCCGCCGCCTGGCAGCAGAAGAACGTTGCTTTGAGGTTCACGGAGTGGATGAAATCCCAGTCTTTTTCCTCGATCGTCAAAGGGTCGAAGCGGGTGAAGCGCGCGGCGTTGTTGACCAGCCCGTCCAGGCGTCCAAAGTGATCCGCGACGCGGTCCACCATGGCGCGGATTTCCTCCACGCTTTCCAGATTTGCCTGAAAGACGGGGAAGCCGAGCGCGCGGGCTTCCGCTTCGGAAGTGCCGTAATGCAGCGCCACCTGAGCGCCCTGTTCGGCGAGGGCGAGGGCGATGGAGCGGCCGATACGTTTCGCGCCGCCCGTCACCAGCACGACTTTATTCTTCATCCTCTTCCACCTCCACCAGGGGCGGTTCCGGCAGTTTGCCGCGCCAGTTCATCCACGTCCAGACCACGGCCGTCATGGAACTGATCACGCCGGACCACAGCCCGATGGTCCTGGGGCTGTACCTCGTCGACGCCGCGCCCGCCGCCATCATCGAGAGCATCATCGTCGACCACGTGATCGATTCCAGCGTAGCGAAAACGCGGCCCCGGTAGCGGTCCTCCACATGGTGCAGCAGTTGGGAGAAGTTCAGCACCGAACTGATCGCGACGGCGGCCCGGGAGAGGGCGATGAACACGCAGGCCCACGCTACCGTCGGCATCTGGCTGAACAGCACATAAGCCCCGCCGTGAATCACGTACACGATGGCGATGGTGCGCTTGTACTGCTCAAAGGAAAGCCGCTTGCCAAGGCGATAGCCAATCCCCCCGCCCAGCAGCAGACCCGCACCCGCGCAGCCCCAGATGATGCCGATGCCCGCCGGACCCGCGTGAAAAACCTTCTCGCCAAACAGGCTGAACAGAATCTGCGCCGCGCCGCCGCCACTTGCCCAGCCCGCGCTGACCACCGCGATGCCGGCCACCAGCGGCGTGTCTTTCATGTAAACCAGGCCCTCGCGATACTGCACCATCCCGGTGGTTTTGTGTTTGTGTTCCGCCCCCACGGCACGGAAGCCTTCCGGCCGCCGTAACTGCGAGATGCAAAGCGCGGAAATCACGAACGAAAGGGCGTTGAAGCCAAACGCCACCGTATAGCCAGCCTGTACGCCGACGGCTCCCAGAAACGCGCCCAGCGTCAGGCTCGCCCAGGATGTGGTCTGCGTCATCGTGTTGGCCGTGTGGAGTTCCGCCGGCGTCGCGATGCCGGGCAGAATCGACGCGCGTCCGCTGGTAAAGAAGGGCGAGGCGAACATCAGCAGCGCGCTCAGCACGTACAGAATCCAGTCGTCTTTGTACGTCAGCGCGGCGATAAATCCCACCGCGACCACGGCGCGAACCAGATCGCTGGCGATCATGACCTGCTTGCGGTTCAGCCGGTCCAGCAGCACGCCCGCAATCGGTCCGGCGATCAGCATGGCCACCGCGCGCGCCAGAAACACGCCGGTCACCACCAGGCCGGCGCTGGCGTGCTCCATCGCGAGGCTCATCACCGCGATGTTGTTGAAGTGGTCGCCCACCTCGCTCACCACCTGGCCGCTCCACGTGAAGCGATAATTCCGGTTATCGCGCAGCAACCTCGTGAACGAACTCATCCGAGGCGCTCCGTCACCAGCACGCCGGTGAAGATGATGGCGCCCGCGCCCAGCGCAGTGGCCGTGAGATGTTCGCCCAGAATCGCCACCGCCAGCAGGCTGGCAAACACGGGCTGCAGGTACTGGAAGGCGGCGATTCGCGTTGCCGGAATGCGGGCCAGCGCGTAGTAGTAAATCAGATAGCCGGTCACCGACGAGATGGCGCCCATGTAAAACACGCCCAGCCACGCGCCCCACGAAACGCGGTGAAAATTGAAATCCCGGCCCGCCCACCAGAACAGCGGCAGCAGCGCAAGGGTACCCACCACGTACCCGAAGGTGTTGACGCCGATTCCCCCGGTCTTCGGCCGGTAACGCTTTCCAATCGCCGTCATCCCCGCCAGCGCCAGGGCGCAGAGCAGCATCAGAAAGTCGCCAAAGAGAGAGGATTCCGCGGCGCTGCCCTTCGTCCTCGACAGCTGCAGCAAACCCACGCCGGAAAGCGCAATCAGGATGCCCAGGAGCTTCGTCAGCGTCACCCGTTCGAGGCCAATCGCGCCCGCGAACAGCATCACCCAGAGCGGCGTGGTGCCGATGATCATGGACGAATGCACCACTGTTGTCCGGGAGACTCCGAAGGTCCAGAAGACCTGGTTCATCGTGATGCCGCCAAAGCCCAGCAGCACCAGCAGGCCGATGTCCCGCGCGGAAAGCTTCACGGGGTTGGTGCGCGATTGCCGCCAGTAAATCGGAATCATCAGCGCGCACGAAACCATGGTCCGCAGGCAGATCACCAGCGAGGCAGGCAATTCCCGAAACACGATCTTGGCCGCGATATAGTTGCCTGACCAGCACAGCAGCATCAGGCAGACCAGGCTGTAAACCAGAAAGCTCGGGCTCAACTCACCGCTTCCGTGCGGACGGTCAGGTGGCGGATGTAATCGTGATCCAGTTCGTAGCCGAAGCCCGGCTCATCGCGCACCACAATCGTCCCGTTCGGCGTGGTTTCCACTTCGGGCGCGATGATGTCGCGCTTCCAGTAACGTTTGCTCGCCGAGACGTCACCGGGCAGGGTGAAGTTCGGCAGCGTGGCCAGTGCGATGTTGTGCGCGCGGCCAATGCCCGCTTCCAGCATGCCGCCGCACCACACGGGGATCGCCGCGGCCTCGCAGACGTCATGCAGCCGCTTTGCCTCCGCGAAGCCACCCACCCGGCCCAGCTTGATGTTCACAATGCGCCCGGCCTTCAGGCGGATCGCCTGCGCGGCCTGATGCGCGGAACGGATGCATTCGTCGAGGCAGATGGGGGTTTCGAGCTGCGGCTGCAGCATCGCGTGGTCGATGATGTCGTCGTGATCGAGCGGCTGCTCAATCATCATCAGATAGAACTCGTCCAGCTGTTTGAGCCGCGCCGAATCGGCAAGCGTGTAGGCGGAATTCGCATCCGCCATGAGCCGGATTGAGGGGAAGCGCCCGCGCACCTGCCGGATCACATCCACGTCCCAGCCGGGCTTGATCTTCATCTTGATGCGCTGGTACCCGGCGGCCAGTTCCTGCGCGATCTTATCGAGTAATTGCTCCACCGTGTCCTGAATGCCGATGGACACGCCGCAGGGGATCTCTTTTCGCGCGCCGCCGCCGATTTCCTTCCACAGCGGATTGCCGTTGCGCCGCGCCTGCAGATCCCAGATAGCCGCTTCCACGCCGCCGCGCGCCATGTTGTGCCCGCGAATGTGCCGGGTCAGCGGGTCCACATCCATCGCGGAGCCCAGCTCTTTGCCGATGATGCGAGGGGCAACGTAGTTCTTCGCGATCAGCCAGGCCGAATCGGTCCATTCCTCGTTGTAGAAGGGGTTCTCGCCCGCGGTAATCTCGCCCCAGCCGGAAAGCCCTTCGCAGACGGCCTCCACCAGAATGATGTTGCGGCTGTACGTTCGGGAGAAGCTGGTCTCGAAGAAATGAACCAGCGGCATTTCAATCTGCCGCAGCACGATCTTTTCGATCTTCATGCCTGTGCCTCCTGAGGGTAGTTTGCCAGCAGATAGGTGCCTTCTTCCGGCGTGCGGTTCAGACCCACCACCGTCAGGCCTTTGCTGAACGCAACCTCGAATTCATCGGAAATCCGGTTCTGAATTTCGCGTGCGGTTTTCGGTTCATTGCGCCGCAATTCGCCGATGTTGGCCGGCACCGCGATGCGCGCTTCAATCGTCGGAAACTCGGCCGGTTCCCCCGCCACAATGCCGCGAACGCGCTCCGTGCCCACCCACCATTCCGCCGTGCAGCGGTCCGTCGGCAGACTGCCGTGCAGATGGCTGGTGGTGGTGCCGTACTGATTGCGCACATAGCGGCGCACCACGGCTCCCAGCCGTTCGATGTTGAAGTAGGCGTTCTTGATTTCGAGAGGATCGAAGGTCCACTCAATCAGTTCGATTCCGCGCGCCATCGCGTCGTCTCGCTGGCGAAGCTTCAGCCGCCGTCCGACGCCGAAATCACGGTACTCCGACAGAACGCCCAGCATCTGACTGTGCAGAAAGGCGCGCCCCCCGGGCTTCAGCCCCGGAATCGCCGAGCAGAACGCCACCATGCGACCGGATTCGTAGGCGCCAAAGACCTGGCCGCCCACTTTTGTCGCCACCACAAAGAAGCGGACCGGCATCAGCTCAATATCGTCAAAGCCCCAGATGGTCTTCTGCAGCGACACCACGTCCCGAAACTGCTGTTCGGTAGTCAGGCTCTCAATTTCTATGTGGCGGGTTGCCGTTTTGCTTCTTGCCAAAGCGCCTCCAGTTCGTCAATCGGTGTGCCGGAGACCTTGCGGCCCTGTTCTTCGAGGCGGCGTTCAATGTGCGCAAAGCGCGTGCGGAACTTGCTGTTGGTGCGGCGCAGCGCCTGCTCGGGGTCGACCTTCACAAAGCGGGCCAGGTTCACAATCACGAAGAGCAGATCGCCCAGTTCGTCTTCCATCTGGTCCAGCGAGCCATTGCCGCGCGCCGTCTCAAATTCCGCAACTTCCTCGTGCAGCTTGTCGAGCACCTGCGAGGGGTTCTCCCAATCGAACCCCACTCCGGCGGCGCGGGACGTAATCTGCTGCGCTTCCACCAGGGCCGGCAGCGCGCGGGGCACCGTATCGAGCAGCCCCTGCGATTTCTCCGGTTTCAGCCTGCGCTCTTCCGCCTTGATTTCATTCCAGCGCTTCAGCACCTCTGTGCCGGTCTGCGCGTTTTCATCCCCGAAGATATGCGGATGCCGACGGATCAGCTTTTTGTTGATCGCTTCGAGCGAGTCTTCAATGTTGAACAGCCCTTCTTCCGAGGCCATCTGCGCATAGAAAACAGCCTGGAGAATGAAGTCGCCGAGTTCATCGCGAAGGTCATTCCAGTCCCTGCGATCAATCGCGTCCAGCACCTCATAGGTCTCTTCGAGCGTGTACTTCCTGATCGATTCGAAGCTCTGCTCCCGATCCCACGGGCAGCCATCCGGGGCGCGCAGGCGTGCCATGATTTCGACTAAGCGCTGAAAACCTGCGCCCGTGGCTGTTGGACTTTCCTGCATGCTCATGAATGAAAAGGGGAATCGCTTTCAGGTTAACATCCGGCCGAAAGCCAACATCCGGCTGAAAACCGGCTTCCCGCGCTTTGACTGAGCCGGTTGTAAACTCAGAAGCATGAGCGACGAAGCCCCCAACACAATGCCGGATTTATTCGGTGGACAGGATTCCGGTGGTCAGGGCGACAACCGTCCCGAACTTCCCCCCGCGGATTTTGATTTCCTCGTCTACTCGCTGCGTCTGCAGGCGGAACTGAACCTCGGTTTGCTGCCGTTCGCCGACAGCCAGGAACCGGATTTTGAACTCGGCCGCCACAACATTGTAATGGACCCCAAAACCTGGACAAAAAACTGGCCCTGTCTTAGATAGAAAGGCGGCATTGAAAATGAAGGAGAGTCAATGCCAAAAACGAGGAAGAGTCACCCGCCCAGCCTGAAGGCCAAAGTCGCCGTGGAGGCCA
>CAIUOG010000072.1 GCA_903900705.1 uncultured Acidobacteriia bacterium
GTCCTGCAGAGACAAGCCTACGGCTTCAGAAATTTCAACAACTACAGGCTCAGAGTTAAGGTATTGTGTTCTTGAGATCAGTCGGAGGCACGGCTGCCCCCATTATGTGTGTAGAGCCGAGCGGGGAGGACGTCGTCTATGAAAACAAAAGCCTTGAATGGTGGGCGCGCAGGGACTCGAACCCCGGACCTCCTGCGTGTGAAGCAGGCGCTCTAACCAGCTGAGCTACGCGCCCCCGTGAGGGATGTTCAAACTCCCTTCCGAAGAAGGTAACTTCCAGTCTAATACATGCACCCCCAACGCCGCACCCGCCCTTCACGATTTCGTCATCTCTGCGCCGCCCCACCCGCCCCGGCGCTGCCTCTCCGCTAAGCTTGCAGGTGAATGGGTCAACCCCCCACCCCACACGGCGCCTACAGCGAACGGCTGGCCGCCCGCGAGGCCAGCCTCCGCGCGCTGGAACTGCGCCGTCTCGGCCTCGGCAACGTCCGGCTGCTGGTCTTCCTCGGCTTCGGCGCGGTCTGTTGGCTGGCGTGGAAGGGCAGCGCCTCGCTTTGGTGGGCGGCCCTGCCCCTCGCCATCTTCGTCGGGCTCATGTGGCTTCAGTCCCGCATCCAGCGTGACGCCGAACTCGTCCGGCGCGGCATCCGCTTTTACGAACGCGGCCTCGCCCGCCTCGAAAACCGCTGGCAGGGCGATGGCGAGAGCGGCGAACGCTTCCTCAGCCCGCAGCACCCCTACGGTTCTGATCTCGACATCTTCGGCAAAGCCAGCCTCTTCGAACTCCTTTCCACCGCCCGCACCCGGGGCGGCGAAGCGAAGCTGGCCGACTGGCTCAGCGCCCCCGCGCCACTCGACGAACTCCGCCGGCGTCACCAGGCTGTCGACGAGCTCCGGCCCCTGCTCGACCTCCGCGAACAACTCGCCGCCCTCGGCGACGATTACCGCGCCGGCGTCCATCCCGACCATCTCATCGCCTGGGCCGAAACCCCCGCCCCGCCCTTCCCGAAAGCGCAGCGCATCACCGCCCTCCTCTTCGCCGCCACGCAGGCCGGCCTGCTCACCTGGTGGCTTCTCTCGCTGTTCACAGACGTTCGCGCGGAGATCGCCGTCCTCGCCTTTGGCCTGCTCGAAGGCGCCTTCGCCCTGACCCTCCGCGGCCACATCGTCGGCATCATCCACGGCGTGCACGAAGCCTCGCACGATCTCGACCTGCTCTCCGAACTTCTCGCCGTTCTGGAGCGGCAGGACTTCCGCTCTCCCCGCCTCCAAACACTGCTGGATTCCATCCGGTCCGTCGGCAAACCCGCCTCCCGCAACATTGCCCGCCTCCGCCGCTGGATGGAACTGCTCGATTCCCGCGATAACGTCTTCGTCCGCCTTTTCGGCCCGCCGCTGCTCTGGGGCACGCAGGTCGCCATGGCGGTCGAAAACTGGCGCGCCGCCCACGGGCCGAATGTGCGGGCCTGGCTCGATGCCGTCAGCGAAATCGAAGCCCTTTCCGCCCTCGCCAATTACGCCTGGGAGCACCCGTCCGACCCTTGGCCTGAGTTCGCTGAAGGCCGCGTTTTCGAAGGTGACGAACTGGGTCATCCCCTCCTGCCGGACAGCCGCTGCATTCGCAACAGCGTCGCGCTCAAAGACCCGCTCCGGCTCATCGTCGTCAGCGGTTCCAATATGTCCGGCAAAAGCACGCTGCTCCGCGCCGTGGGCATCAACGCTGTGCTGGCCATGGCGGGTGCGCCCGTTCGCGCCAGGCGTCTGGTCCTCTCGCACCTGTCCGTCGGCGCATCCATCCGGACCATGGATTCCCTCGAAGAGGGCCACTCCCGCTTCATGGCGGAGATCCTGCGTCTCAAGCAGATTCTCGAACTGCCCGAACCCGCCCTGTTCCTGCTCGATGAACTGCTGGGCGGCACTAATTCGCATGACCGCGCCATCGGCGCCGAAGGTCTGCTGCATGGCCTGCTGGAGCGCGGCGCCATCGGTATCACCACCACGCATGATCTTTCTCTCGCCCGCGTGGCCGATCAGCTGGCGCCTGTCGCCATCAACGTCCATTTTGAAGACCGCCTCGAAAACGGCCGCCTGGTCTTCGATTACACGATGCGCCCCGGCGTGGTGGCTCGCAGCAATGCGCTCGACCTCATGCGCGCCGTCGGCCTGAAAGTCTGAACGCTGCAAAATCCGTTGTATTCTTGGAGTGAAATGTCGATACACCCGGCAGCGCCAGGCTGGAGCGCGGAAGCCACCCTGGTCTCACCGGGTAAACTCCGGCAGGTCGAAAGCGCCATCGAGACCAGCATTCGGGGAAAAAACGAGGCCGTGCGCATGGCTCTCGTCTGTCTGCTGGCCCGCGGACACCTGCTGATTGAAGACGTTCCCGGCGTTGGCAAAACCACTCTCGCGCAGTCCCTCGCCCGCAGCGTGGACGGCAGCTTTCACCGCCTCCAGTTCACCAGTGACATGCTGCCCTCAGACGTGCTGGGTGTCACCGTTTACAACGCGCATTCCGGGCAGTTCGACTTCAAATCCGGCCCCATCTTCACGAATTTCCTGCTGGCCGATGAAATCAACCGCACGACGCCGAAAACCCAGTCGGCGCTGCTGGAAGCCATGAACGAACAGCAGATTTCCGTCGACGGAAAAGCCCTGTCGCTGCCGGACCCCTTCATGGTGATCGCCACCCAGAACCCGGCCGAGCACCATGGCACCTACCCGCTTCCGGAATCACAGCTCGACCGCTTCCTCATGCGCCTCCGGATCGGCTACCCCGATACCGCCAGCGAGCGCGAAATCATCCGGCAGCCCGACGCACGGCACGGCGAAACCACGCCGCGCGTTCTCTCCCGCGAAGATCTGCTGGAACTGCGGGAGATGGTCAAACAGGTGGCGGTTGACGATGCCCTTGTCGACTATATGCTCGCCATTGTGGAGCGCACCCGCGCGCACGAAGGCCTGTCCCTGGGCGTGAGTCCGCGTGGCTCGCAGGCCTTCTACCGTGCCGTGCAGGCCTTTGCCATGGTGCAGGGCCGCAACTTCGCCGTGCCGGATGACGTGAAGCTCCTGGCCCCCAAAGTCTTCGGTCACCGCGTGGTCGCGTCCGCCCGGCAGACGCTGGTGTCCCGGCGTGGCGCTTCTTCCGCGGCCGCCGGGGAACGGATTATTGAAGAGATCCTGGCCGAAGTCGCCGTGCCGCTCTAGCCTCGGCCACCACCAGCGCGCTTACCAGCCAGCAAAGTCCCACGAACCAGTCGCCATGCCGGGCGTAAAACGTCAGGTCGGTCCGGTAGCGAAACTGCAGGCGCGCGGCGGCCTCGCGGAATTCGGGCTCGGTCGCCACAATGCGGCCGGCCGGGTCAATCACGCCGCTTACGCCGTCATTCGTTGCCCGCAGAATCCACCGCCGGTTCTCGGCAGCCCGCATGCGCAGAATCCGCAGATGCTGGTAGCGGGCCTGCGTCTTGCCGAACCAGCTGTCGTTTGAGATATTCACCAGCACTTCCGCGCCGGCTGCCGTGAACTGCCGGACGTAGTCCGCAAACACCGCCTCGTAGCAGATGAAGGTGCCTTCGCGATGGCCGGGAATCGGCGAGACCACCACATGGTCGCCCGCCGCGAAATCGCCCACGCCGCTTGAAATCTTCTGCGTCATGGCGCCGAACGGCCACGGGACGAACTCGCCGAATGGCACAAGCTTTACTTTGTCGTACCGGCTGATCCGCGCGCCGTCCGGTCCCGTCAGCAGGGCGGAATTGAGCGGTGTGAACCGCGGTGTCCGCCCGATGGCGCCCGTAATCACGCTCGCGCCGGTGGCTCGCGCCACCGAGCCCAGCAGCCCGCTGAATTTCGGATCATCCGCGCTGAACGGCGTGGGCATCTCCGGCCAGACAATCAACTCGGGCGGATGCGCGCCGGCGTTTCCGGCGAGTGATTGCGACACGCGCGCCAGTTGCTGTTGCGCGCGGTCCTCCAGTTCGTCAGTCCACAGAGTTTCATCGTCGATATTCGGCTGCACGATCACCGCCGCCCGGTTCCCTTTTTCGGGCGCCGGAATCTCGGGCAACAGGTAAAGCCCCGCCAGCGCCAGCAGCCACACGCTCGCCAGGCGCTTCCGCCGCGTCAGGATGGCCGCAATGGATGCCGACATCAGCGCGAACGCGAAGGAGATGCCCCAGACGCCCGTAACGGGCGCGAGGCGCAGCAGAACCGCCATGTCGCTGCCCGCATTGCCCAGCTTCAGCCATTCGAAGCCGAACCACTGGGTCCATTCGATCGCCACCCAGAGCGCCGCCACCCCCGGTATCCCGAAGCGCGAGTGGTTCATCACCGGCCCCGCCAGGGCCGCAAAGACGCCAATCTGGACTGCCTTGGCCAGGCAGAAAAGAATCACCACCAGCCACGCGGCCACCTCGCCCACGCCGCCATGGTGCGTCAGCACAAAGTGGATCCAGTTGCACAGTCCGAACCAGAAGACGGCGGAAGCGCCGTAGCCCGGAGCGAAGCGCGCCCGCCAGCGCTCTTCACGCGCGCAGGCGATCAGCAGCGGCGTCAGCGCAATCGGCGCCAGCCAGCTGAAGCTATAGCCCGGAAAAAGGAGCAGCAGCAGGACCGAACTGGCCAGAGCCAGCAGCGCGTTCACAATCACGCGTTCGAGGCCTGCTCGCTCACCAGATCCGCCATATACGAACTGCGCACCAGCGGGCCGCTGAAGACCATCCGGAAGCCCAGCGAAAGGCCGAAATTCTTATAGGCTTCGAACTGCTCCGGCGTGGCATAAGCCGCCACCGGGAGGTTCCGGCGCGTCGGCTGCAGATACTGCCCGATGGTCGCCACATCCACTGCATGGGCGCGCAGATCGCGCAGCAGCTGTTCCACTTCTTCGTTCGTCTCACCCAGCCCCACCATGAAGCCGGATTTGGTCAGCACCGCCGGACTGTGCTTCCTCGCAAACCGCAGCACGTCGAGCGACTGCTGGTAATTCGCCTGTGGCCGCACCTTGCGGTAGAGCCGCGGCGCCGTCTCCATGTTGTGGTTGAAGACGTGCGGCCCGGCGTCCAGCACGCGCGCCACGGCTTCCAGGTTGCCGTCGAAATCCGGCGTCAGAACTTCCACCCGTGCCTCCGGCAGCGCCCGCCGCACTTCACGCACCGTCTCCGCGAAATGCGCGGAGCCGCCGTCTTCCAGGTCGTCCCGGTTTACGCTCGTAATCACCACGTAGCGCAGCTTCATCTCCGCCGCCATGCGGGCCACGTTCGCCGGCTCAGCCGGGTCCAGCCTCATATCGTGGATGCGCGGGCTGCCCTTCGGCACGGAGCAAAAACCGCAGCCGCGCGTGCAAAGATTGCCCAGAATCATGAACGTCGCCGCGCCCCGGTGAAAGCATTCGTGGATATTGGGGCAGCGGGCCGACTCGCAGACCGTATGAAGGTTCAGCGCGCGCAGCCCGGTTTTCAGCTTATTCAGCGATTCGAAATGCGTGGACGACCGCCGCGCCCACTCCGGCAGGCGAGGCCGCGGTGTCTGAATCTGAACCAGTGGCGTGCTCATGGCCTTACTGCTTCTGCACGAACGCGCTGCCGAAGCCGATGGACTTCAGCCGGGATTTCGCTTCGGAAAGCTGCGTGGTCTGGTGATACGGCCCCACCAGTACGCGGTATAGACCCTCTTTCGAACTCGTCGCGAGAATGGTGGGGAAACTCTGTTCCCGCAGTGTTTTCACCACCGCTTCCGCGTCGGATTTCGGCAGCGCCGTGACCTGCAGGTAAGAAGCTCCCGCTTCCGGCACGGAAACGCGGGCCGTGCTCGCCGGCTTCGCCTTCGGTTCTTCCTCACCCTGTGTTCGGGTGGGTGGCGCGGTCCGGGTGGGCGGTTCCGGCTTTGTGGTTTGTACGCCGGCCTCCGGCGCGGGTGTTGCTGACGTGGACGAGGAATCCGCCGGCGGCGGCGTTGACGCCGCCGAATCGGCTGGCGACGCACTCGTTTCGCGGGGCGGCTCCGGTTGCTGCCGCTGTCCCCCCGGAACAGGCGTCCCCGTGGACGCATCAGCAAGAGTGGCGTGTGTCGAGTTGCGGCCGATCATGTAGCCCATTGCGAAAAAAACGCCGCAAAGCGCCACGACCACAAAAAACAGACTCATCAGCTGTTTGTTTCCGATTACCAGTTCTTTATCGCCGCCGGGCTGCGTCATACCCTCTCAGGATATCGTTCCCCGCGCCACCGTCAGCGTTTTGTTGCGGCGGGCGCGAAACGCGAGCGTCACCAGTGTCGCCGTCACCGCGATGAACACGATGGAGCCCGCCAGCTCTGTCGCCACCCGCACCGGAGGAAGCGCCATCCGCAGCCCCGCGAACATGCAGCATACGGCCACGGTCGCAAAGGCTCCGCGGGTTCTCAGCCCGCCCTCCGCCACACACAGCAGGGCCGCCAGCATCAGCAGAATTGCTCCCGGAGTATTCCACGGAAACCGGCTGAGCGAGGCCAGGCCGCATAAGACCGATATAGCGCCGGTAATTCCAGGAACAATACTGCCGGGGCGCAGAAACTCACCCTCGATTCCGAGGAGCCCCAGCAATACCAATGTGAGCGCAAGGTCCGGATTCATTGCCCGCAGCAGCGTTTTTCCCGCCGGCGCATAAACGTTCAGGTCAGCCAGAATCAGACTCGCCGCGAAGGCCGCCAGAACGCCGATAAGAGCTGCGAGGTAAGACATCCGGTGCATCTGCCACAACTATACAATGTGCGCAAAAGCACGCGGCGCACCGTATTTGCGGGCCTTCCAGACAACAAATCCTATACGGCAAATAAAACGTTTTTTAGCGAAAATGTAATGCCTGTCGGGTACAATAGAGAGGTAAGTTATGCCAACCAAACCAGTTTCCACCAGCAAAACCAGTAGTGCCGGCAAGAAAGCCGCCGCCGCTGTTGAACCCGTCAAGGCCGCCGCGGCTCCCGCGCGCGCCACGAAAACAGTTTCCTCCCGCGTGAAGTCTGTCCGGCACAGCGCGCCCGCAGTCAACGAACCCGCAGCCGCACCCGCCGTCAAAAAGCCCGCCGTTAAGAAGGCGGTAAAAGCAGCAGTCCCGCCCGCCGAAAAGCCGCATGTCGATGCCCATGCCGAAATCTCCAGGATTGCTTACGGCTATTGGGTGAGCCGGGGCTGCCAGGGCGGCAGCCCCGCCGATGACTGGTTTCGCGCAGAAGCGGAATTCGCGCAGCGCAACGCTTAGTCTGAGTCTCTAATACTTCCGTAAGACCGCGAGCAACCGGCCCTGAATCTGAATCTCATGGGCCGGTACGCGGATCGGGCTCATCGCACTGTTCGCCGGCTGCAGTCTGACCATATTGCCCGTCTCGCGGTAAAAGCGTTTCAGCGTCGTTTCGCCTTCTCCCACGAGGGCGACCACAATCTCCCCATCCCGCGCTTCTTTGGACTTCTCCACCAGAATCATGTCGCCTTCGCAGATGTGATCGTCGATCATCGAGTCCCCGCGGACGCGGAGCGCATACGTGTCCTTATGGCCGATAAAATCGGCGAAGCTGACCGTCGGTTTATCTTTGTCCTCATAAGCCTCAACGGGGAAGCCCGCTGCAATCGTGCCCATAATCGGTACTTCGAGCGAGGTCTCGAAACGATTGCGGCGCTGCTCCTGCAGGTAGCGCGGCGCCACTTCGATCGACCGGCTCTGGTTATGGCTGCGGTGCAGATAGTTCTTGGTCTGCAGTGCGGAGATGTGTTTGTGAACGGTCGCAATCGAGGCCAGATTCAGCCCCCTCGCGATTTCGTCGTAGCTGGGGCTGTACCCGTTTTCCACCTGATACGAGGTGATGAAATCGAGCACTTCCTTCTGTCTGCGAGTGAGCGCCATTTGTCGTTATGGTAGGCGAACAAAAGGGGAAAAGCAAGTCTCCCGCGCGGTTTGTCGCGGAAGAGCCCCGTAAGCTGCGCGGAGCGGCCCCGTAAGCTGGCGCGGAGCGGCCCACGTAAGCTAAAGGTTTGCCCCGTATTTTGCTGTTTGCCGCCACAACCGGGTATCAGATGCGCTCCTTTGCGGAAGCCGCCCGTTCGCTTGGTGTCGATGTCACACTGGTCACCGACCGATGTCACGTTCTGGACAATCCCTGGGCCGATAACGCCATCCCGGTCCGCTTCGAAGATCCCGCCGAATCCGTCCAGCTCGCGCTCCACCAACTGCGGGGTCTTGCCCCCGATCAACCGATCGCCGGCCTGATAGCCGTGGCCGACAAGCCGACCCGCGCCGCCGCCATGGTCGCCGAAGCGCTCGGTCTGCCCTGGCATCCGCCCGCGGCCGCCGCCGCCTGCCGGGACAAGAGTCAATCCCGCCGTCTCTTTGAGGCCGCACAATTGCCCGTGCCGCGCCATCGCCTCTTGTCGCCGGACGAAAAAACGAACCCAATTGCCGCCAACGCCGGGTATCCCTGTGTCCTGAAACCGCTCAGTCTATCGGGCAGCCGCGGCGTGATCCGCGCCAACAATCCGGCTGAGTTCCTTGCCGCGCATGAACGCATCCGCAGGCTTCTGCCGGAGAACGACGCCGCCATCCAGGTGGAGCAATACATCCCGGGCCGCGAATTTGCTCTCGAAGGCGTCATGACCCGCGGACGCCTGCAAACATTGGCGATCTTCGATAAACCCGATCCGCTGGAGGGGCCTTATTTCGAGGAGACGCTCTACGTGACGCCGTCCCGTGAATCCGCCGCAATTCAGCGGGCAATCGAAGAGACCACCGCTCGCGCCGCCAACGCGCTCGGCCTCTTCCACGGTGCGATTCATGCGGAGATGCGGGTGTGGGAAGGCCGCGTCTTCATGCTGGAAATCGCGGCGCGTCCCATCGGCGGCCTCTGCGCCCGCGCGCTGCGGTTCCATGCGCCGGGCCGCGCCGAACCGCTCTCGCTCGAACAGTTGCTGGTCCTGCACGCAATCGGCGAAATGCCTTCTTGTCTGGGTCCCGCCATGCCCGCCTCCGGCGTGATGATGATTCCGGTGCCGCGCGCCGGCATTCTGGAAGGCGTCTCCGGCCTTGAAGAGGCACGCGCCATTCCCGGCGTTGACGACGTAATGATCACCGCAAAACCCGGCGAAAAGCTCGTCCCGCTGCCGGAAGGCTCCAGCTACACCGGCTTCATTTTCGCCTCCGGCGAAAGGCCTGCGGCGGTGGAACAATCTCTCCGCGCGGCTCATGGCGTACTGCGGTTTGATATTCTTTCGGCACTGGCTGTACTGGGTTAGGTAACGGGGTGATAGATGGGGTCATCTCTTGTTTTTCGCCGGATCCGGGCCAATAAATCAAAACAGGTTGTTATTCTGGTGAACCAATGACGCAGAGGCGCGCGCTTCCTCGTATTTGCATAGCGCTCGGGCTCCCCGATGTTCCGCGGCTTCTTGAGCAGGCCCGCCGCGAGGCGGAGTCCGGCGAGAACTTCCTCGAATTCCGACTCGACTATCTTCCCGACCCTATGAAGGGCGCGCAGGCCATCGCGGATTTCCTCGAAGAACATCCCGGCTGCACCATCCTCGCCACCTGCCGCCGCCACCAGAACCACGGCCGGTTCAATGGCAGCATCGAGGAACAATTCAAGGTTCTCGACCTCGCGATTCAGAAGGGCGCGCGCGCCATTGATATCGAGATCGAAACCGCGGAAGTCGTGCCCGATCGCTGCGCCGAACTGCGTGCCCGCGCTTATCTGATTGTTTCCTGGCACCATTTCGAAACCACGCCGCCGATCGACCCCGTTCTGAAGCGCATGCGCAAGGTTCCGGCCGACGTCTACAAACTCGTCAGCACCTCGCGCAAACCCAGTGACACCGGGCGCATTCTCGCGGCCAGCAAGCTCAGCCCGAAGATCCCGCTCGTCACGCTCGCCATGGGTGAGATCGGCTTCCCCTCCCGCGTGCTTTCCACCGCGATGGGGGCCGTTTTCACGTACGCCGCTCCCGCGCACGTGCAGGGCACGGCCTCCGGTCAGGTGAATGCGCGCCAGCTGCGCTCGCTCTACCGAATCGACAAGTTCACCCGGGCCGCGAAGATCTTCGCCGTCGTGGCCGACCCGGTGCGGCACTCCGTCTCGCCCGTGGTCCACAACCGCGCGTTTCAGTCCCGCCGCATGGACGCCGTTTATGTTCCCCTGCTGGTGAATCAGAACCAGCTCCGTGACTTCTTCCAGTTCGCGGAAGAGTTGCCGCTTTCCGGCTTCAGCGTCACCATTCCCCACAAGCGCCGCATCATGCGCTATCTCGATTACGTGGACCCGCTCGCCAAACGCATCGGCGCCGTGAACACCGTAGTGCGAAAGGCCGGCAAGTGGCGCGGCTCGAACACCGATGCGGAAGCCGTCTCCGGTCCGCTCGCCAAGCTGACCAATCTGCAAAAGGCTTCCGTCCTGATTGTGGGTAACGGAGGCGCGGCGCGCGGTGCCGCCTGCGCTCTTTCCGATGCCGGCTCGAAGGTCGCCATCACCGGCCGCAATCCCGATCGCGTCCGGGCCCTCGCGCGCTTGGTGGGCGGCGAACCCATGTCGCAGGAGCAGGTGCTGCTGCGACATTTCGATGTGGTCATCAACGCCACTCCGCTCGGCATGTGGCCCAACGTGAAGGATTGCCCGTTCGAAGATAAAATCCCCGGGGAGATCGTCTTCGACATGGTCTACAACCCGCTCGAAACCGAACTGATCAAGCGCGCCAAAGCGCAGGGCAAACAGGTGGTGCCCGGCCTGAAGATGTTCATCGAGCAGGCCGTCCGTCAGTTCGAGATCTGGACCGGCGAAACCGCCCCGCGCCAGGCCATGGAAACCGCCGCCATCGACGCTCTGGAAAGCCGCTATTCCGAACAGCTGAAGCTCTGATTCGCTCATGACTGAGTTCCGTGACCCCGTGTCCGGTGTGCTGGTCCGGCAGATGACATCCGGAGCCTGGATCAGCCACCCGACCTACTTTCTGCAGAGTTCTTTCACGCCCGACGGCGAGCGCATTCTCTTCACTTCGTACGAAACCGGCAACCCGCAACTGTGTGCCATCCGCTACGCCACGGGGGAAATCGAACGGCTCACCAGCGGCGCGCCGATTCATCCCTATTCCCCGGCCATTCGCGACAACCGGGTCTTCTTCGTGCGCGGCGGCGAGATCTGGGTTTACTCACTCGATTCCCACGCCGAACGGCGCATCGTCGCCTTCGATGGCCAGTTGGGCGAGGTGTCGCCGGACGCCTCCGGTGAGTGGCTCGTGGCGGCCGCGAAAACGTCTGACGGGACCGGTCTGGTCTGCGGCCGCGGTGATGGTTCCGCGTGGAACTTCATTCCCTTTCCCCGCACCGTAATTCATCCGCAGTTCCACCCGCTTGAACCCGGGTGGATTGAATTCGCCGGGGACCCCGCGCCCCGCATGTACCGCGTCCGGCGCGACGGCGTCGGCATGGAATGCCTCTATCAGCACGGGAACGACGAGTTCGTGGTGCACGAAACCTTCCTCGGCCGCACCGGCGATCTCGTCTTCACCGTCTGGCCTCACAAGCTCTGCCGCATGGACTGGACCACGCGCGAAATTCGCACCATCACCCACTTCAACGCCTGGCACATCACGCCCAACCGGGCCGGCACCCAGGTGCTTTGCGATACGAACCATCCCGATACCGGGCTCTGGCTGATCGA
>CAIUOG010000073.1 GCA_903900705.1 uncultured Acidobacteriia bacterium
CTTGGATTTGCAGCACTGTTCCTCGCCGCAGTATCCGCCTTCGCCCAGTCGGATCTCGGCTCAATCGAAGGCGTCGTAAAGGATCAATCCTCCGCTACCGTTCCCAACGCCACTGTCAAGGCGAAAAACGAAGGGAATGGCTCGGAGCGTACAGTCAAAACGAACGACGCCGGTTTCTTCGTGTTCACCAACATTCAGGCCGGTGCCTACACCATCACGGTGGAAGCCGCCGGATTCAAGAAGTTTGAAAGCAAGGCCAACAAACTCGACGCCGCCAGCAAGCTGGGCCTCGATGTGTCACTCACTGTCGGTGCGGCTTCGGAAACGGTGGAAGTCACCGCCAATGCCACTGCCCTGCAGACCGAAAGTGCCACTGTGCAGAAGCAGATCACCCGCGAACAGATCGACTCGCTCGAACTGAACGGCCGCAACCCGGTCGGCCTGGCGTCTCTCGTCCCGGGCGCTCGCGGCGGCAACCTCGCCGGTCTGAACTTTAACTTCACGCAGGGTCCGTCGAACTTTAACGGTTCCCGCAACCCGGAAAACCTGATCACCTATGACGGTGCTCCGGCAACCCGTACCCGTTCGAACGGTACCAGCCTTGGCGCCGCGGACGTGGATTCCACGTCAGAAGTGCAGATCCTGACCGCCGCCTACGCCGCGGAATACGGTCGTACCTCCGGTGCGCAGATCCGCATTGTCACCAAACCCGGTGGCAAGGATTTCCATGGCGCCGCTTACGAATACCTCCGCAACAACGATTTCAACGCGAACACCTGGACCCGTAACCACACCAACGGGCAGGCCTTTGCCGCGCCCATCCACTACAACCAGTTCGGCTACAACATCGGTGGCCCGGCTTACTGGCCTGGCAAGTTCAACACCGACAAGAGCAAGCTCTTCTGGTACTGGGGCGAGGAATGGGTTCGCTACG
This sequence comes from uncultured Acidobacteriia bacterium, assembly GCA_903900705.1. GTDB lineage: Bacteria > Acidobacteriota > Terriglobia > Bryobacterales > Bryobacteraceae > BOG-234. Next base: position 935 of record CAIUOG010000073.1, read on the forward strand.
TCTTTACCGACAGCGCCACCTGGACCGTTCCCACCAACCTGATGCGCGGAGGCGACTTCAGCGAATTGCTGACCAACGGTCCTTCCAACATCCTCGGCAAGGTCGTTACGATTAAAGACCCGAACTCCGGTGTGCCGTATGCCGGCAACATCATCCCGACCAGCGTGCTCAGCCGCAACGGCACGGGCATCCTGAAGGCCTATCCGGTTCCGAACCTCGCGGTGGGGAACTTCATCGGCACCTCCAACTACTACATCACGGCGCAGCACCCGCAGCACCAGCGCAAAGACACCCTGTCGGCCGATTACAACATCAACGACAAACAGCGCCTGCAGTTCCGCCGCAACAACTACGCGTTCTGGGAATACCAGCCTCTCGACGGCACCCCGACCGAGACCCCCAAGTTCTTCAATCGCCCGAACCAGACCAACTCGCTCGATCACGTCTGGACCATCAGCCCCACGCTGATCAACGAAGCGGTTGTCACGGTCAGCCTCGACGACGTGTACATCCCGGTCGATACCGCGCACTTCTTCGACCGCACCACGGCGGGCATCAACTACCCGTACATCTTCCCCGTGGGCAAGCTGCTCCCGAACCGCATCCCGACCGCCAACATCACCGGTCTGAGCGGTCTCACCGGCAACCCCTACCCGTCGCACTCGACCGGTCCGATCTACACCTTCACGGACAGTCTGACCTGGGTTAAGGGCAACCACACCTTCAAGTTCGGTTTTTACTTCGAACGCTCGGGTGAGAACGACAACGACGAAATCAACGTCAGCGCCTGCCCCACCTGCACCAACAACCAGAACGGTCAGTTTGCCTTCACCGATACCCGCTCGGGCCAGCCCAGCACCGGTAACGCGATCGCCAACACCGCACTCGGCATCTTCGACAGCTACTCCGAACTCGGGACCCGCGCCTACACGCCTTTCCGCGGCCAGTCGTACGAGCCGTATGTTCAGGACAACTGGAGGGTCAATCAGAAGCTGACCATCAACTATGGTTTCCGCTACACCGTCATCGTTCCCTACCATGCCCTCTGGGGCAACATGATCGTGTTCGACCCGGCTCTGTATGATCCCACTCAGGCCGTGAAGGTGGACCCGAAGACCGGTACCATCATTCCGGGCTCCGGTGATCGCTACAACGGCATGGTCATCCCCGGCAACGGCTGGCCCTCCTCGGCCAACGGCCGCTTCCCGGCAGCCAACGATTCGTCGCTCACCTATCTGTTCCGGAACGGTAAGTACCCGAACTACTTCTCCAACATTCAGTGGGGCCAGGTGCAGCCGCGCTTCGGTATCGCCTACAGCCTGAATTCGAAGACCGTCCTCCGCACCGGCGGCGGCAGCTTCTACACCCGCCTGGGCGTCAGCGACTCCGTCTTCCTCGGCGGCAACCCGCCCTTCCAGCCGACTGCCAATGTCTCCTTCGGCAGCGCCGATAACCCGGGTGGCACCACTACCAACCTTCTCCCGCTGACCGTTACCACTCAGAGCCGTGACTTCAAGAACCCCATGGCCTGGAACTGGAACTTCACGGTGGAACGGGAACTGCCACTGAACTCGATCCTCTCGGTCGGTTACGTTGGCCGCCGCGGTCTGCACCTGCAGCGCGAATCGGATATCAACCAGCCCACCATCGCGACCGTTCTTGCCAACCCTGGTGTGAACCTCGATGCGCTGCGTCCTTACAAGGGCTACAACTCCATCCGCGAAACGGATAACGTTGCCAGCTCCCGTTACAACTCGCTCCAGATGACCTGGAACCGCCGCCTGACCAAAGGCCTGCTGTTCGGCGCTTCCTACACGTTCTCGAAGAGCATGGATGACGGTTCCAACCAGCGCGATATCATTCCTGACACGTACTACGCCGGCAACCTCTGGGGTCCTTCGGAGTTTGACGTTCGTCACGTGTTCATCGCCAACTTCATGTATGAGCTGCCGTTCTTCCACGGTCGCAACGACATGATGGGCCGTGCGCTCGGTGGCTGGCAGGTTTCCGGTATCATCCAGAAACAGACCGGTACCCCGACCTCCGCAGCCCGCGGCACCGACTATGCGGGCGTTGGCCTTGATGGCAGCCTCGCCGGCGGTGTTGGTCAGTACTGGGTTTACAGCGGCGCACCGCTTGTCTACAGCAAGCAGATCGCTCTGAACTCCGGCGACCAGGTGTACTACATTCAGCCGAAAGACGCGAGCGGGAACGCCCTGTTTACCGTTCCGGCCAATGGCACCTTTAACCTCCAGAAGGGGATTCGCGACATCCTGTACCAGCCTGGTTTCAACAACGTGAACCTGGGTCTGTTCAAGAAGTTCCCCATCAACGAACGCGTTGGCTTCCAGTTCCGTGCGGAGGCGTTCGACGCCTTCAATCATCCGAACTGGGCCGGCTTTGCCAGCACTGATCCGACGAGCAGCAACTTCCTGAAGATCAATAACAAGACTGGCGACGTTCGCAATCTGCAGCTCTCTCTCCGCCTGTACTTTTAAGGCGGGGTAACACTGTCAAAAGAAAATGGCGGCGGTTCCTTCGGGAACCGCCGCCATTTTGCTTTTCGCCGACGGTGCTTACAGCCTTTTCGCCTTCATTTCCCCGGCCAGATAGTCGGTGGCCCGCCATGCCAGAGCCAGAATCGTCAGCGTGGGATTCTTCTCGGAAGCAGTGGTAAACGCCGCGCCATCCACCACGAACACATTCTTCACGTCGTGCATCTGGCAGAAGCCGTTCAGCGCGCTTCGCTTCGGGTCCGCGCCCATCCGGCAGGTGGAGTGCTCATGGATCGCCTGGCCCGGCATTCCCATGAAAGCCGGATCGTAAGGCAGAATCTCCGCCTTCGCCTCCTTCAGAATGGAGGCTGCCGTCTCATACATCTCGGTCATCATCTTCCGTTCGTTCTCACGGTATTTGAACGCGATGCGGGAGATCGGTATTCCGTAGGAATCGAGGTCTGAATCATCCACCGTGATCCGGTTATCCGCGTAGGGCAGTACTTCTCCATACGGATGGAGCGCCACCAGCGAGGGATAGCGTTTTTTGACGGCTGTCTTGAACCCCGCGCCAAAACCCGAAATCTCCTTCGCCCAGCCGGCGTTATCCGTTGCGCCGCAGCCCCAGAACTGCATTCCGAAGCCGCGCAGATAATCCCGCTTCCTGCCATCCCGGTGATTGAACCGGGGCAGATAGACGTGCTCGCCGCCGATGCCATCGTCATTCCGCACCGGCGCGCCCAGAAGATCGGGCACAAAACCAAACATATGCAGCCGCACCTGTTCGCTCAGGTAGCGCCCAATCACGTCCGACGAGTTCCCTATTCCGTTCGGATGCTGCTTCGACTTTGAGTTCAGCAGAATTCGCGTGGAGTCGATGCACGATGCCGCAACGATCACCACGCGCGCCTTCACCTGCTGTTCCTTTTTTGTGAACCGGTCAAAGTACTGTACGCCGCTGGCGCGTCCTTCGCTATCGGTGAGGACACGGGCGACCACCGCATTGTCGATGATCCGCAGCCTGCCCGACTTGAAAGCCGGCTCCAGCAGATAGTCCGACGAATTGAAGAACGCCCCGATGTCACAACCCTTGCCGCAGGCGCCGCAGTAGTGGCAGGCCGCCCGCCCATTGTGTGGTTTCGTCAGCACGGCGCGTCGACCGGCGACAATGCTGATTCCCAGGTTCTTCGCCGCCTTCTGCAGCAGGCGCTCTCCACAGCGCGGCTTTGGCGCGGGTAGATGGAACCGGCTGCCCGGCAGCGAATCCTGATCGTCATCCCCGCCGCATACGCCGATCAGCTGATCGACTTTGTCGTAGTACGGGGCAACATCTTTGTAACGGATTGGCCACGGAATCTCCCAGCCGTCCTTCTCCGCACCGGCGAAGTCGAGATCGGAATAACGCAGCGAAACCCGTCCCCAGATATTGGTTTTTCCGCCCCGACCCCAGACGCGGGCGAGGTCGAACGGTTGGTCTTTGGGGGTCCGGTAGGGCGCGGTTTTCAGGTCTATGTAAAACTGCGGGGGCTTGCGGCCTTCCGCGATTCTTTCCTGCGCCTGCCAGGGTTTTACATGGCTCCAGAACTGCTCGCGCGGAAACTTCGTGCCGGCGTCGAGAACCAGCACCTTCATGCCCTGACGAGTCAGATTCCAGGCGGCCATTCCGCCCGCGGCGCCGCTGCCGATGATCACCACATCATGTGTCGGCGTCATGCCTGATGCTCCGGATGGTCACAGCCCGGGAACTCCATCAGAAATGTATTCCCGTGCCAGCCCAGTTCCTGTGTCAGGCCCGCCCGCGAGGTGTAATAGCCGTCGATCGTCAGCCCCTTCATCATGCGGAAGAACGGGTCTTTCTCCATTGGCGTCAGCAGTTCGGTCTGCTGCGCGAGGGTCAGGGAGGGGAATGGCGCGCCGAACTTCGCTTTTGCATCTTCGTCCAGAGCTTTTCTGCCGGCGCGGAAGCTTTCGGCGAGAGCCGGGTTCGCCGCAAGTCTCCGGTCGATAAAGGTGGGCACGCCCGCGTCGGACGCGCCCGGGGTGTCAGTCCGGGGAATCATCACATCCACAAAGGCGCTGAGCCATGCCAGTTCCGGAGTGGTGAGAAACGGAGTTTGTTGAGCTTCCGCGGATGCGGTCGTCGCGAGTGCGGCAATCGTCACCAGCGCGTCGCGTCTGGTTGGATTCATATGCCGACTATCCTACATCCATTCGCCGGCCAATCCGTGAATCGTTCAGCGGTTCTGAACAGAACCTTCAGTCAAACCGCTTTGACTCCCTTACAAATGGCTTATAAAGTTGGTCCAGAATCTTCGCTTCCAGGTGAAAGCATGCAACCTCGTTTAGTTCTCGCAGCATTACTTCTTCCCTGCGCCCTCTTCGCGCAGGAATTCCGCGCCACCATTTCCGGTACGGTGAACGATCAGGGCGGAGCTCACATCTCCGGCGCCAAAGTCGTGGCCACCCAGACCGCCACCGGAACCAACACCCAGACTGTCTCCAATGCCGACGGCCAATATACGCTCCCGTTCCTCGCGCCCGGTACCTACTCTCTGACTGCCGAGATGGCGGGTTTCAAGCGCTATTCGCAGGACAAGATCGAGCTCGGCTCCGGCGATCACCCGGTGATCGACATTCATCTCGAAATCGGCGACGTTTCCACCACGCTGACCGTCACGGAAAGCATCCCGCAGCTGAACTCGGAGAACGCGACGGTGGGTGGCTCCATCACCTCAAAGGAAGTGGAAGATCTGCCGATGAACGGCCGTACGCCGACCGTGCTGGCCAGCCTCTCTATCGGCGTTGTCGCCACCGGTCAGCCTTCCCTGATTCACCCGTTCGACGCGGGTGGAGCGGCCGGCTGGAGCATCGGCGGTTCTTTCGCGCAGACCAACGAAATTCAGCTGAATGGCTCGCCCGACGCCACCTGGGACGGTCGCCTCGCCTACAGTCCGCCCATGGACGCTGTCCGCGAAGTCGTGGTGAAAGCCTTTAATACCGACGCTGCCTACGGCCACACCGGCGGCGGAACCATCAATCAGGTTCTGAAGAGCGGAACCAACACCGTCACCGGTTCCGCGTGGGAATTCAATAAGCCCAATACGCTCACCGCCAATAACTTCTTCAACAATCAGAAGGGCGTCGCCAACTCCGTCACCCACTACAACCAGTACGGCGTTACCGTGGGTGGACCCATGTTCATCCCGAAGGTCTATGACGGCCGGAACAAGCTTTTCTGGTTCTTCGCCTGGGAAGGTCTTAAAGACAGCCAGCCCAACAGCACCCCCCTCACCGTCCCCACGGATGCGGAACGCAAGGGCGATTTCTCGGCGCTGCTGGCGGTCAATTCCAAATACCAGCTCTACAACCCCTTTACCGGCGCACTGACCGGCAGCACCGTCAACCGCACCGCCTTTGCCGGAAACGTGATTCCCACCTCTCTGCTCAGCCCCATCGCGCAGGCCTACCTGAAGTTCTTCCCATCCCCCAACGTTACGGGACAGTCAGACGGAACCAATAACTTCCTCAGCACCGCGGCCACTCCGGATAACTACAGCAATGAACTCGGTCGTCTCGATTACAACCTCAACAACAGCGACCACATGTTCTTCGACGTTCGTCACACCGACTATCTGCAGTCGAAAAACAACTACTACCGCAACATTTCGACCGGGTCGCTGCTGACTCGTCAGAACTGGGGCAGCAGCTTTGACAACGTCTGGATCGTCAACCCGACCAACGTCTTCGACATGCGCCTGAACTTCACCCGCATGAACGAAAGTCACCCGTCGCCGAGCGCCGGGTTTGACGCCACCACGCTGGGCTATCCCTCTTATCTGGATTCGGGCGGCGGCATTGCCCAATTGCCCAGTTTGTCTTTCGCCTCCAACTCCGGACTCACCACCATGGGTTCCACCGGCGCCAATCTGCTGCCGTCGCAGTCCCTGCAGGCCTTCGGCACGTGGAATATGAGCAAGGGCGACCATGCCATCAAGTTCGGTTTTGACGTGCGCCAGTACGTCACCAACTTCACCACCGTGGGGAACTCATCCGGAAACTTCTCCTTCAGCGCCAACTCCTGGGTGAAGGCGAATACCGGCGCATCCTCCACCGTTGTCCAGGGGCAGGATTTCGCGGAGTTCCTGATGGGGTTGCCAACCAGCGGCACCTATGACATCAATACATCGGCTTCCTATTTTGAACACTATTTCGGTGGCTTCGTGCAGGATGACTGGCGCGTGAAGCGAAACCTTACGGTCAATCTGGGTATTCGTTTTGATCGTGACAATCCGTATACGGAGCGCCACAACCGCACCATCAACGGTTTCTCTTCCACCGATGCGAGCCCTTTGCAGACCGCCGCGCAGGCCGCCTATGCCAAGAGCCCCAACGCCCTGCTTTCGCCGGCGAACTTCAGCGTTCTGGGTGGTCTCACCTTCCCGAACGACGGCGCGATTTATAAGCAGACGTCGCACCTGTTCAGCCCTCGCGTTGGTTTCGCGTGGACGCCGGACATCCTCAAAGGCAAGACCGTCTTACGTGGCGGCTTCGCCATGTTTGTGCAGCCTGACGTGATCAGCCAGCTGACCATCACCGGCGCCTACTCCACCAACCCCATCCAGAATCAGCAGGGCTTCAGCCAGACCACGCAGCTCTCCACGCCCAGCACCTTCCTTTCGCCCACCGCGACGCTGTCCAATCCGTTCCCGAACGGCTTCACCAGGCCGACCGGATCGTCCGCGGGTCTGCTGACCTTCGTCGGCCAGAACACCACTTTCATTCCCGCGCAGAAGGACCCCTACACAATTCGCTGGAACTTCGGCTTCCAGCATGCGCTGACGCAAAGCACCACCCTCGAAGTGGTCTACATGGGAATGCACGCAATACACCTGCCGATCTATACCACCGAACTCAATGGCATTCCGCGCCAGTTCCTCAGCACGCTGCCGGTACGCGACACCACCGTCATCAATCAGCTGAACGCCAACACGCCGAACCCGTTCGCTGGTCTGATTCCGAGCGTGGCCTCGCTCAACGGCGCAACCATCACGGTGGCGCAGTTGCTGGCGCGTTACCCGCAGTATCCGGTGGGCGCGGAAAGCGGCAGCACCGGCGTCTACATGCAGAACAATGAAGCGGGCCAGTCCTTCTTCCATAGCCTCAATGTCCGCGTTTCCAAGCGCTTCTCGGGCGGCATGTCGATTGTCGGCAACTACATCTTCTCGAAGCTGATCGAACAGGATACGTACCTGAACGATACGGACTTCGCCCCGGAACGGCGCATCTCGCCCTACGATCACCCGCATCGTTTCGTGATCGCCACAATCTACGAAATCCCGTTCGGCAAGGGCAAGCGCTTCAACATTTCGAACCGCTGGCTGGACGCCGCCGTGGGTGGCTGGAGCATTAACAGCATTTATACCTATCAGGTGGGCGCGCCGCTTACCTGGGTGAACGGCAGCACTTCCAACCCTGGCGATTATCCCCTGACCAATGGCACCAACAGTCTTGACGTCAGCAGCCTGAACTTCAATAACCGTTCGGCGGATCTCAGCGCCGCCGGCGTGGCGATTCCGGCCTTCAGCACCTCGCCCTTCGTCACAGCCAGTACGGCGGCCTTCCAGTACCACATCCGGACCCTGCCCACGACATTTGCGCGTCTTCGGACGGACGGCATCAATGAGTGGAGCCCGTCGGTTTCCAAGCGGTTCCACATTACGGAAAAGACCACTCTGCAGCTTCGCGCCGAAGCCTATAACGTGCTGAACCACCCGGTATTCGGCCCTCCGAACACCACGGGTACCAGCGCGGCCTTCGGTACCATCACCACCCAGGCGAACTCCCCGCGCTCCATGCAGTTGGGCGCGCGGCTCGTCTTCTGATTCGTGCCTGAGGGGCAGGGCCTTTGCCGGTCCTGCCCCGTCTCATGTCCGCCTTTACGTTCCGCCTTTACGTATAGATAAATTCGGCCGTCGCCTTACAGGCAGTGTCCGACACCACCCGCACCCAGTGGGCGCTGAAACCCGCCGGGAAAATCAGCGGCTTATAGCCACTCACCCGGACCTTCTCATAGCTCTCCCAGCTGCCGTCTCCCAGGAAATCCACCTGCACGTCAAAGGTGGTCTGCTTGTCTGCCGTCAGATGCAGCACGGCGTGTTCGAAACCGGTAAACAGAAACGGATCCGAAGCCTCCCCCGCCCCAACCGGCGTCTTACGCCAGACTCCGCCCCAGCCCTTCGGCTTTCCCCAACTCCAGAGATCGTCCGTCTTTCCCAGCCAAAGCCCTGACTGCGGCTGGCCAGCCACCGCCTCGTTATCGGCATTGGGTGTCGTCTGGTTGCCGCCCACCGCGAACAGGCCGCGGAAGGCGCAGTAGTCGGGAATAATTCGCAGATGCTGGCAGATGGGTTTCACGCCCCAGATGCGGCCCTCAAAAGGCACCGGTTGCAGTTCGTAAAACATGCCCTGAATATCCATCAGGAAATGCTCCGTTTCCACCTCCCGGATCCGCATCCATTCGGTCTGCCACGCATGCTCGAACGCGTGCGATGCCTTCGGCAGCCGGTAGTGTTGCCATTGGCCGCCCACAAGGGCGTGGAACAACACGGAGCGTTCATCCCAGCCGGTGGCGAAAAGGACATTTCCCATGTTTTCGCGGGCGGCGACGTCCATGTGCGGTTTGTCCGACAGCCGCGTCCACCGTTTTCCGTCGTACTCGAAAAGCCCAGCCTGCGTTTCGCCGTATTCGTAGAATCCGTTGTTGGTCACCACCACCCGATTCTGTGCGGTATAGCCGCCTTTGAAGTGCGGTCGCGCCTGGAGTTTCATTTCGGCCGCCAGGTCATGCAGCAGCACCGGTTTCAGCGTGGCAAGATCCATCTCAAAGAAGAGGCCTTCCATGGTCTGGTAGTAGACCTTGCTCTTCGGTTCTTTGAGATGCCGCATGGTCGAGGTGAGGCGGTGGTCGGCGAACTCGCGAATAAATTTCCAGTTGCCCGCGGCGTCGATGACGTATGGCCCGATCAGGCACTGATTGGTCTCGTGGTGCACCATGCGGTTGGCATGCGTGCCGTTATGGACATGGACGCGCTCACTGCGCAGGTCGTCACCGATACGATAAAGCCCCAGGCCGGTTCCCGTCGTGGCCTTGTGCGAGTTGTAAGTGACGGCCCAAAGCGCATCCGCCCAGGGCATGAGCGCTCCGATTCCGCATTCGGTCCGTTCGGCCACGTTATCAGCCTTAAAGCCGATTGTCTGGCCGGAATTGTAGGTCTGGCCCAGGCCGGCTGAGGCGCCCAAAATGACGCCAAGCGCTGTTCTGCGGGTTGTTTTCATTTAATCCTCCGGAATCTCAAACCTGTCGCCCGTATCAGCCACCCACTGCTTCAACCGCCCGATCAGCTTCTGCCGCTCCGCGCGGTACCTGTTGTTGTAAGCCAGGTTCGCCTGCTCATAAGGGTCGTCATTCAGATTGAACATCATCCAGCTGATCCCGTTAAAGCAGGTGTATTTCCAGCCGTCGCGCGTCACAATGCCGCGGTAGGGCTTGTTCACCGAGTCCGGGTGCCCGGTCGGCACCACCGTCTGGAGATAGGCGGAATCCGGCAGGCTGACGGCGGGGCTTCCCGGCGTGCGCACGCGGAAACTCGAATAATCCCGGCCCTCCATCCAGGCCGGCGGCTTGATGCCGCACAGCCCCAGCGTGGTTGGCGCAATATCCGGAGCATTCAGCAGCACCGGGGAACGCCCGGTCAGATGCCCCTCGTAGGTCGGTTGCCCGCCACCAATAAAGAACGGAATCCGGATCGATTCTTCATACGCCGTCATTTTCCGGAACTGTCCCTGGGAGCCGAGCATGTCGCCATGGTCGGCAAAAAACATCACATGGGTGTCCGGCAACACGCCCTCCTCCCGCAGTGTCTTCATGACCCGCCCGAAGTTGAAGTCCAGATTCTCGATCATGCCGTAGTAGCCGGAAAGCTCCCGCGCCGCCTGTTCGCGGATTGGTTTCGAGAAGGGCACGTTGGGCCGGAACTCGATGTTCCCCGCATTCAGACGGGACCGGTAGTCCGGCGGCGCAACCGGCGGATCGTGCGGGGGCTGCACGGAACAGACGGCGAAGAACGGCTTGCCGTTCCC
>CAIUOG010000074.1 GCA_903900705.1 uncultured Acidobacteriia bacterium
AAACGCCGGTGGGCAAGGTTTCGGCCCAGATGATTGACTCCACCGATTTCGTTCCCACCTTCGCGGAGGTCGCCGGCGCAAAACTGCCGATGGTCAACGTTCTCGATGGCCACAGCTTCGCCCCGGAAATTCAGGGTCGCAAGGGCCAGCCGCGCGAGTGGATCTTCATCGAACTGGCGCGCAACTGGTACGTGCGGGAAGAGGCCTGGAAACTGAATCAGGCGGGCGAGTTGTTCGATATGAGCAAGGCCCCGTTTGAGGAACCCCTCGTTCCCGCCGACACGAAGAATCCCGCCGCCATCGCAGCCAGGGCGCGCCTGCAGAAGGCCCTCGACTCACTGAATCCCGCCGGCGGCATTCTCGATGAAGGCGACGGCACCGGGCGTCACGCAAATCGCGAAGAAAACCGGGCCAAAAAGAAGGCGAAAAAGAAAACCTGAGCTAAGTCCCGGTAATTTCTTTCAGCTTGCCGAAGAATTCTTTTTTGAGCGGCGTATTGATCCCCCAGTTCACGGGTGGGCACTGATAGCCGTCGGCATAATTGCTCCGGCCGGGTTCGAAGAAGCCCCACGAGACATGCTCAGACAGTGCCGCCAGCAGGTGGTTGTCACTCTCCGAAAACCGAAAGTGGTCATCTTCGTTGATCAGCACGGGCATGGGACGCCATGTTCCGACGCTCCTCGATTTCCGGACCATCTCATGAATTCTCGCCGGATTGTCCGCGCCGTTGCCATGCAACAGCAGAAAGTCTGACACGCCCACGACGCTGGCTTCAGCGGGTGTTCCCCCGCCATAACTGGTGCCAACCAGCAGCCGCCGCCCGCCCCGCCGCAGCGCCTTCGCCTGCGCAATCAGTTCATGCACGCGGTCCGCCTTCAGAATGGCGTGGTCATAGGACTTCACGTTGCACTCGTTGTCGATTTCCACCAGGATGTTCCGGCGCCCCTGGTCGAGCAGCCAGTTGGTCGCGTTCGTGACAGCGCGGCGTACCGCGGCCTCGTCCTGCAACTGTTCATCCTGCCCGAAATAGAAGTAGCCAACAATCACCACCATGCCCAGTTCATCCGCACGGGCGAGAATCCGGGACACGCGATCCAGATAGGCGGGCTTCAGGCTACCATCGCGCTCAAAGGCCGAATTGATCCACGGCTGCTGCTTTGAATAACCTTCCGGACTGCCACCCTGCAGATTGATCGTGAAAGCCAGCAACCCGTGGCTGCGCCACTCGGGCAACGCGGCCAGGAACTCGCGCGTGTTGCGCTCCGGATCCCATTTGCCGGTGTCGGGATAGGCCCAGCGGGACCGCGTAGCCGGATTGGAATCATCAAAGCACGCCTGCACCGCGCGAACGTTCATCAGCAACCCTTCCATCTTCATGCCGTTCCACATGCGGCCCGCATAGGTGGGAGCGCCATTCAGCAGGAACTGTTCCCCTTTGATGGAGACCTCCGTCGCGGCGGGTGATTCGCAGAGTACGGGGAGGGTGGCGGCAAGTGTCAGGAAGGCGCGTCGTTGCATGGTGATCGTTCAAGTTTATGATGGCAGGATGCCGGCTCAATCACGGGTGGATCGCGCTGTATCTTTCGAGACCTGGGATGTTTTTTCCGGAGAACGGTTGCTCGGCAACCAGCTGGCGGTCTTCCCGGACGCCTCTGCTATCCCGGAGGACAAACTTCCCGCCATCGCACGGGAAATGGCGTTCTCCGAAACAACCTTTGTCTACCCGGCCGAAGCCTCGCGGGAACACCAGGGCGTGCGCACCCGCATCTTCGCAAAGGACGGCGCCGAAATGCCGTTTGCCGGCCACCCCGTGCTCGGGACCGCCTTTGCCCTGTGGAGCGTGAATCCGAAAAGGACCGCGACCGCCGGCACCTCCCTCACCCTGGACCTCCCCGCGGGCCCGATCATAGTCGACTTCCACCAGCGCGATGGCGCATGGGAAGGCGAGATGCTCCAGCCCGAACCTGTGTTCGCTGGCGCCCACGAGGCCACAACGCTCGCACCCCTGCTGGGCCTTCAACCCGATGACTTCGACGCCGTCTTCCCACCAGAAACCGCCTCCACCGGCAGACCGAATGCCATCATCCTGTTGAACAACCGCGACGCCGTGCGCCGCGCAACGCCGGACTGGCGCGCTCTCGAAGCATACTTCGCCCAGGGCCTTCCGGAAACTGGCATCTATCTGTTGACGCGGGACGTCGAAAACCCGCAAGCCGCCTTCCACGCCCGGAAACCAACCCGCACCGGGGACGATCCCGTAACCGGCTCGGCGGGCGGAGCGGCGATCGCCTGGCTTGTGAAGTGCGGCCTGGCCCGGCCCGGGGAGCGCCTCGTCATCGAGCAGGGCTCTGAAGTCCACCGGCGCGGATTTCTGTCCGGATCCGCCGAACTGGTAGCCGGCAAAATAACCAGCGTAAGAGTCGGCGGCCGAGCGGTCCGCACAATTTCCGGGACGCTCACCCTGCCCGACGAATTCGGAAGCAATACCGAATCGACCACGTCAATCACGCCATTCGATTGAAATACGTTCGACGGTGTGATCTTCGACCTAATCACCCTTCTCGTTTTTCGTGGGAAACATTTCTTTTCCGCCCACCATCGGGTTCCTGCCAAAGGCCTCGCCGCAAACGGATGTCAGACCGCCATCGCCTTCCACGCCGCCTCGTCATGCCCCGCGCTCAGCTTGTTGGCGCAGCGCACGAAGGGCAGCTTCAGCAGCCCCGGATTTTTCTCGATCTTCAGCAGCATCTCCGCATCGGAAACCTTCATGTATTTCAGGCCCGCGTCTTCCCACGCCCTGCCCTCTTTGTCCAGAATCCCCGCCAGCGTGAACTTGTCGATGAACCGCTTGATCTCGCCCGGCGACATCGGCTTCAGCTTCAGATCCACCATATGAATCTGAATCCGGCGTTCCTTAAAGAAGCGCTCCGCCGCGCGGGTTGCCTGGGAGTTTTTCACCCCGAAGATTTGCACACTCTGCATCTGGGATGATTGTGACAAATGGCCACGCCTGCTCCCCGAAACACCGCCATCGACGCCTACCGTGGTTTCGTCATGTTCCTCATGATGGCGGAGGTTCTGAGCCTCTCAAAAGTTGCCGAGGCATTTCCGGAGAGCGCCTTCTGGCATCTGCTCGCCTTCCACCAGACGCACGCCGAATGGGTGGGCTGTTCCCTGCACGATCTGATCCAGCCCTCGTTTTCGTTCCTCGTCGGCATGGCGCTGCCCTGGTCCATCGCGAGCCGGCTCGCCAAAGGCGGAACTTTCCGCTCCCTGCTGGTGCATTCCATCTGGCGCTCCCTGTTGCTCGCCTGGCTCGGCATCTTCCTGCGGTCCACGCACAGTCCGCAAACCAATTTCACCTTCGAAGACACGCTGACGCAGATCGGCCTCGGCTACACTTTCCTTTTCCTGCTGGGCTTCCGCTCTGAACGCGCCCAGTGGATCGCTTTCGGCCTGATCCTGTCCGGCTACTGGCTGGCCTGGGCGCTCTATCCGGCGGGCGGTCCCGGCGCGGGCGTTCCGGCCGACTGGCCCAACAACTTCACGGGCTTTGCCGCCCACTGGAACAAGAACGCCAACCTGGGCCAGACCTTCGATCTCTGGTTCCTGAATCTCTTCCCGCGCCCGAAACCGTTCCTCTTTAACGCCGGCGGCTACCTCACGCTCAGCTTCATTCCGACTCTCGGCACCATGCTCCTCGGGCTCATCGCAGGCGGCTGGGTGCGAAACTCCGCCCCTGCCGTCCCCTTGAAAAAGCTCCTCGCCGCCGGCGTAGCCGGGCTGGCGCTGGGCCTGCTGCTCCACTTCACCGGCCTCTGCCCCATCGTCAAACGCATCTGGACGCCCGCCTGGACCCTCTTCAGCGGCGGCGCATGCTTCCTCCTCCTCGCCGTTTTCACCTGGCTGACGGAAGTGCGCGGCTACCGCAAATGGGCCTTCCCGCTCGTCGTCATCGGAGGCAATTCCATCGCGGCCTACTTCATGGCCCACCTGTTTGAGAAGTTCATCATCGATTCGCTCCATACCCATCTGGGGCGTGGTCCCTTCCAGGTGTTTGGTGGCGGCCCGGAGCCCTTCACCACGGGTCTCGCCGTACTCGCCGTCTATTGGCTCCTGCTCTGGTGGATGTACCGCCGGAAGCTGTTTTTGCGGATCTGAAGCCCCGGTTTACGAGCGCCGGGGGGTTACACTGAAGTGATACGCATGATTCCTCACGCGATCCCCGAAGGCCTTACTTTCGACGACGTTCTTCTCGTCCCCGCCTGGAGCGACCTCCTTCCGACAGAAGCAGACACCCGCACCCGGCTCACGCGGCAGATTCCCCTGAACATCCCCATCGTCAGCGCGGCGATGGATACCGTGACGGAGTCCCACCTCGCGATCGCCCTCGCGCAGCAGGGTGGCATCGGCTTCATCCACCGCAATATGTCGATTGACCGGCAGGCGGAAGAGGTGGACCGCGTCAAGCGCAGTGAAAGCGGCATGATTGTCGACCCCATCACCATCGGGCCCGACAAGAAGATCTCGGACGCCCTCGCGCTCATGGAACGCTACCGGATTTCCGGCGTCCCGGTCACCAAAGACGGCGGCACCCTCGTCGGCATTCTCACCAACCGCGACCTCCGCTTTGAATCCCGCTTCGACATGCCGATCGCCGACGTGATGACCAAGGACAACCTCATCACCGTCCCCGTTGGCACCACGCTCGAACAGGCGGAAGAGATCCTGCACCGGCATCGCGTCGAAAAACTTCTGGTGGTTGACGAACACTACAAGCTCAAGGGCCTCATCACCGTCAAAGACATCCAGAAGAAGCTCAAATATCCGAACTCCGCCAAAGACTCGCAGGGTCGCCTTCGCGTCGGCGCGGCCGTCGGCGCAACGGGCGACTACATGGAACGCGCCCGCGAACTGGTGCGCCGCAAAGTGGACGTCATCGCAATCGACACCGCCCACGCCCACAGCAGCCGCGTCTTTGAAGCCGCCAGGGCGATTAAAAAGGACATGCCCGATGTCCAGCTCATCGTCGGCAACATCGGCACCTACGAAGCGGCCAAAGGCCTGATCGATATCGGCGTGGATGGCATCAAGGTCGGCATCGGCCCCGGCTCCATCTGCACTACCCGTATCGTCTCCGGCGCCGGCGTTCCGCAACTGACCGCCATCGCCGCCTGCAGCCGCGCCGCCCGGGAAGCCGGTATTCCGCTCATCGCCGATGGCGGCATCAAATTCTCCGGCGACGTCACGAAGGCCATTGCGGCCGGCGCGGATGTCGTCATGATCGGCAGCCTGCTCGCCGGTACAGACGAGAGCCCCGGCGAAACCATTCTGTTCCAGGGCCGCACCTTCAAGAGCTACCGGGGCATGGGTTCCCTCGGCGCAATGTCCACCGGCAGCGTCGACCGCTACGGTCTTGACCCGAATCAGAAACTCGTGCCGGAAGGCATCGAAGGCCGCGTGGCGTCGAAGGGTCCCCTCGCCGATCTCGTCTATCAACTGGTAGGCGGACTCAAGTCCGGCATGGGCTACTGCGGCTGCCGCACCATTCCGGAAATGCAGGAACGCGCCACCTTTGTCCGCGTGTCACCCGCCGGCCTGCGAGAGAGCCACGTGCACGACGTCATTATCACCAAGGAAGCGCCCAACTACCGCGTGGAATAAACAGGGTGGAATAACGGAGCCTCCGCTTTTCGCACCGTTATCTGCTACAATCAGCTTTCGCCTTTTGTTCGCTGGAGGATCTTGTCATGGATGAAAAAGAACGCGCGCGTGCGCTCGAGAATACGCTCAGTCAGATAGAGAAACAGTTCGGCAAAGGATCCATCCTGCGCCTCGGCGCCAAGGACGCCATTATCCCGATTTCGGTCATCTCGACCGGCTCCATCTCTCTCGACTCCGCGCTCGGCACCGGCGGCTTTCCGCGCGGTCGCGTTTGTGAGATCTACGGTCCGGAATCGTCCGGCAAAACGACCATCGCCCTGCAGGTCATCGCGGAGGCCCAGAAAATGGGCGGCATGGCGGCTTTTATCGACGTGGAACATGCGCTCGATCCCGCCTATGCCCGCAAACTTGGCGTCGACGTTGATAACCTCCTCGTCTCCCAACCGGACTACGGCGAACAGGCTCTCGAAATCACCGGCGCCCTGATCGCCTCGGGCTCCATCGACGTCCTCGTCGTCGACTCGGTCGCTGCTCTCGTTCCCAAAGCCGAACTCGACGGCGAGATGGGCGATTCACACGTCGGCCTGCAGGCCCGCCTGATGAGCCAGGCACTCCGCAAACTCACCGGCGTCGTCTCGAAATCGAAAACCTGCCTCATCTTTATTAACCAGATCCGCGAAAAGATCGGCGTCATGTTCGGCAGTCCGGAAACCACCACCGGTGGCCGTGCGCTGAAGTTCTATTCCTCCGTCCGCGTGGACATCCGGCGTATCGCCGCCATCAAAGACGGAGACGCCGTGGTCGGCAACAGGACCAAGGTCAAGGTCGTGAAGAACAAGCTCGCTGCCCCGTTCCGCGAAGCCGAATTCGATATCGTTTACGGCGAAGGAATATCCAAAGAAGGCGACCTGATCGACCTCGGCGTGGCCAACAATATCGTCGAGAAGAGCGGTTCGTGGCTCAGCTATAAGGGTGACCGGATTGGCCAGGGACGCGAGAACGCCAAACAGTTCCTCAAGGAAAATACGGATATGCGCCGTGCCATTGAGATCGAATTGCGGCGGGCGCTCGGCCTGATTCGGCCGGAACCGGCGGCAAATCCGGCCGCGGGTGGGCCGCAGGCGGTTCCGGCTGCCGCCGGACCGAAAGCCTCCGCTCCCGTCATGGCTCCCCGGGGCCGCTAAGCCACAACCAATGCAACAAAGGGCCCGGTCACCAGACCGGGCCCTTTGTTTTTAATGGGAAGTTCTTACCGCGTCCATGTACTGAAGCGTCGCTTCAGGCGGGATAACAGACTCGAATTGCCCAGCGACCCCAGATAGATTGCGGCAACGACGGAACCTAAAAGCAGGAGCGCCGTTTCCGAAGAGGACACCTGCTCCACAGAGCGCGGCGTCACGGCTACCTGCAGCATCAGTAATACCATCAGTACTATTGTATCCGTACAATTCCTGGGGAAACAACAGAAACGGAAGGTAAAGAACGAAATTTTACAATATAAACGCTTAACAAAGTGGGGATATTCCACATTTTTAAGAAGTGGAATACCCCCACGAGAGCCTCGGATTTTTCTTATAGCTTGCGGGATTTTGCCGAAGCGGCCGGCTTGGAGGACGCGGCAAGTTTCACCAGCGACTCCACCTGCGTCTCGGGAATGCTGAGTGAAAGGTTGACCGCTGTGCCATCGGCGGAAACCTTCAGGCTCTGCAGAATCTGAACCGCGCCGGCGGCCGGCGGATTCTGGGCGGCGCTCATCGAAACCAGACTGGAGATCATGCGGATCAGGTCAGCAAGCGCCGTGGCATTCTGTGCCGTATCCGTCACCGCCTGCCCGGAGATGTCAATGCTCGCGCCAAATTTCACGCCGCCGCTCGAAGCTTGAATATTCTTCGCAAACTGCAATGCCTGACCTGCGCCGGAATTGCCCGCCGGGCCATTCAGCCCGCCAGGAATCAGAGAGGCAAGCGAGGCCAGACTCACCGTCCAGGCATCTTCCGTCGTGCTGAGCGCCTGCACACGGGTAGCCAGCGCGGGACTGATGGAATTCACGCTCCCGGCCCGATCCAGCGCAGCCTTGACAGAAGCCACATCTCCCAGCACCGCGATGTCATTACCCAGAAACGCCAGTGCATGCGGTTCTTTCGGGTCGGAGGACGTGATCAGAGTCGCCCCGGCATACGAGGAGACCTGCTGTTTCGAATCCGCCCCGACGAGAGCCGAAAGCTTGTCCACCTGAAAATTGCCTTTGGCGAGAATCAGCCCACCCGGCGCGGTCGCGTTGCCCGCCGAAGCCGAGAGGATTTCCGTTACATCCTGGCGCGGGTCAAAACCCGTCTTCGCGATGAAATCCTGCAGCCCGTGTCCATTGCTCCCCGCCTCGTTGGCGGCCAGTTGCGACAGAAGATAGGTGCCGAACGGACTGATCTTTGCCGTCGTCACATTGATGCCCGCCATCACCTGCGCATCCGGCATCACGAGATTGAGAAGTTGCGTGTCCGCCGCGAAAGCGGTGGCGCTCAGGGCAAGCACGCCCATGAAAAGTGCGCCTGATTGAATAGCGTTTGCGATGACTGCGATTTGCCGCATAAAGTCTCCCTTCATCCTAACGTAAATAAGGACTGGCGTCGGGAGCGGTTATTAACAGCGGCGCGGCGGAAAGGTCAGCCTTTTTTTTCGATGCGGAAATCGTCAAACGATGCCGTCGTGTGGCCGCGGGTCCAGACACCCGCCTTACCCGGTCCGTTGGACGATGGATCTTCCGCCTCAAAAAGCTTGCGGTTGCCAAACAAAACCTGGATGCGGGAACCGCGGAAGACCACCTTGGCGAGATACCACTGGCCGGCCTGAATGTCGTGGGGCAGCACAGACATGCCGGGAGCAAAAGAGATCCCGTGCGAAGGAACCACACGCAACGCTTCCGCGTGACCGTTCTTCACATGAAACAGACCAATCCGCTTGTCGTCGGCGCTGAAGTCGAGCAGGTAGTAGTTCGAAGGGTCCTGATAGCGCCAGACAATTCCCGCCATCCGGCCTCTTCCCCGGCCTTCGATCTTGAACTTCACGCTCAGGTCGCCATCCCTGCAGACAACCTTGTCGAAGACGGCGACGGGGGATTCGGAATCCGGGGCGTTGCCACCCACCTGTTCCAGCACATTGCCACGGCTCGGCGCGCTCGGGTCATACCGAACTTCCCAGCGGGCGCGGGGAGCGCCAACCGCCGACACAAACGTCCAGTTGGGCGGTGCCACACCCGGCCGGACGGCGTCAAAGTTGACACTGGTATCGGATCCAAACCCCAAAAGGCTCAGAAGGGCGATCGCTCCGGCGGTGCTCTTCATCAACTCCAGTTTACGTCAGTTCCCGTACAAGAAAGGGATAGTACTGGGTAATATTCGCCAAATTCTTAGTACCAGAGCCATCCGATTCGGACTAGCTCAGCGCGGAACGCAGGTACTCCATACACTTGGTGACTTCCTCGACAGACGTCCCCATGCCCGGATACTCGTACTCCACGAAGGCCCGGATCGGCGATTTCATGTCGCGCAGCAGCCGCAGAACCGGCTTAATCGGAGTATCGCCATCGCCAAAGGGCTCATTGACGCCATCCTTGTTGCGCCGATCTTTCACGTGAAGATGCGTGATCATCTCGTGGTTTTCTTTGATGTAATCCACCGCGTCGTAATTGGCCGCCGTGAAGTGGCCGATATCCAGATTGACCCGCATGTACTTCGACATCGCCAGTGCTTTCGCAAAACTCTCCGGCGACCCGAACTGATTCGGATCCAACACATTGGCATAGCCGTGAACCGCCACCCGGACCTTGTGCTTATCGGCAAACGGCGCAACCTTCTGCGCCATGCTCAGCGTGGTGGAGGAAGCAATCAGGTCCACGCCCAGGGCCTTGGCCTGCAGGAAGCCGGCTTCGATTTCGTCATCCGTGAAGTCGGCGTTGAACCCCAGCGTATAGGCGAAGAGACTGATCCCGGCATCATCCAGCTTCTTTCGGATGGCCTGGTAATAAGACGCGGGCGTTTCGAGGCGGAATTTGCGAAGAGCCTCGCGGTCGGCCTTCCGCTGCGCCAGTTGCTCCGGAGTCGGAGGAGTCCTCGCGCCGCGCGCCACGCCGTAAGCGGGACCGGATGCCGCGGGTTTCGCCGCACTTGCCGGCGCCGGCTCCAGATTCGGGGAGTAGAGTTCGATTTCGCCAATGCCGCACGCCGTCAGCGCCCGGATCAGATCATCCATATTGTCTTTGCCCGGCGTGCGCGGCAGATCGCGGAAGCTGTACGTGATGGTGCCCAGATGCACGCCCGCCACCGTGGAATTGATCCGCGCGCACAGCGCTTCCGGAACGGAGGCGAATGGCAGGGTGGCGACGGGCAGGGCTGCGAGGGCGAGTTTTCCGAACTCTCTTCTGGATTGCTGCGACGCGAATGGCATGGGCGGTGGCTCCGAGTCACAGTATATATGGATCACGCCCGGCGGACGTTCACAGGCCCTCGCCACAAACTGTCGAAGATAATGGTGTGTTGCTGAAACTGACCGGCAGTCTACTCCTGTTCCTCGCCGCAGCCAACTCCGCCTTCGCCGGCGTGTGCCCGAATCCACCCATCCCTACCCTCGATATCAACGGCATCCCTGCCGATGTCTGCATTCCCGCCGGCTTCAAAGACCTGACCATCGACTTCTTCGACGACTATTCCTGGCGCGCCTTCCTCGCCGACGTGAAGCCCCGCACGCCCCATGGGCCCCTCGAATTCGAGACCTACCATCCGCTCTGGGAAGTTTTCCATGAGGATGGCAGCGCGCCATCCCTTGCCGCCAGTGCCAACGCCTGTTCGGCCAAAACCGCGCCCGGCGACGTCGTGCTGGCCTCGTTTTCCGGCTTCCACGACATCGGCCAGGCGGCGGACGGCTCTCTGCTCGGCCCCCTCGTCGCACAGAACGGTCGCTACGTCCGCTATCTGACCGGCTACAACGAGATCGCCTACCAGCACATTCTCAAAAACAAGTGGTATCTGCGCAGCAACCTGCCGGAAGTCCCTGTCCCCCGCCCCCCGGTGCCGCCAGTGCAGCTTCCCGATGGCGCCGTGATCGTGAAATCCGCGTGGGTCGAGATGACAGGATTTTCCGAAGCCCGGCGCAAACGCTTTTACACGCGCACCGCGATCGTGAAAGACCCCGATACCGGCAAGTGCTCCGCCCAGGTAGTCGGATTAGTCGGCCTCCACATTGTCCAAAAGACGCCGAGCCGCCCCCAATGGATCTGGAGTTCCTTCGAACAGGTGGACAGCGTGCCCCCCGCCGAACCCGGGACTTCCGGCCCATTCACCTTCCACGACGGCGCCGCCACACCCATGCCCGCCACAAATCCACTGAACCTGGTGCCCCTGGCGAAACAGCCCGCGACACCCTACAACGTGGTTCGCTCCCCAAAGTCGCCCATTCACCCCCAGACCGCCGGAACAAACCACAAATACCGCGAACTTCTCGCCGGCAGTGTCTGGCAAAACTACCAGCTCGTCATGACTCAGTGGCCTCTGGCGCCCGGCGACCAGTCCCTGCCGGTCGCAGCCTCCCAGGCCGGCGACATTTTTGAGACATTCCCCGGCGAGGGCGCAACCTCCGCCTTCGCCAACATGACCATGGAGACTTTCAACCAAAGCCGCCCCGCCCAGGGTTGCATGAACTGCCACAATCGCGCACGCCTGACTGCGGATTTCATGTGGTCCGTCGTCATGCACGCCTATCCGGCGAAGATCGTTCTGCCGGCTCCAGCCAAATAGGCAGAGCGACCTGGATCCCGGCGTCCTGGAATCGCACCACGAAAAGTTGTTTGCCGGCACACCACGCGTGCTATAATTTCAAAATCATCGAGTTAGTGTAGTCGTTAGCTCGTTACTTAAGGACCCAGGAACCCGCCACCTGTCTGTGCGGCCCCTCCCCTCGTAAGTCTCCTGGACCGTCCTCGACCCTGTTTGTCCCTTTGTAATTTCGCTTCACCTCGTTACCGGGGAAAAAATTCGAAAGGGGTAAATTTTTCATGCTCAGCACTTTGTTGCTTCCATCTCTCAGTCGGGGTTTAAACCGCAGTCTGCGCCATCTGCCGCTCGCGCTGCTTGCCCTGACCGCCGGAGCCTTCTCGGCTTACGGTCAATCCTTCTACGGAACACTTCGGGGAACCGTCGTGGACCCCAATGGTGGCGCCATCGCGACCGCCAAAGTCACGCTCGTCAATGAAGGCACCTCCGAACCGCGCTCCACCGTGACCGCATCGGCCGGCGAATTCGTCTTCAGCGAAGTGAATCCCTCCACCTACTCCGTTCTGGTGGAGTCTCCCGGCTTCAAGAAACTGGAGCGCAAGGGCATTATTCTCGGCACCCAGCAGCAGATTTCTCTCGATCTCAAGATGGAAGTCGGCCAGGTTTCCGAAAGCGTTCAGGTCACCGAATCCGCGCCGCTGATCGAGGCAGCCACTGCCTCTCAGGGCCAGGTTCTGGATAACCAGAAACTCTCTGATCTGCCGAACCTCGGTCGCAACCCGTTCATGATGTCGAAACTGGCTGCGAACGTCATCCCGGTCGGCAACCCCGCCTACAACCGCATGGAAGACCAGTCCGGTTCCTCCTCCATCTCCATCGCCGGCGGCCCCGTCCGCGGCAATAACTATCTGATCGACGGTGTACCGATCACGGACTCCGCCAACCGCGCCATCATCATCCCGACGCTGGAAGCCGTCCAGGAAGTGAAAGTCCAGGCCAACACCTACGATGCCGAAATGGCCCGTACCGGTGGCGGCATGTTCAACACCCTCATGAAGTCCGGCGGCAACGATTACCACGGCAGTCTCTACGGCCACATTCGCCGCACCGCCATGGACGCCAACAGCTTCTTCAGCAACGCCGCGGGCGTACCCATTACCGACCAGCCGAACTCCACCTGGGGCGCAAGCTTCGGCGGCAAGGTCTGGATTCCGAAACTGTACGACGGCAAGAACCGCACCTTCTTCTACCTCGGCTACGAACACTACGACGACAAACAGTCGGCCTCGTCCGTGTTCAATGCACCGACCGCCGCCCAGAAAGCGGGCGACTTCTCCGGCGCGGGTAACCCGATCATCTACAACCCGCTCTCCGGCGCGACCCGCACCCCCTTCCCGAACAACATCATCCCCACCAGCATGCAGAACCCGGTCGGCATGGCCCTCGCCAGCAACTTCCAGGCTCCGCAGACCACGCCTGCTTCTTACGGCGCCTATGACATCACCGGTTCGGCCACCCTGCCCGCTCGCGCCGCCCAGTACACCGGCAAGCTGGATGAGGACTTCACCTCGTGGTGGCGCGCCAGCATCAGCTACCTTCGCTACTTCTCGCTCGAACCGGGCAACACCTGGTTTCCGACCGCTTCCACTCCGGAAGGCTGGCGTCTTCTGCGCCGGGTGGACGCGACCCAGATCAACAACACCATCACCATCAACCCGACCACCGTTATGGCGGTTCGCTACGGCTTTAATCGCTTCCCGAACTACAGCTACAACGTGAGTCAGGGCTATAACCTCGCCAGCCTCGGCTATTCCCCGTCGTTTGTCTCCCAGATCCCGGTTGCGAAAGCCCAGTTCCCGTACGTTTCGATGACCAACCTCTACTCCCTCGGAGTCAACGACAACAACTCCTTCGTCGATCTGGCATCGAATAACTTCTCCACCAGCGTCGCGAAGTACATGGGTCGCCACAGCCTGAAAGCCGGCTTTGACTATCGCAAGATTAAGGCCGCCGGTAACGACTTCAATGACGCCGAAGGCAACCTCAGCTTCAACGGCATCTTCACCAAATCCGCCGTCACCGGCGGCGGCACCGGCGGAGCCGATCTGGCCGATATGCTGCTGGGCTATCCCTCCAGCGGTAATATCTATACCTCCACCAAGCTGTTCGAATATTCGAACTACTACGGCGCGTACATTCAGGATGACTTCCGCTTCAACTCCAAGCTGACCATCAACGCCGGTCTTCGCTGGGAACATGAATCGGGCCTGAAGGAAAACAACAACGGCATCGTGGTGAACTTCGACGGCACCATGGCGAATCCGCTCGCCGCCGGCGTCACCGGCATCTCGCCCAAGGGCGCGATCATCTATGCGAACGGCAGCAACACCGCCGCCGGTCATCCGTACAGCAGCAAGTGGGGTCCCCGCGTCGGCCTCGCCTACACGCTGAATTCGAAGACGGTTCTGCGCGCCGGCTACGGCATCTTCTTCGCGCCGCAGTATGCGCTCGGCTCGCCCATCGCCACCGTCGGCTACAACCAGACCACCACCTATATCGCGTCTACCAACAACAACGTGACGCCGGATCACTCGCTCACCAACCCCTATCCGACGGGCATCATTCAGCCGGTAGGCAACTCGCTCGGCACCTCCACCGGCATCGGCCAGAGCTTCACCCTCGTCGACCCGCATGCCCGTTCGCCCTACGTGGAACAGTTCTCGTTCGACGTGCAGCGCGAACTGCCCTTCGGCATCGCGGCCGAAGTCGGCTTCGTTGGTTCCAAGTCCGCTCACCTGAGCCTCGGCTCCACGTCGCTCAACGGCAACGCACTGAACCCCAGCCTGCTCTCCATGGGCTCGGCTCTCACGCAAGCCGTCCCCAATCCGTTCTTCGGTCATGGCGGCGCGGGTGTCGTCGGAACCGCCAATGTGCAGGCTTCCCAGCTGCTGCTGCCTTATCCGACCTACGGAACCATCAGCTACCAGTTCAACGACAACAACAAGGCCGTCTATGACTCGATGATCCTGAAGGCCCAGAAGCGCATGGGCAACGGCATCACCCTGCTGAGCTCCGTGACCTGGTCCCGTACCCGTGACGAATCGGGCGGCGGCGTCGGCAACACCCTGAACTCGGGCGCGAAGGGCCCGCAGAACCCCTACAACCTGGCTGCGGAATACTCCTTCTCCAACATCGATTCCCCGTGGCGCTGGTCGACCTCCCTCTCTTACCAGCTGCCCTTCGGCACCGGTAAGGCCATGCTCAACAACGGCAAGGCGCTGAACTATGTCGTCGGCGGCTGGAGCATCAACACCGTCTCTATCTTCCAGACCGGCTTCCCGCTGCAGATCTCCCAGTCGACGAATTACAACTCGTCGTTTGGTTACGCCAATCAGCGCCCGAACGCGACCGGTATCTCGCCGTTCACTTCGGGCAGCCTGGAACAGCGCCTGAACAACTACATCAACCCGGCCGCTTTCTCGACCGCTCCGCAGTTCACGTTCGGCAACCTCAGCCGCACCATCGACATGCGTGGCCCGGGACAGGTCAACTGGGACATGTCGCTCTTCAAGGACTTCCTCCTGAAGGAAAAAGTGAAGGCGCAGTTCCGTGCCGAAGCACTCAACGCCATGAACACTCCGCTCTTCTACGGACCGAACACCACGTTCGGCAGCAGCTCGTTCGGGAAGATCACCTCACAGGCGAACTTCTCGCGGCAGCTGCAGCTGGCGCTTCGGTTCTCGTTCTAGGAACGGGTCCACCCTCAACCAAAGGGCGTCCTCTCCGGGAAACCGGGGAGGACGCCTTTTTTTCGGTCAACTCAAATACCGCTCGCGCAGGATCGCCTGATGATGCAGTTCATGTCCCGCAATAATGTAAGCCAGAGCCCGCGCTGACACCGGGTTTCCGCTGGCGATCCCGCGATTCGGCCACACCTCCGACGGCAGATTCCGCAACAACGACAGCGTCGCTTCCCGCACCGTCCGAAACTCTTCGACGTGCGCCTCCCACGGGACTTCGTCGGCGCGCGCGGCGCCAGCTGCATCGTCCTGATCCATGCCCGGCAACGCGCTGTCAAAGCCGCGCGCAAACCAGTAGGCGCGGAAAAGCATCACCCGTTCCGTGTCCGTGATGTGATTCAGCACCTGCCGGATCGACCACTTCCCTTCGGCATACCGGTACAGGGACTTCTCCGGAGAAATGCCGCGATACAGTTCAATCGAAGGCGCCAGCTGAGCCGCGAGAACCTCCACAATATCCCCGTCCGGTACAAGCCTGATATAGGTGTCGTAATACTGCGCCGCTTCGTCCGAAGCGGGTCTCGGGAAAGCCTGTTTCATCTCCTGATTATGCGCTAGACTTCCCGTATGCGCCGTCTTGCCGGAACTCTCCTGTTGCTCTGTAGTCTTCTGCTCGCTGGCGATCCCTGGACTCAAAAAGACCTCATCCAGCCGAAGGCGGTCGCGGCAGACATCCGGACACCCCTCCTCCTGCACGTTGGTTTCCCCGTCCTCTACCGGGCCTCGCACATTCCCGGTTCCGTCTACGCCGGTCCCGGCTCCAGGGCGGAGGGTATCGAACTCCTGAAGAAGGCGGTTTCCGGACAGCCGAAGGACCGGCTGATCGTGCTCTACTGCGGCTGCTGTCCCTGGGAAAAATGTCCCAATATGCGGCCCGCATTCGCGGCCCTGCGCGACATGGGCTATACGAACGTTAAGGCAATGGTCGTTCCGGAAAACCTGAAGGCGGACTGGACCGATAAGGGCTATCCCATCGAGAAAAGGGCTTCGGAATAGGCTGCGATGCCCGCCACGGACTTTGCGGCGACTGCGTCGGTTCTGATTGCTTTACTCCGCCGCCATCAGGACAGGTTCACCGTAAAGGAAGACTCGCCGGTAAGCTATTCCGTCAACACACGGATTCCCTCTCCGTTTCCACAACACAAGGGGCAGCCCCTCTGGTTCGGAGCGGTTCAAACCGGGAAGGCCTACGTGAGCTTCCATTTGATGCCGATCTACATGTGTCCCGAACTCTCCTCCGGCATCGCTCCCGGACTAAAGAAACACATGCAGGGCAAAAGCTGTTTCTCTTTCAGAACGGTCCCCGCCCCCGAGATACTGCGGCAACTGGAAGCCCTGACAGACGCAGCCGTCAACCTTTGGACGGAACGCCGATGGATGTAAGCGAAGCGACGACGCTTCCTTTTTCCCAGAGACGGAAACCACCTCGGAATGCATTGGAATTCGAACCGATGCGTATTCCCTGCGGCAGACCCTCGTACTTCTCTTCCTGAGGAATCGCCTCGTTCAGCGATTTCAGATCCAGCAGCCGTGCATTGCCGCCACCCAGCATCACATACTCCGCTTCCAGCGCAACGCGGAGATGAGAAATCGTCAGCGCGACATGCCTGCGCCACTTCTTTTTCCCGAGCCGCAGCAACCCCCGCTGCCCGACGTAATCTTCGAAAGTCCGGCCTTTGCGATAAGGGAGATGGCCCAGTTCCATCGGTGCCAGAACGCCGTCCACAATCATGGAAGTTCCAAGGCCGGTACCAAAGCCGAGAAACAGCATCCGCCCGCCCTCGTAACTGCCGAGCGCCTGCATGGCCGCATCGTTGACAATCCGGACGGGGCACCCGAAAGCGGTCTCGAAATCAAACCCCACCCAGCCGGGCGCAAGATTGTGCGGCTCCGTCACCGGTTTCCCTCGAAACACAATGCCGGGATAGCCAATGGAAATGGCGGTAGGATTCCAGCCTGCGGTGGCCTTCCTGACCTCGGCCACCATAAGAGATGCCGACATGGAAGGACCGGACGGGATCTTCAGCGGCTCGGCATGATGGGAGTCAATTGCCTTGACGTTGTTCCCCCCGATATCGAGAACGAGGATGTTCTGAGTCTTCTTCACAGAATGACTTCATCTTAACCAGAAAACCAGTGAAGAAAACGGGGACGCGGAAATCCACGTCCCCCCATTCCTACTCGACAGCCTCGGCAAGCGAGACAACTTTCACCTGACTGGTGACATCCGCCGAACTCACCACACCAATGCCGCCCGGTACCAACTGGACAATCTGAACGATCGACTGGCTGGTCGGCATGCTCTTCGGCGCAGCGAGATTCTCTCCTTTAAACATGGCGTGAAGGAACCAGGCCGTGAACGCCGATTCATCCATCCCGCAAAAACGGTGGAGAGCAATCTTCCGTTCCGGCTGTCCGGCGGGACCCAGCAGAACGGAAACGTCCGCGCCACCCTTCCATTTCGTTTGCTGCCCCAGCAACAGCTTTTTCATCTGCGCCGCCGTCATGCCGGAAACCGGATTCGACTTATTCACAATGATGACGGGCTCGGCGCTGCGGGCCGCTTCCGGCGCCAGTAACAGAAGCAGCCCAACAATGACTTTGATCAGGTCTTTCACAATGTTCTCCTCGGTCGATCAGAACGCAAATGCAATCTGGCCCGTCAGACTGTTGGCCGTACCAAAGCCGCTGCGGAACGTTCGCCCATACTGCACTTTGAAGGCGCTGAACTCCCCGACTTCGAAACGTACCCCTGCCAGCGGACCGCTCCGGCGACCAACAGAGCCAAAGATCGGGTCGTGATCATTCACATTCAGATATTCGTAACGGACAAACGGCCGGACCATCTTGTACTTGTGCGACACCTGGGAGTAGAAGCCGGAGTTATGAAAGTTCCGATGCGCGTCAAGCATATCGTTGCCCACAATCACCACCTCATTCAGGATTTCCATGCCGGAGCGATCATAGGCAACGTAAGCCGAGGACACCGTCTGATTCATCCGGGAGAATCCCGTCGGATAAAGACGGTCCTTCAGCACCGAGCCGCCAACCTCCAGGCCTTCCACCCATTCCGGGCGGGCAAACAAAGCGATATTGACCGACTTGCGGTTGTTCTCGTCAAAAACGTTCTGCACAAATTCCGCGTTCGGACTGTTCGAAGTACGGCCATTGCCGACCTCGGCCACCCAGTGAAGACCCAGTTTCCCGGAAGGAACCTTGCCATACAGGGACACGCCAACATTGTGAATCGGCAGAATACCGCCCCCATCCTCGAACTCGAAAATGAACGGACGCCCCACGCTGGTCTGAAAATAGGTGCCGTGGTGATAAGCCGTGTTGTAGTAGCCGATCTTCTGGTGATAACGGCCAAACGCCGCATTCAGGTAATCGTTCAGATGATAAGTAATCATCAGCCGCTCAATCTCAAAACCGAACGTGTTGGTGGTCTTATCGCCCTGGATCACGCTCTCCGCAACAAAATTCCAGTGCTCGGAAAGCTTTGAACTCATAAACAGATCCAACTGGCCCAGTGTAAAGGAGTTCGTTGTGCCCCTCAGATTGCTGGCGGCGTAAGTGAAATCCCCAAAGCCGCGAATCTGCAGACTCGGACCCATGGGCATGGCCGCATCATGTGCGGAATGGTCCATCATCGCCGCCAACATGCCCGTCGTGGGCGGCATCGCGTTGGTCGGGTCAGCCGGTTCGGCCGCGTGGGCTTCCGGCGGAACGTTTGGCGAAGGAACCGCGGCGGGCGCCGTTGCCGAAGCCTGTGGCGTAAGCTTCGATTCCAGAGATTGAATCCGCGCCTCTGCCTGAGCAAGGCGTTGCAACAGGTCCTGCACCTGTTGTGCGGTGAATGGTTGGGCTGGCGCCGCTGAAAGTGCATTGGGCTGAGCCGCCAAATGCATGGTCCCGGCGAACGTGGCCGTTACGAGAAAGATCGCGATGGAGCGAAACCGTCGAATCATGGGTTTACTATCGGCGGAATCGTAAAAAACCTTACACCAACCCGTAAGAATTTTACGGTGGAGGTATATCTATTGGCAGTCCTACATAGTTTTCAGCCAGAGTGGCCATCGCGGCCCGGGAACTCGTCACGTAGTCCATTTCCGCCACCTGACGCCGGTAGTCAAACCCATCGTAAGGCGCGCCGAAATGCAGCATCGACGTCATCCACCAGGAGAAACGCTGCGCCTTCCACACGCGGCTCAGACACGTGTCCGAATAAGCGTCCAGCCCCGCCTCCGTCCCCGTGCGATAAAACCGCGCCACCGCCTCCGCCAACACCCGCACATCCGCCGCCGCCAGATTCAACCCCTTCGCGCCCGTCGGCGGCACAATGTGAGCTGCATCTCCCGCCAGAAAAAGCCGCCCATACCGCATCGGCTCCGCGACGAAACTCCGCATCGGCGTAATGCCCTTCTGGAAAATCGGTCCCTCATTCGGCTTCCAGCCATCCCGGGTCCCCAGACGCGCCTGCAACTCCTCCCAGATCCGCTCGTCCGGCCAGTCTTCGATGGCCTCGTCCGGCCTGCACTGGAGATAAAGCCGGGTCACCGCGGGCGAACGCATGCTGAAAAGCGCGAACCCGCGGTCCGTCAGCGAATAGACCAACTCTTCTGAGGACGGCGCGGCCTGCGCGAGTATCCCCAGCCACGCAAAGGGATACACTTTGTCGTAGCCCGTCAGAACCGCTTCGGGAATCGAGGGGCGGCAGATGCCGTGAAAACCGTCGCAGCCCGCGACAAAGTCACAAACCCACTCGTGCTCCTCACCATCCAGAACATATCGAACCCGCGGCGCTTCCGAATCCACCGCCGCAACCACCACGTCGGAAACCCCAAAAAGCAGCGGCCTCCCCGTCGCCCGTCGCGCGTCAATCAGATCCCGAACCACCTCGTTCTGCCCATAAACCGTAATCGCCTTCCCGGTCAGTTCTTCGAAATCGATCCGCCGCCGCGTGCCCCCGAATGCCAGCCACACTCCGCCATGCCGCAACCCCTCCCGCCGCAGGCGCTCGCCCACGCCGGTCTGCGTCATCAGGTCCACAACATGCTGCTCCAGCACTCCGGCGCGCACCCGCTCCACCACATATTGTTCGGTCCGGTTCTCAATGATCACCGAATCGATTCCATAACGGTGCAGCAGGTGCCCCAGCAGCAACCCTGCCGGCCCCGCGCCGATGATCACGACCTGCGTCCGCTTCACCGAAGCCTGCCCGCCATCTCCGCACAGGCGGCGCGATACTCCGCCTCCAGCCGGGCCACCAGTTCCGCCACTGGCGCCACATCATGCACCGCGCCGATTCCCTGCCCGCAGCCCCAGATGTCACGCCACGCCTTGTACTCGTCTTTCTCCGCACCCCCCGCCGCCGCTCCGAAGTTCATGTTCGTCGCTTCCCCCTGCGGCAGATGCTCCGGATCCAGTCCCGATTTCGCCACCGACGGTTTCAGGTAATTCCCGTGCACTCCGGTGAAATAGTTCGTATAGACAATATCTTCCGCGCCGGATTCCACAATCATCTGCTTATAAGCCTCCGCCGCGTTTGCCTCCACCGTGGCGATAAATGCCGACCCGATATAGGCAAGGTCCGCGCCCATCGCCATCGCCGCCAGAATCGAACGGCCCGTCGCGATGGAACCAGACAGCGCCAGCGGCCCCTGGAACCAATCCCGAATCTCCTGTACCAGCGCAAACGGCGACTGCGTACCGGCATGTCCGCCCGCGCCCGCCGCCACCGCAATCAGACCATCCGCGCCCTTTTCAATCGCCTTGTGCGCGAACCGGTTGTTGATAATGTCATGCAGCGCCACGCCGCCATAGCTGTGCACCGCCTGGTTCACCTCTTCGCGCGCGCCCAGGGAAGTAATGCTGATGGGTACCTTCCACTTCACGCACGTCGCCAGGTCATGCTCCAGGCGACTGTTACTCCGGTGCACAATCTGGTTCACCGCAAACGGCGCGGCGGGCTGTTCCGGATGCGCGGCGTCCCACGCGGCCAGTTCCTCTGTAATGCGATGCAGCCACTCATCCAGCATGCTCTCCGGTCGCGCGTTCAGAGCCGGAAAGGAACCCACAATTCCGGCCTTGCACTGCGCAATCACCAGATCCGGATTCGAGATGACAAACAAAGGCGCGCCGATGACGGGCAGGCGCAGGCGGTCGAGGAGACGGGGAAGGGCCACGGCTTATTTTTACACCAATTACACTAATGGGAAGCCTATGAATCGCCTGAAGCTGGTTCCTCTCGCATTTGTTCTCGGTGTGCAGCTATTTGCCCAGCCCGCGCCGGTAGCGGATGTCGAACTCTCCCTGCGCAAACTCAATGAGACCGGAACGCTGCTCATGATCGCCGCGCATCCAGACGACGAACGCACCAACGTTCTCGCCTACTTCGCGCGCGGTCGGAATATGCGTACCGCGTATCTCTCCGTCACCCGCGGCGAGGGCGGCCAGAATCTGATTGGCTCAGACCAGGGCGCATCGCTCGGCGTGATCCGCACCCAGGAACTGCTCGCCGCACGGCGCATTGACGGCGCCGAACAGTTCTTCTCGCGCGCCATCGATTTCGGATTTTCGAAAGTCGTTCCCGAAACACTCGAAAAATGGGGCCACGAAGGCGTGCTGTCCGATGTGGTGTGGGTCATCCGCCGCTACCGGCCGGACGTGATCATGCTGGGCTTCAGCGGCACTCCCGCCGATGGCCACGGGCACCACCAGACCTCGGCCATTCTGGGCAAGGAAGCCTTCGAAGCCGCCGCCGATCCGAAGCGCTTTCCCGAACAACTGCAATACGTGCAGCCCTGGAAGGCCGCCAGGCTGGTGTACGCGGGTGGGTTTGGACGAGGAGGCGGCAGAGAAGGCGCGTCCGCTCCGCCGCCCGCCCCTCCGGTTGCACCACCGGCGCCGGTCATCACGTCCGGCTACAACCCCTTCCTCGGTTACACCTATGACCAGATCGCGGCCATCAGCCGCAGCCAGCACCGCAGCCAGGGCTTCGGAAATATCGGCACGGGCCCCGGCGACGGAGGTTCCGGCGGAAGTGGTGCCGGCGGACGTGGCGGCGGTGGCCGCGGAGGGAACAACGCTCCCGCCGCGCAACCGGCATCTCAGCCCGCGCCCCCGCTCCCGCCCGATCTCTTCGCGGGAATCGATCACTCCTGGAACCGCATTCCCGGCGGCGCCGCTGTCGCCCCGATTCTGGATCAGGCCATCCGCGAGTTCGATCCGGAGCATCCTGAAAAGACTCTGCCCTTCCTGGCCAAAGCCCGGCCCGTCATCGCCGCCGTTACAGACCCCCTCGGCAAAATCAAACTCGCCGAGCTCGATGAACTCGTCGCAAAGTGCTCCGGCCTTTGGGCCGAAGCCACTGCGCCGAAGGCCGAAGTGACACCGGGTTCGAAAGTCCCCGTTACCACCACCGTCTATCCGCGCCTTCCCATCGCCGTCCAGGTGGATTCCATCACCCCCGAAGGTCTTTGGGTGAGCGCCGATGCCGTGAAGATCCAGCCACGCCAGGGCGGCGGCATCACCGCCGTCACCGAACTCACCATCCCGGCCGACCAGCCTTACTCCCAACCCTATTGGCTGCGCAAGGCCCCGGCCGATGGCCGCTACACTGTCGACGATCAGCGCCTCGCCGGTCTCCCCGAAAATGACGTCGAGAAGGTGCGCATTCGCCTGACTGTGGCCGGCATTCCCATCGAAATCACCCGCCCCATCGGGAACCACTTTGCCGAACGTGCCGAGCCCGAGCGCATTCGCCCGCTCACCATCGTCCCCGCCGTCGCCGTGAACCTGCAGAGCGGCGTGGCGGTCTTCCCCTCCGCAGCCGCGAAGAACATTCAGTTCACCGTCAAGGCCAACGTCGCCAAAACCGCCGGAACCCTGCGGCTTGACCTGCCCGCCGGCTGGAAAGCGGCGCCCGCTTCCCTGACCTTTTCCATGACCGCCGCGGGCGAGGAACGCGAACTCAGCTTCACGGTCACCCCTCCCGCGCAGGATTCCACCGGACGCCTGCGCGCCATCGCCTCCGTGGATGGCCGGGATATCGCCGTCGGCATGCAGACCATCTCCTATCCGCATATCCCCGTCGAAGTCCTGTTTCCGCCTTCGGAAGTGAAACTCGTGCGGGCCGACGTCCAGGTGAGCGCCCGCAAGGTCGGCTACATCATGGGTGCGGGCGATGAAGTCCCCGAAGCGCTGCGCCAGATGGGCGTGGAAGTCACCCTGCTCACCGAAGCCGACCTCGTGAAGAGCGACCTTTCCCGCTTTGACGCCATCGTGGCCGGCGTCCGCGCCTACAACGTGCGGGCGGACCTGCGCGCCAATAACCCGCGCCTGCTCGACTATGTGAAGAATGGGGGCACCTATGTGGTGCAGTACATGAGCGCCGGCGCGCAGAACATCGGCCCCTATCCCATTACCATCCCGGCGGGTAATGCCTACCGCGTCACCGTAGAGGAGGCGCCCATGGAATACACCCATCAGGACAGCCGTCTGCTCCAGGCGCCCAACCACATCGGGCCGAAGGATTTCGAGGGCTGGGTGCAGGAGCGCGGCCTGCTCTTCCCCACTGAATGGGATCCGAAGTACGAGACCGTTTTCTCCGCGCATGACCCCGGCGAGAAGCCTCTCGAAGGCGGCGAACTCTGGACGCACTACGGCAAGGGCGTCTACATCTTCAGTTCGTACACCTGGTTCCGGCAGTTGCCCGCGGGCGTGCCCGGCGCGTACCGGCTGTTTGCCAACATGCTGAGCGCGAAGTAGGCTACTGCGGCCGGCGGGGCTGCGGGGTCCGGACGGAAATCGTCAGGTCGCGGAGTTTGACCACGGCGGGAGTCGTCATGCCCTGCAGCACGCGGTCCAGTTCAAAGATGTGGGATGCGCCCAGCGCCAGTTCGTGCTCCTCCGGCTGGTACTTCGTGCCGGTAGGGTAGTCCACAAACGGCGTGCGCGTCTGTTCGATATGGTTGCCCAGCACCTGCGCCACGGGCTTGCCATCGATAAAAGCCGCCAGGCGGTGGATACTCTTCCGGAAGGTCTCGAACTCCGGGGCGTTCACGTAGAGGCGTCCGGGATACACGGTGTCACCCGTCAGCAGCACGGCGGTGCGGCGGTCGTAAAGCGCAAAGGAATCGTCCGTATGGCCGGGAATCGGAACCAGGTCGAGGGCGCGGCCGCCAAGGTCGAGAGTCGCGTTCTGCTCCGGCCAGTTCTGAAAACCGAAGAAGGCCGTCACGCTCGCCAGATCGGGCTTCACGAGGGTCGTGTCCGGGCGATCGGCAAACTGCGCGTCCCCGGCGATGTGGTCACCGTGTTTGTGGGAATGGACAACCACCAGCGGAATACCGGTGCGCTTGTTGGCCTTCAGCCAGCGGTCCATCAGCCGGTCGACCGCCTCCCGAACCCGGGAATTGCGGGATCCCGTATCCCAGAGCAGTGCCCTGTCCGACCCGAAAATCAGATAAAGAAACGGCTTCTCATAATCCGTGCAGCCGGACTGGCGCAGAATGTAGAAGTTCGGATTGTACTCATGAATGTAATACTCCTGCATCTCCATGCAGTTGGGGCCCCCGGTGGGCCAGCGATCCGGCAGGGTACCGGCTTCGGGCGTTTGGGCAAAAATGGAAAGCGAGCAGAGCAGCATTGGGAAGAGCCGGCGCATAAGAGTCCTTTCTGCGCTGACGGAGGGCAGGTCTTTTTTAGCTTAGCTCTTCTTTTTCATCTCTGCTGGTGGAACATCCGGAGCGAACCTGCGTAATTCCAAACATGCAGATGGTTCGGCTCGCCGCAATTGGGTTCGCTTTTTCGACTTGTATTTTCGCGCAGCAGCGCCTCGAATTCGAGGTCGCCTCCGTGAAGCCCGCCGGCCCGATACCCGTGGGAACGATGGCCTTCGGCATCCATATCGACGGCGCGCAGGTCACCTGCAATTTCTTCTCCCTGCGGGATTACATCCGGCTCGCCTACCGCGTGAAGGATTACCAGATTGTCGCGCCGGAGTGGATGGCCTCGCAGCGGTTCGACGTGGTGGCGAAGATCCCCGCCGGCGTGCCTTCCGCCAAAGTGCCGGAGATGATGAAGGCCCTGCTCGAGGACCGCTTTCAGCTGAAATCCCACACGGATAAAAAGGAGTTTGCGGTCTACGGGCTCACCGCGCCAAAAGGCGCCGGGAAGCTGAAGGAATCCGTCGTGGAGGCGGGTGAAACCCCGAACGGCACCGTGAACGTGAGCGCGGGCGGCAGCGAGAAGGGGACAAACGTGAACCTGGGAAATGGCTCGTCGTTCTCGTTTGGCTCCGGGAAACTCGACGCGAAGAAGGTCACCATGACCACGCTCGCCGATCTCCTCGCCCGGTTCGTGGATAAACCCGTCGTCGATATGACTGGCCTCACCGGGAACTATGACGTCCTGATCAACATTTCGCCCGAAGACTTCCAGGCGATGCAGATTCGCGCGGCCATTGTGGCGGGAGTCCAGTTGCCCCCGCAGGTGCAGCAGATGGCCGCAACGTCCATCGGTGATTCGCTGCACATCGGGATGGAAGCGCTGGGCCTGAAACTGGAGCAAAAGAAGGCGCCGCTCGACACCCTGATTGTGGATGCCGCGGAGAAGACGCCCTCCGCAAACTAAGCGTTCAGCAAGCGGTTCAGCAGCGCCGTCGAGTCCGTTGCCGACAGCAGATTCGGACGGTCCGTGGCGCGCAGAAAACCCTCTTCCACCGCGTGATCCGCCAGCGAGAGTAACGGATCGAAGTACCCTTCCACATTCAGCAGCCCCACTGGCTTCTGGTGGATCCGGATCTGCCGCCACGTCAGGATCTCGAACAGTTCGTCAAAGGTCCCGAAGCCGCCCGGCAAAGCCAGAAAAGCGTCAGCGCGGTCCGCCATCAGCGCCTTGCGTTCATGCATGCTGCCGACAATGTGCAGTTCCGTCAACCCCCGGTGAGCGAGTTCCCGCTCCACCATCGACTGCGGAATCACGCCCACCACCTTCCCGCCCGCGGCCAGACAGGCATCGGCCACCACGCCCATCAGGCCGACGTTCCCGCCGCCATAGACCAGCGTGACGCCGCGTTCCGCCAGCAGTTGCCCGACTTCGACAGCGGCATCCCGATAAGCCTGCCGCCTGCCGAAGGCCGAACCACAAAATATGCAGACCGCCGGCATTATGCCTGGATGGAGACCGCGTCCAGCACGGAAGCCGAACCGTGAATGACGCTGGCAATGCGGATCGCCGCGAGGATGGTCTCTTCGGTGACGCCCTTCTGCCGCAGCACGCCTTCATGCGAAGCAACGCAGACGCTGCAGGCGTTGATGGCGGAAACGGCCGTGCACCACAATTCGAAGTCCACCGGATCAGACCCGTGCGACCGGATCACCTGCATGCGCAGACGTGCCGGAATCTCGCTGTAACGCTCATTGCCGCTCAGGTGCTGAAAGCGGTAGTAAACATTGTTCATGCCCATGATCGCCGCAGCCGCTTTGGCGGCATTGAGCGCTTCAGGCGACATCTGTTGTGCGGCTTCCGCCAGCACGGCCTTGGTCAATTCCGGATTGCGGGTGGCGATGGCCGAAGCCACCGCCGTTCCCCACGTCTGTTGAGCCGTCAGTTCCGCCTGTTTCAGGACGTTCTGCAGGTTCAGCTTCAGATCGCGCGCATAATCCGGAAACAGATTATACAGAGCTTCCATAAGGATTCAGGGCCTTAGAGGACCGCGTCACCCTTCTTCCAGTTGCAGGGGCAGAGTTCATCGGTCTGCAGGGCGTCCACTACGCGGAGCACTTC
Organism: uncultured Acidobacteriia bacterium; assembly: GCA_903900705.1. Classification (GTDB taxonomy): domain Bacteria; phylum Acidobacteriota; class Terriglobia; order Bryobacterales; family Bryobacteraceae; genus BOG-234. The sequence goes on from CAIUOG010000074.1 coordinate 27,017, forward strand.
TTCCGGGTTGCGGCCCACGGCCAGATCGGTCACGTACACGAAACGGATGATGCCTTCCGGGTCCACAACGAAGGTGGCGCGCTGCGCGACGCCGGCGTTCGGGTCCAGGATTCCGAGGGCATTGCACAGGTCATGCTTCACGTCGGCCAGCATCGGGAACGGCAGGTCCTTCAGGTCGGCGTGGTGCGTGCGCCAGGCATGGTGCACGAATTCGGAATCGGTGCTGCCGCCGAGGACCTGGCAGTCGCGGTCGGCGAATGCGCCATTCATCTTGCCGAATGCGGCGATTTCGGTCGGGCAGACGAAGGTGAAGTCCTTCGGCCAGAAGAAGTAAACCTTCCACTTGCCCTCAAAGCTGTTGTTCGTAATGGTTGTGAACGCGTTCTTCAGGTCGAGAGAGACCGTGGCGGTCACGGAAAAGTCAGGGAATTTCTGTCCAACACCAATCATGTGAGTTTTTCTCCTAAATGTTTACTGCGAGATTGTTACTGCTGTTGCGTTACTGCGTACAACGAATCGATCATGGCCGCCAGCGCGTGGTCCTTGCCGGAGATGCCGTTGATCGTATGGGTAAAAATCGAAACTTCCACCTTGCCCCAGGTGAGCAGCAGGTCAGGGTGGTGGTTCTGCTCCTCCGCGGCCGCGCCGATGCGGTTCACAAAGGCCAGTGCCGTCATGAAATCGGGAAACCGGAATACCCGGTGCAGATGATGGCCGTCCACCACTTCCCAGTCACTTACCGGCATCGTGAGCACTCTCCGCGAAGAATCACTTCATAGGTCCGCACATTGCCCGCGCCCTGCGCGGCCGGCACATCGAACCACTCCACGTCTTCCACCGCGCCACACCGGTCGCAGACAAAGTGATGATGCTGCTCCAGATTCGCGTCATACCGGGCGGCTTTGCCATCCAGAGTAAATTCCCGGATCAGCCCGGCCTGCACCAGCGCGTGCAGGGTGTTGTACACCGTGGCCCGCGAGGCCCGGGCGTGGCGCTTGTTCAGCGCCGTCCAGAGTTCTTCCACCGTCGCATGGTCAGGCCGGGTGAGAAGGTGCTCCAGGACGAAAAAGCGCTGCGGCGTCCTCCGAACACCCGCGTGTTCGAAGGCTTCCTCAATCTTCCGGGCTGCGGCGGCTTTTAACACGATCTTAAATTAGAAACAGTTCTAAGATGGCGGCAACCCACCGAAGGATTCATGTCGATCCCGTAAACTTGCAGGTGAAATGAAACTCGCCCCGGCCCGGCAGGCCGCATTCGGAGCACTGCTCGCCGTCGACCGCGGCACATGGTCGGCCGAAGCGCTGGCGGCGAAGTGCGCACATCTCGATTCCCGCGATGCCGGACTGGCTTCCGACATCGTCTTCGGCACCCTGCGGCGGCACGGCGAACTCGACGCCCTGATCCGCCTGTGCTCCAGCCGTTCCGTCGACCACCTCGACATGGCCGTGCGGATTGCCCTCGAAATGGCCTTCTACCAGCTCACCTTTCTGGACCGTGTGCCGGATCACGCGGTGGTGAACGATTCCGTGGAACTGGTGCGCCGCGCCGGCAAGGAATCCGCCGTGCCGTTCGTCAATGCCGTCCTGCGGCGGGCGCTGCGGGAGCCGGTCACCGCGCCGGAGACGGCTTCCACGCCCGACTGGCTGCTGGAACGCTGGACGAAACAGTTCGGCGAAGAAGTGGCGCTGCGGATTGCCCGTGAAAGCCTCTCGCCGCCCAAACGCTATATAAGAGTAGGTACTGCGGAACCCCCTCCCGGCGCGGAACCGACCGAGGTTCCCGGCTGTTTTCTTCTGGCCGAAGGCGACCCCGGGCGCTTCCGCTTCCAGGACATCGGTTCACAGTCCGTGGTCCCGCTGCTCGACCTGCGGCCCGGCCAGAGTTTTCTCGACCTCTGCGCCTCGCCCGGCAACAAGACGGCCCAGGCTCTCGAAACCCCGCTGCGGGCCATCGCCTGCGACGTCCACCTGAGCCGCGCCCGGATTCTGCAAACCCTGGGCATTCCGGTTGTGGCGCTCGACGCTGTGAAACCCCTCCCGTTCGACACACGGTTCGACCGGATTCTGGTGGACGCCCCGTGTTCCGGCACCGGCACCCTCGCGCGCAACCCCGAAATCAAGTGGCGACTGCACAACGACGACATCTTCGACCTCCGCCGCAAGCAGAAGGCAATTCTGAAGAACGCTCTCGAACTCCTGGCGCCCGGCGGTCGGCTCGTCTATTCCACCTGTTCGCTCGAACGCGAAGAGAATCAGGACGTCATCGAAGCGGTCAGCCAGTCCACCGGCGCAGTCGTCGAAACGACCATGCAGCGACTGCCCGGGCGCGACCCCGGCGACGGCTTCTTCGCGGCTGTTCTGACCCGGGCCTGACCCTCATTTTCCGTGCTACCATCGGTTCTGAAAATGGTCCAGATCCTGCCCTCCATCCTCTCCGCGGACTTTGCCCGGCTCGGCGAAGACATCGCCACCGTCGAACGGGGCGGCGCACAGATGCTCCATGTCGACATCATGGATGGCCATTTTGTCCCGAATCTGACCATGGGACCGCCCGTCGTGCAGTCGATCCGGAAGGTGACGAAACTGGTGCTGGACGTCCACCTGATGCTGACCGACCCGGACACTTACGCGCCCATCTTCATCGAAGCGGGCGCCGATCAGGTTTCCGTGCACTATGAGGCCGCAAGGCATCTGGACCGCACCATCCACCTGATTCAGGGCCTGGGCGCGAAGGCGGGCGTGGTGCTGAACCCGGCGACGCCGGTCAGCGTGCTGGAAGACATCCTCCCGGTGGTCGACTTCGTGCTGATCATGAGCGTGAACCCCGGCTTCGGCGGTCAGAAATTTATCCCCAATTCCCTCAACAAGATCCGGCGTCTGGCGGAACTGCGGCGGGAGCGGGGGCTCAACTTCGCCATCGAGATTGACGGCGGCGTCAACCACGGCAACCTGCGGGAGATTGTCCAGGCGGGCTGCAACTGGATGGTGGCCGGATCGCACGTCTTCGGGAGTGCCGATCCCGCCGCAACCGTGAAGGAAATGCAACAGATCGCCGAACTGGCGACGACCGCGGTTGTCTAGCAACGCTTAGAAAACGCTCAGAGCGGAGCGGGCGCGGCCAGCCTGGCCGTCGCCGTGCGTCTGCCAACCGCGAAACCACGGTAATATAGAAGACATCAGATGCAGCGTCGTAATCCTTTCTTTGTTATCACCGCGAGCCTGCTCGCCATCCTGTTAGCCGCCCCGGCTTTCGGGTTCCCCTTTCCGTTCAAGCGGAAAAAGTATGAGACCCCGATTTCGAAGGACACGCTGCAGCCGGACAAGGTGCTGTTCGACCGGTCGATCAAGAACATTGAAAAAGGGAATTACGAAATCGCGCGTCTGACGCTGAACACCCTGATCAATACTTACGACACCAGCGAATTCATCGCCAAGGCCAAACTCGCCATCGCCGATAGCTGGTACCGCGAAGGCGGCGCGCACGGTCTCGCCCAGGCGGAAGCGGAATATAAGGACTTTATCCTGTTCTACCCGAACATGGAAGAGGCCGCGCAGTCGCAGTACAAGGTTTGCGAAATCCACTACAAGCAGATGGAAAAGGCGGACCGCGATTCCGCCCAGGGCACCCGCGCGGAAGATGAATGCCGCCAGGTACTGAACCAGTTCCCCAATTCGAAGTATGCGGAACCGGCCAAAACCAAGCTGCTGCAGGTGCAGGAAGTGCTGGCCCAGAAGGAATACAACGCGGGCGATTTCTACGATCACAAAGGCAGCTTTCCGGCCGCCGCCAGCCGCTTTACCTATGTGAGCACCCAGTATCCGCTGTTCAGCGGCGCAGACCAGGCTCTCTGGCAACTCGCGGGCGATTACAAAAAGATGGGTGACCGCTTCGAGAACCAGGAAGCCGATGCGCTGAGCCGGATCGTGAAGGATTATCCGCTGAGCGCCCACGTGGACGGAGCGAAGGAACGTCTCACCGCCCTGAAGCGCCCGATTCCACAGGCCGACGCCGCGGCTTACGCGCATCAGAAGTATGAACTGGAAAACCGGAAGAAGCCCGGGATGGTGAGCAAGGCCATGGGCCTCGTTTCCGGACGTCCAGACGTGAGCTTCGCGGCCAAAAGCGGCACGCCCGCCATGGCGACGATTCGTCCCAATGTCCCGGTCAGCGTTCCCGCTGTCGCGGCGGGTACGACCTCCGGCGTCAGCGACGTGGTGGGTGGCGTCGTGACCAGCACCGAAAACCTGGATAAAGCCGCGGATGCCCGTATGAGCGCGCAAAACGGCGTCGTCACCAAGGAAGGCGCAGGTACCGGCGAACAGAAGGCCAGCGTCGGCTCCAACGGACAGGAAGCCGCGGCTGCCCCGGCCGAAGCCGCTCCGCCGCCGACCAACCACCCGGCCACCGCCCAGCAGATCAAGGCTTATCAGAAGGCGCAGGCACAGGCACAGGCCAAGGCCGCCAAACTGGCGAAGAAGAACAAGAACAACCCGGCCGCAACAAAACCTGCCGACAAGCCGGCAACCCCGGCGACGGCGCCCGCCGCAACGACGCCCGCGACCACACCAGCCACCGCAAAACAATGAGCCGGATACTTCTGGCGGACGACAGCCCCCATGCCCAGAGGATGGGGGAACGAATCCTTCGCGACGAAGGTCACGAAGTTATAACGGTTAGCGACGGACGGGTCGCCATGCTGCGTTTACAGGATGCCGAACCCGACCTTATCATCGCGGATATCTCCATGCCGGAGGTTTCCGGCTACGAGCTCTGCGAGTACATTAAGAGCCATGGCGGCGCGCCCGTCATCCTCACCGCCGGCGCGGTGGAACCCATCGATGAAAAGGAAGTCGACCGCGTCCGCGCGGACGGCATTCTCAAAAAGCCCTTCGAATCCACGCTCCTGCTGAATTCCATCGGTCGGTTTGTGCAGGGATCGCGAAAGCGGTCCGCCCCGGCTGTTCCGGCGGAACCGGAGGCTGCCCGCGCGGCTACCCCGCCGCGTTCCGTCGCGATTCTGGATCCGGAGATGATCCGCGCCGCAGTCACCGTGGCGCTCGACGCCGCAATGCCGGCGCTGATCGATCAGATGACCGAACGGGTGGTCGCCGCTCTCGCCGGCCGGAAGCCCGAAGCCCCGAAGAAATAGAACCGCCGTACAATTCACTCCATGAATCTGGGTCTCGAAGGAAAATCCGCGCTTGTACTGGCCGCCAGTAAGGGCCTGGGGCGCGCCAGCGCACTCGCGCTCGCGCAGGAAGGCGCGCGAGTGATGATCGGCGCGCGCGACGTCGTGTGCCTGGAACAGACCGCCGCGGAACTGCGGGAACTGACCGGCGCGGATGTGCGGGCATTTCCTGTGGACGTCACCCATCCCGCCCAATGCGAGGCCATCCATCAGGCGGCAGTCCACGCGTTTGGACCGGTGGAGATCCTGGTGAACAATGCGGGTGGCCCTCCCTTCGGCCCGTTCGAATCCTTTGACGACGAAGTCTGGCACAAGGCGCTCGAACTCAACCTGATGAGCACGGTCCGTTTCGCGCGGCTCGTCCTGCCAGGCATGAAAGCGGCGCGCCGGGGCCGCATCGTGAACATCGTCAGCCTGTCGACGAAGAGCGTGCTGCCCGGTTCCGTGCTCTCGACGGCGGGGCGTCTGGGCATCATCGGCATGGCCAAACTGCTCTCCGATGAAGTGGCCGCGTTCAACATCACCGTGAATAACGTGGCTTCCGGCATGATCCTGACGGATCGCGTGCGGCAGACCTCGCTCAGGACCCGGCTCGACCAGGGGATGAGCGAACCCGAAGCGCTCGACGACATCGCGCGGTCGATTCCCGCCCGCCGCGTCGGCCGACCGGACGAACTCGGCGCCCTGGTGGCCTTCCTCGCCTCGGAACGCGCGGCCTACATCACGGGCGTCACAATTCCCGTGGATGGCGGCATGGTTCGGTCAATCCTGTAAACGGTCTTACCGACCGAAGGCTGCGGCAATGCGGCGAATTCTGTATCCTAAGTGTGAATGCCAGATAACAGTTTCGACGTCGTCTCCCAGATTGAGCTGCCGGAAGTGAATAACGCGATCCAGCAGGCGATGAAAGAGATTACAACCCGCTACGACCTGAAAGACTCGAAGTCCAAAATCGAGCTGAATGAGAAGGACAAGAAGCTCACCCTCACCAGCGCAGACGATTTCAAGCTCAAGGCAATCACGGAAATCCTCAACCAGAAGCTGGTGAAACGCGGCGTGCCCATCCGGAACCTCGAATACGGCGTGATCAATTCGGCCAGCGGCTCCACCGTCAAGCAGGAGATTACCCTGATTTCCGGCATTGCCACCGAAAAGGCCAAAGAAATCACCAAACTGATCAAGGACAGCAAGCTGAAAGTGCAGGCGGCGATTCAGGGCGACCTCGTCCGCATCAGCGGCAAAGACCGCGACACCCTGCAGCAGGCCATCGCGCTCCTGCGCGGCGGCGACTTCGGCATCGAACTCCAGTTCATCAACTTCCGCACCAATTAATGCCCCGGCGTATTGAGTCGCATTTTATCGCCGGTCCCGCGGGTCGCCTGGAAGCCTTGCTGGAAGAGCCTGAACACGGAGAGCCGGTGGAGGCCGCCCTGGTCTGTCACCCGCATCCCCTTTTCGGCGGGACCATGCATAACAAGGTGGTTTACCGCCTGGCCCGCGGGCTGAGGAACTCCGGCAGCGTGGTGCTGCGCTTCAACTTCCGTGGCGTGAATCTCAGCGAAGGCGTGCACGATGGCGGCCACGGCGAGGTGGAAGACGCGCGCGCCGCCCTCGCTTTCCTGCGCGAGCGCTACACCAACCTGCCTTACTCCATGTCGGGCTTTTCCTTCGGCTCCCGCGTGGCGCTGCGTCTCGGTTGCCGCATCGCCGGCGACCCGGAAGAAACGAAGCCAGCCAGGCTGATCGGCGTGGGTTTCCCAACAAAACTGGGCAAATTCGAATACCTGAGCCAGTGCGGTCTTCGGAAATACTTCGTCCATAGCACTATAGACGAGTTCGGGCCCAGGGACGAACTCGAACAGGCCTTTGCCGGGTTCGCCGAGCCGAAGAGCCTCCAGTTCATCGAAGCGGGCGATCACTTCTTCGCGGGCTCGCTCGATCAACTGGAACGCACCATCACAGAACTGCCGCGCTGAGCTATCTGATTGATATGATACCGGCGTGCTGACTCGCCGGTCTCTGCTTGGTACCCTGGCTGCCGCCCCCTTTGCGCGCGCGGCGACTCCCCTCGGAAAAGTCAAAATCACCGGGTTTGAAATCCACAAAGTCTCCGTGCGCTGGCGGGACCTGCTGTTTGTCGAGGTCCACACAGACGCCGGGCTGACCGGCCTCGGCGAGGCCACGCTCGAAAGCCGCACCGACATCGCGGAAGCCGTCCTGCGCTGGCTGGAACCCGAGTACGTCGGACTCGACCCCGCCGGACCTGAGGAACACTGGAACCGCGTCTACTACGTGGCCACCCGCTGGCGGAACGGACCGGCCCTGATGACCGGACTCTCCGCCATTGACCAGGCCCTCTGGGACATCGAAGCGAAACGTCTCAACGTCCCGCTCCACCGGTTACTCGGTGGCCCCATCCGGCGCGAGCAGCGCGTGTACTTCACCCACTGGGACGCGTCTATTCCGAAAGACAAGCGCGACATCGCCGCACTCACCGATCTGGCGCACAAGACCCGTGCGGCCGGCTGGACCGCCGTGAAATACACGCTGCCCCAGGCGGGCACTGAACTCGAACGCATCGATAAGAACGTCGCCGAAGTGGCCTCGCTCCGGCAGGTTTTTGGCTCACAGGGCGACATCGCGCTCGAATGCGCCGAGACGTTTTCCGTCCGTTCCGCTATTCAGTTCGCCAACGCCATCGCGCCCTACCGTCCGCTTTTTCTCGAAGAACCCACTTTGCGGGAAAATCCGGCGGGGCTGGGCGAGGTCGCCGCGAAGAGCCCTGTGCCTATCGCCACCGGTGAAGGGCTGTTCTCGCGCTACGAATTCCGGCAACTGCTGGATGCCAAAGGCGCGGCGATCATTCAGCCGGACGTGATGCACGCGGGCGGCATTACGGAACTGCGCAAGATCGGAAACCTGGCCGAGACTTATGGTGTGGAAATCGCGCCGCACCAGTGCAGCGGACCGGTGGCGCACATGGCCTCGCTGGCGACCATGTCCGTCTGCCGGAACTGCCTGATCCACGAGTGGGAAGGCGCGGACGACGAGGTCTTCCGAGAGATGACCGAGGGCACATACCCCACCCAGAAGAATGGTCTGGTCCGGCTGCCGGACGCGCCTGGCCTCGGAATTCAGGTGAATTTCACGGAATTTCAGAAGAAGTATCCGTATAAAGCAGTGCGAGGGCGGGCTCAGGTAAAGTTCTGAGCCCGTCCTCGTTTTATTGCAGCTGGATGCCGCGCGTCTGAATGGTACGGGCCAGGGCGCGATCCAGATTGGCCCTGGCTTCGCTGAGGTCCGCCTCGGCCCGCGCCTGGCGAGTGAGGGCGGCAATCAGGTCAGTTTGGCGCTGCAGCACCAGGAACACCGTGGTGGTGCCCGCCTGGAACTGCCGGGTTTCGCTCCGGTACTGGTCATCCGCGGAGTGCTCCGCGTTGTTCGCGGCTTCGAGGCGAGCCTGCGCCGAATAAACCATCTGCAGGGAGTTCCGCACGTCCTGCTCAATCGCCATTTCCACCTGCTGGCGCTGCGCGTTGAGACGCCGTCCTTCCGCCACCGACACGGCCGCGGCGGCGTTCGCCGCGCGATTGCGCAGGGGCAGTGACACATTCACGCCCACCGAGGCGCTGGTGTAGTGGCCGTTCGCCAGATTGCTCAGCGACTGCCCATAGCCACCCACCAGCGCGGGCGGCACGGAGTTGCTGCCGAAGGATATCGGCGAAAGCGGGGCGATTCCGGCGACGGCCGAAAGCTGGTTGATCTGATTCACCAGCGGCCCGAACGCTGCAGCGAACGGGTTCGCGCCGGACTGCTGAATCACCTGGCCGGCCAGACCCACCGTGCTCACGTTCGCTACCAGATCCACCTGCGGCTTCGTTTGTTCGTGCGTCAGCTTCGCGTCCATGCGGTTGATATCCAGTGCGATGCCCGTCTGTTTCAGCTCCGGACGTTCAGCCAGAGCCAGCTTCACCGCCTCGTCGAGCGTCGGCGGCGTTTCCATCGCTTCCCCTTTCGTCCCGGGTTCGAGCGCCATACCCCACATCAGGTCGGTACGATCCGCCAGCATCAGCACCTTCAGCGCATTCTCCGCGTTGGTGAGCGCGCTTTGAGCCGAGAAAAGGTTCTGCTGGAAGGTGGCGAGTTGCGTCTGCGTCTGCACAACATCCACCGGAGCAAGCAGGCCCTGTTCCACCTGGCGGCGGTTACTGGCATCCTGCTGCTGCGCGAGGCGGACGGCTTCGCTCTGCACTTCCAGATTGCGGTACGCGAAAGAGAGCTCCCAGTAAGCCTGAATCGCCTGCGTCACGATCTCGATCACACGCTGACGGAACTGCTCGTCGGAAAGCTGGATATTCTTCTTCGCCACCTGAATCCGGTGGCGGTTATCGTCATAACTGAGCCCGCGCCACAGCGGCTGGGTGAGGTTGAGATTGAGCGACGTCGGATACTGCGGATTCACCGTATTGAACGTGCTGTCGCTCTGCTGCCGGGCGGAAGAAAAGTCGAGTTTATAGCTGCCGCCCAGCCACGGCGATGCGCCGCTCAGCTGCGGGTCCACAAGAAATTCCTTTGTGGTCAGCTTGCCGTTTGTGGCGCCGCCCAGCGACGAACTGACAGGCGTGATGATGCGGTTGGTGTGTTCCGTCAGTCCCAGACGCGGATCAAAGACGCCCCGCGCGCCCTTGTAGTTGAGCGTGGCTTCTTCGCGATTGATGCGGGAAACAGCCAGATCCCGGTCATTGCTCAGCACCTTCTGAATCACTTCCGCCAGCGACAGCTTTGCGGTACCCAGAATACCGACGCGCGCCGGCATGTCGATGGGCTTCACCATCGGCAGGGAAGGCGATTGCGGTTCCTGCGCAAACCCGGGCGCCGGCAAAACCAGCGCGAGAGGCACCAGAGACAAACAAATCAGCTTCTTCAAAGGACTGCGCTCCCTTCCACTTCCCTGGTCGCCCGGCGGCCGGGCAGACGATCGCGCAGGCCGGACAGGCCGTTGCCGATTTTTCGGAACACTGTAGTCTCCTGAAGATCTTCGAAGTACGAATAGAACACCGGTACCGCCAGCAGCGTCAGCAGCAGGCAAAGGCTCTGCCCGCCCACCACCAGCACGCCGATGGAACGGTTCGTCGCCGACCCCGTCCCGTTCGAAACAACCAGTGGCAACATGCCGGCCACCAGTGCGATGGTGGTCATCAGAATGGGGCGCAACCGGTCGCGGTTGGCCTGAATAATCGCGTCATACCGGCTCAAGCCCTCCTTGCGGAGGCTGTTGGTATGGTCGATCTGCAGAATCGCGTTCTTCTTTACGATGCCGAACAGCAGCAGCAGCCCCAGGCCCGAGAAGATATTCACGGTCTGGTGCATCACCAGCAGCGACAGGATGCCGAACGGAATGGCGAGCGGCAGCGTGAGCAGAATCGTGATCGGGTGGATGAACGATTCAAACTGCGCCGCCAGCACGATGTACATGAAAATGAACGTCAGCGAGAACGCCAGGCCAAAGTAATAGCCGGTTCGCTGCAGTTCCTTGGACGCGCCCGCAGTGCCGTAGTGATAGTCGGGCGGCAGGTGCAGTTCATTGGTCGCCTGGGTCATCGCCGCCAGGATAGCGGCTTGCGAGCCGCCGGGCAGCGTGTTGCAGGTCAGAGTGACCTGGCGCTGCCGGTCGATGCGGTTCACTGCGGAGGGGCCGGAGCCCGGCTTGATTTCCACCACTTCATCCAGCCCCACCGAACCGCGCTTCGTGGAAGGCACGGTCATGCGGGCCAGATCGGCATCGGTGGTGCGGGACTCTTCCTGCGCACGAACGCGCACGTCATACTGATCGTCACCGGCGTTGAAGGTGGAGGCCACCTGACCCGCCACCAGCGTGTTCAGCGCCTGTTCGATATCAAGGACAGAAACGCCCAGATCCGCCGCCCTGCCACGATTAATCACCAGCCGCACTTCGGGCTTGCCCGAACGCAGCGTCGAATCGGCGTCCGTCACGAAGGGGATTTCCTTCATTTTCGCCAGCAGCGCATCGGAGTACTTCGCCAGCTGATCCAGATCCGGCCCCTGAATGTAGAACTGAATTTCCGCGTTGCTCTGGTTGCCGCCAACCGCGGAGACCAGTTCCACACCCGAATGAATTTCCTTCGGGTACTTCTTCAGCAGATCACGCGTCTTCTGCATGATTTCGATCTGCGTGACCGAGCGCTCTTCAATATCACTCAGCTTCACGTAGATGGCGGCGTTGTTGACGGAGCGGTCCGCTCCGCCGCCGGTGGTGGTCAGCGTGTGGATGACGCCCGGAATCTTCCGGATATCGCGGGCAATCTGTTCCGCAGTCCCGGTGGTGGCGGCGAGCGACGTGCCTTCCGGAGTGCGTACCAGCACGTTGAACTGCGATTGGTCATCGGACGGCAGGAAGTTCTTACCCACGAACATGAACAGCGGCACAATACTGAGCACCGTAAGAACGCAGAAGAAAACGACCGATTTGCGGTGCGCCATCGACCACTTCAGCATGTCCGTATAGTGGACGTCGATCCAGTGAAAGACGCGGGAATCCTTGGTCGAATGCGCGTCTTTTCCGTGCCGGGCCGGCGGCTTCACGAAGCGCGAGGTCAGCATCGGCGTCAGCGTGAAAGAGACCAGCAGCGACACCGCGATGGCAAAGGCGGACGTGAACCCGAACGAACTCATAAAACGGCCGACAATGCCGCCCATGAAACCCACGGGCAGGAAGACCGCAAGGAGTGAAAGCGTGGTCGCCATCACGGCGAGACCGATTTCCTTTGTCCCTTCCACCGCCGCCTGCATCGGCGGCATGCCCTTCTCTTCCATAAAGCGGAAGATGTTTTCGAGCACGATAATGGCGTCGTCAATCACGATGCCGACCATCAGTGTCAGCGCCAGCATAGTGATCTGATTCAGCGTGAGCCCCATCGCCGCCATCAGCGCGAACGACGAAATGATCGACGTGGGAATCGCGATCGAAGCAATCAGCGTGGTGCGCCAGTTCGCCAGGAACAGGAAGATGATGATGGAAGCGAAGAAGCTTCCCAGCACCAGGTGGTGCTTAATGTTATCGACCGCGGCCACGATGAACACTGACTGATCCGCGATGATCTGCGGCTTCACGTCTTTGGGCAGCGTTTTGGTGATCAACTCCAGACGCTCTTTAATATCGGCGGCTGTTGCGACAGTGTTTTCGCCGGATTGCTTGGAAACCACCAGCGTCAGCGCCGCGGTGCCGTCCAGCCGGGCGGAGGTGGTCGGTTCTTCATAGCTGTCTTCGGCATAGCCGATATCCCGCACCTTGACCACATAACCGTTGCGGTTCACAATCGCAATGTCATTGAACTTCGCCGCTTCCGTCACGCGGCCCGTGGTCCGGACCGTGAAGTCCCGCGCACCCTCTTTCAGGGTGCCGCCCGGCAGTTCCAGATTCTGGGCGCGCAGTGCATTGAAGACATCGGTGATGGTCAGGTTGTACGCCCGCAGCTTATCCGGGTCCACCAGCACATGAATCTCGCGCTTCGCCCCGCCCACGATCCTGACCTGCCCCACGCCTTTCGCGTTTTCCAGCTTCTGCTTGATGAGCTTATCGGCGATCATCGTGAGGTCTTTGAGCGAACGCGGCGCGGATACGGCGATCTGAATCACCGGCGCGGCGTCGGGGTCGAACTTGAGTACCAGCGGCAGCTTGGCGGTGTTCGGCAGATCGTTGACGATGGTGTTGACCTTGTTCTGCACTTCCTGCGCCGCCACGTCACCGTTCTTCGAAAGCTCGAACGTGATGGTCGCCAGCGACTGGCCTTCGGAAGAAACGGAAATCACCTGATCAATCTGGCTGATCGTGTTGACCGCGTCTTCTACTTTCTTCGTAATCTCGGTTTCGATTTCTTCGGGCGACGCGCCCGGGTCGGAGATCATGACCTGCACGGTGGGGATATCAACCTTCGGGAAAAGGTCGACGCCGAGGCTGAAGTACGAGAACAGACCCACCACGACGAGCGAGAGAATCAGCATCGTCGCGAAGACAGGCCGTTTGATACAGAGTTGCGCGAGTGCGTGCATGCGAGGCTCCTTATTTCGTAGTCACGGGAGCGCCTTCGAAAAGATCGCTCTGGTTGCTGGTTGCGACAACGTCACCCGGCGCTATGCCGGTCACGATGCGGATCATGTCACCCGAAACGTCGCCAATCTGCACAACCCGCAGGTGCGCCTTGCCGCTCTCGATCACGAACACCTGGTTGGAATCCGTGGTCTTATCGCGAACCACCGCGGAGCGGGGAATGAAGACCGCCTGCACGCCACCCGGCTGTTGCACACGCGCGGTGGCGAACATGCCTGGCTTGAGCGCGGCATCGGGATTGTTGAACTGCGCTTCCAGAATGAAAGCGCGCGAGTTGGGATCCACTGACTGATTGATGGCGGAAACCTTACCGGCGAAATCGCGCCCCGGATACGCAACCACGTGGGCAATCACTTTGTCGCCGATGTGAGCCTGCGCGGCCCGCTGTTCCGGCGTCTGCAGGTCCAGCTTCACGGTGCCGATGCGCACGATGGTGGCGATCTTGTTGCTGAGCGCGACATACTCGCCGGCCGCGACCGGACGCGCGGTGATAAACCCGTCAAACGGTGCGCGAATGGTGGTGTCGGCCAGGTTCTTTTCCGCCTGCGCCAGCTGCGCCTTCACGCTGTCAAGCGAGGCCTGCGAGGTCGAGATCATTTCGTAGCTCTGGCGGGCGCCGTTTTGCGCGGCTTCGAACTGCTGTCGCGCCGCGTTGGACTGCGCCTCAGCGGTCTCCTGCTGCGTCCTTGCCTTCTCGTAAGCGCTCTTCGATACGTCCCCGCTGGCCACCAGATTGGCGTAGCGCTGAGCGTCGGCCGCGGCCATTTTGGCCTGCGCCTGGGCGGACTGGTAGTTCGCGCGGGCGGCCGCCACTTCCGGCACCGAACCGGGATCAAACGCGCCGGACGTCTTCCAGCCAATGCGGGACTGCGCCTGGCGAAGGGATGCGGTGGATTCCTCCAGCATCGCTTTCGCCTGGTCGAGGCGAAGCTGCGCATCCCGATGATCGAGTTCGCAAATCACCTGGCCCTTCACCACATGTGCGCCCACGTCGACCGGCGTGGAAAGCACGCGGCCGGCAACCGAGGGTGCGATGTCGGAACTTTCATCGGCGATGAACGTGCCGGTTTCTTCAAAATCGGCGGGAACTTCGCGGGATGTCGCGGCGGCGGTGGCCACGGCCACGGGCTTCGCCGCGTCCTGCGCGGTTTCCTTCACGGCCGGGGTCTTCGAGCCACAACCAGCCAGACCAAGTCCGATCACAAGCGTGGAGAGGAGAATTGCCTTCTTCATAGGTTCTTTCCGTTCTGTTCTTTTGTGCTGAGCCCGTTCATCAGAATGAGCATGAAGGCGTCGATCACCTGTTCGTCGCTGCCCGGATCCCCACACTGGTGTACATACTTCTGCATCGCGTAAAACTGAGGAATTCCCGCCAGTGCGCAAAGCACCAGACCGGGGTCACAATGCCGCAGCGCCCCTTCGCGCTGCCGCCGCTCGATGTAGTCGATAAACATCTGGCCGAACGGAAGCCGCAGCTGCGCGTGGTGCATCCGGGCGAGTTCATGCCCTTCGAGCGCCGCGAAAAGCAGCAGCCGTTCAAACCGCGTGTCTTCCCGGTAAATGCGAATGATCTTCGTAATCAGCAGGCGAAACAGCCCCTCGTCGTCATTCGCGTCCATCAGCCGCTGCCATTGGGCCACCATTTCGCCCACCTGTTCGCTGTTGCATTTGAAATCGAGAATGGCTTTGTAGAAATCCTGCTTCGTGGCGAAATGGCGGAAGATAATCGCTTCCGTCACACCGGCCGCCGCGGCGATCTCGCGCGTGGTGGTGCCGGCAAAGCCGCGCTGGGAAAAAAGGTCGATGGCGACCTCGATGAGTTGCCGCCGACGATCTTCCGCACTCATCCTGGAGTGTGGCGCCGGAGCGTGTTGCGCCGGAGCATGTTGCGTCGGCCTGGAAGGTTCGCTCGGGGTGGGGAGCGGGGGCATAGCCCAATTGTAAGTAAATGCTTACTTACTTGGCAAGGCTTTTGTGCAGCACCCACGTCGTCATCGACCGCTGGTTTTGCACGACCGTGGTTTTCAGAGGGTCCGCCAATGAGCCACCGAGGTCCGCCGTGAGGGCCATAAGTGATTCCTCATCAACCAGATAACGTTCAGAGCCATCGGGCAGCAGAAACCGCCGCTCACCCGTCTGCCTGATGTGATGTTCGATCCCGATGGAAGATGCAAGGCGGCAGAAGAACAGCCCACCGGGACGCAGAGCGCTCCACGAGCCGATCAGCATCGCCCGGAAATGAGCGGTATCCCGTGCAAAATGGAGCACAGCGCTGCTGATCACCACATCGGCGAAGTCGGCGGGGAATGACAGATCTTCCAGCCTTTCGTGGCGGAAGTTCCCCGGCGGAAGTCCCGGCGCGAGCGCGCCCGCCAGTTCCCGGACACCGGCAATCGCGCCCGCGTCGGCATCGGCGCCAAAAACCTCATAGCCCTCCCGCAACAGGTACACCAGGTTCCGCCCGTAACCGCAACCGGCATCCAGAATCCGCATGCCGGGGGCGATACGACCCTTCAGAAGCTGGTCGAAAAGGTAGATATCGATAGGGCCGAACTGTTCGGTCAGATTTTTTACGGGCGAGGGCATAGTCATTTGAAATGGTACGGGACTTGTTACGATGCGGTCATGCTTCGTCCCGGCCTTCTCACTCTTTTACTCGCTTTTCCGGCGCTCTCCCAAACCACCGCCATCACCAATGTCAACGTGGTGGACGTGGTGCGCGGCGACGTCCGCGCAGGCCAGACCGTGCTGGTGTCAAACGGGAAAATCGAGGCCATCGGCGCGGCGGCGAGCGTCGCCATTCCCTCCGGTGCGAAACGTATCGCGGGCGATGGGCGGTTTCTGATTCCCGGCCTCTGGGACATGCACGTCCACCTGCGCAGTGATCAGGCAAGGCCCAACATCCGCATGCCGGAAGACAACGCGCCGATGCTGGATCTCTTCCTGCCCAACGGAATCGTGGGAATCCGGGAAATGGGCGGCGATCTTTCTGACGAGGTTCTGTCGTGGCGTGAGGAAATCCGGAAGGGCATTCTGACGGGCCCGAAGATCCTGACCGCCGGACGCAAACTGGATAACGAACCGCCCGCCTGGGCCGGGTCACTGGGTGTGAAAAACGCGCAGGAAGCCCGCGAGGGCGTGCGGCAGATGAAGCAGGTGGGCGCGGACTTCATCAAGGTCTATTTCCGCCGCACCCCGCCCGAAGTGCTGCGAGCCGTAGTCGACGAGGCCCACAAAAACAATCTGAAAGTGACCGGCCACAAACCTTCCAATATGTCGATTCAGGAATTCTTCGAAACCGGTATCGACGGCATGGAGCACTCCCAGTACCTGGCCACCACGGACCGCGACGAGTACGACAAAATGACCCGCGAAGCGGCGAAGCGCGAGGGCACCGCGTGGGCGATGGACGGGACGGAATCCGCCGCGCGCCTGCTCGCCATGCAGGATGACGCCGAGGGTGCGAAAGTCTGGAAACTGATGGCCGACCGCAAGTTCTGGGTGACTCCAACCCTGGCGGTAGCCGCCAACGTGATGCAGACCAGCGGCAAAGACTTCGACCAGGATGAACGCAAACGCTACTTCACCCCCGGCATGTGGGCCACCTGGGACTCGAAATCCAGCTTCCGCCGGCCCATCCAGGGCCGCGCCCTGACGCTGCGCGAGGTTTCCAACAAGCGCTGGGATGCCCTGATGGTCGCCGCCTACAAAATGGGCGTGCCCATGATACTCGGCACCGATTGCGGAGCCAACAACAACTACACGATGCCAGGCTTCTCCATCCACGAAGAGATGCAGGCCATTGTGAAGGCCGGGCTGACGCCCGCGGATGCGCTGCGCATGGCCACCATCAACCCGGCAAAATGGCGCGGAGATGCGGAAACAACAGGCACGATTGAAAAGGGGAAGGTAGCCGATCTGGTTCTGCTGCGGTCGAATCCGCTCGAAAACATCCGCCACACCCAGGAGATCGACGCGGTGCTGCAGAACGGCAAGGTCTACGCGAGGCAGGATCTGGACAACATGCTGAAGCGCGCCGAAGAATCCTCGGCGCGCCACAGAGCAAAATAACGACGCAAAATAACGACGCGAAATAGCTACGCAGAATAACTACGACAGCAGCTTCTTCAGGTTCTCGAAACTGGTCTTCGCGGCCGCGATGGAATCGCCCTCCACCGCGCTGTCCTGCTCAATGCAGAAGTGCTTCATGCCCGCCAGTTTCGCCTGGGTGAAGATCGGTTTGTAGTCGATTTCCCCCGTGCCCACCGGCACCAGCTTCGCCGCCCGCATCCGTTCCGACTGCGTCATCGCCGCCGTCATGGCCTTGATGCCGTTCGCGTCTTTCACGTGCCAGAGTTCGAAGCGCCCCGGGTTCTTCTTGAACATTTCGGGAATGTTCTGCCCCGCCACCGTCGCCCAGCCGATATCCAACTGCATGGCGACGAGCGCCGGGTCCGTTTCTGCCAGCAGAATGTCGTAAGGCCGCCTGGTGGTGCTGCCTTCCACGAACGCGAATTCGTTGGTGTGGTTGTGGATCAGCATCTTCATACCGAACTTTTTCACGATCGCGCCGTTACGGTTGAGGGCTTCGGCCTGGCGTTTGATCGACTCTTCGGTCGGCGCCTGAGGCTGCGGACGCGGGGGCGGAGGCGCATTGACGGCGGGCGGCGCGGCGCGGTCCGGCACACCCGGCCCCCGTCCCCTGCCCCCGCCAATGCCGCGGGCGGCCCGCACTTCCGTGTACTGGATGCCCATCAGCTGGAAGCCTTCCAGCTGCTTTTCAAGTTCCGGGCCTTCGGTGGCGCCCACATGCGTGCTCGGCATGGAAAGGCCCAGGCGGTCCAGCATGGCGCGGAACTGCTTCGGCTCCATCCCGGCATAGTCCGACGCGGGCTCAATTTCCTTGTAGCCGATAGCGGCCAGCTTCGCGAGCGTGCCTTCGTAGTCTTTCGCGGTGAGATCGCGGACCGTGAAAAGTTCCAGCCCGATCTGCGTTTTCCAGTCGGCCGCCTGCGCGAGCGACGGACCGGCCAGGTACAACGCGCTGCCGAGGGCCGCCGCTTCCTTCAGAAATGTGCGGCGGTCCCGCGCGCCGTCTTGATGATTCATGTGAAATGACTCCCGCCGGGTAGTCTATCTCATACGCGCTATACTCAATCGCCGGAGGAGCCGATTTGCGACAGTTCATCCGTTCTTTGTTCGCGCGCTTCTCCGAAACGAACCGTTCGATCCCGGAGATCAACCGCCTGCGAGCCGCCTGGGCCGGCAGGAGCGACGCCGAACTGGCTGAAATCAGCCGCGCCGCCACCACCGCACTCGAAGAGACGCTGGCTCTGACTTCCATCCTCGCGAAGCGCTCTCTGGGCCTCGATCCTTTCGACGTACAACTGCGGGGCGCGCTCGCGCTCGCACACGGTCGAATCGCCGAGATGCAGACCGGCGAGGGCAAGACCCTCGCGGCGGTCCCGGCAATTGTCTGGCTGGCGCGGCAAAAGGCCGGGGTCCACGTGATGACCGTGAATGACTACCTGGCCCGGCGCGATGCGAGGTGGATGGGCGACATCTACGCCCGCCTCGGCCTCACCGTCGGCTGCGTGCAGCAGGGCATGTCCCCGGATGAACGCCGCCGGGCCTACGCCTGCGACATCACCTACGCCACGGCCAACGAAATCGGGTTCGATTTTTTGCGGGATCAACTGGTGCCGCATGCCTCCGAGATGGTCCACCGGTCCACTTCGGAATTCGCCGTGGCCGTGATCGACGAGGCGGATTCCATTCTGATCGACGAAGCCCGCATCCCGCTCGTCATCGCCGGCGGCGAGTTTGGCGACGACATGCTCGCCAACCGCGCGGACCGCGTTGTGCGCCGGCTGCGGCCAGGCTTTCATTTCACTCTCGGCGAACATCTCCGGAATACGGGACTGACGGACGAAGGGATTCGCGTCGTCGAGTCGGAATTCTCCTGTGGCAATCTCTTCGCGGAACACAACCTCGTTCTGCACAGCGCCGTGCAGGATGCGCTCCATGCCCATGCCCTGCTGCGGCGCGACGTGGACTACATCGTGAAAGAGGGTGTCATCGAATCCGTCGATGAATTTAAAGGGCGTGTGGCGCAGGATCGCCGCTGGCCCGCCGGACTCCACAGCGCCATCGAAGCGAAGGAGGGCGTGGCGATCCGCACGCAGGGTCGCGTGCTGGGCTCCATCACGCTGCAAAACCTGGTGGCCCGCTACCGGCACGTCTGCGGCATGACCGGCACCGCGGCCACGCAGGCGGATGAATTTCTGAAGATCTACAACCTGGAGGTGGAGGTGATCCCCACCAATCGCCCCATGATCCGCATCGACCACCCGGATGTGGTCTGCCGCACCGTTGCGGAGAAAGAACGGCTGCTGCTCGAAGAGATCCGCTCCACGTGGCAAACGGGCAGACCGGTTCTGATCGGAACCGCCAGCGTGCACGAATCGGAACGGCTGAGTGTTCTGCTGCAGGACATTCCGCATCAGGTACTCAATGCCCGGCATGAGGAACAGGAAGCCGCTCTCATCGCGCGCGCCGGGGAGCGCGGCGCGGTCACCATTTCGACCAACATGGCCGGTCGCGGAACCGATATCCAACTCGGCCCCGGCGTAGCAGAACTGGGTGGCCTGCATATCGTGGGGACCAACCGGCATGAAGCGCGGCGTATCGATTTCCAGCTGCGGGGCCGCGCCGGGCGGCAGGGCGACCCAGGCAGTTCCCGCTTCATCGTATCCCTCCAGGACGACATTATGGTCCGCTACGGCGAGGACGTGTCTCGCCTGCAACACACCCCGGAATCCGTGCAGCGCATTGTGGAAGGGAAAAATCTGGAGATCCGGCTGTTCCTGCAGAAGTACGAAGGGGCGCTCGAAGGACAACGGCAGATGATCCATGCGGAACGACAGCGGATTCTCACCGGTGAGTCTCAGGAGTTCCAGAGGCTGATGGCGTTGCGGACGCTGGACGATCTGTGGTCTGAGCACCTGGCCGAGGTGACGGAGTTGCGCGCCGGCATCCAGTGGGTGGCCTGGGGAGGCCGGGATCCGCTGTTTGAGTTTCTCACCCGGGTAGACCAGATGTTCCGGGACTTAGTGGAATCCTTGCCCGGAGAGATCCAAAGGCGCACCGCGGAAGCGAAGGAGGAGGGGGTCGATCCTTCCCAACGCGGTGCCACCTGGACTTACCTGACCACGGACAATCCATTCGGGAGCCTGAGCGACCGAATCCGGAAGGCGATTGTCAGCAGGGTCTTTGGTAAGAACTAAGACTGCTTAACGGCTGCGCTGGCTTTTGGCGTTCGCAGCACGGACATATTCAAACTCCGCCGGGGCAGCCGCAGCCGCGGACCGGGGACCGACGGTTGGATCGGCCATCTCCAGAAGTTGCCCGATCGGCATATCCTCGGCGAGTTTGACGAACGAAAGAATGCTGTCGTCGGAGTCAAAATCGACCTGCAGCAGATCGCCGCCGCGAATCTGATCCGAGGCGATCAGGTTGGAGAGCGGATGCACCAGATTGCGTTCGATAGCCCGTTTCAGATGGCGCGCACCGTATTTCAAATCCGTCCCTTCCCGCAGCAGGAAATCCTTGGCGGGATTCGTCAGATTGAAAACAAACGGACTCGTCTGAGCACCGTTGAAGATTCTCTGCTGGAGCATACCGAGTTCCAGGTTCAGGATCTTCTGCAATTCTTCGCTGCCGAGCGACCGGAAAACCACCAGCTTGTCGATGCGGTTCATGAATTCCGGCGTAAATTTGCGGCGTGCCGCTTCAACGCCCGCCCGGGAAATCTTGTCGTCGAGCCCTGCTTCCACCACGCCCTCGGCATAGCGGTGTTCCATTTCGGAAGCCGCGAAGCCAACGCTGGGACGCATAATGGAACCCATTTCGGTTGCGCCCAGGTTACTGGTCATGAAAATCATGGCCCGGGAGAAATCCACCCGCCGGTTGTCGCCCAGCGTCAGCGTGCCTTTATCGAGGATTCCCAGCAGCAGGTTCCAGAGTGCGTCGCTGGCCTTTTCAATCTCATCGAAGAGGACAAAACTGATCTTGACCTTCTCCGTCTGAAACTGATTCAGCACTTCCTGGCTCAGCAGCGGGTGCGTCTCGCGATGACCGAGATAACCGGGAGGCGAGCCAATCAGTTTGGCAATCTCATGGCTGTGCTGAAACTCCGCGCAATCGATCTTAATGACCGCGCGCATGTCGCCCACCAGCGATTCCGCCGTGGCTTCCACCATACGGGTCTTACCCGTGCCGGTGGGCCCCAGAAACAGGAAATTCCCGATGGGACGCCCGGGACTGGTCATGCCCGCGAGATACATCTGGTAGATGTTCACGATCTGAGAGACCGCTTCTTCCTGCCCGATGATTCGCTTCTTCAGATCTCCGTGTAACCTATCCGCATCCTGCCCTGTCAGAGACGGATTTAATTTTTTATTCAGCCGGACCATTTCGCTCCTCCTCTCAGCGCATTTCGATAATTCTTTATCTGCGCTTCCCTTCCTCGACTCTCTTGCAAGCACGCGCAATGCCAATCTCAAACCGCCCTCCGATTCACCCAAAACAAGCTCCCGCGTGCAAAACTTAAAACTGTAATTAGGATCTGGAAGCCGGCCGCGATGGCCGAATTTCCACCCGGCTGACCGTAGTCCGCGCCGGCATTTTCAGCAGCATTGCCACTACTTCCGCAACGTCTTCCGGAGCAATCTTCCACTCAGCGCCCGCAGACGCGCTGTGGCCTCCGAACTCCGTCGCAACGCTGCCCGGCATAACACTCGAAACCCGCACGCCATCATTGCGGTGGTCAAGCATCATCGCTTCCGAAAAACCATTCAGGCCGAACTTTGAAGCGTTGTAGCCGCTGCCGCCGGCGAACGGATTCTTTGCCGCCAGCGAACTGATATTGATAATGTCTCCACTTTGCTGCCGCTTGAATATCGGCAGAAATTCGTGAGAGCAATAGTAGACGCCGGAAAGATTCAGTCCGATCATCTTCTCCCACTCTTCCGGTTCCAGTTCGGCCACCGGGCGGAAAAAGCCCGCGCCCGCGTTGTTGATCAGCGCGTCCGCTCCTCCGAACCGCTCCACAACCGCGGCCACCAGCGCCCGGACCTCCGCCAGCTTCGAGACATCCGCGATCATGCCGAACACCCGTTCCGGCTCCGCCGAAGCGGTGAGCCGCATGACCGCGTTGTCCACTGTGGCCTGCTTCGTACCGCAGATTGCCACGTTCATACCTTCCGCGAGCAGCCGTTCCGCCACCGCAAAACCAATTCCGCGGGTACCTCCGGTGATGACGGCTGTCTTGTTTTTCATACTGCTCATCCACATTCTCCCTTTCACTCCGACGATGAACAAGACACCCATTGTGATTCAGTAAAAGTCCTGGTGGCGGCGGAATTGCGCTGGATCGCACAGCGCCTATTCCCCTGCGGGAAAAGCGCTGATGGCGAAGGTTATTATTAAAAACTCAGCCCTTTTTGCCGCCAGAATGAACACTTCCCCCTATCCAGCCACAGCAAAATCCAGCCAGTCTGACGACTATCACGGAGAGCGGATCGCAGACCCTTACCGCTGGCTCGAAGACGACCGATCCGCCGAGACCGCCCGATGGGTCGCGGCGCAAAATGCGGTGACGTTCGCCTGTCTCGACCAGATCCCCTGGCGGCGGGCCCTGCGTGAGCGACTGCGGAAGCTGATCGACTATCCGCGGTACGGCATCCCCCGCCGACGCGGCGACCTCTGGTTCTTCGCAAAGAATGACGGGCTGCAAAACCAGGCCGTCTGGTACGTCAGGCAGGGGCTCCACGGCACTCCGGAACTGCTGCTGGATCCCAACCTGCTCTCCGACGACGGGACCGTTGTCCTCAGTCACTTCAGCATCTCGATGGACGCCCGCCACGTCGCCTGCGGCATTTCCAAAGGCGGCTCCGATTGGGTGGAGGCCCTCATCCTCGACGTGCAAACCCGCCATTTCCTCGACGACCGCGTGCAATGGATCAAGGCCTCCGGACTCGCCTGGGCTTCCGGCGGCTTCTACTACAGCCGCTACCCCGCGCCCATGGCGGGCCGGGAGATGTCCGGGATGAATGAATTCCATTCCGTCTGGTTTCACCGCGCCGGCACCCCGCAGAGCGAGGACCAGTTAGTCTGCGAGGACCGCGTCAACCCGCGGCGCTTCCATACCCTCGATACCACGGAAGACCTGCGGTTCGCGGTGCTGAACATCTCCGACCGCGGCCTCGGAAAGAAGGGGAACGCCGTCTTTTTCCGCGACATTTCCCTGCCGGGCGCCGAGTTCCGGCCCATCATTAGTGAGATTGGCGATGACAGCTGGGATGTCCTGACCAACGTGGATGACTGCTTCCTGCTGCAAACCAATCACGGCGCGCCCAACGGCAAAGTAGTGCGGTACCGCCCCTCCACCGGCGTGTTCACCGATGTATTGCCCGAATGCGATCTGCCGCTCGAATCCACCGCTACCGGCGGGGGCAGACTCTTCGCGCTCTACATGAAGGATGTGGCGACTGAAGTCCGCGTCTTCACGCTCGATGGCACGCCCGCGGGCACTGTGCCACTGCCGGCCGTGGGCACGGCAACCGGCTTCCACGGCCTGCACGATGACGATGCGGTGTTCTACAGCTTCACGTCACTCAACTATCCCCCGACGATCTGCCGCTACGAGATCTCCACAGGCCGGAGCACAGTGGTGCAGTCTCCCGCGATCCCCGGCTTTGAGCCCTCCGACTACGAAAGTAAGCAGGTCTTTTTCAGCAGCAAAGACGGCACCCGGGTGCCCATGTTTCTGGTGCACCGAAAAGGCCTGCGCCTCGACGGAACCAATCCCACGCTGCTGAACGGCTACGGCGGATTCAACATCACCATGGCGCCGTCATTCTCCGCGCTGCGACTGGCTTTGCTGGAACAGGGTTTCGTCTTTGCCTGCGCCAACCTTCGCGGCGGCGGCGAGTACGGCGAAAAATGGCATGAAGCCGGTACGAAGTTGCAAAAGCAGAATGTTTTTGACGACTTTATTGCCGCGGCGGAATGGCTGATCGCCAATGGCTACACCTCGTCAGAACACCTGGCCGCGAATGGAGGATCAAATGGCGGCCTGCTTTTGGCCGCTGTCATGAATCAGCGCCCGGACCTCTTCCGCGCCGCCGTGCCACAGGCGGGCGTGATGGACATGCTCCGCTTCCAGAAGTTCACCATCGGCTGGAACTGGATTGCCGACTACGGCTCCAGCGATAACCCGGCTGAATTCGCGGCACTTCGCGCGTATTCGCCCCTCCACAATGTGAGGCCCGGCGCGAAATACCCGGCCGTGCTCATCACCACCGCCGATCATGACGACCGCGTGGTACCGGCGCATTCCTTCAAGTACGCCGCCGCGCTGCAGGAGGCCGCCGACCCCGCAAGGCCGGTGCTGATCCGGATCGAAACCAATTCCGGCCACGGAGCCAGCAGCACCAGCAAGCAGGTGGAAATTACGGCGGACGTCTACGCCTTTCTGTTGTGCAACCTCGGCGTGACGCCAAAGTTCTGAGAACTACTGTTCCTTCGGCTCGAAGAAATGTCCGATGTCCTGGTAGCCGTTCATCGCCAGGCGGCAGGCCTGGCCGTCACCCGCGAAACGCGGGCGGTGCCAGTGGCCGCGCGGAGCATAAACGATATCGCCCTGGTCGGCAAGAATATCCTTGCCCGCGCCTTCGATCCGGTACTCCATCTTGCCTTCGAGGATGAACCAGAACTCGGCGCATTCCGCGTGGAAATGGCCCTTGTCCTTATCGGTAACCGGAGGCAGATTCTTCGCCTCGCCAACGATGATGTTCGAAACCGCGCGATCATCGGCGATAAAGCGGCGCTGCTTTTCCCGGCCCGCCGCGACCTCGTTGAAATCGATGTACGGGCGATTGCCCTGATCGTATGTGCCCTTGCTCGCAATGGTGGTTTTGAGGAAAGTGTAGCCATCCAGCACCGGGGGCTTCTCGTCCGCCGGGTACATGGTACGCGCGCCGGCGATGTTCACTTCAAAGCGCAGAGACGGCTTATCGCCCACCGTCTCCATCTGGTAGAAGGTGCGGTAGGGAACCTGCACCAGGTAGCCCTTCTTCGCGATGAACGGCGGCACGCCGTCAATGGTGAAGCGAATCTCGCCGTCCTGAATCACCCACCATTCGCGGGTATCCGGATGTGCGCGGCGCGGAGTCTTCTCTCCGGCGGCCATCTGGATGTAATCGGCATGGAGGTGTTCATCGTTGACGATGGCGATCTTCCAGCTCTTCTGACCCTTGTGGTCATTGACAATATCGGAAAGCTTCCAGTGTGGCTTGTTCGGCGCCGTCCATGGCGTCAGCTGGACGGGCTTCGGAGCCCAGACGGTCTGCGATCCGGGGCGGCCATTATTCTGGGCCCAGACAGC
This sequence comes from uncultured Acidobacteriia bacterium, assembly GCA_903900705.1. Taxonomy (GTDB): domain Bacteria; phylum Acidobacteriota; class Terriglobia; order Bryobacterales; family Bryobacteraceae; genus BOG-234. The sequence continues at coordinate 52,781 of CAIUOG010000074.1, forward strand.
AGTCAGGAAAAGAAGGGAAACGCCTGCGACGGCGGCAACACGATGATTTATCATCTCTCAGCTCGTCCGAGAGCTTATCACTGCGGCTGGTGAAAGTAAATCGATTTTGCCTGCGCTCAGGCGGCGGCCGCCGCTCTTTTTCGCGGGACCGGCTGCAGCCGGACCGTTTCAGCGCCGCACTCGCAATGGTCGTGCAACTGGCAGAACGGAAAGGCTTCCGGCAGCACGACGCCTGCCTCCAGATGCAGTCCGGCATGAACCTCGCATTCCCGCGCGATTACCCTTCCCTGCTCGTTGCGCAACTGTTCAAAGACCGGAATACCAAACGCGCGCCAAAGCAGGTCCCGGTGGTGGTCTGCCAGGGGAGTATCTTCCACGCCGGTCAGAACAATCGCGAATTCCAGGCTGGGAAGCTCCAGCAGCCCGCGAAGCTTCTGATCCGCCAGTTCCAGTGCCTCGTCGAGGGGTGCGACCAGGCATTGTGGCGCAAAGGCCCGTAACCCGGCGGCGTCTGTGGGAGCAAAGACGCGGACATTCTTTTCCGGGCGGAAACCGCTCGTCAGAATCGCGGTGGGGCCCGCGAAGGCCAGCGGAAAACGCAGTGTTTCTTCAGGGTTGGCAGGACCCCTGCGCGGCCGGCCCGGGGTTCCATCGGGGGGAGCGTCCGAACGGCGCGCCCCCCGCAGGAGAGAGAGGAGAAGCAAAACGATTTACGCAACAGTAGTGCCGTGCGCGCGGGAAATTCTCAGTTATTTTTTTACGAAAGTCCCAGAAGCCGCCGGAAGTTGCCTCCCAGAATGGCTCGCGCCCCTTCTTCATCCACGCCCAGTTCATGGAGCAGAGCCACCTGGTGATCCAGCACATCCCGCACATAGCCCCTCGGGAACCAGGACGAGTCCGATCCAAACAGCAACCGCTTCGGACCCGCCACTTCGAGGGCCTTGCGGAAGACGCCTTTCAGGTCGATATTGTCGGGTTGCGTGCGGATCCAGGCGTTGGAACTCGAGGTATCGAAGTACACGTTCGGGCACTGATCCGCCAGCATCAGGGCTTCCCGGAAGAAGCCGGAGCCGAAGTGCGGAATCACGAAGCGGATGCGCGAGAAGCGAGCCGCCAGCGCAAAGAGATCAATCGGATTGGAATACCGCATATCGAAATGGCACGGCAGCCCCAGTTTCTTCCGGAAGCCGACGCTCAGGATGCCGCAATGCACGTACGCCACCGGGTGCTGGTGGCTGGCCAGCACCTGCATCAGCGCACAAACCTTGTCGTCATGCAGGGAGTAATGGTGCATCGCGGGGAACAGGAAAACTCCGCTGACGTGGTCTTCCTTCGCGGCGGACTGGAAGCGGATATCGGCCGCGGGCAGCGTGGGGTTCGCCATGTAAATCCCGCTGAAGCGGTCTGGCCGGTGTTCAATGGCCGCTCCGACAGAGACTGTATCGTTCGGGATGCTCCCGATGACCATGGCCCGCGCCACGCTGTTACGGTCCAGTTCCTCAGCCCACCGCATCGCGAGCGCATCCGACGATGTCGGCTCATCCCACCCCAGAGCTTTGGCCACGAATTCGTCATGCTTCTGTTCCGCGAGGGATTTGAAAAACGCGGGAGAGAAGAAGTGGACGTGAGCATCGGCAATTTCGACTTTGCCCCACGGAGTCTGCAGCAGAGGAGTTTCGAGTGGAGAATTTTCCGGCATGGTTATAGGGTCCCGAGTGTTTTTGTCGCCTGTTCCAGTTGTACCCCAAGCGCATGGAGCGCATGCGCCACCTGTCTTGTCTGTTCGGTCGCCTCGGCGGGATTGTTCAATTCCACCGCCTCACGGATGCCCGGCAACGTCTTCACGGCATAGCCCGTGTACTTCCCGGGCGCGTAAATCCGGTGGCGGAACCAGGCTCGTCCGGGCAGCCCGGGTTCAGGCGCAAGAGTGCGTTCGGTCTGGTACAGAAGCTGGTTCAGCCCGGCCAGAATTTGGGTTCGTTTTTGCTTCGGCAGCGCGCGGCCAAAGGCACTTTCGAAGTCGGCATTGATCCGCCCCAGCCGGCTCAGCTCGGTTCTCACCGCCGTGAGATCCACCCTGGCATGCGTGGCCGAGAGCTTCTGAATCTCATCGAGGTACCCGGATACGGTGGCCTGCAGACGGCCGAATTCAAAGGGCAGAAGGGGAGCGTCGGCCAGGCGGATCACGGCGGTAGCGGTCAGCTGCGCCAACGCGCGGCCATGCGCGAAGGTGCTGTCTGAGAAGTGCATGTACCAGTTGTAGTCGTCATAAACGGAGTGGTAGACGCCGCCATCCTCACTGTCGAATTTCAGGTTCAGCGAAGCGATCCCCAGGTGCTGCAGGAAGGGCGTGTAATCCGAACCCGAGCCGAGCGGGCCGATGTGGAAATCCCGTGGCGCACCCTTCGCTTCCAGCAGCGATTTCGCGCCATCGGGACCCGGCACATCCCGGGCAACCTCCCGCATAAAGGCTTCCAGCGTATGCGACCCCTCGATCGCAAGGCGCCCCGCACCGTTCGAATCCGAATTGATGTAGGCGACCAGCTTGCGGCTCAGTTCGTCCGCGTGCTTTTCCATGAATTCGGTGGAGCCCACCAGACCGTACTCTTCACCATCCCAGAAGCCAATCATGACGGTGCGCTTCGGACGCCAGCCCTGGCGGGTGAGTTGAGCCAGGGCACGGGCCGTTTCCAGTTGCGCGGTCACGCCGGACAGCGGATCACTCGCGCCGCGGACCCAGGCGTCATGATGATTGCCGAACATCACCCACTGATCCGGATACTCGCTGCCCGGGATGGCGGCGATCACGTCGTAAAGCGGGCGCGTGGCGTTATCCATCTCCACTTTCAGATGAACCTGCACCGGCGCTGCAGGGGACCCGCCGAGGTGGTAGGTGAAAGGCAGTGCGCCGCGCCAGCTTTCCGGCGCGACCGGGCCACCCAGATGGCGGAGCAAAGGCTCCGCGTCCGCCCAGGAGATCGGTAGCACCGGAATCTTCATCATGGTCACGGCTTCGCCCGGCGCCAGCCGCTTTGCGCCGGTTTCCGAGGCCCATCCGGGCGAGAGCGGGTCCCCGGTGTACAACACCATGTCCATGACACTGCCGCGTTGTACGCCGTCCGGTGGCCGGAACGGGCCCTTTGGATACGCGTCGCCCTGGTAGTAGCCGTCGTCTTTGGGGTCGGAATAGATCAGGCAGCCGACCGCGCCATGCTCGAACGCCACCTTCGGCTTGATGCCGCGCCAGCTGCCGCCGTAACGGGAGATGACGATTTTGCCTTTCACCTCAACGCCACGGGATTTCAGATAGTCGTAATCGGCCGGCACTCCATAGTTGACGTACACCAGAGGCGCGGTCACATCGCCATCGCCGGAGTAGGCGTTGAACGTGGGGATAACACCGGCGTCCACCGAATCCGGGTCATCGGCGACCGCCGGTTCTTCGAGCTTCGCGCGGAAGGCCGCCGGCGACGTCATTTCCAGAGTCCGCGCACGGGGCTGTGGCAGAAGCGCTTCGTACCGTTCGATGTGCGCCTCAAGCCCGAACTCGCGCAGTTGCGCGAGCAGATATTCGGCGGTTTCCTTCGATTGCTGCGTGCCAGCCAGATGGGGTTTGGAAGCCAGCCGCTCCATCACCCGGCGCATCCGGTCCGGCTCCGGGGTGGCGCGCGCCAGCTGCTCCCATTTCTGCTCCGCCGCCTGTGAGACCGAATCGAAGCCACGAATGGTGTCGCGGCCCGCCGGGTACAGCAGGCCACTCAACAGCACCCAGGACGCGGCAGCAGCGGCTCGCCTCATTTGGAGTCAGAGGACGGGCCGAAGCCTGTCCCGCCTGGTTTACCAGACCATTCCGATCTCCGCCGTCACCGCGCGGGGACTCACGAAATGGGTGCCGCTGAAGGTGGAGAGGAAGTTGTAAAGAGCCACCGTGTCTGTAATGTTGACCGCCGTAATCTGCGCGCGGTAACGATACTTTTCCGTGTGGAAAATATTGTCGTCCCCCACCGCCATGTCGAACATGTTGCGGGGAGCAACGCGCGGCGGATGATGATCGTCATTCTCCGTTCCCTGCGCGGGGATGCGGAGCAGGGACGCACCCGCCGGCTGGCCCGGCGGACAGAAATGAATCGGGTGATTGATGGTGGCCACCTGCGAACCGCAGAAGAAGCCAATGGACGCCTGCTGATCACCGGAAAGATCCAGCACGGCGGGGATATCCGGAACCGCGCCCGCAACGCCGCCCGAGTTATAGCGCCACGTGAACGAAACCCACGGACCATTCTTCTTCGGCTGGTACCGGACATTGGCCGTCGATTCAAAGTTCTCGTCGTGATCGATGCGGAACACCGATGTGTTCAGCGGAGAGTTGAACAACAGCCCGCCGATTTCCGGCCCGAAGAAGCGCGCCCTCGTGTGGCTGAGAATCGTGTAGGCCGAAATGCCGTGCGTATCGGTCAGGTTGACGCGGGCCGAGTAGCCGTCGATCTTGCTCTTGCGCCATTCGATCGGGAAGGCAATGGGCGAGTTGAAGAGCGTATCGAAATCGAAGGCATTGTGAGTGAATTTCCAGAAATATCCGGCATCCACCAGGATCTTCCTGCCCAGCCCCTGCTGCACGCCGGTGTTGTATTGATTTCGCGTGCCAGGCCGGAGCGGCGTTGCGCCGAAAGCACCAAAAACGTTGCTCGCCAGGCCACCCTGGCCGGTGACGCTCGACAGCAGCAGATTCTCGTTGTACGGCGTCTCGAAGAACTTCGAGTAGGAAAGCCGCAGGACGGTGTTGGTCCGCTTGATCAGGTACGATGAGCCCACGCGCGGATCGAGCGAGTTGGCGCTCACAATGCCGCGATAGAAATCGGCCCGCAGGCCGAGTTGCAGCGTGAGATCCCCCAGGGTGATGGCATCCTGGATGTACATGGCATAGCCCTTCACGTCGGAGTGGCCGGCGAACTGGAAGAGGTGACCTCCGTGGGTCAGATCATAAGGCGCCAGCCCGAACGCATCATTTTCTTCGATGTAATGGGGGTCCGTGATGCCCAGCGAGAACCGTTCGGTCAGGAAGGTATGCTGGGCCTGAAATCCGGCCTTCACGTTGTGATGGTGGTTGACCCAGGCGTAGTCGGTCTTCAGACCCAGGTTGGTGAGGCGGCGATTCTGCGCCACACTGGCCGGCTGATCGGCGAAAGGATTGCGGCTCGGCGTGTAATTGACCTGATCGACGCGGATATAGGGGTTCACGGTGAGGGTCGAATTCGCATTGATCAGATGGACCCAGCCCGGCGCCAGGTTGTAGCTCAGAATGCGTTCGCGCTGGTCCTGCCCGGCGGCACTCTGGTCGTAGGTATTCGGCGTCTGGAACCAGGCGCGGGAGAAGAAGAGGTTCAGGTGGAAAGTATCGCTGTCTTCCGGCTGATAATCCATCCGATCGAAGATCGTCTGGTTGTTACCGGAATCGTGGATGGCGGCAAACTCCGGCGGATCCAGATACCGGCCGGACTTCACGGTATTGGCGGCAATGAAATTGCCCCACTTCTTGCCGCCGAGCCCCTCGGAAAAGCTCTCGCCATAGGTTCCGAACTGGCCGTAGTTGAGCGAAAGACTGCCGAACTGCTTCTGCACGCCCAGACCGCTCTTGGTAATCGCGTTGATCACCAGACTGGTCTTATCGCCATACTCGGCGGGCGGAGCACCGGCGATCACTTCCACCGAAGCGATGGCGTTTTCCGGCATCGAAGTTGAAAACTGCTTGCTTTGCTGGTCGGTGACAGGCTGGTTGTCGAAAACAAACTGCGTCTGGGCGTGGTCGCCCTGCGGATGGATGAAACCATTGGAATCTTCCACAATGCCAGGAGCGGAGTGAGCCACCACGTCGTTCAAGCCACCGGCAATCGAGTAGACCGGCAGTTTTTCAAACTGCGAGGTATCCACCACGGTGTGCGGCGTCGGAACGCTCTCCACCTGGTCCACATCTTCCTTCACGTCAACCGACGTTTCCGAAGACGCCAGCTTCATCGCGATGGAAACCGTGAGCGGGACACCGGCGCGAACCACCACGTCTTCGTTATGAACTTCAAAACCGGGCGCGGTCACTGATAAATGGTAATTATTTGGCGCGATGTTGAGAAAGCGAAAGCCGCCGTCCGCCTCGGTTTTCAAGCTCTTATCCAATCCGGAAATACGATTCCGGACTTCCACCGTGGCGCCCGCAATGGTGGCGCCAGACGGGTCTGTGACGGACCCGGCAATGCTGCCGGACGACCCCATCCCCTGCCCAAACAGGGCAGTAGCCCCAAACAGGGCAATAACAAAATACTTCATTTATGAGTCCCCTTAGAACCTGCAATCACTACTGTTGACGGGAGATAACGCTACAGTGCGAGGGCAGGGGGACCGCGGGTGAGAGAAGACTTGCTGAGGTAAAGCTGATAGCCCGAAATGGCCGAGCAGGTGGCAATGCGCCCCACAATATGGGGCGCCTGCAGGAAGACGGCGACGCTCTTCGCCTCAAAGGCGGCGACGTGAGCGGCGAAGCAGATATCGCAACTGCCCGCCGGAGTCTTCAGGTGGAAGTGCGCGGGCGAGGCGGAGCCGGTGGCAACCCCCACGATGGCGGCAATTGCCACCACCATGACGACAATACGCAGCCAGGCGGGAAGTCTTCCCGCCATGCCCGTTCTGCCGAAGGTTTGCACGTTCCGTATCATAACAATGTTCCGTTATGGCTTGGTAACCGGCTTATTCGACTCGGGTTTGGCGGCTTCGGCCGCCGGCGGATCTTCCGAATCGTCAAACTTGATGCTGGTGTCCGCCGAGTACTTCTGGTAACGCCGGAATTCAATCTCGTTGCGCGTGCCGTAGCTGCCCATGCGGCTCTGAACGGACGAAGTCAGCGGCAGCAGATAGTCATTGCCGTTGATCCCGATATACCCGTAGCGCACTTCCTGATGGATTTCCTGCACCGGGAAACCCTCCGGCATATCCGGCTCAATGGTCAGGCGCAGAATCACGTTCGGGCCTTTTTCGACATACACCAGACCGTGATAACCCGGCACCACGCGCTGCGACTTCTGGTAATCCACGCTGTAGTGGGAATGCGGCTGCAGCACCGTGTAACGGAAAACGTAGGCGAGCTTCTTATCCCAGGTGCCCCAGTGATCCCACACAATAATGGCGTCCGTGGCGGGTTCAAACACGTCGCGCAGAAGGCTGCCGAACTCACCGCGTGAGATCGATCCCCCAAGGCTCTCCCAGGTCTTGCCGAACATGGCGTTGCCGTTCACCGAAATCGGCTCGTACTTTTCCTGCTGTTCGAAGTAGCTGAGTTTTTCCTGGATCGTATCGGCAGGGGTCCAGGCGCCTTTGGAACCGGGCGAATAGTGGGCATCCACCGAACGGCGAGTCAACTGTAAGCAAATGAAGTTTGGCAAAGACTTCGCGTAGTTGAGCGCATACTCCTGAACTTCCTTCAGGATCTTTTCCTGCTCGTCCGCGGGAGGAGGCGGCGGCTCAACATACCGGGGAGCGGCCTGCTTTGGCGCAACCGGAGCGGCAACCGCGAGTTTCGCCGAAGCGTCAGCCAGTTTCGTGAGCGCGGCCACGGTGCGCGGCCCGGCCCCGGCCGTCTGGAGCTCTTCAATGACACTGTCTTCCAGCTTGCTGGTGAGCCGCATCGAAGCCAGATACGCAGCAACTTCTTTATCCGGAAGCTTTTGGGCGACCGATGACCGGATGAACTCCTCCAGCCTGGCGACGGAAATCGCCTGCTGAGCCAGGCTCGCCATTGCGAGCAGCAGGAGCAGGAACATACCTCGGCCAAACCGGAACACCATATTGTTATTGTCGCATCGGGAAGCAAAAAGGTTTCGGGCGATGTGAAATCACCGTTTCATCGGCGACTTGAAACCGAATCTTCACAAACGGAGTGTAAACTAATCCCAAGGTCTGCGCCCGGGCCCCGTCTCTCTCTATCTATAGCTATGGTCACGCCGATTCGCTTCCGGTTATTCCTGAGCTGTTTCCTGCTGATTGCCACGTTGGTTCTGGCATCGGACAGGATCAGCACCGCCGACCCGCGAACCCGGCTTGTCTTCGAGTTCGGCCTCTGCGTGGCCGGCGCGGCGCTTCTGACCACCATCTTCGTCCGTGCGCTCGCCTGGCGCGTACACCGGCTGAAGACCTTTACCGAACACGTGCTTGACGCCAATGACCTCGACGCGCCGCTTCCGGATGAGGGCGAGGAAACCGCGGTCCTGAACCAGTCCTTCCGGCGCATGGCGACCCGCATCCGGGAACTGGTGGACCGGCTGAGCCTCGAATCCGACCGGCGCGACGTCATCCTGAAGAGCATGGCGGAGGGCGTTCTGGCGGTCGACCACCAGATGCGGGTCATGTTCTCCAACGGATCACTGGCGAAAACTATGGGTCTGAAGACGCCCGTGGAAGAGAATGTGTCGCTGGTCGGCCTGGTGCGTGACCCGAAGTTTCTGGCTCTGATCGCGGGCGTACTGGCGACCGGCGAAGCAAAAAGCGAGAAATTGCAGTTCACCGGCGACGATTCGGCCGTGTTTGAGGCCTATGCCACCCCCCTCGCCGTGCCGCCGCACCGGGGCGCGCTGGTGATTCTGCATGACATCACGGGCCTGGAACGGCTGGAACGGATCCGCAAAGACTTCGTGGCCAACGTCTCCCACGAGATGCGGACGCCACTGACCGCGATCCGCGGCTATGCCGAGACGTTGCTGAGCGGAGCGCTCACCGACGACCAGAACAACCGGCGTTTTATCGAAATCATCCAGGCGCATGCCATCCGCCTCAACAACATCGCGTCAGACCTGCTGATTCTCTCTGACCTCGAATCCGGTCGCAGAGACGTGGAGCCAGGCCCCATCAGCGTCGAAGAGGCCATCAATACGGCCATGCTGACGGTGGAAGCCGAGGCCCGGGTGCGCGGCGTCAACCTGGTGCGGGGCCCGGTACGGGATGCCATCATCACCGGCCACGCGCTGCGCCTGGAACAGGCCCTGGTCAACCTTTTGGATAATGCCGTGAAGTTCAACCGGCTGGGCGGCGAGGCGAAAATCGAGGCGGGTCAGGGCAGCGACGGCAAGGTGTTCATCACCGTCTCCGATACGGGGCGCGGCATCCCGTCCGACGACCTGCCGCGTATCTTTGAGCGGTTTTATCGAGTGGACAAGGCGCGCTCGCGCGAGGTGGGGGGCACCGGACTGGGCCTCTCGATTGTGCGGCACGTCGTGGAACGTATGGAAGGTACCATTAAGGTGGAAAGCAGACTGGGCAAGGGAACGACATTCACGATCTCGTTTCCCGGCGGTCAGGACTGGCTGACCGCTTAAACCAATCTGAATGCAAAAGCCGAAAGTTGTCCGTAAGCGAGCCAAACCCGCGACCGCGGCCCCTGCGGCGGTACCACCTGCCCCGGAAGTAACCCACGAAGCCGGTTCCCCCGAAGACGGCGCCCCTGAGTTCACCTGCGCACCTCCCGTCATCCCCCCGGTGGAGATTTCGCTCGACGATTGCGCGCTTTACATGAACCGCGAACTGAGCCTGCTCGAGTTCCAGCAACGCGTGCTCGAAGAGGCTCGCGATGGCAGGAATAAGATGCTGGAGCGGGTGAAGTTTCTTTCCATCGTCAACTCCAACCTGGACGAGTTCTTCATGGTCCGCGTGGCCGCGCTCAAGCAGAAAGCCAGCGCCGGCAGCCAGGACCTGAGCATCGATGGCAAGACGGTCACGCAGCAACTCGCCGCCGTGCGCGAACGGCTGGACGAGTTGATGGGGGACATCTACAACTGCTTTCAGAAGCAGCTGGTGCCGGGCCTCGGGCGGCACGGCATCGAGATCGTCGACTATTCCGAACTCGACAACCGCGAAAAAGCCGCCGTCAACCAGTACTATCTCGATACCGTCTTCCCCGTCCTGACGCCGCTGGCCTTCGACCCCGGCCGCCCCTTCCCGCACATCTCCAACCTGAGCCTCAACCTGGCCATCGTTCTGCGCGACACCGACGACCGCGAGCATTTCGCGCGACTCAAAGTGCCGCAGCAATTGCCGCAACTGGTCGTGATCCCCATGAAGCCGGCCGGAAAAAGCGGCAGGAAGGCGCCCGCGGCGCCGCAGCGATTTGTGTGGATCGAACAGGTGATTGCGGCCAATTTGGGTTCGCTTTTTCCGGGACTCAAGATTGTGGAATCCCACCCGTTCCATGTGACGCGCGATGCCGAGGTCGCCATCAAGGAACTGGAGAGCGACGATCTGCTGGAATCCGTGGAAGAGGCCGTCTGGCGGCGGCGTTTCCGCAAACCGGTGCGGCTGCAGACCGATACCTCCATCTCAGACGACATCCTCGAAATCCTCATCGAGAATCTGGAAGTGAACCCGGTGGACGTGTTCCGCGTCAATGGACCGCTCGACCTCACGCGTCTGCGTCAATTGCCCTCGCTCGACCGCCCGGAACTGCGTGACGAACCCCTGGAACCCTTCACGCCGCCCGAGTTTTCAAAAAACGCGGACGAAGACATCTTCACGGTCATCCGGCGCGAAGACCGGATGCTGCACCATCCCTTCCAGACCTTCCTGCCGATTGTCGACCTGCTGAAAAAAGCGGCGCACGACCCTGACGTTCTGGCGATCAAGATGACGCTGTACCGCGTGGGGCGCAACTCCCCCATCGTGAGCGCGCTGCTCGAAGCCATCGAGAACGGCAAGCAGGTTGCCGTGCTGCTGGAACTGAAGGCCCGGTTCGACGAGGAAAGCAACATCGAGTGGGCTCGCGCACTGGAACGCGAAGGCGTCCATGTGGTCTACGGACTGGTCGGCCTGAAAGTACACTGCAAGATCGCCCTCATCGTCAGAAAAGAGCATGAGCACATCCGCCGCTACGTGCACCTGGGAACAGGCAACTACAACCCGACGACGGCGCGGCTTTACACTGACCTGAGCCTGTTCACGGCGGACCCCGAAATCGGGGCCGACGCGACCGATCTGTTCAACTACCTGACCGGCTACTCGCATAAGTCCGATTTCCGCCGCCTTCTTGTCGCGCCCGTGACCATGCGGAAGCGCTTTGCCGATTTGATCCGCCGGGAAATCGCCCTCGGCGAACGCGGCCACCTCATTCTGAAGATGAACGCACTCGAAGACCGCGGCATGATCCGCCTGCTCTACGAGGCCTCGCGCGCCGGCGTGAAGGTGGATCTGGTGGTGCGCGGACTGTGCTGCCTGCGTCCGGGAATTCCCGGCGTGAGCGACAACATCACGGTCCGCAGCATTGTCGGACGCTTCCTCGAACACAGCCGGATTTTCTACTTCAGGAACGACGGCAACGAAGAAATTTACGCGGGCAGCGCCGATATGATGCCGCGCAATCTCGACCGGCGCGTGGAACTGCTGTTCCCCATCCTGAACCCGAAGCTGGTGCGGCACCTGCGCGACGTGGTGCTGGAAAAGTACCTCGCGGACAACCGGAAAGTTCGCCTCGGGCTGCCGGATGGCACGTACGAGTCCGTGCGGTCCGGCAATGTCGATAGCCAGGCCTGGTTCATCAGCCATCGCAACGCTCAGGGGAACTAAAAAAGGGGGACAGTTCCCTGTCCCCCCTTTTCGACTGACTGCTTTCGGCGCCTGGTTTAGTTGCCGCCGCGGCCGCCCCGTCCACCGGCGGGCTGGGCAGCCGGCAGGTCGACGCGGGGAAGCCGTTCCGCTCTGGTCGCCGCATTGTAGACAAAGACTGCTTCAATCACGGCCATCTGCTCAAGGTCGGCAGCCTGGATGCGATCATAAACGTCCATGTTGGAGTGGTGCGTGCGCGTGTCGTAATCCATCGGGTCCTGAATGAACTGGAAGCCGGGCAGACCCACACGGTCGAAGGACTGGTGATCCGTACCGCCGGTGTTGCGAATGGTCACCACGCCGGGCGTGATGTCTTTCAGCGCGGCAAACCAGCTTTCGAAAACCGGCCGCACCATTTCATTGCCCTGCAGGTAAATGCCGCGGATCCGGCCCGTGCCGTTGTCGATATTGAAGTAGCCCGCGAACTTATCGTGCTCGGGAGTTGGCTTCATGACGGCCGGGTCCGCGAAGTGCGACTTCACGTAAGCGGCGGAACCGAGCAGACCTTCCTCTTCCCCGCCCCACATGGCCAGACGCACGGTGCGGTCCATCTTCAGATTCAGGGTCTTCAGAATGCGCATCACTTCCATCGCCACCGCGCTGCCGGCGGCATTGTCCGTTGCGCCGGTGCCGTAGTGCCAGGAGTCGAAGTGACCGCCCACCATCACCACTTCATCCGGCTTCGTGGCGCCGGGGATTTCGGCAATCACGTTGAAGGATTCGGTATCCGGCGTGAACTGGGTCTTAATGTCGAAGGAGAGTTTCACGGGAACGTTGTGCTCCACCAGGCGGGCGATGCGGTTGTACTGCTCGGCCGTGATGGAGACCTGCGGGAGATTCTTCGTCGGGTCACCCTGCCGCGCGGCGCCGCCGCCGAACAGCGTGCCGGATTGTCCGCGCGCGGAGGCCGTGAGCGTGAGCAGCGCGCCCTCGTCACGGAAGAAATTCCGCTGCTTTTCCTGATAAGCTGTGCGCTCTTCGGGCGTCATGTTCATGAGCGCCGCGAAGGCGTTGCCGCCGCGCCCGCCCGCTCCGCCACGGCCCGCGCCGGGGACGGGGATGATGTCCGACGTGAGATCCGCCAGCTGTTCGTTGGTATAGCGCGAAGCGAGCGGCGTGGTGGGAAGATCGAGTTGCTGCACCGGAACGGCGAGCACGATCTTGCCCTTCAGCTTGCCCTTGTACTTCTCCATGTCCGCCGGGCTCTCAATGGGAGCCAGCACAACTTCGGCCGTCACAGGGCCGGGTGTACCGGAGGTCCATGCCACAGGAACGCCGTCGAGCGCCATATAAGTGGGCTCCACCATCGCGCCGCTGTAGCCGGTGACCTGCCAGCCGGGAATCGCGCCCGAAGGAACGCCTTTGGTATCCCATTTTTCCAGATGGACGTTGGCCAGGCCCCATTCCTTGAGTTGCCCGACTGCCCAGTCGCCGGCGGCGCGGAACTGCGGGGAATTCGTGAGGCGCGGGCCGTAACGGTCGGTCAGGCTCCACATGATGTCCATGACTTTGGAGCCGCCCCTGCCACCGCCGCGGCCACCACCGCCACCACCAAAACCGCCACCGCCGCCGAACTCCGCGACCTTAATCTTGTGGACAACGTTGAGGTCCACTTTTTCCATCTGTTGCGCCAGCAGCAGGGCAGATACGCCGAGTACGAGCGAAAGAACTGTAAGCAAAGTTTTTCGTGACATAACCGTAATCGTTAGAGGATAGCAGGGAATCGGAAGGCGGAAAGGGAAGAAAGAGGATCAGTAAAGCGCATCCGGGGTATCGCGGGAAAAACCGCGATACCCCGGAACAGGAACTACTTCGCTGCGTGAACGGTATCGACGGCAAACTGCTTGCCGACGCCATGGCAATCGACGCAGGCTTCACCAAGCTTCGTGGTATTGGCCTGTGCGTGCGAGGCGGCGGCCACGCTGTCGTGGCAACCGAGGCAGGCCGCGGTGGTCTGCGGCATCGTGGTGAGGAAGTCGCCTGGGGATGCGACCGTCGCGACACCACCCACGTTGTTCACCTGATAGGTACCCGCCAGGTGACAGGTGGTGCAAACCCGCAGGTCGCCGGGGAACCGGAGGCTCTGGAAGTTCGTCCCGCCGATCACGTAGGGATTTGCCAGATTGGTTCCGCGATGGATGCTGTGGATCTGGCCGGCGAAGTTGACAGGCTGTTTGGAGGTGCCATCGACCAGCGCCGGGTTGTGGCAGACCACGCACTCCGTCACGCTGCCACGCGTGCCACCGTGGATGAAGGTCAACGCCTGGTGGCAGGCATTGCAGTTTGCATTGGCAACAACCTGACGCCGGGGCATCGTCGCGGAGCTATCGACGCTGAAGTAGTATTCGACGGGCGTCGCTGAATCCACCGCCACGGTCTGCTTCGGAGTTCCCGGCAGCAGGGTCACGTTGTTAGCGGCTTCAAGGGAGACGGTGTAGGAACCGTTGGCCGCAGCCGGAACCTTATTGGTCATCGTGTAGGTGTACACGCCGCCACTGCCGGCAGTCTTGCTGGGATCTTCGGAAACACGGATCGCGCCCGGACCTGTGTTGTAGTCCGAGTTTGGCCCGCCCAGAACCACACGAATCGTGGTGAGCTTGCTGATGTCGTAGGGGTTGCCCTTCTTATCCATCACGGAGAAAGTGACCTGCGGCTGCATCCCCGGGGTCGTGTTCGCGACGCTCACGACCTTCAGAACAACGCCCGGGAGCGTCGCGGAATTGGCCGGAACCACATGCGCGCCGGTGATGGAGGCGTCAAAGTCGGTGACCTGCGGAATTGCGTGGCAGCTCTTGCACTGCGTGTCGTCCGGCTGCGGCAGATTGACGTGGTTCTTGCCGGTGACGAAATCCACGTTGTCATGGCAGGAACCGCAGGCGGCACGGTTCGGATTCGTCTTCCAGGCATCCGCCTGAGCGGGGCCCGAAACGTGACACTTGGTGCAGTTCCGGGTGTCCTGCGGGAAAACAACGGTAGAGAAGTCTGACCATGCGCCGCGATGCCAGATCCGGTAGGGGGTTCCGGCAATTACGCTGGGCAGCGAGGAGCCCTTGTGGATCTTGTGGATCAGCACCGGGAAGTTCATGGAGAGCTGCGTGTCCGGGTTGGTGGTCTGCGGCGTGTGACACAGGATGCAGACATCCGTGCTGATGCGGGAGCCACCGTGGCCGATGAGGGGATCGTGGCAGCTGTTGCAGGTCGCCGTGGTCACCACGGATCTGGTCACCGTAACCGCTGCGCCATTTGGCACAAAGGTGAAAACATCGTTGCCCGCCTGTCTCGCGGTATCGAAGGTCCCGAAAGCACTCAGGTTACGGGTGGCGGTGACGCCGATGGTGTGCGTTGCGGTGGCGTCGAAGCCCTTGGGGGCCTTGGTGCCAAAGGTGTAGGTGTAGTCGCCGATGTCGTTCTGGACATAGATTCCACCCGTATCAGTGCCTGCCTGAATCTGGGATGGATTGTTATTGATGGTCGCCGCCAGGGTGGTGGTGGTGTAGGCGACGTACTGCGTCTGCCCCGCCGGAATGTAGGCGGCGATGAAACTGAGGGAAACCGGACCAGCCGAGAAGGCTCCCAGCCGGTCGAGCGGCTGCACGCCGTTGCCATCCTTTAAGGTAAAGCGCGTGGTAATGGTGCCATCGCTGGCTACGGAAGCGCTTTGAATCTTCACCTGAACACCGAGAGGTCCAAGGAACCAGGACGGCTTGTTCGGAGTGGCGGCTGAAGCGGCGAGATCGTCGGGCTTCAGGGCGGTTTTCTGGGCCACGGCGAGCGACGCGAAGAGGAGCGCGGTTGCGAGGGCTCTGCCGGGCAGTGAGGGTTTGTGCATCGTTATGGCACCTTCCGCCGTACCTCTACGCAAGTTAGGGCCCAATGGCGCGGTACTGCGTCATCGTTGTATTCAGAACGACTTACAATCGATGCGGTGGGACGTGACGCGCCGTGAAAACCAGAACCTGCGCCAAAAGGCCTGGCGGTTTGACACAGGGAGGATTCAGGGCCTGGACGGAGGCTGAACAGGAGGAGCGGGTTCTTTGTCGCGCCGGGACCCGGCGCACGAGTCAGACATTCAGGTCTGGACGCCGAACCGAGGCAAGATCCAGCGCTGCAACGCGAACCACGCGGCGAAAAAGAGGATGAGTTGGAGCCAGTCCGGCATCTGCTTCCAGCCTACTCCCCGGCGCGCAGATAAGCAAAGCCCGCTTCCTGCTTACGCACCAGTTCCGCGGCGCCCGAATCCACTTCGGTGGCAAAGGGAAACAGATCTTCCGACTTCACCTTGCGGCCCCGCATGGAGTTCTGGCACACGGCGATCACAATGCCGGTATCAATGGCCTTCTTCAGCTGCGCCTCAAATGCCGTGTTCGTCTTCAGCATTAAAAGGATGCCCTTGCCATACGTCACGATTTCAATCCGGACATTCTTCTCGCCAAACGCGGTTTGAATATTGCGCGCATTGCCGAGTACCTGATTCCACGAATCGGTTCCATCCACATTCATCTGCAGAACAACCTTGTGCTGAACAGGCGCGGGCGTCTGCGGGAACGCGGCGGGCACGCAGAGCAGTGTCGCGGCGACGAGGGTGGCCAGAATCTTCATAAGGAAGATTTTGGCACATGGACAAGGCGCTGCGCAGGCCCTCAATTAAGGAGTCTTCAGATAAACCGGACCCAGAAGGCCGGAGGGCAGCGGCTGCAGGTTCTCCATGTCCTGCGGCTGGAAGCGGTCGCCGTATTTGTTCTTCAGTAGTTTGTAGTCCGGCAGCGCCTGCCCCGCGAGGGCGTTGATCGCAGTATTCCCCACCACGATCTTCAGCTGGTTCACGCCTTCTTTCAGGAACTTCGAGATATCCACCCGGAACGGCGGATGCCAGACGTACCCGGCCAGTTGGCCGTTCACGGAAACCACCGCGGCCTCCCGCACCGGCGGATCCAGCCAGGCTCTCATTCCATTCGCCATGTTCGCCGGCGGCAGAGGCGTGCCGGGCCCGAAATCGAGTTCGAGCGGCGGAATGCGGCCGGCAAGCCGGATGGTGGTTTCGTACGCCGCGGTTCCGGAGAAGTACTGCGTTTTCGCATCACTGGTCCAGGAGCCGGTGAATTCGGCGGTCGGCAGGCTGGTTTTATCGAAGGTGACTTTCCATCCGGTGAGGGGCGTTGACGGTCCCCGCGCCGGGTTCGGCGCCGGTCCTGTGGACGAAGGGATTTCCGGCGCGAGAACCAGCACGCGCGATTCATACGGTTCCAGATGCAGGGCCAGGCTTTCAGTGGCGCCGGCCGGGGAAACCTCTGCGCTGAACGGATTCCACCATTCGCCGGCGAGCTTACTCTGCCGCAGTTTCGCCACGGAATTCACCGGGTGATTGCTGGTATTCGCGATGAAATAAACCTCCGTGCCGCCCACCTTGCGATGCACAAACCCCACTGCGGGATCGCCCGCCGCCAGATCAGGAGCCAACAGGCCGTTCAGCGTGCCACCCAGTTTCGTCTCATCCTGCACCACAACGGCACGGAATGACGCCGCCAGACTCCGGATCGCCGGCGTATCCGCCGCATCCTGCAGCCCCGTCGCCATCGACGGCAGATGTTTCGTCGCCAGCACAATCCCGCCCTTCGCCGCATAGTCCGCGATTTTCCGCAACGTGCTCAACGGAATCCGCTCCACGGCGGGCAGAATCAGGACCGGGTAGGGCACGCCCACCTTGCCGATCGCGCCGTCGTCAATGAAATCGAAATTGTACCCGGCATCCAGGACCTGCGGAATCAGCTTCTCCCCGAAGAGTTCGTCCATCGAGCGATCCACCGAATCCTGTCCGGCATGGAAGCGCGCGTAAGCATCGTCTGTGGGCAGGTAAATGGCGACGTCGTTTGCGGGCTTGCCCTGACGCATCAGCCAGCTCATGCGCTGCAGGTACTTTGTGATGTCCGGCATCACAATCCACCAGGGATTGTGCTCGTTAAACACCGCCGCGGCATAGAACCGCCAGCCGGGCTCGCCGGCGGACGGCGGCGAATAGGCCCAGCCGTGACCGATCAGCTGATTGATTCCCTGCAGGAAGTGAAGATCCGCTTCCGCCTTCATGTCGAGCGGCGTGGCGCGGAACGACGGCGAATGCAGCCAGGTCCAGGTCTCGGAAGAGGTGACCGTACGCCCGTAGAGGTGACTGGCGGAGGCCGCCCAGCGGGCCGGCGAGAACTGTCGCCACAGCGGGCCGTGCTCCCCTTCCGGCAGATCGACCAGCGCATTGCTCGAAAGCACCACAGGCGGAACCCCATAGGTCTGCGAACGGAATTTCGTGCCGTGCCGGTGCGCCCATTCGTTTACCGGCGTGAGGTACCGCTCCTCGCAAAGTTCGGTGAGCGTCCGGCCCCAGTCCCGGCGGACAGATCCGGTCTTCCCGCCGATGTCGCCGATCAGGGCGGGCAGGTATGGCGTGAGGTCATAGCCGCGCCGCTTTTGGAATTCGGTCAGAAGTTCAGGCGTCCAGTCCGAACCGAAGGCCTCCAGGCTGTCACTGAACACCGAGTAGGGCGGATTCGGGCCAAAGGCTGTGAGTAGGCGCTCGCCCACTGTGTTAAGGTGATTTTCGATAGCCCTACGGTCATAATGATCGAGGACGAAGCCCTCCGCGCCGACCGAAGGGCGCTTCACCTGCTGCCCGGTCCGGCTGGAAATAAAGGTCATCACCACCAGGTCTCCCTCCAGGCTGGGCGGAACCGGGATGCGGATCCCATCCGGAGCGGGCAACTGCCGCAGCGAATTGGGTTCGAATTTTCGTTTGTCGCCATGCGCGATGAAGATGGCGAGCAGCCTCTCCCCGTTCCCGATGGCGGGCAGCGCCACCGAGGCCGCGCCCCGCGGCACGACGGTCCGGTCCACCCGCAGCGCACCCGCCGCTTCCGAGACCGGCGTATGCGGTCCGCCAAATGGCCAGCCGCTGCCGAGCGTGACGTCCATGCGCAGCCCCAGTTCGCGCGCTTTGGCGGACGTGAAACGCAGCGCGTCGAGGTAATCGTCCGAGAGATAAGGGATGTTCCGGAAGCCCCTCTCCGGATCGTCCAGTTCCAGCGGATAAACGGGCTGGACTTCGAAGCCGCCGATACCACCCGCCTTCATCACGTTCATCTCGCGTTCGAGTTCGGGCTTTGTGACGGCGGAACCGAACCACCACCAGCGCATCAGAATCCGGGCATCGTCGGTCGGATTGCGGAAGCCCTCGCGAAGACGCCGCAGTTCGTTCGGGGATTGCCCGGGCAGTTGTAGCCCCGTCGCGATGAGGGCAACGCAAATGAGGCCGAGTGCGGCAAGTCGTTTGGGGGCAGGGCGGGAAAGCGTGGTGTACGAAAACATCGGCAAACATGAGGATATCGCTGCCCCGGGGTCCGCACCGCGCGGGGTTCCGTAATAGAATCTGTGGAGAGGGTCCTCCATGATCAAGAAAATTGCACTTTCCCTGTTGGCGGTTACGTTGGCCGCCGGAATCGCCATGTCTCAGGACAAGATGGCGGATAAAAAGGCTCCCGCGAAGGCCGGCATTCTGCAGCCCGCGATGGAACCGACCGGTGGCTGGACGAGCGCCGGCGAGATGGGCCAGAAGGGCGAAGTCTGGTCGAACACCACGAACGGCGCGGCCGTCGACAACAAGCCCAATGCCGGCAAGAGCGTGACCGTGACGGGCGAAATCCTGGATCTTTCCTGCTACCTGCAGCTGGGTAAGCACGGCGACAAGCATTCTTCCTGCGGCAAAAAGTGTATTGCGAACGGCGAGCCGATCGGTCTGGTGACGAAGGAAGGCCAGGTTTACCTGCTGATGGCCGAAGAACACGATCCGCGCCGCGATGGTGGCGTGACGTTCCGCAAAGCCGCGGCCGACAGCTTTGCCAAGGTGATGACGGTGACCGGCACGGAAACCAGCATCAATGGCGTGAAAGCTGTTTACGTGCAGGGCTACCTGAACAAGTAGTCGTAAATCCGGTAGTTGGCAAACAAATGAGCACCCGGTGAAACGGGTGCTTCATCATACAGAATGATGACGAAAAAAGCTCTCGCGGCCGGTACCCTGTTGCCGGCCGTATTTCTATTGGCGGCCGGCCCGGTGACCGCGCCGAAAGAGCCGCTGGGTCTGCAACCCATCGCCTGGCCCAAAGACAATCCGTATTCGGCGGCGAAGGCGGAACTGGGCAAAATCCTTTATTTCGATAAGCGCCTTTCCGCTGACGGCACCGTTTCCTGCGCGACATGCCACGATCCGAAATTTGCCTTCACCGACGGCGCGCCGGTATCCACCGGAATTCAGGGCCAGAAGGGTGGCCGCTCCGCTCCAACGGTGATCAACCGGGCCTGGAGTCTGGCGCAGTTCTGGGATGGGCGCGTACCCTCGCTCGAAGCGCAGGCTATGGGTCCGATGGCCAACCCCATCGAAATGGGCAACACACACGCCACGATTGTGAAGGATTTGCGGGCCATCGCCGGCTACAAGCCCCTGTTCGTCGCCGCGTTTGGCGACGAGAACATCACCATCGACAAAGTGGTGAAGGCTATCGCGACTTTTGAACGCACCGTCATGTCCGGCGATTCCCCATACGACCGCTGGAAGGCAGGTAAGCCCGGCCCAATGTCAGACGCCGCGATTCGTGGCTACCACGTCTTCCAGAAGGCGCAGTGCGATGCCTGCCATGAAGGCCACAACTTCACGAGCAATATGTACAGCAACATTGGGGTCGGCATGGATAAACAGGATCCGGACGTGGGACGTTTTGCGGTAACGAAGGACCCATCCGACTGGGGCGCTTTCAAGACGCCGACCCTGCGCGAAGTGGAGCATACCGCTCCCTACATGCACGATGGCAGCCTGAAGACGCTCGAAGAAGTGGTGGATTTCTACGATAAGGGTGGCGTGCCGAATAAGAATCTGGATTCCCACGTAAAGCCGCAGCACCTTCGCCCCGAAGAAAAGGCGGATCTGGTGGCCTTCCTGAAGGCTCTGAGCGGCAAGGGCTGGCAGAACATTACCGCTCCCGCTTCGTTTCCGCAGTAAACCCTTTCGGTTCAGGGGCTTTCCCGGCATTTCCATTCGCCGGGAACAGCCCCTTTGTCATCCGCCCTCGCGTGGGGTGATAATGATACGGACTTCATCATGCGAACCTCCCTGCGATCCCGAATCGGTACCGCCCTCGTTCTCTGCGCTTCGTTCTGCGCCCTGGCTTGTAATCGCTCCACGGAAAAGCGAATCGCCTTCATTCCGAAAGGCCGCGCTCATGTGTTCTGGCAGTCCGTCCACGCCGGCGCGGTGGCCGCGATGCGGGAAGAAAAGGGTTACACCATCGTCTGGAACGGACCCGCTTCGGAAACCGATTACGAGGGCCAGATCAAGATCATGGATGCCGCGATCAACCAGCATGTGGATGCCATCTGCCTGGCTCCGATCGATAAGAAGATCCTGGTGACACTGGTGGAGCATGCCGCCAACGCAAATATTCCCGTGATCATTTTTGATTCTCCGGTCGATTCGGAACTCTTCACCGCGCAGGTCGCGACGAACAACTACCAGGGTGGAAGGGTGGCCGCCGCAAGAGTGGGCGAGATCCTGAAAGGCGCCGGCAAGATCGCGGAAGTAGCGGTCCAGGCGGGCAGCGCCTCCACCATGGAGCGGGAGCGGGGCTTTGAAGAGCGGATCAAGGCGGAATTCCCGGGCATTAAACTGGTGGACAAGCAGTACGGAATGGCGGATTTCGCGCAATCTCTCAAGGTTTCCGAAAACATGTTGACGGCAACGCCGGACCTGAACGGCATGTTCGCGAGCAACGAATCCAGCAGCGTCGGCGCTGTGCGGGCGCTCAAGGACAGAAAAGGCGTGAAACTGGTGGGCTTTGATTCCAGCCCGCAATTGATTGAGGCTCTGCGGAATGGTGTGATCGATTCGCTGGTTGTCCAGGACCCGTTTCAGATGGGTTATAAGTCAATGAAGGCCGCGGTCGAAAAGCTGAAGGGCGGAAACCCGGAGAGGATGCAGAACATCGACCCGACGCTGGTGACCAAAGAGAATATGGACACGCCCGCGATTCAGGCGAAAATTAACCCGGATCTCGACAAATACCTCAAATAGACCGGCCTGAGACGGAGAAACCACGATGTATACCTACTACCAATCGACCGGTGTCCTGGAGCGTGACGGCGTTCTGGTGCTGAACTGCTATGCGGGTCATGGCGACGGGATCAACAACCCCTCCCTGCAGGATCAGCATGACGTGGGGCCTCTTCCCCAGGGCAACTACACCATGACCGCGCTGGTGGATTCCCCGCACACCGGGATCGCCACAATTATTCTGGATCCGGACCCGAATAATGAGATGTTCGGGCGCTCCGGCTTTCGTATCCATGGCGATAACGGACTCGGGAACCGGACCGCTTCAGACGGGTGCATCATTGCGGGTCACGCACCGGACCGGACCGCTATCTGGAACTCAGAGGATCATGATTTGCAGGTGGTGGAGTAAGCCGGCTCAGACTCCGCCATTCAGTTCCAGTAATTCCGGTCCAGACTGCGGTATTGAATCGCCTCCGCCACGTGCTTGGCGCTGACGTTCGAAGAGTTATCCAGATCCGCCACCGTGCGCGAGACCTTCAGAATGCGGTCATGGGCCCGGGCGGAGAGACTCATTTTCCGCATCGCCATTTCGAGGACCCGTTCGCCGGATTCATCGAGCGCGCACTGCCGGCGGACCATGCGGGTGGGCATCCGCGAGTTGGTGCAGCCGCGTTCGGCCTGCACAGCGCGGGCCCGTTCCACCCGGACCAGCATGTCTCCGGAAGATTCGGCGACTTCCCCGGCCCGTAGCTCCTTATAGGGCACGGCGGGAACCTCAATCTGGATGTCGATGCGATCCAGCAGCGGGCCGCTGATCTTGCCGAGGTAGCGCTGGATGACGGCGGGCGTACAGCGGCATTCCCGCGTAGGATCCCCATAGTAGCCACAGGGACAGGGGTTCATTGCGGCCACCAGCATGAAGCTGGCCGGAAACGAGAGGCTCATGCCGGATCGGGCGATGGTGACGGAGGAATCCTCAATCGGCTGGCGCAGGATCTCGAGGACGTTGCGGGGAAACTCGGGAAATTCATCGAGAAAGAGCACGCCGTTGTGCGCCAGGCTGACTTCCCCTGGTCTGGCCGCGCCGCTCCCGCCTCCGATCAGACCGGCGTCTGAAATGCTGTGGTGCGGAGCGCGGAACGGACGCCGGCGCAGGAGGCTTCCGCCCGGGGGCAGCAGGCCCGCAATACTATGAACGCGCGTGGTCTCGATGGCTTCCTCGAAGGTCAGGTTCGGCAGAATCCCGGCCAGGCGCTTCGCCAGCATGGTCTTGCCGGAGCCTGGCGGGCCGATCATCAGGACGTTGTGATTCCCTGCTGCGGCAACCTGCAACGCGCGCCGCGCTGTGGTCTGCCCGCAGACATCGCGAAAATCGTGCTCCGGCTCGGCCGTGAGACGTGCCGCGGCCGGAGCGGCCGGACGGGACGGCGCGAAATCCTCCGGCTTGTTGAGCATGGCGATGACCTCCGCCAGATGCCGCACCCCAAAGACCCGGACCCCTTCCACGACCGCCGCTTCCGAGGCGTTCTCGGCCGGGACGATGAGGTTTTCGATCTTGTTTTCGCGCGCGCAGACCGCGACGGAAAGCGCGCCGCGCACCGGGCGGATCGCCCCGTCGAGCGAGAGTTCGCCGATAGAGATATGCCGGTCCAGGCTGGCGATCTTTCCCATTGCACCGAGGATTGCCAGCGCCATGGGCAGATCGAAGCCGGAGCCTTCTTTCCGGACGTGAGCGGGCGCGAGATTGACCGTGACAGCCTGGTTCGGGTAGCCGAGCCCGGAGTTGACCATGGCCGACTTGATGCGTTCCCGGCTTTCGCGCACAGCGGTATCGGGCATGCCGACCAGCATGAAATTCTGGCCCATGCCGCCCTTGTACATGTCGACCTCGACATCCACCGGATGGGCTTCGATTCCGTAAACCGCGGCACTGCGGGTCTTAAACAGCGGCATGACGCACTTCTCCCGGAGCGCGAAACAGCGCTCTGGTTAAGTGGTGCAAAAACCGGAAGATTTTCTCAGAATTACTTTGTGTAGAGGGTGACGCCGGCCGGGCTCTTGCGACTGCCCACCTGCAACTGAATCTGGTGTGCGCCGGGCGCGAGCGACGGCACCTTGAAGTTGACCTGGAGGACGCCGTTGACCAGCGAGGGCGCGCCGCCGAAGTACAGGGTGTCCACCTTGGTGCCGTCAATCAGAAGCCATGTGGTCGGGTCAGCGGGAACCGGGAGTTTGGTACCGACAATCTGGCCGTCATTCAGGCTGGTGGCGGAAGTGGGCGCGCCATAGCCTTCGCCGAAGAGTTCGAGGATATCGCCGACCTGTGCCGGGTTCTTCGCGCTGACGATAGAGCCATCGAGGCGCACCACAGCGCCATCGCCGCTGCCCGAGGCATTGAGGGTGAAGATCGCCGGGTTCGCCGGCTGCACCGGAAATACCAGAGTGTTCGAAGCCACGCCGTTATACATGACGGTGACGTTGATGGTCTCGAAGTCGCTGATGTTGTAGGGCGCGATGCAACTGATCTGCCCGGATGAGGTATAGATCATGGGCGCCGGAGCGCCATTGAAGAGCACCTGCGTCCCGCCGAGATTGGTGGAGACAACGCCGTTGTTGAGGGCAAGGGTCGAGAGGATCGCCGGACCGATCGACTGCCCATAGATCACGAGAAACTCGCCGGGCGAGATTCCGGTTGTACTGCTGGCCGCATAGCTTGCGGCGCTCTGAAAGCCCGGGGCGGTGAGGGTTGGAACCGGGAAGATGGAGTAGACGGTAACGAAGTTGGTTCCGGACGTCGGGAGGGCGCTGAAATCCGCGCCGAAAACGGAACTGTAATCCGTCACCGGAAGAGCGGCAATCCGGTCCATGATGGTGAGGCCGGCGTTGTTAATGATGTGACCAAAGACAGCAAAGGGGCCGTTGGAAGTCGTGTCGAGCTGGGATCCGTTGTTCGTAAGGTTGAAAAACCACTGGTCGGTCGCGCCATTCGGACTGTTCGCCGGTTGCGCCATCGCGATGGTACCCCGGGTATTGGACACGTTGAACTCGTTGACGACGGAGGGATTTTCGGGAATCTTTACGGGACTGGGATTGTTTGCAATCTGGACTCCGTTGTTGACGGTGTAGCCGCCGCCCTGAATCACGAAACCGGGAACGGACCGGTGAAAGATGGTGTTGGTGTAGGCGCCGGCATTCACGTAGGCAAGGAAGTTGGCAACAGTCTGCGGCGCCACGGAAGGAGTGAGCATCACATCCATATCGCCGACATTGGTGTGAAAGCGATAGGTGGGGCCGTTCGTCTGCGAAAGAGCAGTCAAGGCGGAGATGACAAAGAGCGGAAGAAATTTCTTATACGGCAACCCGCATTTTAACGCACTGAGCGGGTGCCCGACCCAATCGGGCACCCGAATTCGGCTAATTTTACAAACGTTACAGGCTGCCTACTGGCAGCGGAGCGACACCTGGATGGTTCCCTGACCCGAGAGCAATCCGGGACCGGATGCCTGCAGAGCGATCTGGTCCGCGAAGGCGACGGAGACGTTACCGGTCGTCACTACACCGGAGGCGCCGGTCCCGCTGTTGGCTGAAGCACTCAGGCTGGTGGCTGTACCGTTTTGGTAGAGGGTTACGGTGATGCTGTCGCCGGAGCCCTGATTCCCGGGAATCGGGCTTGCGGTCACAATCATCGTGTTGAAGACGCATGCCTGCGGCATACTGATCGCGGTCTGGCCGAAGGCCACCCATGTACCGCCGATGGTTACGTCGCCCGAACCCACGGGCGGGTAGTAGAACGAGGCGAGGTTGCCGGGGTTGAGAATGCTGGAAGCAAAGACTATGCCGGAGCTAAGACCTGTAGCGCCGGTCGGCCCCGTCGGGCCAGCTACGCCGGCGGCGCCCTGAGGCCCGGTTGGACCAGTCACGCCAGTTGCGCCTGCGAGACCCTGGACTCCAGTTGGACCAGTCGGTCCGGCAAGACCCTGGGCACCGGTCGCGCCTGCAATACCCTGAGCACCGGTTGCGCCTGTCGCACCCGCAAGACCCTGAGCACCGGTCGCGCCTGTCGCACCCGCAAGACCCTGAGCACCGGTTGCGCCTGTCGCACCCGCAATACCCTGAGCACCGGTGGCACCTGTCGCACCTGCAATACCCTGAGCGCCGGTGGCGCCGGTCGCACCCGCAATACCCT
>CAIUOG010000075.1 GCA_903900705.1 uncultured Acidobacteriia bacterium
CATCAGGAACGGGCGAAGTTCCTCGGTCGGAATCGTGCCGAGCGTCCCGTCTGCCTCGTTGCCGTAGGTCACCGTGATGTTCTCGGTGGCCCGCCGCATGATTTCGCGGGTGAACTCGGCTTCGTTCTTGATGTACTTTTCGCTCTTGCCGCGCTTGATCTTGTAGAGCGGTGGTTGCGCGATATAGATATTCTGCTTCTCGATCAGCTCCTTCATGTGGCGGAAGAAGAAGGTGAGCAGCAGCGTCCGGATGTGGGAACCGTCCACATCGGCGTCCGTCATGATGATGATTTTGCTGTACCGGAGCTTCGCGGCGTCGAAATCGTCTTTCCCGATACCCGTGCCCATCGCCGTGATCAGAGCCCGGATTTCCTCATGCCCCAGCATGCGGTCGTAGCGAGCCTTTTCCACGTTGAGGATCTTGCCCTTGAGCGGCAGAATCGCCTGGAAGCGCCGGTCGCGCCCCTGCTTCGCCGTACCGCCCGCGGACTCACCCTCTACCAGGAACAGTTCGCACTTTTCCGGATCGCGCTCCTGGCAATCCGCCAGTTTGCCCGGCAGCCCGCCGCCATCAAGCGCGCCTTTGCGACGCGTCAGATCGCGGGCCTTGCGCGCGGCTTCTCTCGCGCGCGACGCGTCGATCGCTTTTGAAACGATCCGCTTCATCACCGCCGGGTTCTTTTCGAAATACTCGCCCAGCTTGTCGTTCACCAGCTGCTGGACCTGCCCCGCGATATCGCTCTGCAGCTTTCCCTTTGTCTGGCCTTCGAACTGCGGCTGCGGAACCTTCACGCTGATGACGGCCGTGAGACCTTCCCGCACGTCGTCGCCCGACAGGTTTTCCTTCACGTCTTTGAACAGGCCGGCAGCCTGCCCGAAGGCGTTAATGGTGCGGGTCAGAGCCGCGCGGAAACCGCTCAGGTGCGTGCCGCCATCCACCGTGTTGATGTTGTTCGCGAACGTAAACAGCGTTTCGCCATACGTGTCGTTGTATTGCAGCGCGATTTCGATCCCTACCGTGCCGCTCGGACCGGGCTTCTCGCCTTCCAGATAGATCGGATTTTCGTGCAGCAGGCCCTTGCCGCGGTTCAGATGCTTGATGAACTCGGAAATGCCGCCGCTGTACAGGAACTCAGTCCGCTTCTCCGGCTCTTCGCGCTCGTCGTTCAGAGTAATCTTAAGGCCCTTGTTCAGGAAGGCGAGTTCACGCAGGCGCTGGGCCAGCGTGTCGTAGTTGTATTTCGTCGCCTCCATGATGGTCGGATCCGGTTTGAATGTGATCTTCGTTCCGGTCCGCTTGCCCGCTTTGCCTGTGATGGTGAGGGGCCCCATCGGGAAGCCCTTTTCGTAATCCTGCTCCCACGTCATGGAAGCCTTCTCACCCTTCGGCGCGCGCCAGATTTCGAGGTGCAGCTTTTCCGAAAGCGCGTTAACGCAACTCACGCCGACGCCGTGCAGACCGCCCGAGACTTTGTAACTGTTGGAATCGAACTTGCCGCCCGCGTGCAGTTTGGTCAGGACGACTTCCGCGGCGGAGATACCCTCTTCGGCGTGGATATCGCAGGGAATGCCGCGACCGTTATCCACCACCGTAATCGAGTCGTCGATGTGAATGATGACTTCGATCTCGGTGCAGTGGCCCGCGAGAGCTTCGTCGACGGAGTTATCCACCACCTCGTATACGAGGTGGTGCAGGCCCGCTTCGCGCGTCGATCCGATGTACATGGCGGGCCGCTTGCGCACCGCTTCCAGACCTTCGAGGACTTTAATAGAACTCGAATCGTAGACATCGGGTGACGTCAGAACTTCATTTGACATAGGAGTGATTTCGTTCGTTCGGTACTGCTTTTACTGCGCCCGCTTCATCAGATGCGCATGGGCATCACAACGTAGCGGTAGCTCTCCGGATCGGTACTGCCCTCGGCCGGCACCGGCTGCAGTTCGCCCGCGCTCTTCTGGTCTTTCAGAGAGAACGAGACCTGGGTGTTGGGCACAGCCCGGAGGAATTCGAGGAGATACTGGGCGTTGAAGCCGATCTCCAGATCCGGGCCGTTGTACTCGCTCGGTACGCTCTCTTCCGATTCACCGGTTTCGAGCGACGACGAGAAGATCCGCACTTCGCCCGTCGTAAACTGCACGCGGATGGCCCTTGACCGCTCATCGGCAAACTGAGCCACGCGTTCGATCGCGCTCTTGACCTCGTCCTTCGAAATACGCGCGATGTTGGTGTTGTCGTGCGGCAGGACCCGTTCGTAATCGGGGAAGTTGCCGGTGAGCTTGCGCGTAATCAGCAGGCGCGACCCGAATTCAAAGAACAGGTGGTTGTCGTCGCCGGCGAAGCGAACCTTCGCTTCCGGATCATCGGCCAGCTTGGTGATCTCTCCCATCGCCTTGCGGGGAACCAGCGCGCGATAGGCGACGTGCCCCGGCGCGCCTTCAATGGCGGGCTTGTGAACGTAGGCGAGGCGATGACCGTCCGTCGCCACCATGGTGAGGCCGTCAGCCGCCAGCAGCAGCAGCGCGCCATTCAGGGTGAACCGGCTCTCCTCCATTGAAATCGCGAACATGGTCCGGGCGATCATCGCGGAGAGTTGCTTCGCGGGAAGTTCGGCTACCGCATCGGGCATCGGCGGTAGTTCCGGGAAGCTCTCGCGGCTCATGCCGGCGATGCGGGTCCTCGAACGGCCGCAGGTGAGCGATGCCCAGTTATTGTCGCCAAACTTAATCGTGATCTCGGCATCCGGCAGCAGGCGGACATAGTCCAGCAGCTTCTTCGCCGGAATGGTTCCCGACCCTTCTTTTTTGACTTTGGCCGGGCACGATGTGCGGAGACCGAGTTCCAGATCCGTCGCCGTGAGCAACAGTCGGTCACCCTGCGCCTCCAGCAATACGTTGGAGAGAATCGGGATCGTGGTCTTCTTCTCGACTACACCCTGAGACAGACTCAGCTCGCGGACCAGATCCGACTTACTGACAGTGAACTCCATTGCGTAGTTCCAGCTCCTCTCTCTTCAAACACTGAACGGACTTAGCCCGGATTTGGTTCCATCCCCGGTCTCTAAATTATACAAAAAATTAGGCGTTTGTGCCATTTTGCGGTCCTGGGGACAACGTTCGGGCAGCGGGTTTTGCGGTGGTGCGACGCCGGGCCGCGCCCCTTCCGAATGCGGTTAAAGACTTATGTCTTTACAGACCCGTCGTTGTAGAGGCTGTCGAAATGTGGATTACCCGGCAAGTGGATGAAAATAATGGTTTTCCGCTGATGTGCCTCTGTGGGTGGCGGGACGGAGAAGTGTTGGTAAGCGCCGCATGTCACGGTTTTTACACAGATATGCAGAGTGGTTTTTACAGGTCATCTGTTGGTAACTCAATAAGTGGCCTGTTATCTGTTTCTTAACCTGTGGATGATTTTGTGGATCGCGGGCGAAGGCATCTCGGGTGTGCCGGGCGAACAGGTTCGCCGCGCGGGGAGGTTGCGGTTTTCCACTGTCCTTCCGAATGCGGTTAAAAGATCAAACCTTGAAATACCGGTCGTTGTAGGGGCTGTGGAATTGTTGATTTCACCACAAGTCCCTTGGAATAGGGGGCTTAGCCTCTGGCGGCTCTGTGGATTTTGGAGGGAAGGAATGCGGACACAGCGCACCCGGAGTCGCTTTTGCACAGCGATCCGGAGCAATCTGTGGATACTTCTGTTGAAAAACGGCTAAGATCCATATTTATGAATCGCTTAGCCTGTGGATGGGTTTGTGGAGACTTCGCGGTGGTTGTCCGTGCGCTGCCGCAGAAGTCTATTGGAATGAATCGATTACGCTGTTAATGAGCTTGTTCAGTTCGGGGTCTTCCGTGCGCTGCTCGCGAATCTTTTCAATCGAGTGAATCACCGTCGTATGATGCTTTCCCCCGAACGCCCGGCCGATCTCCGGCAGTGATGCGCTGGTCAATTCCTTTACGAGGAACATGGCCACCTGCCGCGGAACCACAATCTCCTTGCGATTGCTCTTCTCCCGCAGCTGGGAATGCTTGATGCCGTAACGCTCTGCAACTGCCTTCTGCACCGCTTCGATCGTGATGCGCCGCTCCTGACGTTCCATCAGGTGTTTCAGCACCTGTTTGGCCATCGTGATGCTGATTGGCGTCTGCGTCAGCGAGGAGTAGGCGATCAGTTTCACCAGCGCTCCCTCCAGCTCCCGCACGTTCGACTTGGTCTTATTGGCGATAAAGCTTCGGACATCCTCCGGCAGCACGACGCCTTCCAGCTCGGCCTTCTTTTCGAGGATGGCCATCTTGGTCTCAAGGTCCGGCGGTTCGATGTCTGCCATGAGACCCCACTCGAAGCGGGAGCGCAGTCGGTCCACCAGCCCGGCGATATCCTTCGGGTGGCAATCGCTGGAGATCACGATTTGCTTCTGCGCGTCGTGTAGTTCGTTGAAGGTGTGGAAGAATTCTTCCTGCGTGCGGTCTTTCGATCCCAGCGACTGAATATCGTCAATCAGCAGGACATCCGCCGAACGGTAGCGTTCCCGAAGCTGCGCCATCTTGCCGTGCTTGATGCCGCTGACCACTTCGTTTGTAAAGCGCTCACTGGTTGTGTAAATGATCCGCATGTGCCCGTTGGCCAGGAGGGCGCGGCCGATGGCGTGCATCAGATGCGTCTTCCCCATGCCCACTCCGCCGTAAAGATAGAGCGGGTTGTACCGGCGCGATGGGTCCGTGGCTACGGCCTGTGCCGCGGCATGCGCGAATTGGTTGCAGGCGCCCACAACGAAAGAACCAAACGTGAACCGGGGGTTCAGCGTGATGGGCGACTCAATTTCGTTCGCCATGACGGTGGGAGAAGAATCGCCATGCGATCCATTCGCCAGGTGGGCAGGATTGATCCGGAAGCTGACGTGGTCAAGGCCTATACCCAAGGAGCGAGCTAAAGAGTCGATCTGCTGCGAGTACTCCTCCTGCAGAAAGGAAACGGTATGAACGTCCGGCACATACACGATAGCCGTGCGTCCCTCGACGCGCTCGAACTGCGTGCGTGCAATCCAGTTTTCGAAACTCTCTGTGCTCAGCTTTTGCTCGAGCTGGCGCTTGATGAGATCCCAGGGGTTTTGATTCTCACCACTCACAAAGACAACACGACTCCTTTGACAACCCGGGGGCTGCCAGCGTTTGAGGCCATTGCCTCGGACTATTTATGCATTGGTTACGTCAGGATGGGGGGCGTTTGGAAGTGTCCCGCGATGCTGCGAACA
>CAIUOG010000076.1 GCA_903900705.1 uncultured Acidobacteriia bacterium
CAACTCGGTGGACGGCGCGAACAACCAGCAGGCGTTCTTCTCGGAATCGAAGGGCCGCACCGTGACGGGCATCCCGTACGTTTACAGCCTTGATTCCATTCGGGAATTTCAGGTAAGCGCCGCCAACTACAGCGCCGAATTCGGCCAGGCGGCGGGCGGGCAGGTGAACGCCGTGACCAAATCCGGCGCCAACCAGACCACAGGCGACCTGTTCTACTTCCTGCGTTACCCCTCCCTCAACGCACTCGACCCGCTCAGCAAGGCGTCCGGCAACTACACCCAGCCGACTCACCAGCAGCAGCAGTTCGGCGGCAGCGTGGGTGGCGCGGCCATTAAAGACAAGCTCTTCTACTTCCTGACCTATGACGGTTCCCGCAAGGTCAATCCCATCACTTACCTGAGCAGTTCCACGTTCCCGCAACCGTGCGCCGCGCAGATTTCGGCCGCGGTTTGCGCCGCCGCCAACGCCTACGCGAAGTCACTGCTGGGCGGCTTTGCGCGCAGCGCGAACCTCGACGTGGGCTTCGGCAAGATCGACTATCAGGTGAATGACAAGAACCATGTGAACGCCTCGATGAACATCGACGATTTCAAGGCGCTCAACTCGTATCAGTCTTCCCCCACCTACTCGAACTCTTCGCTGACCGCGAACGGCACCAACATCATTCACGAACGGATCTTCGTCGCCAGCTGGGATTCCATCCTGAGCAGCACGATGGTGAACAACTTCCGCTTCCAGTGGTCGCGCGACCTCGAAGTGACTTCGGCCAACGGCACGGGCCCCAGCGTCAGCGTCACCAACGCGCTGGGCTATGGCCTGCCGAACGCGCTGCCGCGCCCGGCCTTCCCGGATGAGCACCGCCTGCAGTTCACCGACATTCTGTCGTGGACGAAGGGCAAGCACAACATCAAGATCGGCGGCGACGTGAACTCCATCCACGAACTGCTGGTCAACCTGTTCCAGGGTGGTGGCGTTTACAGCTACACCGGCGCCAGCGCGTTCAGCAACTGGGTTGCCGACGTGACCGGCACCAACCTCGGCGACGGCCTGACCGGCCGCCACTTCGGTTCTTTCGTGCAGGTGACCGATCCGGTGACCGGCATTGGTAAAGATGATTTCCACGACAACGACTATGACGTGTTTGTGGAAGACACCTGGAAGATCCGTCCGAACGTCACGCTCAACCTGGGCGCGCGTTATGACATCCAGCTGATTCCGCAACCGCCGAAGCCGAACACCACCACGCCGCTGACCACTCTCTATACCTCCACCATCCACATCGATAAGAAGGAGCTCGCGCCCCGCCTGGGTATCGCGTGGTCCCCGACCAAAGACATGGTGGTTCGTGGCGGCTACGGTATCTTCTACGCCAAGACCTCAAACAGCACCTACTACGCCACCCGCGTGGAAAACGGCTCGTTCCAGCAGACCTACAACTGCACCGTGACCACCTGCCCGCAGCTGACCTTCCCGAACCTGATCTTCACTCCCCCGGGCGGTCTGCCGACGGCTCCGTTCAGCGGCGCTCTCACCCCCCAGGTGGTTCCGTTCAAGCCGGGTTCCAACACCGCCACCACGCGCGGCCAGAGCCCGAATTTCACCAACCCCCAGGTTCACGAAGGCGAAGTGAGCGTGGAACGCCGTCTGCCGGGTGAGATCAGCGTCTCCGCCGGCTACGTGTTCAGCCGCGGTCTGCACCTGCCGATCTTCATCGACAGCAACCTCGCGCCCTCCACGAAGACCGCTTCCTATGATGTGACCAGTTCCACCGGCGCCACTTCGCAGAGCATCAGCGTGCCGTTCTACACTTCGCGCATCGACCCCACCGGCCCCATCCTCACCGGTTACAGCGATGTGAACTCCTGGTACAACAGCTTCGTGCTGACGTTCCATAAGCAGATGTCAAAGGGTGTGGAATTCACCGCCAACTACACGCTTTCGAAGACCGTCGACGGCGGTCAGGTCGCGGGGAACTCCGGTACGTTCAACGGCACCGATTATTCCATCGACCCCTACAACCGCAAGCTCGAATACGCTCTGTCCGATCTGGATCAGCGTCACCGGTTTGTGGCCAATGCGCTTTACACGCCGCAGTTCACGAAGAAGCTGAATGGCCCCGCGAAGCTGATTCTCGATGGCTTCAACTTCTCGATGATCGTGACGGCGGCGAGCGGCTTCCCGATTACTCCGTTCCTCAACATGAGCAGCGTGTCGGGCGGCATTGACGGCGGTCCCACGGGCGGCGTTGTGAATAACTCCGGTACCGGCAACGGTGGCCGCGCTCCGTGGCTGGTCCGCAATCCCTACACGGGCCCGAACTTCAAGACCGTCGATTTCCGCGTCGGCCGTGAATTCAAGGTCTGGGAGAAGGTTCGCTTCAACATCATGGCGGAAGCCTTCAACCTGTTCAACTTCACCAACATTCTGAGCGTGAACACCACCGCCTATAACTACACGGCGGCGGGTTCGGGTATCTGCGCGGGCCACACCAATGGCTGCCTCGCGGTGAACCCGGCCTTCATGGCTCCCACGTCCACCAGCAACAATCTGTACGGCGCGCGCCAGTTGCAGATTTCCGCGAAGCTGTATTTCTAACGAAATACCGCGAATTGCTTTACCTGGCCGCTCTCCGGTAACCGCCGGAGAGCGGTTCTTTTTTGGTGAGCGAAACTCTTCTCCGAACCCGTTCGGTAGGTATCGGAGAAAAAGTAAAACTCAACATGAAAATCCAAGGTGTACTTTGCGCTCTCGCGCTTTCGCTGGGCCTGTTCGCGTCGAACGCGGCGGCCAGCAATATTGTAGTGAATGGCGGTTTTGAAGGAACCACTTATGTGGATTCCGCCACCGGAGACATCCTGCCCACGGGCTGGACGAATGGCCCGCCTTACCCGGCTTCCAGCAGTAACGTCAACGTGTCATCGGCGGTCGACGCGGCGACGGACCTGGGCCCGGTGAGCGGGTCGAATTTCATCCGCTTCCAATCGCCCGCGAATAATGGAAGTCGCGACTGCCTTTATCAGGACCTGATCACGATTCCGGGCCAGTTGTATACGGTGTCTTTCTGGGTCGGGATCACGTCCACCAGCGTGGGTAATAACCTGGGTCTGAATCCGGTCTGGGACGAAAACACTTCGAACCAGCAGACGCTCGGCGCGGATCAGTTTTATTATGCCCCGGTGAACACGGGTCCGGTGGCGTATCAGCAGTTCAGCTTTACGGTGACGGCTTCCACCAGCGACACGCGTATTGATTTCCATGCGGTGGATTCAAATGGTTCCATCCTGCTGGACGATGTGTCGGTTACCGACGCCTCGGCAACGCCGGAACCGGGCACGCTGATTCTTGCCGGCGCGGCGCTGTTGGGTCTGGGTGTAGCCCGCCGGGGTCGGCGGGCCGCTTAAAACTTATGAACTGACGGAGGTGATCTGGAAAATATTGCCTTCCGGATCGACGCCTTCGCACTCCCGCGCCGGGTTTTGCCATGGTCGATGGAACAGGGCGATTCCCAACGCTTCGAGGCGCTTTCTTTCCTCCGGAACATTTTCCACCGCGAAGACCAGTTTTACCGGGCTGGACTCTCGCGGTTCCGGCGGGGAGGAGATTTCAATGTTCCGTGCGATTTCCGTTGGAATGGCGTGCAGGGCGAACCTCGCGCCACCGGCTTCGAAGAGCGCCCAGACGTCTGTCCAATCGGTATTGACTGGCTGTGCGCGGAGCATCTGCTGGTAGAAGTTCTTCATTCGGGGAAGATCCTTCACGTAAAGCATTGCACCGGCGAGCCGCATGGCTTCAGGATACAGGCTTCCGGCTAGCCGACGTTTTCGC
Source organism: uncultured Acidobacteriia bacterium (assembly GCA_903900705.1). Lineage (GTDB taxonomy): Bacteria > Acidobacteriota > Terriglobia > Bryobacterales > Bryobacteraceae > BOG-234. The sequence continues at coordinate 3,827 of CAIUOG010000076.1, forward strand.
CGGCGAGAAGTTCGTCGAGTTGATCCAGCACCTCCGGCATCGCGCCGGACGAGCCGGTATCCACCGCCTCGGGTGAGGGATAGAGGTCGTGGACGACCAACAACGTTTTGCCGTCGCTTTCATGGAAGGTGACCGTGGTGATGGTGGCGCCGCCGTCCCCTTCGTCGTTGGTCCAGACCAGGCGCGAGTTGGGCGTCACTTCGAGGTAGGCGCCGAAGAACTCCATGGTGGAACCTTCATGGAGAAAAGCCAGACGATACCGCCCTCCCACTCGAACATCGAGTTCGCAGGAAACCAGGTTCAGCCCATACGATTTTGGTACCCACCACCTTCGGAATAGTTCCGGCGTGGTCCACGCCTGGAACACGAGGCGCGCGGGCGCGTTGATGGTGCGTGTGACGACGACTTCGCGATCGGACTTCCGTTCCACCGTGGTTTCTTTATTCATTTGCCTTCTCCTTCAATTTCAGTTCCCCAACAAGGTTGTCCAACTCGTCAAAACGTGAACTCCAGAGCTGGCGGTAGTTGTCGATCCAGGCCGCCTCTTCCCGCAGTGCATGCACGCCGAGCCGACAAGTCCGCACGCGACCGATTTTCTCGGTGGTGACGAGCCCCGCCCGCTCCAGGATGACGACGTGTTTCTTCATGCCGGTGAGGGTCATCCGGAACCTCTCGGCCAGGGCCGTAATGGAAGCGTCCGCGCGCCCAAGCTGCTCCAGAACGCCGCGCCGCGTGGCGTCAGAGAGTGCGCCGAACGAGGCATCGAACCGGGGCTCACAATGCTGAACCATCTGGTTCAGTGTAGCGCGGGGAGTGATGGTATGCAAGGGGCTGTCCGGTAGCATAGTGAGGGAGAGCTCACATATGGCTGCTTCGGTTCCTTTTCCTTCCTCGCGGATTACGAATGTTCAAACCGAGGCCCGGACGCGCGAGGCCGGCATTCCGTGGTTTGTCTGGCTGGCCGCGTTGGGCGTGACCTCCGCAATGATCGGAGCGCACTGGGATATTTCGTGGCACCGGTCCATTGGCCGCGATACCTTCTGGACCCCCGCGCATCTGGCGATTCAGCTTTGCGGCGTGATTGCCGGCGTGACCTGCGGCTATCTCATTCTCTGGACCACCTTCGCCAACACGTCCCTTCGCGCAGCCTCGGTGAATGTGCTGGGCTTTCGCGGGCCGCTGGGCGCGTTTGTCACCGCGTGGGGCGGCTTCACCATGATCACGTCCGCGCCGTTTGACGACTGGTGGCATAACGCGTACGGGCTGGATGTGCGTATTCTGAGTCCGCCGCATGTGGTGCTGGCGCTGGGGATCTTCGCGGTCGAATTCGGTACGCTGATCCTGATTGCCGGGCAGATGAACCGCGCCACCGGGGCGCTGCGCCGCCGCCTCGAAAATCTATACCTGTATGTCTCCGCCATGATCCTGGTGGCGGCCATGGTCTTCGTGCTGGAGTTTACGAGCCGCATCTTTCTGCACAGCGCGATCTGCTACCGCACGGTCTGCATGCTGTCTCCGATCACACTCACGATGGCCCCGAACGCGACCGGACGCCGCTGGGGCAGCACGGTGGTGGCGGGTATCTATACGGTATTTCTGCTGGGCATGGGCTGGATTCTGCCGCTGTTTCCGGCGCAGCCGAAACTCGGTCCCGTGCTGCACCAGACCACGCAGTTCATTCCGAACGGCTTCCCTCTGTTGCTGCTTGTTCCCGCCATCCTGATGGACCTCGTCCGGCCTTACACCGCCGGCTGGAAGAAGCCGCTGCGGGCGCTCGGATTGGGTTCGCTTTTTCTTGTGTCTTTCCTCGCCGCCGAGTGGCCGTTCGGCGACTTCCTGCAATCGCCCGCCGCTCGCAACTGGGTTTTTGGGAGCCACTATTTCGAATACTGGGCCAACCCGAAGAGTTACGCCATGATGTACCGGTTCATTCCGTTTGAGAAGACGCCGGGCGAGTTTCTGACCAACATGGCGCTGGCTCTGGTGGCGGCGGTGCTGGCGACGTGGTTCGGCATGGCGCGCGGAGAATGGCTGGGCCGTGTCCGCCGCTAGAACGCGGGTGTGCCTGCTGCTTGGCGTGGCGGCGTTCGGTTCGGGCTTGCTGCGCGCGCATGTCGGGAGTCCCGATGTCTTCTTTCAGGGCAAGGCCGGGCCTTATCCGGTCCTGGTTTCGATTCGCCCGCCGGAGGTGATTCCGGGGATCGCGCGGATTGAAGTGCGTGGCCTTTCGCCTGAAATCCAGCGGGTGGAACTCGCGCCCACACCCATGACGGGCGAGGCGGCGAAGCATCCGCCGGTTCCGGACGTGGCGCAGCGCTCGGCGAGTGACCCGCAGTATTACGAGGGGCAGTTGTGGCTGATGGGCTTCGGGTCGTGGGAGGTACACGTCCATGTGTTCGGGCCGTCGGGTTCCGGCGAGTTGTTGGTGCCGGTGCCGGCCATTGCCACGAAGGCCAGTTCCATGCAACCGGCGATGGGCTGGTTCCTTTTCGGGATGATGGTGTTCCTTTCCGTCGGGATGGTGGCGATCGCGGGGGCTTCGGCACGGGAAGCCCGGCTGGAACCGGGCGCGCCCGCGCCAGCCTGGAATGCCCGCTCGCTGGCGACGATGGCGGTGGCGGCGCTGGTGGTGGGCGGCGGTCTCTGGTTCGGCAAGGCCTGGTGGGCGGACGATGCCGCCACTTATGCCCGGCGGCTCTACAAGCCGCTGGGCGCGGAGGCGCGTCTGGAAGATGGCGGAAACTCACTCGAAATCCGCCTGACAGACCCGGGCTGGATGGCGATGCGCAAGCTGGACGATCTGGTGACGGACCACGGCCATCTGATGCACCTGTTCCTGGTGAGTTCGCCCGCCCAGGATACCCTGATCCACCTGCATCCGGATCAGACCGCGACCGGCTACTTCAGCGCGAAGCTGCCCGCCATGGCCGCCGGAACGTATCGCGTATATGCGGATATTGTGCACGACAACGGGCTGGCGGAGACGGCGGTGGGGGAAGTGAAGCTTCCGGTGGTGCGGGGCGGCGCGCCCGACGATGGCGCCCAGGGAGATGATTCCGCGGGCGTATTTTCGCCGGATTCGCGGTTGCCCGATGGCTACCGGATGGTGTGGAAGCATGATGCCGCCGCGCCGCCGCGGGCGAAACAGGTCGGGTTGCTGACCTTCGAAATGCAGACGCCGGACGGGCAGCCGGTGACGGATCTGGAGCCGTACATGGGCATGGGCGGCCATGCGGAGATCCTGAAGCGGGACGGTACGGTGTTCGCACACATCCACCCCACCGGGTCAGTGCCGATGGCTTCGCTCGACGTGGCTTCCATGATCCGCCCACAGTCGGATGACATGGCGGGGATGCACCACATGGACCTGGGCCCGGAGGTCTCGTTTCCGTATGGGTTTCCAAAAGCCGGGGAATACCGGGTTTATGTGCAGATGAAGCGGGCGGGAAAGGTCGAGACCGGGGCGTTCGACCTGACGGTAGTGCCTTAATCCCGGGCTTTGTTGCGTTTGGCGCGGCGAAGCAGGAAATCGATCCGCCCGTCGGCGTCCGGATGCGAATCGACGGAAAAATGCAGTTCCGGCACGCGGCGCAGATTCAGCCTGGTGGCCAGTTCGTGGCGCAGGAAGTTCGACGAATGGTCGAGCGCCGTGAGCGCCTTCTTTTCCTCGGCCGTATCGACGGCCACCTTCACATGCGCGTGGCGCATATCGGGGGAAACTTCAACAATGGTGACCTGCACGTTGGCCACGCGCGGGTCATCCATCTCGTACCCGATCAGTTCGGCCAGTTCCTCTTTTACGGCTTCCGATACACGCCGTGAGCGATGCTCATCCATTCGATTTCATTACCTTACAACTACAATCCCGGAACTACAACCAATCCAGGTCCACCCGGATCAGCATCGGCCCCAACTGCCCGGCCGCCTCATCTTCCACGCTTCGGAGCACTTTCTCCGCAAAGTCCCGGCTGGCGGAAACGGTGACCGCCGCGATGACCGCGCTGTTGTGGAGTTCCTGATCGGCGATCTCAGCGACCGACACGTTGAACCTGTTCCGAAGCCTGTCCCTGAGGCTCCGGACCACCTGGCGCTTGTCTTTAAGCGAATGGGCGTGCCCGATTTGGATTTCCATCGTCAGCACGCCCACGGTCGCCATACCGGCTGTCTGAATAATATACGGCTTCTGACCGGAGATCAGGCCGCTTCGTTTGCCACGCGCTGCATCGAGAACGCTTCAATTATGTCGCCCTGATGCAGGTCGTTGTAATTGTCGATCGTGATGCCGCATTCCATACCGAACCGGACTTCGCTGACGTCGTCTTTGAAACGGCGGAGCGAGCCGACTTTGCCGGAATGGACCATAATGTTGTCGCGCAGAATGCGGATCTGGCTGTCGCGGGGGATGTTGCCATCCACCACGAGACAACCGGCCACCGCGCCGACCTTCGAAACCTTGAAGACCTCGCGGATTTCCGCCCTGCCTCTGTAGACTTCCTTGTAAACCGGGGCCAGCATGCCCGCCATCGCCTTCTTCATCTCATCGATGAGTTCGTAGATGATGGTGTGCAGCCGCATGTCCACCTTCTCGCGCTCGGCGGTGGCAACCGCGTTGCGTTCGGGGCGCACATTGAAGCCGATGACGATGGCGTTGGAGGCCACCGCGAGATCGACGTCCGATTCGTTGATCGCGCCGACGCCGGCGCGGAGAACGCGGATGGTGACCTTGTCGGTGGAGAGCCGTTCGAGGGTGTCGCGGAGAACTTCAGCGGAACCGCCGACGTCGGCCTTGAGGATGATCGGCAGTTCCTTGATTTCGCCCGCCGCCATCTGTTTGTGGAACTGTTCCAGCGTGACGCGGCCTGTTTTGGCCAGCATCGCCGCACGCTCTTTTTCAGCGCGGTAGAGAACAATCTGTTTGGCCTTGGCGGTATCGGTCACCGCTTGGAAGCTGTCGCCAGCCTCCGGAAGTTGTTCGAGACCAAGGACTTCCACCGGCATGGAGGGTCCGACTTCCTTCACCTGTTCGCCCAGATCGTTGATCATGGCGCGGACGCGGCCAAAGACCACGCCGCAGATGAAGTTGTCGCCCACACGGAGCGTGCCGTTGCGCACCAGCACGGTGGCCACGGGACCACGGCCGCGATCGAGTTTTGCTTCGAGGACGGTCGCCATCGCCGGACGGGCCGGATTGGCTTTGAGATCCTGGATTTCAGCCACCAGGAGGATCATTTCAAGCAGCAGATCGAGATTGAGCTTGGTACGGGCGGAAACCGGGACCATGACGGTGTCGCCGCCCCAGTCTTCGGCGAGCAGTCCGCGGTCGGAAAGCTGCTGCTTGATGCGGTCGACCTGGGCGTCCGCTTTATCGATCTTGTTGATCGCCACGATGATCGGCACCTTGGCGGCCCGGGCGTGGTCGATGGCTTCGAGGGTCTGGGGCATGACGCCGTCGTCGGCGGCGACCACCAGAACCACAATGTCAGTAACTTTGGCGCCGCGGGAACGCATGCGGGTGAACGCTTCGTGACCCGGGGTATCGATGAAGACGATCTTGTTGCCGTTCTTCTCCACGTGATACGCGCCGATGTGCTGCGTGATGCCGCCGGCTTCGCGGCCTGCCACGTTGGCGACGCGGATGGCGTCGAGCAGAGAGGTCTTACCGTGATCGACGTGGCCCATGATGGTGACCACGGGCGGGCGGCGGACCAGATCGTTATCGACTTCGGCCACTTCCACATCCTGCATGGCTTCTTCTTCGTACGTCACCGTTGAAGTGGAAGCGCCGAATTCGCGGGAAATATCGGTGGCGAGCTTCGCGTCAAGCGTCTGGTTGATGGTGGCGAAGATGCCACGGTCCACCAGTTTCTTGATGACGAAGTTGGCTTTCACGTCGAGCTTTTCCGAAAGCTCCTTGACCGTGATGCCTTCGGAGATGGTAATGTCGCGGTTAATGGGCGGCGGCGCGAGTTCGCGGCGCATGGTGGGACGAAGGATCTTCTCTTCGGCTTCCTTGCGGCGGCCCTGCGGCCCCCCACGACTGCTCTTCTGATACTGCTGTTGCGGACGGCGCGCGGCCTGATCGGAGGGCGGCGGCGGAGTGCCGGGGCCGATCAGACCACCGGCGCGCGACGTCGGATGCATCGGACGGGGTCCGCCGGGACGCGGCGAACCGGGACCGGGCATGCCCGGACGGGCGCCACGTTGCGGCAGGGACGGCTGACCGGGACGGGGCGGACCCTGATAAATCGGCTGACCGGGGCGCGGCTGTTGTGGCGCGGGCGCCTGGGTTCGGAGCGGCACGGTGGGACGCGGCGGCGCCTGGCCCGGCATGGGCGAACGCTGCTGCTGTCCTAACCGGGCAGCAAGATCGGGCCGGGGCGGAACCACCGGACGCGCGACGGGCTGACCCGCCAAAGGCGGACGGTTCGACTGCTGCGGGGCATGGGGCCGCGGCGCACCCGGCGTGGCGGACGGACCCGCGGGACGCGGTGGCGGCCCGATGGGCACACCGGGGCGAACCGAAGGAGCGGTGGCGGCGGGCGGCGCTGGAGACTGTGCCTGCGCCGACGGACCTGAAGGCTGTCCGGAAGTGGCTGGCGCCTGGGGCGGACGCGGAGCCGCCGGCGTCCCCGGGGGCGGAGTTCCCACGGGTGAAGCAGAGGGCAGCGGCTGGCGTGGTCCGGAAAGAATCTGGCCTGGCCGGGGCGTGCCCGACGGAATCGGTCTGGCTGGCGGCGGCACGGGGCGGCCGGGCGTCGCGGAGGGCGATGGCGGCGCGGAGACCGGGGGAGCCGGAGGCCGGGCCGGACCTGCCGGACGGAGCGGTGCGCTGGGCCGGGGCAGTCCGGGGCCGGGTGTGACGGGGCCAGGGGCGGACGGACCAGCTGCCTGCGGCGGACGCGGCGGAACGGAAACAGCGGGCGGACGGACCGGAGGCGCGGCGGCGACCGGCGCGGCAGGGGCCACGGGCGTTGCGGGAACTCCCAGCGGCAGTGCCGGCGGACGCGGTCCCACGGGCGGTTGAATCGGGCTGCCGCGACCGAGAAGCGGCGGGCGCAGCGGAATGGCGCGAGGCTTGTTCTCGTCTTCTTCCTTATGCTCCGGGTCTTTGTGCTCGGGTTCCCTGGCTTCCGGAACCACGGGTGCGACCGGAACCACGGGCGTGACCGGGTGCGCCATGACCAGCGGCGGGGCAGCTGCCAGGGGGGGCGCTACCGGCGGACGCACGGGTGCGCGGGCCGGGGCTTCCGGCTTCGGGGCGACCTCGACTTTGGCTGTCGCGTCGGCTTCCGCTTTCGCTTCGGCTTCCGCTCTCGTTTCGGCCCCCGGGGCAGGTGCGCTGCCTGACCCCGCCGCATGCGGATGATCGTGTTCGTCGTCCGGGGACCAGCCATGGTCCTCGTCTTCGTGATCGTCCGAAGCGTCTCTCGGGATTCTGACGCGAGATGCACCTTCGCCCGCGTAATATACGCGAAGCTTTTCGGCCATGTCGTCATCGATCGAGCTGGAGTGGGTCACCTTTTCGGCGATACCGAGTTCGTGGAGCTTCTCGATGACCTCACGCGACTTGACTTCCAGTTGCCGCGCCAGCTCATTGATTCGGATCTTACTCATATTCAAGCGATTAATTTACCTGCCTGCCCACTTGCGCCGGCGGCCGGCACAAGTCACCACTGCCTGTTTCAGTTGCAACAAAAATCTGAGCTCTGGAGCCGATTTTTAAACGGGTTCCGACCCGGAAGCTTCGGCCGGAGCAGCTTCCGCAGCCACTTCCGCCGATTCCATCATGGTACCAGAACCCGCATCTCCAGCGTTTTCATTCGGCTCGGAAGAATCCACAGCCTCTTCCGCCGGCGGGGCTTCCCCGCCGTCTTCCGGGTTCACTTCCGGGTTCATATCCGGATTCATATCGGCGGCCGCGACGGGCTCCGCGTACTCACCGGAAGCCTCCGCGTACTCCGGTCCGTAATACCCATTGATCGCCAGCTGGATCCGGCTCACCGATGCCTCGTCGATCCCGGAAATCGATTCCAGTTCCTCCGGCGTCATGCTGCCGAGTTTCTCGACGGTCCCGATGTCGCCCTTCACCAGAGCGTCCACGGTCGCCTCATCCAGCCCATACTGGATCAGATCCGCCACCGGCGTACCGGTGGAAAGCAGATTGATCGCGTTCTGGACTTCCTGGCGCTTCTCTTCCTCGCTCTTAATGTCGATCTTCCATCCGAGCAGTTTCGCTGCCAACCGGACGTTCTGGCCCTTTTTGCCGATGGCGAGGGACAGCTGCGAGTCGTCCACAATGACTTCCATGTGGTGCTCCAGCGGATCGAGAACGGTCACGCGGCTGATCTTGGCGGGGCTGAGCGCATGGGTGGCAAACTGCACCGGATCGTCAGAAAACTCAATGATGTCAATCTTTTCGCCGCGCAGTTCCCGGATGATCGACTGCACGCGCATGCCCTTCATGCCGACGCAGGCGCCCACGCAATCCACGTCCCGGTCACGGCTGAAAACCGCGATCTTGGTGCGTTCGCCGGCCTCGCGGGCGCAACCCTTGATGACGACGGTGCCGTCGTAGATCTCTGGCACTTCCTGCTCGAAAAGACGCTTCACCAGTTCGGAATCTGCGCGGGAAACCACCACGCCAGGTCCTTTGGCGGACTTGTCCACAATCCGGATCACGCAGCGGACGCGGTCGCCCACGCTGTAGCTTTCGAGGCGCGATTGCTCCCGTTTCGGCAGCCGGGCTTCGGTCTTGCCGAGATCCACCACCATATCCAGACCTTCAATGCGCTTGATGGTGGTGTTGACCAGTTCGCCCACGCGGTCGGCATACTCGCGGTAAATGGTATCGCGTTCGGCTTCGCGCACCTTCTGGAAAATCACCTGCTTTGCGGTCTGGGCGGAAATGCGGCCCAGCGCGTCGGTCGGTTTCTGGATGCGCACTTCGGAGCCGATCTCGGCCTTCGGGTCGATGCGGCGGGCTTCAGACAACGTCATTTCGAGCGCGGGGTCGGTTACGGGTTCGGCGACAGTCTTTACGGCGTAGAGCTTCAGTCCGCCCGACTTGTCGTCGAAAACGGCGTCATAATTCTCGGTCGTGCGGAAATGCTTGCGCGCCGCAATCAGCATCGCGTCCTTCACCGCGTCCAGAACAATCTGGGCGTCAATGCCTTTTTCTTTGCTGAGAATCTCTATTGACTGATAAATATTGTCCACGAAATTATGCCTCGATCCTGAATGTGAACGCTCTGATAAAAATCCTGAAAGCTACCACTCGAACTTCAGATTGGCGCGGCTGACTTCCTCAAAGGGAATGTTCAGTGGCGTGCCATCGGCAAGTTCGAGCGTGATGGTTTGGTTTTCGGCGCCGGAAACGGTTCCTTCCAGATGCTTCGTTTCAGCGGCCTTTGCCGGGTGTTTGGCGCGAGCCGGCGCCACGGGCGCGGCGTCTGTCGCGGCCAGCGGCGTCTTGAGCACCACTTTCACCTTCTGGCCCACGAAGCGCTCCCAATCCTGCCATTTTTTCAGTGGCCGCTCCACCCCGGGCGAACTCACTTCGAGTTCATAGGGGCCGGAAATCGGGTCGACGGCGTCCAGTTCATCGCTCGATTCCCGCGCCACCAGTTCGCAGTCGGAATGCGTGACGCCACCGGGCTTGTCGATCACCACCAGCAGTTTCTGGTGTGCTCCCGCACCCTTCAGCTCGACGTCGACGATCTCCAGCCCGGCGGCCGTGGCCACGCGTTCCGTGATTTGTCGAATTTTCGAGATGGCTTCTTCGCGTTTCATAAACCCAAACCGAACCGGATTGATGCCCGGTTCCGAAAACAGAGACGGTGACCAATAAAAAAGTGGGCTTGCGCCCACTCTCTGGTCCGTACCCTGATGGCCAGTATAACAGAAATGAAAACTCTGCTACAAACCCGCTGCCGCCCGCCGGTTCAGTCGGTGGGGGCTATTGCCCCGGACCGGCGGGTGTTTTGGATTCCGGTTTTGCTTCCGACGCGGTCGCCCGGCTCAGTTGCTTCGCCCGCGCGTCGAGTTCTTCATTCACCTTGAGAAGCGGCAGACCCTCCTCCAGCCACTTCGGCGCCGGCTTGTCCATCAGGTAATGGTCGAAAAACTCTTTCATGCGCTGGGTGTAGTCCTTCAGGTTCTCCGGCTTCCGAAGGCCGTGATTCTCGCCCTTGTACTCCAGCATCACCACCGGCTTCCGCAGTCGCCGCAGAGTGTTGAAGTATTCGATGCCCTGCGTATGGTCCACCGCGCCATCCTTGTCGTTGCTCAGAATAATGAGTGGCGTCTCCACCTTCTGCGCCTGATAGACCGGCGAATTGCGGATGTAGGCTTCGGTGTTCTCTCCCAGATAGCTGCCGGTGAACCGCCCCTGGCTGCTCTCGAAAATCGGCTGGTTGGCCGAGCCCGTATTCCAGTAGACCGAACTGTACATGCTGACCATGTCCGTGAGGGGCGCGCCCGCAATCGCTGCCCGGAAGGCTTTGGTCTGCGTGACCGCGAAAGCCGTCTGGTAGCCGCCCCAGGAATGCCCGTGAATCGCCACGCGGGCCGGGTCGATGACTCCGGTCCCGATCGCGGCCCTGAGCGCCGCCAGAATGCAGGCGGTGGAGGAGACGCCGGGGTCATTCACCTTATAAGTGATATCCGGTTCAATGACCGCATAACCGTTGCTGGTGTAATAGCCGATGCTGAAGCCGTTGATGCCGGGCATGGGATAGGCATTGGTGTTCTGCGTCAGCTTTTCATACATATAGAAGATGGCGGGGTATTTGCGGCCCGGCTCATAGTTGGCCGGCAGGTAGACGTCGCCCTGGAGTTTGTCGCCGCGCGCGCCTGTGTACTCGATCAGGCGGACGCCCTTCGTCCAGGCGAAGTCCTTCTGCTGCGGATTCGCGTCGGTGAGCCGCGCAGGCCTGGCCAGATCCGCGCCGGAAGCATAAAAATCCGGAAACTCCTGGGTGTTCTCGCGTGAATAGACGTAGACATCGGCGTGTTTCGCCTTCATGAGCCCGGCATAGAGGGCATCGTCGAAGCGGGGAGTCCGGAGCGGCTTGCCCGGTTCCAGAATGGCCGTGCCGTTCTTCTTCGTCAACTCGCCGAACGCGCGGATGAAGAGGGGCTTCGAGAAATCGAGCCCCTTCGCATCGGGATCGAGGTTATAGATCTGGTTGTAGCGAATTTTGTCCTTCTTCCCGTTCGCGGTCAGGTTTACGGCCGCGCCGGTGTCGGTGGGGAGCTTCCAGAGATCCCAGCCGTCACTTACAACCACCGCGTCATTGTCTTTCGACCAGCCGAGGCTGCGGGTGGGCGGCTGGGAAACGTTGTGGTCGTCTTCGGTATCGATAAACGAGGTCGGGAGGCCTTTGGTGAGGTTGCGCTTTTCCCCGGTCGCCATGGCATAGCTGAAGAAGTTGCCCTCCTCATAGAACAACAGGTGCGAATTATCGGGGGAGGCTCCCTGATACCAGCGCGCCTTTTTCAGCGCGAGTTTCCGCTCGCCGGTTTTGAGGTCGACACTGTAGACGTCGCTGAACCGCCGCCCGTCGAGATTGCCCATCAGTTCGTACTCGCGGACGTCCACACCCACGCCGAAACGGCTCTGGGGATTCACGGTGACCTGCTTCACTTCCGGGTAGGCGAGGCGCACAAAGCGGTTCTCCGCGGGCAGCCAGGCGCTGAGGAAGCTGAAATTTTTGTCGGCATTCTGCTGCACCTGTTGCATGGAGACGAGGCGGGGCTCATTCCAGTGCCAGACGATGAGGTCCGGCCGGTCGTCCACCGCATCCTCCGGCTTTACTTTCGCCTTCACCTCGCGGATGCCGAACACCACTTCCGAGAGATCGGCCAGCCAGAAGGGCGTGCGCGTGGCGCTCACGGTCATGCCTTTGGGGAAGGAGGCGTCCCTGGCGGGGTCGTAGACCAGCTTTCCGGGAGCGCCGGCGGCGAAGTCGCGAAAGGCCACGACGCTGTAGAGCTTGTCTTCAAAGGCTTTGTCTTCCACGCCGCGCACGGTGGCGAGCGCATCGCCTTTTTCGGTCCAGCTGAGTCCTTTATAAGAGGCCCTGGCGCTGTCGAGCGTGGTGACCGCGCCGGAGGCAAGGTTGCGGACGGAAATGCCGTTGCCCAGCTGATCCTGCGCATCAATAATCCAGGCGCACCAGTTCCCCGGCTTATCGAAAGCAAACTCGGAGACGTTGCCGATGTTCTCCGTTTGGCCGGAACCGAGCGTGTAGAGAATCAGATCGGCGCCCTGCGGACGCTCGGGAGCCTTCGCATCACCGGAAGCGGGCGGGGCCGGCGCGGACGGGGCTGCGGCGGGATACCGATGCAGCGCCAGCACGGAGGCCTTCTGCCCGGAGAATTCAAACCGGCGAATGCCTTCAAATTCGGTCTTCGTCCCGGTGGCGAGGTCGACGAGATCCACCTTGTTCTGGGCTGGTTTGCGGGCTTTTTTGAGAGCCTTCGCCTCTTTCACCGTGGGATAGACGGTGAAGGCGAGCCACTTGCCGTCTTCGGAAAACACCACATCGCGTGCGGGCGGCGGAGGGGGCGCGGAGGGGTCGGGATCCACGCGGGGGAGTTCGCCGATGGGGAAGCGCAGCTCCTTTCCGCTTTGAATGTTCTTCACGACAACGGTGGAATCGCCCTCGATCGGCGCGAACTTTGAGGCAAACCACTGGCCATCGGATGAAACGGAGGGCGTCTGGATGCGCTTCCAGGCCAGAACGTCTGTGAGCGCGAGGGGTTTGGTATCGGCGGAGGCGCTGGGGACGGAAAGCAGCGAGGCGGAGAGCAGCAGAGCCGCAAGTGCGCGATATTGCATGTTCCGGAGCGTAGCATAAGAAAGGGTGTGACTGAAGTCACTGCCGCCCGCCCGCCGCCGCACTAACCTGAAGGCAGTTGAGGTTCCCGTGACGAAGATTCCTCTGAACCCGAAACATCCCGAACGGATCTGCTGGGGTTGCGACCGGTATTGCCCGGTGAATGATCTCGCCTGTGGCAACGGCAGTGTTCGCGCGCAGCACCCGGCGGAACTGCTGGGTGCTGACTGGTTTGAGGTGGAACAGACGGAAGCGGCGCGGAAACTGGTCGCAAGCGGGCGGAAAGTATGATTCAGATCGGCGCGAAACCCTCTACCCTGGATGAACCGATTGAGCATCTGATGGCCTGCCACCGGCGGATCGAACAACGGCTTGACACCCTGGTGAGCGCGGGTGAACTCTTCGACGCCGCCCCGCGGGAAGCCCTCGCCGCCATCGCCGCCAGCTTCCGTTTTCTGGATACCAATGGTGTCTGGCACACCGAAGATGAGGAAGCCAGCCTGTTTCCCCGCCTGCGGCCCCGGCTTTCGGAGCCCGAGACCGTATTTGTGGAACTGCTGGAAGACCAGCATGACGAGGCTGAACGGCTATACGCGCGGCTGAAGAATCTGGCTTCCCAACTGGACTCGCCGGGCATTCCGGCTCAATACGCCGCCTGTGCCGCGAGTCTGAGGGCGCTTTACCGCGAACACATCCGGTCTGAGGACGAAATTCTCACGGTGCTGGCGCGGCGTTCGCTGAACGAAGGCGACCTGCGGGAGATCGCGGCGGAGATGCGCACGCGGCGGGCTTTACCGTGATTCCCCCCCCGCCCTGATTCAGGAGATCTGTATTTTCCCTGAGATCACCAGCATGCCCGCCGTCCCCATCGTCAGAGGCTGATTCAGTGAGGTTGTGACGGTGACCGGCACGTTACCGATCATCCGCGTCCCGTTCGGCAGGGTGAGCGAACCAAAGTTGACCCCCTGCAGATAGTTCGTCAGCTTCGGTTTCAGCGAGTTGCCGATTGCGGAAAGCAGCCAGTCCGTCATCCAGCCCAGCAGGCTGCCGACGGCCCCGGAAAGGCTTACCTGCACGTTGAACCAGGAGAGCGAGTCGTAGACCAGAGAGATGGTGCTGCCCGCCGCCTCGACCCGCAGATAAAGTTCGATGGGTCTGTCCGTGCCCAGGTTGACGCCAATTCCAATCGGAACATAAACGACCTCCGCGCCCGCGCCGGCAGACCCGGTCAGGTCGAACAGAATGGGGACTGTTGCGCCGCTGACGAACTCAACCTGCGGATTGCCCGCCTGCACGGAGTAGTTGTAATGGACGCTGAGTCCGGACCCGCCACTGCTGTCCCCGCCGGTGATGGTGGCGTTGTTGGCGGTCAGCACCAGATTGGCGGCCACCTGCAGGGCCTGCTTCGTCAGGGCGACGACGAACGGCGCACCGAGGCCCGGAAATCCGTTCGTGGGCAGGTCCGGGAGGGGGCCGTTGGTTGTCGCCACGGCCACCAGCGACCCCTTGACGATGCCGACGTTGAAGGGACTGAGAATCGCGCCGGGCACGTCCGGCAGGGGGATCGACAAACCGCCCAGCAGCTGATTGGCAAGCTGCTGCACGGCGGGCTGAATGACCTGCGTGGCCACGGCCTGTTGCAGCGGCGTGCCGAAGGTGGAAACCGAAACGGACACCACGCCGAAGACGATCCTGTGATTCCGGAATGCGGCGTTGGCCTGAATGCGTGCGGTCAGCACGAGCAGCGGTTCGGCGGGAAGGGACGGGAATGTGATGAGAATCTCAGGAAGCAGGATGGTGAAGGTCTGCAGGCCTCCGATCAGGTTTTCGATGGCGGCCGCATGCTCCGCGCCGGGCGTTTCGGGCATGCGGGCCAGCAGCGCGTGTTTTGCTTCCGCGGAGTCAAAAGTCGCATCCAGCTGAAAAAACGGCGCCTGCGCCACCTCCCAGTGCAGGGCGACCTGCCCGCTGTCCCCGTGCACGGTTCCGTTCCCCGAAAAGAGCCCGGGGCGCAACTTCCGGTAAGCCGCCACCGCGAGATCGTTTAGCTGCCGCGGGCTGATTCCGACAAAGACATCCGTTCCCATAATCGTCTGGGTATTGTAGCGGACCGGCGCATATTGTTTGGGAGCTTCGCGAGGCCGCGCCATAATCAGATTCATGGCATCAGCCCTCCGCAAGTTCCTTTTCGCCCTCTGCGCCGTCACTGCCGCCGGCGCGCAGACCCTCCCTCCCGCGCTGCTTTCCGATCTCCACTGGCGCAACATCGGCCCCTTCCGCGGCGGGCGCACGCGCGCTGCGACAGGCGTTCCCTCCCAGCCCAACCTTTTCTATATGGCCCCGGTTAACGGGGGCGTCTGGAAGTCCGACGATTTCGGCCGCACGTGGCTCCCCATTTTTGACTCGCAGCCCACACAGTCGATCGGCGCAATCGCGGTGGCCCCCTCGGACGCCTCCACTATTTATGTGGCGAGCGGTGAGGGCCTGCAGCGCCCGGACCTTTCCATCGGCAACGGCATTTATAAATCCACCGACGCGGGTAAGACCTGGCAGCATCTTGGTTTGCGCGACGGCCAGCAGATCCCCGCGCTCGCGGTGGACCCGCACGATAAGAACCGGCTTTTCGCAGCCGTTCTGGGGCACCCGTATGGTCCGAACCCGGAGCGCGGCATCTACCGCTCCGCTGATGGCGGGGTGACGTGGCAAAAGTCGCTGTATCTGGATGAAAACACGGGCGCGTCCGATGTCGCCATCGACCCCACGAACCCTGATATTGTGTACGCCGGTCTCTGGTCCGGTCGCCAGGGTCCGTGGGAGTTCGGGAACGACTATGCCGGTCCCAACGGCGGCCTTTATAAGTCGACGGACGGCGGCAAAACCTGGAACAAGCTCACCAACGGGCTGCCCGCCGACGCTTCGCAGACTTACGTTTCGCTTTCGCCCCTCAGCCCCAACCGGATTTACGCGGCCATCGTCGCCCACGGCAATATCGACCTGTATCGGTCCGATGACGCCGGCGCAACCTGGATTGCTCCCACCAACGACCCGCGCCCGAAAGGCCGCACCGGGGGCGGCAGCGATTTCTGCGTGAAGGTCGATCCCCAGAATCCGGATACGGTCTACATGACCAGCATGGTGATCTGGCGCTCCACCGACGCCGGCAAGACCTGGACCGCGCTGAAAGGCGCGCCGGGCGGCGATGATTATCAGGACCTTTGGATTAACCCCCGCAATCCAGACATCATCCTGCTGGTGAGCGACCAGGGCGCGGCGGTGACGGTGAACGCGGGGCTGACGTGGAGTTCCTGGTACAACCAGTCCACCGCGCAGCTTTACCACGCCATCACCACCAATGAGTTCCCTTATAAGGTTTGCGCGGGGCAGCAGGAAAGCGGTTCGGTCTGCGTTGCCAGCCGGGGGAATGACGGCGGTGTCGGCTTCCGCGAGTGGCATCCGGCGGGCGTGATTGAGTATGGTTACGTCGCGCCGGATCCGCTGAATCCGGACCTGATTTACGGTTCCGGGCGCGGCCAGGTCTCGAAATATCGCCAGAGCACCGGCCAGGTGCAGATGGTCACACCTTCGCCGTTGCACGAGGCCAAATACCGGACAGACCGCACCTCGCCGCTGATTTTTTCGCCCGTTGACCCGCATGTTCTCTACCAGGCCTCGAACTTCGTTTTCAAGACGGTGGACGGAGGCAACAGCTGGCAGACCATCAGCCCGGACCTCACCCGGGAGACGAATGCCATTCCCGCCAGCCTGGGCAACCTCGCCGCGAAAGACGAAGCGGCGGGGAAGAAGCGCGGCGTGGTCTATTCGCTGGCGCCCTCGCACCAATCGGTCAGCACGTTGTGGGCAGGGACGGACGAGGGTCTCATCTGGGTCACCCGCGACGGCGGTCTGCACTGGAAAGACGTGACGCCAAAGGATATTCCCGGTCCGTGGTCGAAGATCACCCAGATCGATTCCGGCCATTTCGATGACCTGACCGCCTACGCGTCGGTCAGCCGCTTCCGTGTTGACGACTTACAGCCTCGCATCTACCGCACTCATGATGGCGGAAAGACCTGGAGTCTGATCGTGAACGGTCTGCCTGGGAACGCCCCTATCGACACGGTCCGGGAAGACCCGGTGCGCAAAGGCCTGCTTTTTGCCGGCAGCGAAAATGCCGTCTGGTTCTCGCTGGATGATGGTGACCACTGGCAGCCTCTGCAACTGAACCTGCCGCACACCTCCATGCGCGATCTCTGGATCAGGGATGCCGATCTGATTGTCGCCACGCATGGGCGCGGCTTCTGGATTCTGGACGACATCACGCCGCTCCGCCAGGTGAAGCCGAATACACTCACCAGCGCGGCGTGGCTCGCGAAGCCGGCCAAGGCCTGGCGGGTCCGCGACAACAACAACCCGGATACGCCGCTGCCGCCCGAGGAGCCGATGGCTGAAAATCCGCCGGATGGCGCGGTGATCGACTTCTTTCTGCGGGACAACGCGGATGTGGTGAAGCTCGAAATCCTTGACGCCGCCGGAAAGGTGGTGCGCCGCTATTCCAGTGACGACGAAGCCGAGCCTGCCGCGGAACGGCTCAAAGAAATGCCCATGCCGGATTTTTGGGTACAGCGGCCGGGAGTGCTGCCGAAGTCCGCCGGGCTGCACCGGTTTGTCTGGGATCTGCACTACGCGACGCCCGATTCTGAACACCACACCTACCCGATTGCGGCGGTGAAGGGCCGCACCCCGCGCCTGCCGCGCGGGGCGATGGCTCTGCCCGGCGTCTACACGGTCCGGCTGATCGCCGGCGGGCAGACGCTGAGCGTCCCGCTGACGGTCGCGATGGACCCGCGCGTGAAAAAGCCCGCGCTCGCGCTGCAGCAGTTGTTCCGGGCGGAGGTCCGGCTGACCGGGTTGATCACGCAGAGCACGGAGGCCATCCGGGTGGCCCGCGCGGTGACTAAGCAGCTGGAC
The DNA here is from genome assembly GCA_903900705.1 of uncultured Acidobacteriia bacterium. Taxonomy (GTDB): domain Bacteria; phylum Acidobacteriota; class Terriglobia; order Bryobacterales; family Bryobacteraceae; genus BOG-234. The sequence goes on from CAIUOG010000076.1 coordinate 21,634, forward strand.
AAAGAGGAAAAGAAGGCTCATGCGATCCACGCCGAGCTGAAGGATCTCAACGAAAAGCTGCTTGCCTTCTATGCCGATCTGGACGCGGTGGATGCCGCGCCGACCAGCCACCAGGCGGCGGCGGTTACCAAACTCGCGGCTGACACGGAGGCGGCGCTGGCGCGCTGGGCTCTGTTCGTCAAAGAGGACATCCCGGCTCTGAACAAGAACCGCGCCACCCCCATCAGCCTGAAGCCAGATGCCAAACAGGATGAAGACGAGGCCTTTGATGATATTGGCTAAGTTCTGCCTTCTGCTGCTGCTTGCCGTCGCGCCCGGGCCGCCCGGCGTGGTGATCGACCACCAGTCGGCCACGACGCGCCAGTACATCGGCTCGCCTTCGATCGCGATTCTGCCGAATGGGGATTACGTGGCTTCGCATGACCTGTTCGGCCCGGGTTCCTCGGAGAAAGTATCGTCGATTACCCGGGTGTTTCGGTCGACCAATCGCGGGCAGACATGGCAGCGGACGGCGGAACTGCACGACCAGTCCTGGTCGAACCTGTTCGTGCACCGGGGGGCGCTCTACATCCTCGGCACGTCGTTCGAGTATGGCCGGATTGTGCTGCGCCGCTCCACGGATTCCGGCCGCACCTGGCAGGGACCGTTCTTTCTGTCGGAAGGCACAGGGTTTCATACCTCGGCGGTTCCCATCATTGAGGTGAAGGGCCGGCTGTGGCGTGCGTTTGAGTTCCACCCGACGGGGCCGTGGGGCTCCTTCGAGGCCTTCCTGCTCTCGGTTCCTTCCGGCGCGGATCTCACTGATCCGAAGAACTGGACCATGACTGAACGCCTGGCGTTTCCCGCCTCCGCCACGGATCCCCATACGTGGCTGGAAGGCAACGCCGTGTTGACGCCGGACGGGCAGATTGTGGATATTCTGCGCGTCCACAACACGGAGAATGTCGCCACCCTGCGGCTGAAGGACGGGGCGCTCCATTTCGATGGCACTCTGGCCGCGTTTCCCGGCGGAGCGAAGAAGTTCGTGATCCGTTTCGACCCGAAAACGAAGCGCTACTGGACGCTCTCGAATCCCGCGCCGGCCGGCGTGAAAGATCCGGCATCCATTCGCAATACTTTGGCACTGCTGTCTTCGAAAGACCTGCGCGAGTGGAAGCTGGAACGCGTTGTCCTGCAGCATCCGGACTCGGCGAAGCATGCCTTTCAGTACCCCGACTGGCAGTTCGACGGGAAAGATATGGTGGCGGCCGTCCGCACTGCCGCGGATGACGAAGACGGCGGCGCGCCACGCGGTCATGATGCCAACTTCCTCACGTTTCACCGCATTCTGAACTTTCGGAAGCCCTGATGCCTTTTGAGATCCTCCGCGCCGAGGCCCGGTCCATCCTGACGCCGGTCACGGGATTTTTGCGCGAAGCCGGCTTCACTCACTCTCTGACGCCGGCCCGCAACTGCACCTTTGGCTGCAGTTATTGCTATGTCCCCACCATGCGCGTGCAGGGCGGGCTCAAGCCGACGGACTGGACCCATTGGGGCCACCACACCACGTTCAAAGCGAACGCCGCCGCGCTTGCGGCGAGGGCGTTCCGCCCGGGCCAGCGCATTTACTGCTCGCCGCTGACCGACCCTTACCAGCCAGCCGAAGCCACCGAGCGCCTGATGCCGGGGATTCTGGAAGCCCTCGCGTCCACGCCGGTTCCGCCGGAGGTTTTCGTGATCCAGACGCGTGGAACCGGCGTGCTGGGCGATCTGGAACTGCTCCGGAAAGCCGCTGCGCGCACCACTTTGCGGGTGAGTTTCTCGGTCACCACGGACCGGGAGGATGTTCGGCGCATTTTCGAACCGCATTGCGCTCCCATCGAAGCTCGCTGGCGGACCATCGAAGCGCTGCGCCGGGCCGGGATTGAGGTGTTTGCGACACTGGCGCCGATTCTGCCCTGTGACCCATTGGCCCTGCTTCGCCGCGCGCTTGCGGCTACGGAAGGCCCGGTGATCGCAGACCCATTCCATGTACGTGAGACGAAACGCTCCGGCGCGACCACCCGCGAAGCCGCCGCCGCCATCTGCCGCCGGCATGGCTGGGAAGAGTGGCTGGACCCGGCATTCCACCGTGAGTTGCTGGCGGAAATGACGGCGTCCGCCGCCAATGCCGGACGCCTGTTCTGCCATGGCCCAGGTGGATTCGGACGACTCGCGCTCAGCCGGGAACTTAGTTCCGGAACGGGGAGTCTATGATGGTGAGTGCAGATTTAAGAGGTTCAACCGTGACAGCTCTCTCTCTCAACCTCAGTTCGAGCCTCACCCCGGAGCAGGAAGCCGCTCTGGAGGACCAGCGCCTGATCTCCGGCCTCCAGGCCGCCGATGAACGGGCCTACGAACAGCTGATCGAACGTTTCCAGACGCCGGTTTATAACCTCGCCTGGCGGCTGCTGAGTGATCCCGCCGATGCTTCGGACGTGGTGCAGGAGGTCTTTCTCAAGATCTTCCGCAACGTGGATAACTTCCGCGGCGACAGCTCACTGCGCACGTGGGTCTACCGGATTGCCGTCAATGAATCGCATAATCGCCGCCGCTGGCTGGTTCGGCACCGTCGCGGAGAGACAGGCATCGAAGAAAACTTCGAGGACGAAAGCCGCGAACGGCCCCTCACTGACACAGGCGAGACGCCGTTCGATTTCACGATGAACCGCGAAGCGCAGCTCCTTCTGGAAGAAGGTCTGGCGGCCATCAACCCCGTTTTCCGCGCCGCGCTGGTACTGCGTGAGCTGGAAGACATGAGTTATGAAGAGATTTCCGACGTGCTGCAGGTTTCCATGGGCACGGTGAAGTCCCGTATTCTGCGGGGCAGGGAAGCTCTTCGGCGGTATCTGGCTAACCGGCTGGAACCGGCCCCCTCGATGGATATGGAACTGGTCCCGAGGCTTGTGAAATGAAAAGAGATTTTATGGACGAGTTGAAGAATCTTCCGCGTCGGCCAGTGCCACCCCTGCTGACCACGCGCCTCAGTGTTCTCGCCTCCCGCGAACGTTCGCGCCGGATCACGCACCGGACGTATCGCACCTGGCTCGTCGAGCGGCTTTCCCGCGCGCAGCTGTTTTTTGACAACCTGTTGAAACCCCTGGCGGTGCCGGCGGCGGGAGGTTTACTCTGCTCCTTCCTGTGTTTTGGCGTGATCGTGAACACTCTGCACCTGCACTACGGCGGGGACTGGCAGGATGATATGCCCATCAACTTCACCTCCGAGATTGCTTTCGGGGATGTCTCCCCCTTCTCGAACACCGGGCAGGATGTGATGGTGCAACTGGCGGTGGATTCTCTGGGCAATGTGACCGACTACGCCCTGCCACAGAACCCGCACCCTTCGGCCGAAGAGTTGCAGCAGATCGGCAACCTGGTTCTTTTCAGCACTTTCACGCCGGCCATGCGGCTGGGACGTCCGATCGCCAGTAAGCGCCTGATCTACATCAGCCACATGACGGTGAAGGGTTAGCCGGGAAAGATTGTCCCGACAAAAGCTCGGTCAACATTTCCTCGCCAGTGGTAAAGCGCTGCAGCGGATTGTGGCGGCGTCCACCGGCGGGACGAAGAATCTGGCGGTTGAGATCGGCCCCGGCAAGGGCGCTCTTACGCAGCATCTGCTGGTCGCGTTTGAGAAGGTGGTCGCCATCGAACTGGATCCGGTGCTCGCGGCGTTCCTGCGCGACCGGTGGCGGAATGATCCGGGCCTCGAGATCATTGAGCGCAACGCTCTGGACGTCCGGTTCGCCTCGTTTGGGGAAGGGATTCTGGTCGGCAACCTGCCGTACTATGTCTCCACCGCCATCATTTCGAACTATGTGCGGGAGCCCGGCCGGCTCAGCCAGGGCGTCTTTCTGATCCAGAAGGAAGTGGCGGAACGCATCACCGCCACGCCTGGCCACAAAGAGTATGGCTACCTTTCGGTGGAATGCCAATTACTCGCCAAGGCAGAGCTATTGTTCAGCGTGCCGCCCGGGGCCTTTTCGCCCCCACCGCGCGTGGATTCCGCAGTAATCCGGCTCACCCCGTTTGCACCGCCGGAAGGCCTCGATATCAATCACTTCCTGAAATTCGTCTCCGGCTGTTTCCGGCAGAAAAGAAAGACTTTGCGGAACAATCTGGCGGAACGCTACACCCGGGAGCAACTGGACACGCGCCCGGAAATGGGGCAGCGTGCCGAGCAGCTCTCGGTGGATGACTTCCTGGTGCTATATCGGGCTTTGAATCAGGAACGGGTTTTAAACCAAAGCGACGTCGCGAGCAGCCCCGCCGACAGCAGCCAAAGTGAACCGGGTTCGGGCGTCTGAGAAATCTGGCTCGTGCCGGCTGTGGTGAACGCGCTTCCATAGACCGCGAACTCGGTGTCGCCGACGTAATTATAGAAAGTATTTCCGGTGCTGAGGAATAAGCCGGGCGCAAAGGTCAAATCGCCTGAGGGCGCGCCGAAATAGAGGGGCAGGTCTCCGGTGGAATAAAATATGCCCGGAGCGCCGGGGAATTCGAGATTTGCGGCTTCCCCCAATACCAGCGCATCTGAACTGCCGGTGCTGTCAATAGAAGCCGCCAGCGCCTTTTCCCCGGTGACCGTAAATGCCACGGCGGATATCAGAAACAAAAGATGTGCGGCTTGCAGCAGAAATCGCCTGGTCATTCGTACGCTCCTGAAATTGTTTTCCTCATATTACTGGTCGAATTCAAATTGCACAATACCTCCCTTTTTGAAAGGAGGTATGCCGGGTTGCTTCAAGGGTAGCAGGTACAATGAAGTGTCCCAGCGAAAGAATGCTCCCAGCCACTCTGTCCATCCTGATCCCTCTTTATAACGAGGAAGAGTTCGTCGGCGAACTGCTTTCGCGGGTTGCCGCTGCGCCGCTTCCCGGCGGTCTGGACCGCGAGATCATCATTGTCAACGACTGTTCCAAAGATGGATCGGTTGAAGTGGTCGAAGACTTTATAGCCGCCCGTCCCGGCCTGCGCGTTCGTCTCATTCATCACCAGAAGAACAGCGGAAAAGGCGCGGCAATCCGCACCGCCATTGCGGCCGCGACGGGTGAATTCTCCATCATTCAGGATGCCGATCTGGAATATGATCCGGCCGAATATCCCAAACTGGTTGGTCCGCTGCTGGATGGCCGCGCGGACGTTGTGTACGGCTCGCGCTTTCTGGTGGCGGGCGAACGCCGCGTCCTCTATTACTGGCACTCGCTTGCCAACCACCTGCTGACCACGCTCTGCAACATTGCGGCGGACCTCAATCTGACCGACATGGAGACCTGCTACAAGGCCTTCCGCACTAGTCTTGCGAAGTCCATCCCGATCCAGAACGACCGTTTCGGCATCGAGCCTGAACTCACCATCAAGTTTGCCCGCCGCAAGGCGCGTATTTTTGAAACGCCCATCAGCTACAACGGGCGCACTTACGAAGAGGGCAAAAAGATCGGGCTCAAGGACGCGTTCGAGGCCCTCTGGGTGATCGTGAAAGCCCGCTTCACGCGGAACCTGCATTCCGACACGGGTCACGCGGTGCTGGACGCCATGGCGGAGGCTCCGAAGTTCAACAAGTGGATGGCCGACACTATCGCTCCCTTCGCCGGCAAGCGGGTGCTTGAAATCGGCGCCGGCTCCGGCAACATGACGCGTCAGCTTTGCCCGCGCCGCAAGCTTTACGTCGCCACCGATCTCGACGTGGAACATGTCGAGCAGCTCAAGGCGGCCTTCCGGCACCGCCCACGGCTTCAGGTGCACAAGCTGGACGCGACCGATCCGGCTGATTTCCGCCACTTCGCGGGGCAGCTCGATACGGTTGTCTGCCTCAACGTCCTCGAACATATCGAAGACGACAAGGGTACCGTGGAACGCATTCTGACCCTGCTCGAACCCGGCGGACGGCTCATCCTGCTGGTGCCAAACGGGCCGGATGCTTATGGCAGCATCGACAAAGCCATCGGCCATTTCCGCCGTTACACGCAGCCGGGCCTCAAAGCGCTGCTCGAAAGCGCCGGCTATGAGTTCGAACAGATGCTCGAATTCAACCGCGTCTCCCGGCCCGGCTGGATCTTCACCGGTCAGATCCTGAAAGCCACCACGCTTTCGCCGTTGAGCATGCGGATATTTAACAAGTTTGTCTGGCTCTGGCGGAAGATCGATCAGTCACTTCCGTGGGAGCCCACGTCGATTATCGCCATCGCCAGACGCCCTCTCTGAACTGCCTCGGCGCTTTATTTCCCGGCCACGGCGATGCACGCCAGCATGAAAGCCGGCAGGTCATCCGGCTTGCGGGAGGTGACGATATTGCCGTCAATCACCACTTCGGAATCCTCCCAGAGCGCGCCCGCGTTGACCACGTCGTCCTTGATCGCGAAAAAGGAAGTCGCGCGACGGCCTTTCAGCACGCCCGCCGAGCACAGCACCCACGGACCATGGCAGATGGCGGCCACCAGTTTGCCCTGCGCGCTGGTCTGGCGCACGAAATCGATGGCGAGCGGGTGGCGGCGAATGAAGTCCGGCGCAAAACCACCGGGAGCGACTACGCCATCGAAGTCCTCGGCGCGCGCGACGTCGTAGGAAATCTCCGCCACGCAGGGATAGCCGAGCTTGCTTTTGTAGGTTTCGCCAGCCGTCGCGCCGACGGTCACCACCCGCGCCCCGGCCTCCCGCAGACGATACAGGGGATACCAAACTTCCATTTCCTGGTACATCTGATCCACAAGGATCGCGATCTTTTTACCGTTCAGGCTCATGGCTCCAGTTTAGATCCGCCGGCGGATTACAGGAGTATTTCAGGTGCTATTCTGGCGGACGAGTGAACCCCGTCCCCTCCCAGGCATTTCTCGACTTGCTGGCCCGCCGCGAATCGGATATCGAACTCGACAGCGCCGCTCTCGAAATCGCGCGTATCGAGTATCCGGATCTGGACGCCGCCCACTACGTTCGCGAACTCGACCGCTATGCCTTCGAAATCGCTGATCGCGCACGCGACCTTTCGGATGGCGAATGCTTCGTCGAGACCGCCAACCAGTACCTTTTCGGCGAACTGGGCCTCACCGGCAATCAGGATGATTACTACTCCGCCGACAACAGCATGCTGAACCGCGTTCTCGATACCGGTCTGGGCGTGCCGATTACGCTGTGCACCATTTATCTGGAAGTGGCCCGCCGTCTGGCCAAGCCGCTCACGGGGATCGGTTTGCCAGGCCATTTTGTGGTTTATTACGACGATGGCTTTTACTCGACCTATATCGACCCGTTCAACGGCGGCAATCTGATTGACATTGCCGGTTGCTGCGAACTCGCTCAGATCGACACGCTGGAGCCAGGCATGCTGGACCCTGTGGACAACCGTTCCATCGCGATGCGGATCATCAACAACCTGCGGAATGTCTACTTCACCCGCCGCGAGCCGGTGAAGGCGGAACGCGTACTGCGGCTGCTGCTTTCCGCCAACCCCGCCGGGGCGGAGGAACACAAGCAGCTGGGCGTGGTGCTGCTGCAGCAGGAACGGATGGCGGAATCCCGCTCCGCTTTTGAACGCTACCTGGAACTCTGGCCCTCGGCTCCCGATGGTGACCAGGTCCGCGAGCATATCCGCAATATCGGTTTCTGGCTCGCGGGCCGCAATTGACCGGGGCCCGCGGGCTCGCGAGATAATCGGGGTTTCATGAGCGATTCCCCCTTTCGCGTTCCCCACTTTCAACCCGCGGGCGTGATCCCGATTCTTGCCACGCCATTTCATGACGACGAACGGCCCGACCACGCTTCGCTTGCCCGGATGATCGAATTCTTCGCCGGTACCGGCGTGACCGCCGTCACGCTGCTGGGCGTGCTGGGGGAGTCGAACCGCCTCACGGATGCGGAACGTTCGTCGCTGATCCGGACCGCCGTCGAGGCGGCGGGCGCGCTGCCGGTGATTGTGGGCTGCAGCCACCCCGGAACCGCCGCCACCATCGAACTGGCGCGGGATGCCGCCTCTCTCGGCGCCGCGGCCGTCATGATCGCGCCTTCGAAGCAGCCCACCCCGAACGAAGAACTGGTGTTCAGCTATTACAGCCGCGTCGCGGAGAAGATCTCGCTGCCCATCGTGCTGCAGGATCACCCGGCGTCCACGGAAGTTCACATGTCCGTGCCTCTTGTGCTGCGGATGGTGAAGGAAATTCCCGGCATCATCTGCATCAAAGCCGAGGCGGTGCCGAGCCCTTCGAAAATCGCGGCCATCCGGAAGGGGCTGGAAGCCATTCGGCCGGTCCCCATCCTGACGGGGCTGGGCGGGCTGTATGGCTTTTTCGATCTGGAGCGCGGCTCCGATGGTTTCAACACGGGCTTCGCTTTTCCGGAAGTGCTGCTCGCCATCACGGAACGCGCGAAGGCGGGGGATCTGGACGCCGCTTATTCGATTTACCGCCGCTACCTGCCGCTGATGGTTTTTGAGCAGCAGCCCGGGCTCGCGGTGCGGAAGGAGATCCTGCGCCTGCGGGGGCTGATGACGAGCGGGCGCGTTCGTCACCCTGGTGGGAATATCGACGCCGGAACAGCCGCACAGGTGGCGAGCCTCCTGGCGCGCACCTTCCCCGGGCAGGATCTGACGCGGCCGGTC
>CAIUOG010000077.1 GCA_903900705.1 uncultured Acidobacteriia bacterium
ATTCTCCGCCAGATGACGGAGCACGGCGTCTTTCTGTTGTGTATCGAGGCCGTCCTGTTCGGCGCGGGAGAGATATCGGGCCAGTTCGGCATCGCGGGCATCGCGGCTTCCGAACCGCAGGGGGTCGGTCTTCCAGAGCAGGTAACTCAAGGCCAGGTTAAAGACCGGCAGCCGGTAGTGCATGTAGTGGGTGGTCAGGTAGAGCGTGCAGGGAAAGCCGAAGTCGCGCAGGGCTGGCAGGGCGTGGCGGTGAAAATCACGAAAGCCGTCATCGAAGGTGAGAACCACGCTCCGAGGGGGGAGGGTCCCGGCGCGGAGCCTCGCAAGAGCTTCGCCCAGAGGCAGCACGTTGGCGCCCCAGGACTTCAGAAACGCGAGGCGCTCGCGAAACAGCGCGGGAGGGATGTAAAGTCCGGGCGCCCACTGGTGCTCGTCCCGCAGGGAGATGCCATGATAGCAGAGGATGACGAGCGTATTGCCGCGCCGGAAGCGCGCGGAGGCAGACATGGCGCCGGCGGCGCGCAGGGAGCGAAGCGCCGCCTTTTTCAGCGAGGTGCGCAGGGGCATAGAAGCTTTAATTATCGAATGCGACGCGTGGAATAAGGGAATTCCACTGTGAGTCGCCGGATCTTACTCATCATCGCGTATCATTTTCCGCCGGACAATGCGATCGGCGGTCTGCGTCCCCATCGTTTTTTCAAATATCTGAAGCGGCTGGGCTATGAATGCCACGTGCTCACCGCCGCACCGCGAAAAGATGTGGACGCTCCGGACATTGAGTACATTCCGGATCCCCTTCGCGAGGGCAAAAAACAGGGGCTCGCCTGGCAGGCGGAACGGATGATCTGGAAGTTCCTGGTGCGGGGGCAGGCGCTGCTGAGCTGGACGGATGCGTTATTCGCCGCGGGTTCCGCGTTTCTGGAGGCGCACAAAGACGACGCGGTCACCATCCTGTCGTCCGCGCCGCCGCTCGGTGTTCACATCGCGGCGCGGCGACTTTCGAAGGCGTTCGGGTGTCCGTGGATTGCCGATTTCCGGGACCCCATCGACAGCCCGGGCGGAGACCGCGCGGTGTTTCAGGACTTTGCCGCGCCGCGCGTCGAACGGCACTTTCTGAATCGGGCCGGTCTGGTTCTCGCCAATACGGACGCCATGCGCGACCGCTGGGTGACGCTTTATCCGGAACTGCGGGACAAGATCCATCTGATGTGGAATGGCTTTGACCCCGAAGACGCGATTGTGCCGCCGGCGCTGCCTGCGCGGGAACAGAAGTTGCTGATCCATACGGGGGAACTGTATGGCGGCAGAGATATCCGGCCGGTGCTGTATTCCATCGGGAGGCTTACCGCCAGCGGGAAGGTTCCGGCGTCGTCGATTCAGGTGATGCAGGTGGGGCCCACGGAGCCGGGCGAGATTCCGGATGCGGCTTTTCTTGCAGCGGCGGGTGCGCAAGCCTGGCTGGAATTCCGGGATGCGGTACCCTCGGCGCAGGCCCGGGCAATGGCGCTCAATTCCGATGGTCTGCTGCTGATTCAGCCGCATACGGCGGTGCAGGTGCCGGGCAAACTGTTTGAGTATTTACGCATGGGCCGGCCGATTCTGGCCTATGTGATTCCGGATTCCCCGGTGGAACGGATTCTCGCGCAGGCGGGCGTTCCGTACGAGTGCATCTACCCGGGCCAGGCGGAGGCGGAAATCGATGCCCGCGTGGGGCGTTTTATCGCGAGACTGGATGGGCGGGTTTGTCAGGCGGGCGCCTGGTTTGAAGAGACATTCGAGGCGTCCCGGCAGGCTGCGGCGCTCGACCGGCTGATCCGGTCCCTGCACGGGGCGTAAGCCCCTTCAGCCAATCTTCAGCTTCAACTGTTTCACTGGTACACTGCCTCAATTGATCGTTATGCGCGCTCCCCAGCTCCGATCGCTCTTTCTCGCCATTCTCACCGTCTCCGGTCTCGCGCGCGCTCACACGCCCGCGCCCCCCGCGGTGACGCTCGCCGACGCCATCGCGCGGGCCAAACAGTACGCCGGCCAGATTCAGAGCGCCAACCTCGCCGTCCTGCAGGCCAGGGAGGACAGTACGCAGGTTCGCGCCAACCGTCTGCCCACCGTGAGCGCCTTCAACCAATACATCTATACGCAGGGCAATGGCACTCCGTCCGGCGTTTTTGTGGCGAATGACGGCGTGCATGTTTATAACGAACAGGTGCAGATTCACGAAGAAGTTCTCGCGTTCTTCCGCAAGGGGGAAACGCACCGCGCGCTCGCCGCGGAGGCGGCTGCCCGCGCGAAGGTGGAGGTGGCGGCGCGCGGTCTGAACACCACGGTGGTGCAGAACTACTTCGCAATCGTTTCGGCGCAACGCAAATTCAGCAACGCGCAGACCAGCCTTCGTGAGGCGGAGCGGTTTCTGGATATTACGGATAAACAGGAAAAGGCCGGTGAAGCCGCCCGCGCGGACGTGGTAAAGGCGAAGCTGCAACTCCGGCAGCGGCAGCGGGATCTGCAGGACGCGCAGGTGGCAATCGAAAAGGCGAAGATCGCCCTGGGCGTGCTGATCTTCCCCAATTTCAGTTCGGAATTCACGGTGGTGGACGACATTGCCGGCGCGGGAATTCTGCCGCCGGTGGAAGAAGCGCGGGCCAAAGCCTCGGCCAGCAGTCCGGATCTGAAGGCCGCGAGGTCTGGCGTGGAGGCCGCCGGTTACGACGTGGCCGTGGCCCGCTATGGGTATCTGCCTTCGCTCGGCGTGGATGTCTTCTACGGCTTCAATGCCAATCAGCTGACCGCCAATCGCATCACCGATGGAGACATGCATCGCAACTTCGGTCTCTCCGGGCAGGTGACGCTCAACATTCCGGTCTGGAACTGGGGCGCGACGAAGAGCAAAATCGCCCAGGCGGAACTGCGGCGCTCGCAGGCGCAGCTCGACCTTTCTCTTACGGAGAAGACCCTGCAGGCGAACCTTGCGGCGGCGCTGGCGGAAGGAAAAGCCGCGGAGCAGCAACTGGAATCTCTGAAATCTTCGCTCGACCTCGCGGTCGAAAGTCTGCGTCTCACCCTGCTGCGCTATACCGCCGGCGAGGCCATCGCCTTCGAAGTGGTAGACGCGCAATCGACGGTGACCCAGGCGCGCAACGCGTACGACGACGGGCAGGTGCGCTACCGCATCGCCCAGGCCAATCTGCAACTTCTGACGGGGAGCTTATAAATGTTGAAGAAACACCAGATGCGGCAGGCGGTCCGGCCTGTCAGCCTCGCTCTGATCTGCATCACGGTCTCCTGCGGCATGATCTCGTGCGGTAAAGAGAAGCCCAAAGAGGCGGAAGCCGAGGCTCCCACGCCGGTGCAGGTGGAAGACGCGCGCCGCGGTCCCATCGACCACATTGTGACGTCGGATGCGGTGCTCTATCCCATCAATCAGGCCAACGTCACGGCCAAGATCAGTTCCCCCATCAAGCGTATTCTGGTGAACCGCGGCGACCACGTGAAGGCGGGCCAGCTGGTGGCCGAACTCGAAAGCCGCGACCTGACTGCGGCGGCCGCCGAGAGCAAATACATGCTGGAGCAGGCGCAGGCCAACTACACGGCCGCCACCGGCGCCACCATGCTGGACGAAAAGACGAAGTCGGAGGCGGACGTCGCCTATGCCCGGCAGAATCTGGAAGCGGCGAAGAAGGTCTACGAAAACCGTGTGGAACTGGTGAAGCAGGGGGCGCTGGCGCAGAAGATTGCGGATGACGCGAAGGTCACCATGGTGCAGGCGCAGAGCCAGTTCGATACCGTGCAGCGCCATCTGCAGACGCTGAACTCCACCGGTCAGCGCGAACAGACGCGCAGCGCGCAGGCGCAGATTGACGCCGCCAAAGCGCATCTGGAAACCGCGCAGGCGCAGCTTTCCTACTCTCAGATCACCAGCCCGATTTCCGGCGTGGTGTCGGATCGCCCGGTCTATCCCGGCGAACTGGCCGCGCCCGGCACGCCTGTGATTTCCATCGTGGATATCTCGCAGGTGGTGGCACGGACGAATGTGCCGGTGAAGGATGCGCTGGCGATCAAGGTCGGCAGCCCGGCGACTATTCCCGGTCCGGAAGGCGATATCGCGGGCAAGGTGATTGTGGTCAGTCCGGCGGTTGACCCCGCGACCACCACGGTCGAGGTGTGGGTGCAGGCGCCGAATCCCGGGGAGAAGCTGAAGCCCGGCGGCACCGTGCACGTGACCATCAAGGCGGAAACGTTGAAGGACGTGATTATCGTCCGTGCGGCGGCACTGCTCAATTTCGATGAAGGCGGCCTGAAGGTGATGGTGGTGACGGCCGACAATCTGGCGCATGAGCGGCGCATCACCACCGGGGTCCGGCAGGGTGAGAACGTTGAGATCGTTACAGGTCTGCAGGAAGGCGAGAAGGTGATCGTCGCCGGCGGCCTGGGCCTGGATGACAAGGCGAAGGTTAAGATCGTCGAGGCGCCTGCCGAAGATGCGGACGACGACGACAAGTAAGGGGACCAGGATACCGAAATGAGCGATCTTATTCCTGTCCCGCCGCCCGAACAGCCCGATCACTGGACGGCGCGCTTCTCGAAGCCCATCATCTTCGTGATTGTGGCGCTGGTGGTGATGGGCGCGTATCTGGCCCTGTCGATTCCGGTGGCGGTCTTCCCGTCCACCGATTTTCCACGCATTGTGGTCGGCGTTGATAACGGCGTTGCGCCCATCGATCAGATGCAGGTCACGGTGACCCGCAACATCGAAGAGGCCATGAACAGCGTACCGGGGCTGGAGACCGTGCGCTCGAACACGAGCCGCGGCTCGGCTGAGGTGAATCTGTTTTTCAACTGGAATGTGGATATGTTCCAGACGCTGCAATCGGTGAACGCGGCGATTGCGCGCGTGCAGCCCACGCTGCCCTCCACCGCGAAGCTGACGGCCAACCGCCTCACGTTCGCGGCCTTCCCGATCATCGGCTACAGTCTGACTTCCGATTCCATTCCGCAGACGACGCTCTGGGAACTGGCGAACTACACGATCAAACCCCGGCTGAACCGCGTCAACGGCGTGTCCATGGTGGTGATCCAGGGCGGGCAGCAGCCCGAGTTCCAGATTGAGCCGGACCCGGCTAAACTGCTCGAAGCGCAGGTCACGGTGCCGGGGATTCTGGACGCCATCGGCCGCGGCAACATGATCGATTCGCCGGGGCTGCTTGAGAATAATCACGAACTGGAACTGGCGCTGGTCACCAGCCAGACGCGCAACCCGGCGGAGATTTCGAACATTGTGGTGAAGACGTCGCCCGCGGGTGTGCCGGTGCGGATCGGGGACATCGCGAAGGTGGGGCCATCCGTGATGCCGGTCTATACGATTGTGACCGCGAACGGCAAGCCGGCCGTGCTGCTGAACATCTTCCGGCAGCCCACCGGCAACACGGTGGAGGTGGCGGATTCCATCGCGAAGGAACTGGAATCCATCCGCAGGACTCTGCCTCCGGGCGTGAAACTGCAGGCGTTCTACGATCAGTCGCAGCTGGTGCGCGATTCCATCACCAGCGTGCGGGACGCGATTCTGATTGGTCTGGTACTGGCTGCCATTATCCTGGTTCTGTTCCTTCGGGACTGGGGCAGTTCCATTGTTGCCGGCCTGGTGATACCGGCTACGATCGCCATCACGCTGGTGGTGCTGAAGTGGCTGGGGGAAAGCTTCGACCTGATGACGCTGGGAGGTCTGGCGGCTGCGGTGGGGCTGGTGATTGACGATGCCATTGTGGTGGTTGAAAACATCGTGCTGCACCGCGATACGGGCCAGTCGCGCGGGGAGGCGATCCGCTCCGCGCTGGCGGAAATCCGCGTGCCGCTGCTGGGCTCCACCATTACGCCGATTGTGGTGTTTCTGCCGCTGGTTTCCATCACCGGCGTGACGGGCACTTTCTTTCGCGCGCTGGCCGTGACGGTGGGAACATCTCTGCTGACCTCGCTCGCCCTTGCGTTGACGTGGACGCCGGCGCTGAGTCACTTCCTGCTGCGCCGGAAGCGTTCGGATACCGGCCCCATTGAACACGGGCATGCGACCTCCGGCTTCATGGGCCGCATGACGCGCGGGTATGTCCGCATCCTGAGCTTCGCGCTGGCGCGCCCGTTCATCCTCGCGCTGGGGTGCGTCGCGCTGGTGGGTGTTTCCTTTCTCTGCTATCGCTCGCTGGGCAGTGATCTGTTGCCGGAGATGGACGAGGGCGGTTTCGTGCTCGATTACCTGATGCCCGCCGGTTCATCGCTCAAAGACACCAACGCGGTTCTGCTGGGCGTGGAAAAGATGCTTTCGAAGACGAAGGATGTGGCGGGAACCTCGCGCCGCACGGGGCTGCAGTTGGGCCTCGCCGCCGTCACGGAAGCCAATACGGGCGACTTCCTGGTCCGGCTCAAGCCGGCAGGGGAACGGCGTCCGGTGGAGGAAGTGATTTCCGATCTCCGGAAGAAGATCAACGAAAAATACCCGCAGCTCGACGTGGAATTCATTCAGGTACTGCAGGACATGATCGGCGATCTCAGCAGTTCTCCGGAACCCATCGAAATCAAGCTCTTCGCGCAGGATCCGCTGCTGCTCAAGAAGTGGGCAACCAAGGTGGGCGACCGCATCAAGAAGATTCCGGTGGTAAAGGACGTGAAGAACGGCATCGAGAATACGGTGAGCGGTTCCGCCGTGATCATGCGGGTGGATCCGGTTCTGGCCGCGCGTTCCGGCTTTACGCCGCAGGAGATTGAACTGGATGCCAGCGCGATTCTGCAGGGCGAACCGGCCACCAACCCGGTGGTGGTGAATGATCGTTCCTACACGATCCGCGTTCGCTTCCCGGAAAGCACGCGCCTCAACATCGAAGAGGTGAAGAACACCATGATCGTGAGTGCGACGGGCAAGAACGCCACGCTCGGTTCGCTCGCGACGTTCGAAGACCAGGCGGGGCAGACTGAGGTTCACCGCGAGAATCTGCAGCGCGTGGTGGGCGTCACGGGGCGCTTTGAAGGCATCAGTCTGGGGAAGGGCATTCTGGAGGTGCAGAAGGCGGTGGCTGAACTGCAGTTGCCGCCGGAGATTCGTGTGGTTTACGGCGGCACTTATGCCGAACAGCAGCGCTCGTTCCGCGATCTGGGCTTCGTGCTTTTCGTGGCCGTGGTGCTGGTGTTTATGGTGCTGCTGTTTGAGTTCGGAACCTTCGGCGCGCCCGCCGCGATTCTGGCGTCGGCTCTGCTCTCCACTTCCGGCGTGTTCCTGGCTCTGCTGGTCACCGGAACCACGTTCAATATCTCGTCGTTCATGGGGCTGATCATGGTGATCGGCATCGTGGCGAAAAACGGCATTCTGCTGCTGGATGCGGATCAGCGCTTCCGGGCGGAAGGCTACAACGCGCATGACGCCATGATGGAAGCCGGGGAACGCCGGCTGCGTCCGATTCTGATGACGGCGATGGCGACGGTGGCCGGTATGGTGCCTCTGTCCCTGGCCATCGGAGCGGGTTCGCAGATGCTGCAGCCACTGGCGATCGCGGTGATCGGCGGCATTCTCGCGTCGATGGTGCTCTCGCTGATTGTGACGCCGGCCGTTCATTACTACCTGGGTGGCAAGCACTAATTGAGACGGAGGCGGCGCGGTGCTCAGGCCCCGCGCCGCCGGCTTTTCCGCGGTGTGCTTACTCCTGGTTGAACAACTCGGCCCGGTTCACTTTCTCGCCCTTGAAGATCACGAACGAGATTGCCTCCGTGGCCTTCACATCCACCAGCGGATTGCCGTCCACAATCAGCAGCGTGGCATCCTTCCCTTTCTCGATGGAGCCGAAGCGGCTGTCGGCTCGCAGCGCCTTCGCGGCATTCAACGTTGCCGCCTGCAGCGCCACGGTGACGGGGATGCCGGCTTCCACCCAGAGTTCCAGTTCATGCTGAATGGTGGGCCCGTGGAAAACCAGCGTATTGCCCGCATCGGACCCGGTGATGAGCGGCACACCGGCCTTCCAGGCCCGCAGCAGATTGTCCTTCGCGATGGCCATATCCACCGGATACTCGCCCACACGTTTCCGCATGGCGAGGGAATCGGGGGAATCCATCATCTTCTTCGTGGCGGCCATCATTTTCGCCGGCACGACCTGCTGTACCAGTGACCGGTTCAGCAGATCCATTTTGCCCGCGGCAAACTGCGGGAAGGCCTCGCCGACGCTCAGCGTGGGGTCGTAGGTGACGCCGGCCTTCGCCATGGCGGCGAAGAGTTCGTCGGGGATACGCTGACGGAAAGAGCCGTGCTCAATGCCGTTGACGGCGGCATGCAGTGCGTCTTCCACGTCCTTCGCATCGCCGGTGTGGACGACGATGGGCAGACCATCGGCCCGCGCCGCCGCCGCGATGGCGTTAAGAGTCTGCGGGTCCAGCCGGTTGTAAACGAGGCCGCCCGCGCCTGCTTCGAGAATGGCCTTGATGCCATCCACCCGGGCGGTCTTCAGCGCGTCGACGTTCAGTTTCGCTTCGGCGGCGGTCTTCGGCATGCGCAGGAACTGCGCTTCCATCTGCTGCCGCATGTTCTCCGGAATGTTGCGGAAGATTTCGGTGCCATGGCCGCCGGGGACGGTAAAGAGCGGGCCGACCATGAAGAACTCGGCCCCGAGCTTCTCGCCGCTGTTGACGGTTTCCCGGACTTTGAGCCCGCCATCAAGCAGATCGCCCACGCTCTTTACAGCGGTGACGCCGCTGTAAAGATAGGCGGCAAGTTCCCGTTCCGCGGCCTTGACGGAATCGTAGTCTTTCCAGTCCTCAATAAAGCCGCCGGGCGAGCCCAGGTGGACGTGCATGTCGATCAGCCCGGGCAGAATGGTCTTGCCGGCGGCTTCGATGGGCGCGGCGTTCACGTCCTTCGGTTCCGGGATCTTGTCGGTATAGATCTCGGCGATCTTCCCGTTCTTCACCAGCACCGCCCCGTTCACGATTACCTGGCCGTTGCCGACGAAGATGCGACCGTTGCGGATGAGCCAGGTGCGGGAGCGGTCGAGTTGCCGGTCGAGCACTTTGGTCTTGCGGACGTTATCTTTTGCGTGCGCCTGCCAGGAGCCGAGCACGACGAACGGCAGCAGCACGGCGATCACCCAGAGTTTCGCGGCGGGCCGCATCTTTTCTTCCTTTTCCCAGCGGAAGAGTTTGACGCAGAGCAGCAGGCCGACAAGGGTGGTCAGCAGCAGCGCTCCCACGGCCTGCCAGTTGGCGGCGAGCGATTCCTGCCTGATGAGGATGCCCTGCAGTCCGGTCACCAGCCAGGTGGCGGGAATGAACTGCGTGGCGGTCTGCAGCCATGCCGGGAACATGGTGGGTGGGAAGGTGGCGCCGCTCAGGAAGAGCATCGTCATGTACGCAATCTGCACCATGATGCCGCTCTCCTGCATGGAGTTGACGACGGAAGCGATGATCAGTCCGAGTGACCGGATGGCCACCACGCCCAGCGCGATGAAGGTCAGCACCGTGGGGAGGTTGGGTGGCACCGCCATCCCGTACCGCATGACGGAGATGGTCAGCATCAGCACCACATACGGCATGTAGATCACCAGGCCGGTGATGGTGGAGGCGACCAGCAGGGGGAGGGGTGAGATCGGGGCGACCTTGTAGCGCCGGAGGATGTTCGCTTCGCGTTCCTGCACGGCGCGCATGCCGCCACCGAACAGGCCATTTCCCAGGATGCCGATGACTGAAACCATGGTGACCACCTGCGTAATCGCGCCGCCCTGTTCCGCATGGGACGACTGCGCGAAAACGAAGAAGAAGATCAGCGGCATCAGGTAGTTGAAGAAAATCACCACCTTCTGCCGGAAGGCGAGACGAATCTCGATTTTTATGAGTGCGAGGTAAATGTTCATCAGTCGCGCAGCCTCTTGCCTGTTAATTCGATAAAGACATCTTCGAGCGTGGGACGCTGCAGGTGGACATCTTCCAGCCCGAGCCCCCGCGCATCCACCCACTTCACGATTTCCACCAGTGAGCGCGCCGGGCGGGACGAGGCCACCGTGAGACTGCGGTGATCGTCACTCAGCGTGCTGCTGAGCGCCTCCGGCCAGGCCGGCATGGTGCTTTCGTCCATGGGCTGCTCACAGCGGATCTCAATGGTCGACTTGCCCGCGCTGCGCTCCACCAGTTCCCGCGGTGTGCCGATGGCGATCACTTTTCCCGAATCCACGATGGCGACCCGGTCGCAGAGCCGCTCGGCCTCTTCGATGTAGTGAGTTGTCATCAGGATGGTGCGGTGGTCCGCCTTCATGCCCTCGATGAGCGAGTGGATTTCCAGGCGGACCTGCGGGTCAAGACCCTGTGTGGGTTCGTCGAGGAACAGCAGAGACGGGTCATTGATCATGCCCAGAGCGATGGCGAGCCGCTGCTTCTGGCCACCGGAAAGCGTTGAATAAAAAGCCTCGCGCTTTTCCGACAACTGCAGGCGTTTGAGCAGCGCATCGGGGTCGAGAGTCCTGCTGTAAAAGGAGCCGAAGAGTTGCAGGGCTTCGATCACCTTCATCTTGTCCGGCAGGTTGGTGGACTGGAGGCAGACGCCGATGCGGTCCTTCAGTTGTTTGGTTTGTTTGTCGGGATCGAGGCCGAGTACGGTCACCTCGCCGGCGGTGCGCTGGCGGATTCCTTCCAGGATCTCAACGGTGGTGGTTTTCCCTGCGCCGTTCGGGCCCAGCAGTCCGAAGACCTCGCCGGTGCGAACTTCGAAATCGACGCCTTTGACGGCCTCGAAATCGCCGTAGCTTTTTCGTAATCCCTGAACGGAGATTGCGTTCTGTTGGCTCATACGCTTCCGTTTCAGAGTAACGGGAGCGAGGCTGGCGCGGTTCGCTTTTTGGACGAACGGTCGGATTTTGCTACTGAATCGACAGATTGATCTGATCGTGGAATGCGTCGGGCGTCTGGATGGCGATGGGCAGATCGCCACTGACCGTGATGCTGGTGGGCACGGTGAAATTGATCTGGTAGAGACCCGGGTAGACGGGATTCAGGCCGGCGTAGCCCGGTGTTGCGGCGGGTACGCCGTTCACGTAGACCACGACCTGGGTGGTGGCCGCATCCGCCGCCGGAGGATTCGGCGCGGCGCCGTCCGGAACCGTTTTCTGAACGGCTCCCAGACCGGTCAGATAAATTACCAGGATCTCGCCCTTTTTCGCCGGGTTCGAGGGGGATACGAGGGAGTTGTCCGCGGCATGCAGGATTGCGCCTTCGCCCGTGCCGCTGGTGTCATTCGAAAAGATGCCGGGGGAGGTCTTCGCGAGCGGCACGGTCACGGTGTTGGACGTGACGCCGTTGTTCGTCAGGGTAATGTTGACGGACGATTTGGTGACGTCGACGCCGTAGGGCACCAGACAGTTGATCTGGCCGCTGCTGACGAGATAGACGGGCGCGGGCAGGCCGCCGATCATCACGCTGACGCCGGCGAGAGACGCTGGATAAGGCGGTGTGGAGACGGTGGTGGAGGGGGCGAGTCCGCTGCCATAGATGGCGATGAATTCGCCCGGCGAGATCGCGTCGCCCGCCGGCGCGTTGCTGGCGGCGTTCACCACACCCTGCGGGTTGATGAAGACGCCGCTGCCGCTCACATTCGGAATGGCGACGCCGAAGCTGATTTCGTAGCCGGTGGGGTCCAGTTGCTGGGCCACGTTGCTTGACACGATGGTGTTGCCCGAGCCGAGCGCGATTTTGGCGGGCCCGATGGACCCGGTGCCGTCGGAGGCGATCGTGTAAACCCGCGCGGCGGTGATGTTGTAAGCGGGATAGCCGGTTTGATGGTAGCGGCGCGAAGAGATGACGGAAGTATCGGCATTGATCACAGTGCCGGAGCCCGCGTAGTTGGCGCTCGAACCGGAACTGTCGACGCGAAAGCCGGCCGTCCAGCTGCGCCCCGTGAAGGTCGTGTTGCCGGACGGTGTGGAAAGCGCCTTGACGCCGATGAAGATGTCATGCGCGCCGGGCGTGCCGGCAAGGATCACATTGCCCGATTGGGAGACGTAGAGAACTCGCTGGGTGGAGTTCATCAGCGCCGGCGTAACGCCGGAGGGTTGCGCGAACGCGATGGCGCCGGTGCCATCCGGGCTGAGATTGTAACTGCCTCCGGGGATCGTCTGATTGAGCTTTGCGCCGCCGGAGATGCCGGCCGCATGACCCTGTACAGCGATGCCCGAAATGTTCCCCGCGCCATCGAAGCTGAACTGCGAGATGGAGTTCCGGACCTGACTGGTGGAGACGGAACTCAATTCGAAATCCGTGGCGGAAAAACCGGCTTTCAGGCTGGCGTTGTTCAGCGTTCCGGTGGGGGCGGGAATGGCGACGAACATGTCAAAGGTGTTTTCCGCGGACTCTGTGGAGGCGCCGACCACGGCTTCCGTGCCGATGCGAGCGTTGATCGTGAGGGACGGTTTCTGCGGGTTGGAAATGGTGGCGGCGCCGCCGGAGGTGACCGAATACGTGCCGCTGCCCGAAAACGACAAGGCGGAATTTGAGAGGACGGTCTGCTGCGAGGTGAAGGTGTAGGCGCCCGCGCCATTGAACTGGAAGACGCCGATGATGCTGCGGGCGTCTGTCACCGTATTGTTCGCGTCGGTTGTGAACTGCACATGGCGGACGAAGTACTTTCCGTTCAGTGAGGCGTTGCTCAGCGTTTGCGCGGAAACCGCGGTGGTCAGTGTCAGAAGAACTACGAGCGGCTGGACGCGCATGAACATCATGGTAATCCAGCTAAACCGGAAACCCTGTCTAAAGTTGTGGGTGCGGAGTGCAGGGAACGACATATAATTGGCTCATCCAATGCTGTCTCCCCAACGCGCGTGGTCGTTTTTTGCCATATTTGCGGCACTGCTTTGTCTGGGCGCGGAGCCGTATGAACAATTCCTCACGAAGCACTGTTACAGCTGTCACAACGCGACTCTGAAGACGGCCGACCTGAATCTGCAGGGCGAGAAGAACGCGGACATCTGGGCGCGCGTGCTGGAGAAGATCCGCAGCGGTGAGATGCCGCCGCGCGGGATGCCGCGCCCGGACCCCGCGCAGGCTGCGAGCGTCACGAAGGCGATTGAAGCGGAACTGGGCCGGCAGGAGAAGGCAGCCAGGCCTGATGCCGGGCACATCACGGCCCGCCGCCTGAACCGGGCGGAATACAACAACACGATCCGCGACCTGCTGGGTGTGGACGCCCGTCCGGCGGATGATTTCCCGCAGGACGACTCGGCCTACGGTTTTGACAGCATTGGCGCGGTGCTCTCGGTATCGCCTGTATTGATGGAAAAGTACATGGTGGCTGCCGAAAAAGTGGTACACAGCGCGCTGTTCGGCAACGAGTTTGCAAAGCCTCTGGTGGAACGCTACCAACCCCCGTACCGCGAATATGAACTTTCGCAAAAACCGGAGTTCGATTACGACAAGACTGGCTTGAGCATGCCGCAGAGTCTGCACTGGCTGCACCGGTTCCCGGCGGATGCCGAGTATCTGATCCGCGTGACTCCGGAGGGGCGACGGCCGACCGGTACCGCGCCCATCGAAATGGGCGTCTGGCTGGACGGCAAGCTGGTGAAGACGCTGGTGGTGGATGACGCGCCGCAGGAAGGCAATACGCTCGATCTGTTCGGCATGTCGAAGGAATTCCGTATGCGGGTTCCGGCGGGCGAACACTGGCTGGCCGGCACGGTGCTGCACATTTATGAAGGGTTGCCGAAAAGTTACGGCGGGCCGAATCCATCGCCTCTGCCGGAACCGCCCCCGCCTGATATTTCCCGCTTCCTGAAGATTCCCGCCAACGCGACGCCGGAAGAAGCGGCGAAGCTGCGCAGGGAAGCGCAGCTGAAGATCGCGCTGATCCGTGCGCCGGCGAATCGCGCATACATCCATTTCATGGAAGTGATCGGCCCGTATAACTCCGTGAAAGGGCCGTCACAGGCGAGTCTGGGGAAGATTTACACGTGCGGACATCTTGACGGCAACCACAAGCCCGGTTGTGACCGGAAGATCGTCGCGGGCATGGCGCGGCGGGCGTTTCGGCGACCAGTGACGGCGGCGGAAGTGGAGCCGTATCTGAAGTTGGTTGCGCTCACGCAGAAGCAGGGCGGGACTTTCGCCGACGGCATCGGCACGGCGATTGAGGCAATGCTGGTCTCGCCGGATTTCCTGTTCCGGGTAGAGAAAAACGAAGCCGCCGCGGTGACTCCCGCTGAACTCGCTTCCAGGCTTTCGTACTTTTTGTGGTCCAGCATGCCGGATGACGATCTGCTGAAGACGGTGGAGAGCGGGTCCCTCCGGAAGCCGGAAGTGCAGGAGGCGCAGGTGCGGCGGATGCTGCAGGATCCGAAGGCGAATGCGCTGGTAGAGAACTTCGCGGGACAGTGGCTGGAGTTGCGGCGGCTGGAATCGGCAGTGCCGGATCGCGACCGGTTCCCGCAGTTTGAAGAATATCTGCGCCTGTCGATGCGGAAGGAATCGGAATTATTCTTCGCGAACATCATGCGGGAAGACCGCAGCGTGCTGGAACTGCTGGATGCGAAATATACGTTTCTGAACCAGCGGCTGGCCGAGTTTTACGGGATTCGCAGCGTGAAAGGACCAGAGTTCCGCCGGGTGGATCTGGCGGGCACGCACCGCGGCGGCATTCTGACGCAGGCCAGTGTGCTGACGGTGTCTTCGTACGCGACGCGCACCTCGCCGGTGCTGCGCGGCAAGTGGGTGCTTGAAAATCTGCTGAATGCGCCGCCGCCACCGCCGCCACCGAATGTTCCGCCGCTTGAAGAGGCGAAGGCGGGCAGCGCGGCTTCGTTGCGTCAGGTGATGGAGCAGCACCGGGCGAACGCGCTGTGCGCGTCCTGCCATTCGAAGATGGACCCGCTGGGCTTCGGTCTGGAGAACTATAACGCGATCGGGGAATGGCGCGAGAAGGACGGAAAATTTCCGATCGATTCGTCCGGCGTGCTGCCGGATGGACGGACGTTCCGCGGGCCGGATGAACTGAAGTCGATCCTGCTCTCGAATAAGGCCGCGTTTGCCGATTGCATGACGGAAAAGATGATGACCTACGCGCTGGGCCGCGGTCTCGAACGCTTCGATCACACGGCGGTCCAGGGCGTTGTGGCGGACCTGGCGGCGAAGGACTATAAATTCTCTACACTGGTACTTGGAATCGTCCGGAGCATGCCGTTCCAGATGAAGAGGGGTGAAAGCCGCACATGATCATCACGAAAAAGCACCTTTCCCGCCGGACTCTGCTGCGTGGTTTTGGCGCGGCGCTCGCGCTGCCCCTGCTGGATGCCATGGCGCCGGCGATGGCCTCTCCCGCGACGAACGGAGCGAAAACGCCCCCGCTGCGTCTGGCGTTTACATACGTGCCGAACGGCGTCAATTACAAGGAATGGCTGCCGGCGGGGGAAGGCTCTTCGTACGAACTGAGCCGGATCCTGAAGCCTCTCGCGAAGCACCGGGAGGACATGCTGGTGCTGACCGGCCTCGATATCCACAACGGCAACGCGCTGGGCGATGGCGGCGGGGATCATGCCCGCGCCGGCGCTTCCTACCTGACCGGGGTGCATTGCAAAAAGACCATCGGCGCGGATATTCACGGGGGCGTTTCGGCGGATCAGATTGCCGCCGCGACGGTGGGCTCGAAGACGCGTCTCGCGTCGCTTGAACTCGGCTGCGAGGATTCACGGACCGTGGGGAACTGCGACAGCGGCTTCAGCTGTGCGTACACCAACAGCATTTCCTGGAGAACTCCGACGTTGCCCATGCCTCCGGAAACCAATCCGAGGGTGGTCTTCGAGCGCTTGTTCGGGTCGGACGATCTGAAGGTGGACCCGGCGGCGCGGGCCCGGCGCAATCTGCTCCGGAAAAGCATTCTGGATGTGGCTGGCGAGCGCACCAGCAGACTGATGGGCGATCTGGGCGCTTCAGACCGCCACAAGCTGGATGAGTATCTGACGGGCGTGCGGGAGGTCGAGAAGCGGATTCAGCTGGCCGAGACAGGTGCGCCGAAGTTCACGCCGTCCATCGAAGAACCCGCCGGCGTCCCGGTGGAATTCGCGGAATACGTGAAGCTCATGTTCGACCTGCAGATTCTGGCCTTTCAGGCCGATCTCACGCGCGTCTCGACGTTTATGTTCGGCCGCGAGGGAAGTGTGCGGACGTATGGCGAGATTGGCGTGCCGGACCCGCATCATCCGATTACGCACCACCGGAATCTCCCGGAACTGCTGGAAAAGGTCGCAAAGATCAACACGTATCACGCGGAGCTTTTCAGCTACTATCTGGACCGGATGAAAGCCATTCCGGATGGCGATGGCAGTCTGCTTGACCACTCCATGGTGGTGTATGGCAGCGCGCTGTGCGATCCGAACCGCCATCAGCACGAGAACGTGCCAACGGTGCTGGTGGGACGCGGGAACGGCTCGCTGAAACCCGGGCGTCATGTGGTTTATCCGGACGGAACGCCGATGACAAACCTCTATATGTCGCTGCTGGACCGGATGGACGTGCATCCGGAGATGATCGGGGACAGCACCGGCAAGCTGGCTCATCTGACCGATCTGTAGGCCGTTGATATAAACTCAGCACGTGATCCGAAACGTTTCCCGGCGCACCGCTTTGGCGGTGCTTGCCTCCACACTCGCGCGCGCGGCGGATAAGATTCCGGCCAACAGGAATGTGAAGTGGGCGCTGGGGTCGAATCTCTGGAACCAGTTCCCGCCGTTTTCGTTCCTGGATATCTTCGACGTGATGAAGGACACGGGCTTCCGGGGAGTGCGCGTGACGCAGTTTCCTCAGATCCTGACCAAGTTCAACATCACCACTGAGCAGATGCGGAAGGAAGCGGATAAGCGCGGCCTCCAGATCATCACCATTTCGTTCAATGGCCCGGCTTACGATGCGGCGCAGCGGCCGAAGTTGTTCGCCGATGCGAAGACGGCGATGACGTTCCTGAAGAACTTCGACGCGAAGATGCTGGTGGTGTTCTCGCCCAACCGGACCAATCTGAGCGAGACGAATTTCAAAACCATGTGCGAAACCTACAATCAGCTGGGCGAGATTGCGGGCGAGATGGGCTTCCGCGCGGGACTGCACAACCACATGGGCCAGATGGTGCAGACGCAGGAGGAAGTGGACCGCTGCATGGCGATGACGGATCCGAAGCTGTTCGGCTTCTCGCCGGATCTGGCACACCTGCACCTTGCCGGTTGCGATGCGGCCTACAATCTGGAAAAGTACAAATCGCGGCTGATGATGTTGGATTATAAGGACGCGAAGCGCGATGAATCGCTGAAGTTTCCGAACAACATCTTCGACCTGGGGGATGGGGAAGTGGACTTCCCGGCCTGCCACCGCGTTCTGAAGTCGGCCAATTTCAAGGGTTGGATCTGCGTGGATCTGGATATCGCCCGCAACCGTCCGCGGGCCAGCTATGAGCGTTGCGGGGCTTATGTGGTGAACCGGCTGGAACCGATTTATCTGTAGGGCCGGGGGAGTGTATTTCGCGACGGCATTTGCATTCCCGATTTCATTCGTGTTAGGATCACAGAGTGCCCGGAAACGGGTCTCAATGGGAGGTGTGCGCGCTCCGGCAGCAAACTGCCGAACACGGGCTGACGCAACCGCTTGAACCAATGAGGAGACATGGCAAGGAAACCAGGAAAAAAGTACCAGGCTGCGCTTAAGCAGGTTGAAGCGCGCGATTATACCCTCGATCAGGCAGTTCCTCTTCTCCAGAAGATCAAATTCGCCAAATTCGACGAGACGGTTGAGGTGCACATGCGCCTTGGCGTAGACCCCAAGCATGCCGACCAGATGGTCCGCGGCACCGTGGTCATGCCCAACGGTCTCGGCAAATCCAAAAAAGTTCTCGTGATCGCCAGCGGCGACAAATTGCGTGAAGCCACCGAAGCCGGCGCTGATTTCGTCGGCGGCGAAGACATGGTCAACAAGATTCAGTCGGAAGGCTGGACGGATTATGACGCCGTGATTGCCACGCCGGACATGATGCGCTCGGTCGGTAAGCTCGGCAAGGTTCTCGGCCCCCGCGGCCTGATGCCGAACCCCAAGACCGGAACCGTGACTGTCGATGTGGCAAAGGCTGTTCTCGAAGTCAAGGCCGGTAAGGTCGAATTCCGTGTCGACAAGACCGGAATTATTCACGCTCCCATCGGCAAGATCAGCTTCACTCCGGCCAAGCTGGTGGAGAATGCTTCCAGCCTGATCACTGCCGTGCTGAAGGCAAAGCCGTCGGCCGCCAAAGGGAAGTACGTGAAGAACGCGACGTTGTGTTCCACGATGGGCCCGGGCATTTCGCTCGATACCTCTGAGCTGACGGCGAAGGAAACGGCCGCCAACGCGTAAACCCGGCGGGCGCCATCTGTCGGTACATCGGCGGATGGGCGCAAGCCACTGGCATACCCGGAGTCTGAAATGAAAAACAGGGAAGACAAGAAAAAAGATTTTGAAGAGTTGCGCAAGGCTCTTGAAGCGTCGAACAACGTGTTCGTGACCGGCTTCGAGAAGATGAAGGTCTCGCAGGATTTTGATCTGCGCAAGACTGTGCGCGGCGCCGGCGGCAGCTACAAGGTCGTCAAGAACAATATTGCGGAAATTGCTTCCGAGGGTCTCGCTTCAAACGAAGTTCTGAAGGGCCTGAAGGGCATGACGTCGCTGGCCTATACTTCGGGTGACCCCGTGGCGCTGGCGAAGGCTCTCACTGCTTACGCGAAGACGAACCCCACGTTCTCTTTCAAGGCCGGAATGGTGGAAGGCCGTGCGATCGACATCAAGGCGATCAACGACCTGGCCAACATGCCGCCGAAGGAAGAAATCTTCGCCAAGCTGCTTTATCTCATCAATGCACCGGCACAGCGGTTGGTGACGGCGCTTGGTGCGGTTGGCCGCAATCTGGCGGTGGTGATCGACCAGGGCGTCAAGGAAGAAAAGTTCACGGCGTAGTTGGGCTTGCGTCCGGTTTCCGGTTTACCGGAAATTCCGGAACGTGGTTCCTGCGCATGCGGGTAAACAGCGTACGGCGGTTCAGGAGTACGCGGGTGACAGATAACAAGGGCCCCATGCCTTGCATGTGGCAGTAAGAAAAGATTTTCAAAGGAGTTTAAGATCATGGCGGACATTAACGCAATTGCGGAACAGATTCAGGGCTTGACGCTGCTTGAAGCATCGCAGCTCGTTAAGTTGCTCGAGGAAAAGCTCGGCGTTTCGGCAGCGGCAGCGGCTCCGGTCGCAGTTGCCGGCGGCGCAGCGGCTGCGGCGGCTCCGGTCGTCGAAGAGAAGACCGAATTCACGGTCGTTCTCGTTGCGGCGGGCGCAAACAAGATCAACGTCATCAAGGCAGTTCGCGAAGTCACCAGCCTCGGCCTGAAAGAAGCCAAGGACCTGGTCGACGGCGCGCCGAAGCCGGTGAAGGAAGGCGTCAGCAAGGAAGAAGCTGCAACCATCCAGAAGAAATTCGTCGACGCCGGCGCAACTGTCGAGCTGAAGTAGTTATACTGGCTCGCCAGCCCAAATTGGGGCCGGCGGGAGCAGCGGACGGGGCGAAATCAAGGCGGTCCCGGCTCAGCGCGGCAACGCGCGATGCCGGGACCGCCCTTAGTCATTTCATCTGTTTACGTGTCGCATGTTGACGGGTTGACCGTCCGCATGGTAGCGTCGTACTTTGGCGTGGTATCGGCGGGACTTCGCTCCCGGATTGGTGACGGTGGCCCTGGAAACTTTGGCGGATCATATGCATGCCGGCCTGTTCGGCGCGCTGCGGGAGCTTGCGCTTTTGCGCCGGAACCCGACGTGTGTCCGTTCCCGGAGCATCTGCCGCCGCGATTCGAGCCATGTTCCGGATTTCTCTTGCGGTTTTCGTCCAGTAGTGCCTCAGACGGACCGCCACACTGCACGTAAGGGCAACCTATCTGCCCGGTACTCTCACAATAAATTGGCATTTCCGGTGGCCATTCGTCAATCGGCTTCTTCAGGTCTTTTGTCGAATCGGGCTTTAACAAGCTTCAACAGCGCTATTTGATGGTTTTCCGGCCTCGGCGTTCCAAGCGCCGCAGCCGTTTACGGAGTTCTTGAATTCTTATGTCTTCTGAGAACGGTCTTGCTCCCGACAGAGTTGATTTCTCGAAAATCAAAACTTCGATTCCGATCCCGAATCTGATCGAAGTTCAGAAAAATTCCTATGAGAAGTTCCTGCAAATGGACCTTCTGCCGAACGAACGCGACGACATCGGCCTGCAGACCGTCTTCACGTCGGTCTTCCCGATCTCGGATTTCCGTGGCGTCAGCCAGCTGGAATTCGTCGACTATTCGATCGGCAACTGGGAGTGCAAGTGCGGCAACCTGAAAGGTTTGCATCACCTTCGCTCCACCTGCCGCAATCCTTCCTGCGGCCAGACAATTCAGACCGATCCTTTCCACCCCGGCGACATTCTTTGTAAGCATTGCGGTACGTTCAACCGCAATATCGTCACCTTCTGTAACAAGTGCGGCGATCCTGTCGGACTGCAGCTCAAGTACGATCAGGCCGAATGCGAAGAGCGCGGCATGACGTATGCCGCCCCGCTGAAGGTCACCATCCGCCTGACGGTTTACGCCAAAGACCCGGACAGCGGCCAGAAGAGCGTCCGCGACATCAAGGAGCAGGAAGTCTTCTTCGGCGAAATCCCGCTGATGACGAACAACGGCACCTTCATCATCAACGGCACAGAGCGCGTTATCGTCAGCCAGTTGCACCGTTCGCCCGGCGTGTTCTTCGAACGCATCGCGGCGCAGGGCTATTTCCTTGGCAAGATCATCCCCTATCGCGGCAGCTGGGTTGAGTTCGAATACGACACGAAGAACCTGCTGTATGTCCGCATCGACCGGAAGCGCAAGTTCTACGGTTCGGTCTTCCTGCGCGCGTTGGGTCTCGAATCGGACGAACAGATCCTCAAGACCTTCTATCGCGTCACAAAGGTTGCCATTCAGGACGCGAAGCTGCGTTGGACCGTGGATGAAAGCCTGGTCGGCCTGAAGCTGTCCCACGCGATCACCAACGCCGCCGGCGAAACCGTTGTGGCGCAGGGCCGCAAGGTGACCGCTGGCCTGATGCGTGAAATCCGCAAACAGCACATCGCGGAAGTGGAAGTGGCGGCCAATGATCTGGATGGCGCCTTCATCGCCGCCGATGTGGTCGATATGTCCACCGGCGAGGTGATGATCGATGCGAACCAGGAACTCACGCCGGCCATCATCAGCAAGCTGATTGACGCGGGCATCGAGACTTTCGAAATTTTCTTCCCGGAACGGGACGAAGTCGGCACCGTCATCTCGACCACGCTCAGGAAGGATCCGGTCAAGACGCGCAAGGACGCGCTGATCGAAATCTACCGGAAGCTGCGTCCGGGCGACCCGCCCACCCTCGATACGGCCACCCAGCTGTTCGACGGCATGTTCTTCGACCCGCGCAAGTATGATTTCTCGCGCGTGGGCCGCATGAAGTTCTCGATCAAGATCCACGATGCGCCGGAAACCCCGAAACGGTTTACCCCCGAAGGCAAGGAATACGATCCGCGCATTCTGCATCCGGAAGACTTCCACAACACGATCCGCTACCTGCTGAAGCTGCGCAAGGGTATCGGCGTGGTGGACGATATCGATCACCTTGGCAACCGCCGCGTT
Organism: uncultured Acidobacteriia bacterium; assembly: GCA_903900705.1. GTDB lineage: Bacteria > Acidobacteriota > Terriglobia > Bryobacterales > Bryobacteraceae > BOG-234. Next base: position 21,676 of record CAIUOG010000077.1, read on the forward strand.
CGCGCAGTTGGCGAACTCCTTGAGAACCAGTTCCGCATCGGACTCGTCCGTATGGAACGCGCGATCAAGGAAAAGATGTCGGTTTACCAGGAAATGTCGACGGCAATGCCGCACGATCTGGTGAACGCGAAGCCTGTGATGGCGGCGATCCGCGAATTCTTTGGTTCCAGCCAGCTCTCGCAGTTCATGGATCAGACCAATCCGTTGTCCGAGATTACGCACAAGCGGCGTCTCTCGGCTCTTGGACCGGGCGGTCTGTCGCGTGAGCGCGCAGGCTTCGAAGTCCGCGATGTCCACCCGACGCACTACGGCCGTATCTGCCCGATCGAAACGCCGGAAGGTCCGAACATCGGTCTGATCTCGTCTCTGTCGTGCTTTGCGCGCATCAACGACTACGGCTTTATCGAGAGCCCGTACAAGCGGGTTGTCGAAGGCTACGTGGTCGACGAAGTCAAAATTCTCAACCCGGGCGATACCAGTTACAAGGTTGGCGACATCATCCGTCGCGACGACATGGAGAAGGCGAACGCCGCCGTGGGTGAAGGCCGCAAGGAAGCGGAATTCGAAGCCCACTGCGATTACCTCTCCGCCTGGGAAGAAGACAAGTACGTCACCGCGCAGGCGAACGTCGAGCTGGATGAAAATTCCCGCATCGTACCGGACCTTGCCAACGCCCGGCAGGCCGGCAACTTCGTTCTGAAGAGCCGTGATGACATTCAGTACATGGACGTCAGTCCGAAGCAGCTTGTCTCTGTCGCGGCCAGCCTGATTCCCTTCCTTGAGAATGACGACGCGAACCGCGCTCTCATGGGATCGAACATGCAACGCCAGGCGGTTCCGCTGCTCCGCGGCGATGCTCCCTACGTCGGTACCGGCATGGAATATGTCACGGCGCGCGATTCCGGCGCTGTGGTGCTCTGCCGCCGTTCCGGCATCGTCGATTCGGTCGATTCCGAGCGCATCATTGTCCGTGTGGACGGTGCGGCGCAGGAAGGGCAGATGTCGCGCGAAGTTGGCGCGGATATCTACCAGATGACCAAGTTCAAGCGGTCAAACCAGAATACCTGCATCAACCAGAAGCCGATCGTGCACAAGGGCCAGCGTGTTGTAAAGACGCAGGTTCTGGCCGACGGACCCTGTACGGATATGGGCGAACTGGCGCTGGGCCGCAACGTTCTGGTCGCCTTCATGCCGTGGCGTGGTTATAACTTCGAAGACGCCATCCTGGTCAATGAAAAACTGATCAAGGAAGACTACTACACTTCGATCCACATCGAAGAGTTTGAAATCGAAGCCCGCGACACCAAGCTCGGACCCGAGGAAATCACCCGCGACATTCCGAACATCGCCGACTCGTTCCTGCGCAATCTGGACGAATCCGGCGTCATCCGGATTGGTGCCACCGTGAAGCCGGGCGACATTCTGGTGGGCAAAGTGACGCCGAAGGGCGAAACGCAGCTCACTCCGGAAGAGAAGCTGCTGCGCGCCATCTTCGGTGAAAAGGCCGGCGACGTGAAAGACGCCTCCCTCTACTGCCCGCCGGGCATCGAAGGCACGGTCGTTGACTGTAAGATCTTCTCCCGCAAGGGTCAGGATAAGGACGAACGGTCCCGCCGGATCGAAGAGTCGCAGATCGCCCGCCTGCAGCGCAACCTGCAGGATGAAATCCGCATCCTGACCGACGAACGCGCCAAGCGTCTCTGCAACCTGCTCGAAGGCAAGGAAGTTCTGGCCGACCTGCACGACGAAAAGACCAACAAGCGCCTGGTTGGCAAGGGCCACATTCTTGATCGCGACACGATCGAGAAGATGCGCTCGCGCGACCTGAAGCGCATCCGCCTCAACTCGAAGGAAACTCGTGTAAACGAGCAGATCGACGAGATTGAGGAAATGACTTCGCGCCAGATCGCGGTGCTCGAAAAGATCACCGACGAAAAGACCGCCAAGCTTCGCAAGGGCGACGAACTCCCCCCGGGCGTCATCAAGCTCGTGAAGGTTTATATCGCCATGAAGCGCAAGCTCTCGGTCGGCGATAAGATGGCCGGCCGTCACGGTAACAAGGGTGTCATCAGCCGCATTCTGCCGGAAGAAGACATGCCGTACCTGCCGGATGGCACGCCGGTCGAAATTGTCCTGAACCCGCTCGGCGTTCCCAGCCGTATGAACGTCGGTCAGATTCTGGAAACCCACCTCGGGTGGGCGGCCAAGGCTCTGGGTGTCCAGTTCGCAACGCCCGTCTTCGATGGCGCGACCGAAAAGGGTATCAAAGCCATGCTGACCAAGGCCGGGCTGCCGACCTCGGGCAAGACGCTGCTCTTCGACGGTATGACGGGTCAGTCTTTCGAACAGCCGGTGACCGTGGGCTACATCTACATGCTGAAGCTCTCGCACCTGGTCGACGACAAGATCCACGCCCGCTCCATCGGACCGTATTCGCTGATCACGCAGCAGCCTCTGGGCGGCAAGGCGCAGTTCGGCGGACAGCGTTTCGGCGAAATGGAAGTCTGGGCGCTCGAAGCATACGGCGCCGCTTACATCCTGCAGGAACTGCTGACCGCGAAGTCGGACGACGTTTATGGCCGCGCCAAGATTTACGAGGCCATCGTCAAGGGCGAGGCGGCGATCGAACCGGGCGTGCCCGAATCGTTCAACGTTCTCATCCGCGAACTGCAGTCGCTCTGCCTCGACGTCGAGCTGATGAAGAAATTCCGCGAAGCGCCCGAAGATACTGCGCTCGCGGCTGATTAATCTGGGCTACATGGTGGGGCGGACGGAAGCGTCCGCCCATGCACTTGGTTTTTGAAATCTGGAGCTAAAATGCGATCCTCACCCTACGATCGGGCGAATTTAATAGCGGACTTTGACTCTATCCGGATCTCTCTGGCGTCGCCGGAGAAAATCCGAAGCTGGAGCCATGGCGAAGTCACCAAGCCGGAAACCATCAACTACCGTACTTTCAAGCCGGAACGCGACGGCTTGTTCTGCGCGCGGATTTTCGGACCGGTCACCGACTGGGAATGTCTCTGCGGCAAGTACAAGCGGATGAAGCACCGCGGCGTGATCTGCGACAAGTGCGGCGTGGAAGTCACGCTCGCCCGTGTCCGCCGTGAACGTCTGGGCCATATCGAACTGGCCAGCCCCTGCTCGCACGTCTGGTTCTTCAAGGGCCTGCCGTCGCGCATCGGTCATCTGCTCGACATCACTCTGCGCGAACTCGAACGCGTTCTTTACTTTGAAGCCTACGTGGTTGTGGATCCGGGCGAGGTTGCCGATCTGCAGCAGGGTGAAGTGATCTCAGACGAGCGCAAGCGTCAGCTGGATCAGGAAGCCCCCGGCAAGTTCGTCGCCATGATGGGCGCCGAAGGCATCAAGGAACTGCTCAAGAAAGTCGACGTCGAATTCCTCTCCGAAGATATTCGCGAGAAGATGAAGACCGAAACGTCGCAGCAGAAGAAGCTGAAGTACGCCAAGCGCCTGCGCGTAGTGGAAAGCTTCCGCAAGTCCGGCAACAAGCCGGAGTGGATGATTCTCGACGTGCTGCCGGTCATCCCCCCGGAACTGCGTCCCCTCGTCCCGCTCGATGGTGGCCGCTTTGCGACTTCCGATCTGAACGATCTCTATCGCCGCGTCATCAACCGTAACAACCGTCTGAAGAAGCTGATGGAGTTGCACGCGCCGGACGTCATCGTCCGCAACGAAAAGCGCATGCTCCAGGAAGCGGTCGATGCTCTGTTCGACAACGGTCGTCGCGGTCGCGTGCTGCGTGGCGCGAACAACCGTCCGCTCAAGTCGCTCTCCGATACGCTCAAGGGTAAGCAGGGCCGCTTCCGCCAGAACCTCCTCGGTAAGCGCGTCGATTACTCCGGTCGTTCGGTTATCGTCGTCGGTCCGGACCTCAAGATTCACCAGTGCGGTCTGCCGAAGAAGATGGCGCTCGAACTCTTCAAGCCGTTCATCTATCACCGGCTGGAACAGCGTGGTCACTGCACCACCATCAAGCAGGCGAAGGAACTTGTCGAGCAGCAGGATCCGGTGGTTTGGGACATCCTCGAAGAAGTCATCAAGGACCACCCGATTCTTCTGAACCGCGCTCCCACGCTTCACCGCCTCGGTATTCAGGCCTTCGAGCCGGTACTGGTGGAAGGCAAGGCGCTCAAGATCCACCCGCTGGTTTGTACGGCATTCAACGCCGACTTCGACGGCGACCAGATGGCGGTCCACATTCCGCTCTCGCCCGAAGCGCAGATTGAAGCGCACACCCTGATGCTGGCGTCGAACAACATTCTGTCGCCGGCGCACGGCGGCCCGATCACCGTTCCAACGCAGGACATGGTGCTTGGCTGCTACTACCTGACCAAGATGCGCCCCGGCGCTCGTGGAGAAGGCCGCACCTTTGCGTCCACCGACGACGTGCTGATCGCTCTCGAAATGGACGAAGTCCAGACCCTGACGCCGATCAAGCTGCGCTATACCGGTAAGGTCATCGACCTGACCAAGGCTTTCGACAGCCAGAACATCCTGCATACCGAACCGATTGAGTTCGTGAAGCAGTACATGGATACCACTGTCGGCCGCGTGATTCTCAACGACCACCTTCCCGAACAGATGCCGTTCATCAACGGCCTGCTGAAGAAGAAGGGCCTCGCGCAGCTGGTGAACTACTGCTACCTGAAGTTCGGTCTGCAGGTGACGGTTCACATGCTCGATGAGATCAAGAACCTGGGCTTCCTGTACGCAACCCGCGCGGGTATCTCGATCGGCGTCGACGACATGGTCGTGCCGGATACGAAGAAGACTCTCGTGGCCGAAGCGGAAAAGGAAGTGGTTGCCGTCGAAGGGCAGTATCAGGATGGCGCCATCACCCACGGCGAACGCTACAACAAGATCATCGAAATCTGGTCGCGAGTCACTGAACGCGTTTCCGATCAGATGTTCAGCGCCATGGAAGAGGACGACCGCACCGGCCGTTACCTCAATCCGATTTACATCATGGCCGACTCCGGCGCCCGCGGTTCGAAACAGCAGATCCGCCAGCTCTCCGGTATGCGCGGACTGATGGCCAAGCCGTCCGGCGAAATCATCGAAACTCCGATCACCGCGAACTTCCGCGAAGGTCTGAACGTGCTGCAGTACTTCATCTCGACGCACGGCGCTCGTAAGGGTCTGGCCGATACCGCTCTCAAAACGGCGGATTCCGGTTACCTCACCCGCCGCCTGGTCGACGTGGCGCAGGACGTCATCATCTCCGAAGACGATTGCGGCACCACGGAAGGCATCATCGTGGAACCGATCATCGAATCGGGCGAAATCATCGAACCGCTGCGCGACCGTATCGTCGGTCGTGTGGCTCTCGAAGATCAGCGCGATTACGAGAACAACGTCATCGTGGCGGTCAACCAGGAAATCACCGAAGACCTGGCGGCGGCGATTCAGGCCGCTGGTATCGAACGTGTCAAGATCCGCTCGGTGCTCACCTGCGAATCGAAGCGTGGTGTCTGCGTCGCCTGTTACGGACGCAACCTGGCGACGGGTCGTCTGGTGGAACGTGGCGAAGCGGTCGGTGTGATCGCGGCGCAGTCGATCGGCGAACCGGGTACTCAGCTGACCATGCGTACCTTCCACATCGGCGGTACGGCGACGCGAATCTCCGAACAGTCGAAGCAGGATGCGAAGTCGGACGGTTTCGCGAAGTACCTGAACATCACGCACGTCAAGAACGAAAAGGGCGAAATCATTGCGATGAACCGCAGTGGTATCGTGGCCGTCGTCGACGATAAGGGCCGTGAAAAGGAACGCTACCCGGTGGTTTACGGCGCCCGCATTACGGTTGCCGATGGCGACCCGGTGAAGGCGAACCAGGATCTGCTCGAATGGGATCCCTACACCTTCTCGATTCTCACCGAACTCTCCGGTGTGGTTCACTTCAAAGATCTGCAGGAAGGCATTACGCTGGCCGAGCAGGTGGACGAAGTGACGGGCATGTCGCAGTTGGTTGTGACGGACTCCCCCGATGAGAAGCGGCAGCCGATGGTGCAGATCAAGGGACCCGGCGGCACCCGCAAGTACCTCATGCCGACCCACGCTCACCTGATGGTGCGCGACGGCGAAGAAGTGCACGCGGGCGACGTTCTGGCGAAGATTCCGCGCGAAACCACGAAGACCAAGGACATCACGGGCGGTCTGCCGCGCGTTGTGGAACTGTTCGAAGCGCGCAAGCCGCGTGAGGCTGCGATCATGGCGGAAATCAACGGCGTTGTGAAGTACGGCGAAATCAGCAAGGGTATGCGCCGGCTTTACATCGTGGGCGATGACGGTCAGGAACGCGAATACTCGCTGCCCCGCGGTGTGCATATCAACGTGCAGGAAGGCGAACGCGTGCTGGCCGGCGATCCTCTGATGGATGGTCCGCGCAACCCGCACGACATTCTGGACGTCCGCGGCGAGAAGGAACTGCAGAAGTATCTCGTCAACGAAATTCAGGAAGTCTACCGCCTGCAGGGCGTGAATATCAACGACAAGCACCTCGAAGTCATCTCGCGTCAGATGATGCGCTGGGTGCGTGTGGAAGATATCGGCGATACGGAATTCCTCCCCGAAGAGGTGGTGGATAAGTTCAAGTTCCGTGCGGAGAACCTGCGCGTGGAAGAGGCGGGCGGCGTACCGGCGCAGGGCAAGGCTGTGCTGCTCGGCATCACGAAAGCTTCGCTCTCCACCGATTCGTTCATCTCCGCCGCGTCCTTCCAGGAAACAACGCGCGTACTCACCGAAGCCGCCATCAACGGCAAGGTGGATTACCTTCGCGGCCTGAAGGAAAACGTGATCATGGGTCGGCTTGTTCCGGCTGGTACCGGCATGGAATTCTATCGCCGGACCAAGATCGCGGGCGAGGATATCGTGGAAGAACCGGTGCCGGAGCCGTCGCTCGATGCGCTGGCCGGGTATGAGGATGAGGCCCGTTTGCAGTACACGGGCGGCTTGTCGGAAGACCTGGGGCCGGAAGAATCACTGGCCGAATAACTAACCTTCAACCTACATGGAAAAGGCGACTCGAAAGAGTCGCCTTTGCCATTTTTCCACCATTCGGTGACGGATAGCACGCCGCTCTTCCTTACTTCTTTCGTGAGGCGGCAAAACCCGTCCGCTGACAGACACCACCGCCCGAGTTCCCTCCGGCAGATCGCAAGGCGAATCGTGCCCCAACTTTCCATCCTCGAATACGGCAGTGAAGGTCTCGATCATCGGAATCCTGCTTTAATTTCGCCGATTCCGGCACCCCGCTTTTCCCTACAGCCGATCAGCCCGAAAGGGTACGCCCGGCTTTGTTACGTGATACCCCGGATATTATGCTTGAGGTCATGACCCGACTCGAAGAACTTCGCCGACGCCATGCCGCAGCCGAAGAAGGCGGAGGCGCGGAACGCCGCGAACGCCAGCACAAGGAAGGCAAACTCGCGGCGCGCGAGCGGGTGGAATTGCTGCTCGACGAAGGCACTTTCGAAGAACTCGACAAACTCGTCCAGCACCGCTGCCGCGACTTCGGCATGGATTCCCAGGTCATCCCCGGCGATGGCTTCGTCACCGGTCATGGCCGCATCACCGGTCGCCCGGTTTACGTTTTCGCCCAGGATTTCACCGTCTTTGGCGGCTCGCTTTCCGAAACCAACGCTCGCAAGATCTGCAAGGTGATGGACCTCGCCATGAAAGTGGGCGCGCCCATCATCGGCCTGAACGACTCCGGCGGCGCACGCATTCAGGAGGGCGTGGTTTCGCTTGGTGGCTATGCCGATATCTTCCTGCGCAACACCATCGCGAGCGGCGTGGTGCCGCAGATTTCCGCCATCATGGGGCCCTGCGCGGGCGGCGCCGTGTACTCGCCCGCCATCACCGATTTCACGTTCATGGTGGCCGATACCAGCTACATGTTTGTCACCGGTCCGGACGTGATCAAAACGGTCACGCATGAGGATGTGACCAAGGAAGCTCTCGGTGGCTCCATGACGCACAATTCCGTCAGTGGCGTGGGCCACTTCATCGCGCAGGACGATGCCGACTGCGTCCGCATGATCCGCGAACTGATGAGCTTTCTGCCGCAGAACAATCGCGAAGATGCGCCGCGCAAGGTCTGCGAAGATCCCATCGACCGGGCCGACCGGGAACTCGACAGCATTGTGCCGGAGGAATCGAATCAGCCGTACGACATCAAGGACGTGATCCTCCGCGTGGTGGACGATGGCTGGTTCTTCGAAGTTCACGAGCATTTCGCAAAAAACATCGTCGTGGGCTTTGCGCGACTCGATGGCAGACCGGTGGGCATCGTCGCGAATCAGCCGGCTTTTCTGGCGGGCTGTCTCGACATCAATTCTTCCGTGAAGGGCGCGCGCTTCGTTCGCTTCTGTGACGCCTTCAATATTCCGATCATCACGTTCGAAGACGTTCCGGGCTTCCTCCCCGGCACAGACCAGGAGTTCGGCGGCATCATCCGCCATGGGGCGAAGTTGCTCTATGCCTACGCCGAAGCCACAGTCCCGAAAATCACGGTCATTACCCGCAAAGCATATGGCGGGGCCTATTGCGTGATGGGCTCAAAGCATTTGCGGACGGATGTGAACCTCGCCTGGCCGACCGCCGAAATCGCGGTGATGGGCGCGGAAGGGGCGGTTAACATCGTTTACCGTCGCGAGTTGGCCGGCGCGGGGCCGGAAGCGCGGGCCGCGAAAATCGCGGAATTCAAAGAACGCTTCGCCAGTCCGTTTGTCGCGGCGGAACACGGGTATATCGATGACGTGATTGAGCCTCACGAAACCCGGCTGCGTCTGATTCGTTCGCTGCGCATGCTGGAAACCAAGGTCGACACCATGCCTCGCAAGAAGCACGGCAACATCCCGCTTTGAGCCGGTTAGCGAAGGGGCGGCGCAGACACGGGCGGATGCCTGTGATGCGTTGCCTGTTCATAAGCGTAGGCAAAGCGCAGCAGCGTCGCATCCGACCAGGCGCGCCCGAAAATCGTCATGCCTGCAGGCAACGTGCCGCCACGGCTGAAGCCCATGGGGACGTTGATCGCTGGAAAGCCGGTGGTCGGGGAATAGATCTGGCTGTTGTCGCCCGCCGGAGAGTTCAGGTCGCCGATGAGGCGAGGCGGATTACTCCAGGTGGGATACACGAAGGCGTCCAGATGCAGCCTGTCCATGGTCTTTGTGACGGCCTCGCGGAACTTGTCGCGGTACTCGCGGTCCGCCTGACACGCGGCGGAATCCGGGCCGTTTTCCGGGCCGGCCTCAGCGGTTTCGAGGCGGCGCTGCACGGAAGGGTGGAAGCCTCCGGATTTTATAATCTCCGTCAGGTTCTTCACCGGCGCCTTGTCACCCAGCGCGGCCAGGTAGTGGTTGATGTCGTACTTGAAGCCCATGCACTGGCCAGAGCCGCGCGGGCGGCGGATCGCGTCGAGCCCCTCGATTGGCGCGGGGTCCACAATGGTCGCACCGGCACGCCTGAGTTCTTCCACGGCATTCATGAAGATGCGGAGGACCTCGGGATCGGCCGAATCGCGCTCATAGGCCGGTCGCAGAATTCCGATGACCGCGCCTTTCAGCGCGCCCGTATCCAGCCCATACACATAATTAATACCCGTGTGGGTCTTCGCCGCAGCCGTTACCGGGTCGTTCGGATCCTCGCCCACAATCACCTGAAATACCCGGGCGGCGTCTTCCACGGTGCGTGCGATGGGGCCCGCGATGTCGGCGGTCAGACTAAGGGGCAGAACCCCGGCGCGGCTCGTGAGTCCCATAGTGGAACGGATGCCCGCCAGCGCCTGGTGCGAGGACGGTCCGCGAATCGAATTGCCGGTGTCGCTGCCGAGCCCCACCAGGCCAAAGCTGGCGGCAATGGCGGCCGCCGTACCGCCGCTGGAACCGGCCGTCACGCGATCCAGGGCGTACGGGTTGTGAGTGTAACCGGGTAGTATCGAACTGACCGTTTCATACGGGCTGAAGGCCCATTCGGCCATATTCGATTTCGCCAGTACCAGCGCTCCCGCCTCTTTCACCTTCTTCACCTGGAAGGCGTCTTTGTCAGGGATAAATCCAGACAGCGCGAGTGCGCCGTTAGTGGTCCGAATCCCTTTTGTTTCGAAGTTGTCCTTGACGATCATCGGGACGCAGTGCAGCGGTCCGGTTAATCCCCCCTGCGCAAACCGGCGGTCCAACTCTGCGGCTTCTTTCCGGACAGCAGGATTGATCAGGACGATCGCATTGATTCCCGGGCCGTTTTTGTCATAGGCGGCAATGCGATCCAGATACTTTTCGACGAGACCCGCACAGGTGAGCGAGCCTGCCTTCATGGCGGCGTGCACCTGCGCGATGGTGGTTTCCTCCACTTCGAAGGGCGGGGTGGTTTGAGCGGCCAACGGACCACAGGACAGCAAAAGACACGGCAACAGCCCACAGAAGAGGGAGTGATGAAAGCGATTCCCGATCATCCGATCAGGATAGACTACTCCTGGTCCTGTGTGGCGGCGGTCAGAAGACCGAGCGCCAGCCACATGGCGTCCCATTGTTCACGCGTCATGCCCGATTTCAGCTTCTCCTGGGCGCGCTTCCAGTGCGGTTTGGCCGCTTCGAGGAGTTCTTTGCCCTCGACGGTCAGGCGGACCCCCCGTTCCCGTTTGTCACTGGTCGCAGCGTGGTGGAGCCAGCCGTTTTTCTGCATCAGGCGCAGGTTGCGGGAGAGCGTTGCTTTATCGATGAGCATCGCCTTCCCCAGCGCCGCCTGGCTGCAGCCCGGGTGGCCGTTCAGCCAGGCAAGCAGGGCAAATTGTGAGGGTTCGAGATAATCCCGCAGTTCCTCGGCGTAGAGGTTGGTGACTGCCCGGGCAGCGCGGCGCACCGTGGCGCAGGCACAACACAGGTCCGGCAGTTCGGTCAGATGCGGCATCCGATTAAGGTGTGGGGGGCGCGAGCAGGATCCGCAACGGCGTCAGCGGTCCCAGTCCCATATATTCAAATTCGGCGAAATTGTTCTTAATGAGTGGCAGTTTGTCGAGCAGCGCTTTGGCTTCGGACACCTGCGTGCAATTCAGAATAAAGACGACGCCCTTGCCATCGCTGCGCGCATACCATTGCTGAATTTTTCCATCGAGATGCAGGCGCACGGTGTCGCGAACCTCATCCTGCATGACCTTCATCATCTGATCGCGAGCGGTGCCGGGCTTGACGGTCAAAATCGCCATCACCTGCGTAGTGACCGGGGCGGTAGGGGGTTGAGGGGTTTGCGCCTGCGCGGGCAGGAGCGTTGCGATCAGCAGCGGGAGAAACAGAGTCAGTCGTTTCAAGAAGAACCTCGGATAGTTGCATATGCAACTATCCGAAAGTATAAGCACAGAACCCCGCGACCGTCAAACATCAGGCGGCGCCGGCCAACCGGATGCAATGCGCCACGCGCTCAGGAAGCCTCTCGCGCAGACCTGCGGGAATTGTGATTGCGACCCCGCCATTTGTGGCGCGCACATTCAGCTTGTCTCCGGTTTCGAGCAGGGTTGCGCCGGAAGCTTTCACATCCGCAATCATGATTTCACCGGGCAGCCGTCGCGGCACAATCGCGAACACGTCATTCCCCTTCTTCGTGAAAAACGCCTCGATGTGGGCCATGCCGGGTTTGGGTTCATCCACCAGTTTGCGGATGTCGTACTCGCTCATGAACTGCTTTTCTTCGAAATTCGGCACCGTGCCGGCGCTCCACTGGCGCGTCTTCCGCCAGTTACGCGTTCCATAGATCGCCTCGCCATTCACCCTAAGCCAGTCGCCGATCTCGGTGAGCCGCTGTTCCATGATGACCGGGATGCGCCCGTCGCCGGTGGGGCCGATGTCGAGCAGCAGGTTACCGCCACGGCTCACCAGGTCAATCAGCATCAGAGTGAGTTCGCGCGCCGTGTGGTAGTCCTGCAGCGATTCCGCGCGGTTGTAGCCATAGCTGAAGCCCATGCCGCGGCTCTCTTCCCACGGATGGCCGCCCGTCGCAAGTCCGGCGGTGTATTCGGTGGTGAAATAGCCGCCATGCTTGTGCCGGGTGTCCTTGCCCCAGCGGTCGTCGATGACCACGTTCTCTTTGGCCGGGGAGTCGTTGAAAAGCCACGCCATCAGTTCGGGCGTGTGCCACTGGGAACTGTCGAGTTCCCACTCGCCATCAGAGAAAATGATGTCAGGCTTGTAGCGCGTGACCACGTCTTTGAACTGCGGGAACATGTGCTCGCGGATGTAGCGCTGCTTATCGGAGAGCCAGAGCGGGTTGTACCACTCGTAGAGCGAATAATAGAAGCCCATGTGCAGCCCCTGCGCGCGGACGGATTTGGAGAGATCGCCCAGCAGGTCACGCTTCGGACCGGTCGAGACCGCATTCCACGGGCGTCCCCAGGTTTTGTCAGCCTCCGCGGAGGGCCAGATGGCGAAGCCGTCGTGGTGCTTGGAAGTGGGCACGATGTACTTCGCACCGGAACGCTCAAATATCTTCGCCCACTGGTCCGGATCGAACATTTCGGCGCGGAACCGGGGGGCGAAGTCTTTATATTCAAAATCGGCGCCATAGACGCGTTTGTGGAAGTCCCAGGTGGCCGCGCCCCGGGGCTTGCCGGCCTTGCCCTCGGTGAGGGAATTCCAGTACCACTCGGCGTAAGGGGTCTGGCCTTTGGCGCGGGGCGGCGCGAAGGAGGGTACGGAATAAACGCCCCAGTGAATGAAGATGCCGAACTTGGCGTCCTCATACCAGGCGGGGCAGGGTCGCTTATCGATAGAGTCCCAGGTCGCTTCGTAGCGGGTTTCAGCGGCGGAACTCCGGATGGCTGTGAAGGGCGCAGCGGCGAAGGCGAGCGGCAGCGCGGTGGCGGTCTTCAGAATCTGGCGACGTGTCATTTCCGGGGGCATGGGCGGATACATGGGCTGACCGCTATCGTATCGCCATTTGCCAACAGATAAAATGGCTCCCCATGAAGTCTTTTGCGCTTTTTCTTTTTGCCGCCACGATGCTGCCCGCACAGACGCAGCCGCTGCATCTGATTCCGCCGCCGGGCGTTGCCGTACCGGAGAGCGATCAGCGCGCCCTGAAGGGCGGTCTGGACCGGCTGGCGAAACGCATCGACGCGCTCCGGGGTAACCCCCACGTCGCGGACGTCATGATCTTCCACAAGGCTGTCCGCTATGCGCTCGAAGGCAATGAATTCTTCACCGCCGAAGATATCTTCCGCGGCAAGGAACTGTTGCGTCTGGGCAATGAACGCGCTGCGGATCTCGAGCGCGGCGATGCCCCCTGGACCCGCGCCACCGGCCTGGTGGTCCGGGGGTACATCTCAAAAATCGATGGCAGCGTGCAGCCGTATGGCCTGGTGGCGCCGCCGTCCTTCGCGCCGGACCGGGCGCACAAGTGGCGCGTCGACGCCTGGTTCCACGGGCGCGGCGAAACGCTGAGCGAAATCAGTTTTCTGTGGGATCGCATGCACAATATGGGACAGTTCACGCCCAGGGATAATATCGTGCTGCACCTCTACGGGCGCTATTGCAACGCCAGCACCTTCGCGGGCGAGGTGGATTTCTTTGAAGCGCTCAACGACGTGAAGAAGAACTTCAACGTTGACGAGAACCGCATTCTGGTGCGCGGCTTCAGCATGGGTGGCGCGTCCGCGTGGCACATCGGCGCGCATTACGGCACGGATTTCGCGGCCGTCGCGCCGGGCGCGGGTTTTGCGGAAACCAAAGACTTCTTCGGCTACACGAAGCGCGGAACCACACTGACCTGGTATGAAGAGAAGCTTCTCCATTTGACCAACGCCACCGACTATGCGGCAAACTTCTTCAACGTTCCCGTAGTCGCCTACAACGGCGATAAAGACGCGCAGAAACAGGCGGCAGACGTGATGGCCACGAACCTGTCAGCGGAGGGCCTCACGCTCTCCCGCGTAATCGGAGAGAACATGGGGCACGGCTACACGCCGGCAGCAATCGCGCAACTGGACACCATGATGGATGCGCTGGCGCGGAAGGGCCGTGTGTCCTATCCCCGCGAGGTCCGCTTCACCACGTGGACCCTGAAGTTCAACCGCATGCGCTGGGTTGTGGTGGATGGCATCGAAAAACACTGGGAACGGGCGCGCGTCAACGCGACCGTGGAGGGCGATCACACCGTGAAAGTATCCACCTCCGGCGTCACGGCGCTGACGCTTGACATGGCGCCGGGCGCGGCGTTGCTCAACCCCGCGATGAAGGCGGCCGTGGTTCTGGATGGCCAGAGCCTGACGGTCCCCGGCGCGCTGACGGATGGCTCCTGGGTGGCGCACTTTCGAAAAAACGAAGCCAAATGGGCGGTTGCGGAGGACGATTCGAAGACCCTGCGGAAACGGCATGATCTGCAAGGCCCTATCGACGACGCCTTCATGAGCGGCTTCCTCAACGTGCGGCCAACGGGCACGCCGATGAATGCGGCGGTCGGCAAATGGGCGCAATCCGAGCAGGAGCACGCCGCGAAGTTGTGGCGCACGCAGATGCGCGGCGATGCGCCCGTGAAAGATGACACGGCCGTTACGGATGCCGATATTGCGGCGAATAACCTGGTGGTTTGGGGCGATCCGCAGAGCAATAAAGTGCTGGCCCGCATCATCGACAAGCTGCCGGTTCGTTGGACTGCCGACGCGGTAACGCTGGGCGCGCGCCGCTTTCCCGCCGCCACGCACGCGGCCGTGCTGATCTATCCGAATCCGCTGAATCCGAAGAAGTATGTGGTGATCAACAGCGGCATCACGTTCCGGGAATACGCGGAGCCGAATAACTCCCTGCAGGTGGCCTATCTGCCGGATTATGCGGTCATAGACATCACCACGCCACCGGATCCGAAGTGGCCCGGAAAAGTGGCGGTGGCGGGCTTCTTCGGGGAGAAGTGGGAACTGCTACCTGGCGATGGTCAATAAAGCAGGTCTAAGCCACGCGCGGAGCAATCGCGGCATGCCACGCGAAGAAGCTCCGCGCACCGTCTTTGCCCATGTAGCGGCCGAGTGTCTCAAAGGGGGTCTGCCGTAAATCCACCATCACAAAACCGTCCAGCGTGTTCCCAAACTGCGGATCCACGCTGAACGCGAGAAGGCGGCCTCCGAGTTTCACGTACTGCTTTACCAGTATCGGGATGCCTTTACCGTCAGGCTCCAGATCTGAGATGGGGGCGGACAGATCCTCCACGTCCGGCAGGAGCGAACAAAGCGCCTGCATTTCCCATTTTTCGACGAAATTGCCGCGCAGAGGTCGACGCGCCCGGACCGCGCCCTGATCGGCGAGCAATGCGCTCTTCTCAAAGAAGCGCGCGATCAGTTCCCGCGAGGCCCGTGTGTACTGGTTGCTGACGCTCACCGCGCCAATCAGCGTGCAGTATTCCGGACGGCGCGCCACATAGACGCCGATGCCTTTCCAGAGCAGCATCAGCGGCGCGAACTGGCGCTGGTATTCCGGGCGGATAAACGACCGGCCCATTTCGAGAGCCGGGCCCATCTGTTCCACAAAGCCAGGGCGGAAGCGGAAGAGCGATTCGGTGTAGAGGCCCTTGCGGCCGAAGCGGGCCAGCAGACGGGGTACGTCGCCGATGCGGTATGCGCCGACCACTTCCTGCTTCACCCTGTTCCACACGAACAGGTGCAGGTACCAGGGGTCAAAGCGGTCAAGATCCGTCGGCTCGCCCGTGCCCTCGCCGGCCGCGCGAAACGTGATTTCCCGCAAACGCCCGATCTCTTCGAGAACCAGCGGAATCTGTGGCGCCTCCGCCAGATAAACTTCCAGGTCGCGGGCCTGTTCCAGCAGGCACTGCGCGGGCAGGCCGGAGATTTCCGCCGCGATATCCGCCGCGGGTTTTGCTGCCGCAAGCGGGGCTGCTGAAGCCTCGGCGGGCGCTGTGGTCAGACCGCGGCGCGCCAGCAGATCCGTACGCAGGCGCAGGTACCGGATCGCCTCGTCGTCATCGGTAAGAGCCTGAATCCGGGCTGCGTCAATCACGCTTCCAACCCGCACTTCCACCACGCGGCCACGCTTGTTCAGCAACTCGGCGGGCAGTGCCGCGGTGCGCAGCCGCGGATGGACCATGCCCAGCATCTGGAAGGGCAAACTGTTCGATCCTTTAATCAGCAGCGGCAGAACCTTCGCTTCCGTCATGCGGACCAGACGGGCGGCGGTGCTGCGCCATTCCGGATCGCGAATCGCGCCGGCGCGGAAATCAAAGTGGGAGACTTCTCCGGCCGGGAAGATGAGCAGCAGTCCGCCCTTCTTCACGTGCGCAATCGCCTGCTTCAGCCCGCGACCATTGGCGGCGCGGCTTTCCGGCCTGTCAAACGGGTCGATGAAGATGGCGTAGCGTGCGATCTCCGGCAACTCACCCAGCATGTGGTTGGTCAGAATGCGGATGTCCGGCCGGACACGCGTGAGCAGTTCGCACAGAATCGCGCCATCCAGCAGCCCGAAAGGATGGTTCGAAACCGCGATCACCGGGCCGGATGAGGGAATCCTCTCAAGGTCGGAATCGCTGACCCGCAAATCGACGTGCAACTCATCGAGCAACTCGCGGCAGAACTCGCCACCGGCACGCGCGCTCTCATACAAACGCTCCAGCTTGTCGATTTGTAACAGCTTATTAACGGCCACCGCAACCGGGCGAGGCAGGCGGTTCGAAGCGAGCGAAGAGAACGGCACAAGCTAACATTACTGCCGGATTTACTCAACCGGATGAATTTCACGTTGCAATATTGTTGCGGCCGGGCGGAATCAGACGGACATCACACCCGTTACCGGAGCGGGCCAGGCGGCTTTGGAATGAGCGGCGATCATTTCTTCCATCAGCAGCCGCGAGGCTTCAGGGAACGGCGCTGTTCTGCGGATGTTCAGGTCCACAAAAGCGTTGATGCATTCGAAGACGGAGGCCACGCGATGCTGTGTCTCATTCACCACGAACATGAGATAGTGCAGCCGTTTGGCGTTCACCTGAAGTGCCCGCACATAAACGGCCACCGCATCGCCCACCATCACTTCGCCCACGAAGCAGGTGTGGTGTTCGAGGTCCATCGTGCCGCTGTTGCGCTCGCGATGCGATTCCACGGTGAGGCCGTGCAAATCATGCAATACGTCGCCCGCGTCGTCATAAAGCACGGCATACCAGCGGACATTTACGTGATTGTTATTGTCTGCCCAGTGGGGCGGAACAACGGTTCGGTAGAGAGGTTCTCCGAGTTCCCGGATCTGTTCAACGGAGAGTTTCGGCGGCTTCACTTTTGCATGATAGCTTTTGCATGATGGCCGGCGGGCATACAAAAGGGCTTCGCTACAATCGGATGACGTCAAGATGCGAATTCTCTGCACCGGCCTGTTGGCGATTCTGTTACCTTTCGCGGCCGCGCAGACTCCACCGGTGCCATCGAATGGGGCGGAAATCGCAACTCAGGATGAGACGGTCACTTTCGAATCGCGCACCAGCGTGGTGCAGGTGCCCGTGGTGGTCAGGGACCGGACCGGCGTATTGGCGGAGCGCCTGACGAAGGAAGACTTTCAGCTTTTCGACAAGGGCAAGCCACAGACCATCTCCCGCTTTTCGGTGGAACGCGCGGGCGCGGTTGCGCCGCCGCAAGTCCTGAAAACAGCAACGCGCACTCACTCCTCCGGAGAGGTTCCGGAAGACGCGCCGCAGCGATTTGTCAGCCTGTTTTTTGACGACGTTAATCTGAGCATCGGGGACCTGGCCGCTGCCCGCGCCGCGGCGGAGAAATTTCTGGATAGCGGTCTGCGCCCGGGTGACCGGCTATCTGTCGCCACAACATCGGGCGCCGGGCAGATGTCCTTCACGGATGATGTTGCGCAGGTCCGCAAGGCATTGGAACTGTTGCGCCCCCGCGCCGTCTCAAAATCCACCGGCGCGGAATGTCCCTCGGTAACGTTCTATCTGGCCGATCTGATTATCAACAGGCACGACAACCAGGCGCTCTATCTGGTGGAGCGCGAAGCCTACGCCTGCATGAGGCTGACGAGCATCGATGAAGCGGAGCAGATTTCAAGATCTTCCGCCGCCGTGGCGCTCGCCGCCGGCCGGCAGGAAAGCAGTCTCGCTTTCGATGCGTTGAAGAGCCTGATCCGCCGCATGAGCGGGATGCCCGGGCAGCGCGTCATCCTGATGATCTCGCCCGGCTTTCTGCGACTCGATGAGAACCTGGTGGAGGAGTCCACGCTGATTGATCGTGCGGTGAAAGCGGGCGTCACGATCAATACGCTCGATGCGCGCGGTCTCTACGTGGATGCCACCAACAGCCCGGCGCAGCGCATTCTTTCCAGTTCCGTGGCGCTCGAAAAAGAGCAGTACGCGCGCGCCGCCAACCGCCTTGCTTCCGATGTGATGGCCGAACTGGCCGCCGGGACCGGCGGGGCATTTTTCGAAAACAGCAATGACCTCACTGCCGGCGTGAAGCAACTGGCATCCGCGCCGGAGGTTGTCTATGTCCTCAGCTTCTCGCCGACGAGCCTGAAGACGGACGGCGGCTACCATCCGCTCCGGGTGACTCTGCGAAATCCTGCCGGTTTTTCCGTTAGGGCAAGGGCTGGCTACTATGCGCCGAATCACCTCGCCAATGGCGCCGAAGAGGCGCGCGAGGAAATCACGCAGACGCTCTTCTCGCGCGAGGAACTGCACGATATTCCCGCAGCCATGCACACGGAATTTCTCAAGACCAGCGATGACGAGGCGCGGCTCACGGTGACCACCCGCATCGATGTGCGGCGACTGCGTTTTCGGAAGGCGGAAGGCCGCAATGGCAATGAGTTGCTGGTGGTATCCGGGCTGTTCGACCGCAATGGCAACTTCCTGAATTCAGTGACGAAAAGAATTACCATGCGCCTGAAAGACGAGACGCTGCAAGGTGGCCTGAACGGGCGTGTCGCGGTCCATGCGGACTTTCGCATTGCGCCCGGCCGCTATCTGCTGCGGCTGGTCGTTCGGGACGCCGAAGGCAAAATGATGACCGCTCAGAACGGAGCGGTGGAGATTCCCTGAATATGCGACGAACTTCGGTTTTCCTCCTTTTGATTGCGACGGGTTTCGGCGGGCGTGCCCAGCAGACGGGCTCCGTCATCCGGTCGGAAACGCGCCTGGTGCAGGTGGAAGCGACGGTGACCGATAAGAAGGGGAATCCGGTGCGCGGCCTCACGCAGAAGGATTTCAAGGTCTTCGAAGACAACCGGGAGCAGGCCATCACGGCGTACTCCGCCGAATCCGGCGCGCAGGATCGCGCTCTGCAGGATCGCAATGCGCAGCACATTGTTCTGTTCTTCGATAATTCCACTGCCGGGGCGGCGCAGGCGTTCGCGCGGCAGGCGGCGGCGAAGTTTATCGATGCGGGTGCTTCGCCGAAGCGGATGATCGCGATTGCGGATTTCAGCGCGTCTCTCACGATGACCCAGAACTTCACGGCGGATCCCATTCTGTTGAAAAAGGCCGTCGGCGGAACCAGGCTTACTGGCGCGGCCACCGCGCCTTCTCTGGGAGCGGCGAAGGCATCACAGGATAGTTACGCCGCCAACACCGCGCTGGGCGCATTGCAGACGCTGGCAAAGGGCCTGGCTTCCGTGCCGGGCCGCAAGGCGATCATCCTGGTGTCCTCCGGCTTCAGTGACGCCGCTGATGCCCGGGCCGGAATTGCAGCTACCATCAACGCCTGCAACCGCGCGAATGTAGCGATCTATCCGGTTTCATCGTCCCTGACGGAGATGCTGGCCGTGGAAGCCACCGGAGGCACCAGCGACAGTGCTCCGGCGACCGGTTTGGGTGGACGCCGCAATGCGCTCCGCAACGGCGATTCGCTGGATGATTCCGCTTCCGGCACGCAGCAATCCCTGCTCGCGCTGGCCAACGGCACGGGTGGCTTTCTCACCACCAATACGGGTGATCTGCTGAAGGCCTTTGAGAAGGTCGGACGCGAACAGCAGGAATTCTATCTGCTGGGTTATGCGCCTTCGAAAGAATCGCCCGCGGGAACCTGCCACGTGCTGCGGGTGCGCGTGGAAAATCCGAATGTCGCGGTTCGCTCCCGCGCCGGATACTGCGATGCGGCGGCGCAGGAAGTGCCCGCGGTTCCCTCGGGCGCGGATCTCGAAGCCCGGCTGAACAGCGGCGCCGCCGTGACCGTGACCGGCGCCATGATGCAGGCTCCGCACTTCTACACCGCCGCCGATACGGCCCGCGTGCATCTCGCGCTGCAGTTGCCTCCGGGTGCGATTCAGTTTGCGAAGGACAAAGGGAAATACCGCGCAGAGGTCAATATTATCGGGATTGCCACGCTTCCCGATGGCACCGTGCGTTCGCGTTTCAGCGATACGCTGCCGCTGGAGTTTGATGAAAAACAGCAGGCGGATGACGCGACTCTGCGTCCCTTCCAATACGAAAAGCAGTTCGCGATGGTGCCGGGCGCTTACACTCTGAAGGTCGCCTTCAGCAGCGGCGCGGACCGCTTTGGCAAGCTCGAAATGCCTTTGAATGTCGAGGCGTGGTCGCCTGCGAAATTCCTGCTGAGCGGCCTGTCACTCAGCGCCGTGGTTCGCTCGACAAAGGGCGCTGCCGCGGGTGGGGAGGAGCGCGTGCAACTGGTGGCGAATGGTTTCGAAATCATGCCATTCGGGGCGAACCGGTTTCAGAAGTCCCGCAAAGCTTACCTCTATGCGGAGGTCTATGAACCCGCCATGGCGCAGGCCGGTATGAAGCCGGAGGAAATTCCCGCCGTGGGTGTGCGCATGGAACTGCTGGAAGCGGCGACCGGCAAAGTGAAGAAAGACTTCGGGCTGACCCGTCTGCGCATTCCGCCGCTCACCGGCGGCGCGGCAATTCCCATGGGCCTCGTGATCACAGCGCCGGAACTCGAAGCCGGCGACTACAAACTTCGACTCTCCGCACTGGATGCCACCGGACGGCAGGCAGTGCGGATCGTCGATATTCACCTCGAAAACTAAGGCTGCTTCGTGACGTCGATCATATTGTCGTCCGCAATCCGGTCGATCAGTTTGTTGTACGGATCGATCCCGGCGCGCGTGGGCTCACGATCCACCACAATGGTGAAGGTCTGGTGCTCCTGCGTCAGCTTCTCGCGCTTCATATAAAGCGGCTTCTCCTCGTCTTTCTTGCCGCTGAAGACGCCGATATCAATGTAGTCCGCCAGCGCCATGGGCGACTCCACGCCGTTGCCATCGGCCTGCACCTTGCGGGCCTGCACGCTCAGCGTGACTTTGTATTTCCCGTCGGGAGTCTTCTGTGAAGTGGCTGAGACCGCCTTGTTGTCATAAAGGACGATGCGATTAAAGCCATCGTCGATCAGATACCCAAGTTCGGGCGGCGTCTGCGCGCGGAGCGCCTCCACCAGCATCCGGGTATCGGGATAAGGTTCGTCGAGACTGTTCCCGGCGTTCTTATACCGGTACTGCATCAGGAAGTTGTGAAGCGCGAGATTGATTTTCTCTTCGCCCACGTAGTCGGCCAGCGTGTACATGATCTGGCCGCCCTTCTGATACCAGACGTAGGGTTCGCGCTGCACCAGCGCAAGCGGCGGTTCATGGCGAACCTCACCGGCGCGGCCGCGCAGGTACTGGTCCAGATAGTGGCGGAGCACCTTGTGCATGTAGTCCTTGCCATACTTCTGCTGCATGACCATGTAGGCCGAGTATTGCGCCAGCGTTTCCGACATCATGTTGGAACCCTGAACCATCCCTCCGATCAGCTGATGCCCCCACCACTGGTGGCCCAGTTCATGCGCAGTGACGAAGTAAGTCAGGTCCACATCGTCCTTGTTCTCGATGCGCGTAATGAAACCGATTGATTCCGAGAACGGCACCGTGTTCGGGAAAGACTGCGCAAACGAGCGGTAACGCGGGAATTCCATGATGCGAAACTGTTTGAACTGGTAGGGGCTGAAGTTCTTCTCGAAATACTGCAGCCCGGCGCGCGAACTGGCCAGCATCTCGTCCACGTTGTAGGGGTGCGCCTTGTCGTAATAGACTTCCAGATTCACGGGACCGTTCACGCCCGCGTAGACATCCTTCCGGATGGTGTACCGGCCGGAGAGCCAGGCGGCGAAATCCGCAATGCGGGTCTCACCCATGCTGTATTCGTAGTAGTTGCGGCCATCTTTGCGCCACGTGCGCACCGGGTAGCCGGGCGCAATCGCGGTCTGGTCGCCGGAGGTGCTGACGATGGTGTGGAACGTGATCCAGTCGGAGTTGGCAACGAACAGATTGGTGCGGGAGAAGCGCTCATCGCCGCGCGGCGCCATTTCCTGCAGAGGCCCGAGGTTTTCTTCGCGTCGCCGCCGCGGGTCTTCGAGTTCCATGTTCGGGTCATAGCCGATCACGGGGAAGAAACCGGCGTCAAAGAACGTGCCGTTGAAGGCGAATTCAGCGCGCTCATTGCCATCCCGGAAGCCCCGGGTGAGGTGGCTCGAACGGAACGTCATCCGGACGATCTCACCGGGATTCAGCGGCTGTGCGAAGGCATAGATGGAATACGCATTACGTGGGGCGCGGCTCACCAGCGTGACCGGGCGATCAAACTGCACGTTCGACACCGCTTCGTTCGAATCGGAAAGATGAATCTGCGAAATGGGCGAGGAACTCTTGTTCTGCAGCGTCATGCGGCCGGTGGCTTCGTACGAACGGCGCTCCGGATAGATGTCCACTGTGGCATCCACCGCGATGGTTTTGGGCTGCGCCAGAAGCCTGTATTTGGAATAGGCCTTCTCGTACTCCGCCTGCAGATGCCGCCGGTCTTTGGCCGTCAGATACTCATTCAGAACGTGGCCGTTGTAGTAATACCAGACGCCTGCGCCGAGAGCGCCTGCCAGGAAAAGCAATGCAACCGGAGCCAGGCGGGGCGCGCGTGCCAGGGCCATGCGGGTGCGGGCTGAGAACGAATCCTCCGAGCCTCGTCGGGTATAGGCGATCGACACGATACCCAGGAACGCGAAGATGGAGAACCAGTAGAGAATCGCCCAGAACAAAGGCGCAACATAGTGGCCGTAGCCATTCATGTCGGAATAGGTGTAAGAGGGAATCGCGCCTGGCAGATAGAGCGTATTCTCCAGGCCGAAATTGAACAGGATCGGCTGCATGACGAAGATGCCGACCACAATGCCATGGCCCATGAACTTATTCGGAACCGTGGTCTGGATGAACAGAGCAAAGAAGATGAAGGCGAGAATCTGCGGGAACGTCACCACGAAGAGCTCCTGCAGATATTGCAGAACTTCGTAGTGGTAGTAGCCCGCGATGGTCTGCATCGCCATGCCGCACAGCATCGTGATCGCCAGCAGAATCACTTCCACGAAGGCGATCGCCGTGAACTTCGAAAGCCAGTCGATGGAACCGGCCATGGGCAGGGCGTCGTGAATGCCGTCGAAACGGTTATCGCGCTCGCGCCACACCATCTCCGCCGCGTACAGGCTGGCCACGATGTAGAAGAACAGGGTTGCGCTTCCCTCCACCGCCTGCAGCATCAGATAAGTCACCGGCCAGACGTTTTGTCCGGCGACGCGCCCCGCGAAGTGTCCGTTGTTCACGGCGAACGCGATCAGCAGGCCCACAATCGCCCAGAACGTGATTTCACTGGTGATGTTGCGGATGCGAAGCCTGGTAAGCGAGAGGAACTGCGCGAATGATGTGGCAAGGCCGAAGTGCTGCCCCACACGCGGCAGTGGCGCTGTGACAAGCGAACGGACGGGCCGGTCTTCCTGTTCAAGTTGCCGCGCCTTGGCCGCACGCTTCCCCTGGGATTTCGCTGTGAGCGCTTCCACAGACATGGGGAACAACGCCCAGAGGCCTGCGAGCGAGACCAGTCCGACGCCCGTCCACAGAAGGCGGTTGAAGAGAAACACGCCGGGCGAATTGCCACTGAAATCCCACGGCAGCAGCAGCGTGTTCTTCTCCACCACTGTCCAGTAGCGCGTGATGTTGTCGAACAGGATGAAGCCCAGGGGATCGAGAATGCCGGTCCAGAAATGTTCCAGCGAACGGTTGGCGGAGTAGACGGTGATCCCGATGAGGTACACCATGAACAGAGCCACCCCCTGCAGGTAGACCACGATAATCCGGCGCGTGAGCGCCGCCACCGTGAAGAACAGCGAGCCCAGAAAGAAGATCTGGATCACTGTGATGGAGAGGAATGGCTGCAGATACCAGGAGAGCTGGTTCGGCGCGATGCGGGCATGGTCGGCCCAGGGCGCCAGGGTGCCGAAGAAGGTCCCGAAAATCATGCCGGAGAAGACGAGCACCGTGGTCACGAAAGACCCGGCCCAGCGTCCGCCCAGATAGGCCAGTTTGGAGACCGGCTTGGTGAAAAGAATCTGGCAGGTATCGCGCTGGAAGTCGCGCAGCATGGATGTTCCGAAGATGGCGGCGATCACGATGGTGCCGAACAGGCAGGCGCCCAGATCATTCATGGAGTTTGCCCACGGGCCGTTCAGCAACACCTTGCCGTTGGAAGTTCCCACCGGGCCGAAACTCTCCGAAGCGACGGAAAGAAATGCGAACAGGAACCAAAGGAGGAAATAGATCCAGGTGGAGAAGCTCTTCATCCGGAAGCGCATCTCAAAGGCAAAGAACTCGCGGAACATGTACATGGCTAGTTCTTTCCTGAATGGCGGGCCGCGTTGTGTCTGGAAAGTTCGAGGAAGTAGACGTCTTCGAGACCGCAGGGCACGCTCCGGAAGTTCCCGCCCGGTGAGTACGGTGCAAAGACGCGGACTTCGTGACGCCCACCGACCAGATGCGTACTCACCACCTGAAGTTCGGCTTCAAGCTCCCGCATCTCGTCATCGGTATCCACAATGCGCGACCAGATCTGCCCCTCCAGCGCGGCCAGGGCCTCATCCGGCGCGCCTTCCAGCAGCACTTCGCCGGAAGCGATAATCGCCATGCGGGCGCAGAGTTCACGCACATCCTCCACAATGTGGGTGGAAAGAATCACGGTCACGTCCCGTCCGATGGACGAGAGCAGATTCAGGAAGCGGTTGCGCTCAGCGGGATCCAGGCCGGCCGTGGGCTCATCCACAATAATCAGCTTCGGGCTCGCCAGCAGCGCCTGCGCGATGCCGAAGCGCTGCTTCATGCCGCCGGAGTAGGTGGAGAGCGCCTTCTTCCTCACATCCCACAGGTTGGTCTGTTGCAGCAGGGCTTCCACCATCTGCTTCCGTTCGCCGGAATTCGTGATGCCCTTCAGAATCGCGAGGTGATTCAGCATGTCGAGCGCCGACATCTTCGGATAAACACCGAATTCCTGCGGCAGGTAGCCCAGCACTTTTCGCACTTCGTCCTTCTGCTTCAGCACGTCGATGCCGTCCAGCATGATGGAACCGGAATCGGGATCCTGCAGCGTGGCAATGGTGCGCATGAGGGAACTCTTGCCGGCTCCGTTCGGCCCCAGCAGCCCGAACATGTTGTTGCCGATGGTCAGAGAGAGGTTTTTCAGCGCGTGTACGCCGTTGGGATAGGTTTTGGATAATCCGGTGATCGTCAGTGCCATAAGACTTCACCGGAGTATACGAAATGCGTGGCGGCGCGGGTTCGGAGAATTAATTCCCGCGCTCTAACGAAGCGTTTGCGGCTGTCCGCCTGACTGTTTGCTCCGCTGCGCCGCGTCCATGAAGGAAATGGTTTCCAGCGTTTCGGAATTCGCCACGGGCGGCACGCCGGTTTCAAAGAATTTCACGATCTGCTTCAGCAACAGTACATAGCTGAACGGCGCAACGTCGGTACGGCCCTGCCGAATCTCTTTCGCGCCGAAAGAAACCGCTCCGTAGCCGCTGTTGGGGCGGATCACCCGCACGGACCCCACACGGCCGTCTTTCCACCGGCCCGTAATCACGTCTGTGCCCGCGGCGTCGGTACCGCCCGCGGTCCGCGTGACGGATTCGCAGCCCGGTCCCATGAGCGCGTAGAGCATCTCCACGGGGTGCACGCCATACCAGGAGAGGTCCAGCGCGTGATGTTCCTCCACCGGGCCGGGGCCCCAGACGGTAATGCCCGTGGCGTCGGGAATGCGCGCCGAGGCCACCAGGTCTCCGAACCGCAGTGAGGACGCGCTGAACCACGGCGCCTTCGCGGCAGCGGCCAGTTTGGCAATCTCCCGCGCGTCCGCCAGCGTCGAGGCGAGCGGCTTATCGATGAACAGGGGCTTATGCAGAGCGAGGGCCTGCCGTGCCTGGTCGAGGTGGGTGCGGCCGTCCACGCTTTCGAGCAGAATCGCATCCACCCGTCCTGCCATCGCGGCAATGGACGGCACAATTTCCACTCCCCACTTGTCATGAATCTCCGTTGCGTATTCCTCCACGCGCGAGCGGCTGGAAGGGATATCCATGCTGCCGCCCTTGTATGCAGCCACCACGCGAAAGCCGGGTATGTGATCCGGATTCCCCGGGTCATTCAGCACGCGAGTGAATGCCGTGACGTGCGAGGTATCGGTGCCGATGATGCCGATCCGCAGGTCCGCCGCCCGCAGTGGCGCAAGCCCGAGAATCAGAAGAAATACCGTTAGTTTTGGCCGCATAAAATCGATTGTCCGTCTTTGACTACGCGCACGATGCCGGCCGGAGCACGATCCGGATCGGCGTAGGTGGAGTGGCTTTGCACCCGGGTCGGGTGGAAGACCGTGAGATCCGCGAAGTAACCCTCCCGGATCAGCCCGCGTTCGCGCAGTCCGAGCCGGTGCGCAGGCTTCGCCGTGATCTTGTGCACGGCGGCCGCCAGCGTCAGCCATGCTTTCTCTCTCGCGACCGTGCCCAGCAGCTCCGGAAATGTTCCGTAGAGGCGTGGATGGGCCTTTCCGGCCACATGGAAGCCATCGCTGATGATGGAGCAGAGCGGGTGTTGAATCAGCTGCCGCAGGTTCTCTTCGCTTTGATTGAATGAGATCACGTTGACGGCGGTCTGCTCTTCGATGAGCACTTCCAGCGCGGCTTCCACGGGCTCCACGCCGCGCTCCGCCGCGACATCTTCGATATTCCTGCCCACCAGGCCGGCGTTGCCGGGAGTGGAAAGTCCGGAGATGGTGATGTCACCCCACAACTGTGCGCGGGCTGCTTCCGTATCGGCCGCAATCTTCCGGCGGAGTTCCCGGTCGCCCAGGCGTTGGAGCAGCGCCTGTCGGCCCCCTTCGAGCGCCCAGGCGGGCAGCCACTGGGTCAGCACGGTACTGCCGCACTGGTAGGGGTAGATGTCGAACTCCACGTCCACACCTTCGCGGCGCGCCGTTTCGATTTCTTTGAGGGCCTGTTCCTGGAGGCTCCAGTTCGCCCTTCCCGCCGCCTGCAGATGGGAGATTTGCAGGCGGCATCCGGAAGCACGCGCGAGGTCCAGTTGCTCGCGCACCGCATCCACCAGACCCGTGGTGTAGCTGCGCATGTGCGTGGCGTAGAGCTTGCCGCTGCGCGCCACAATGCGGCAGAGATGTTCCAGTTCGTCGCGCCCCGCGCAGGAACCTGGCGCGTACATCAGGCCGGTGGAAAATCCGGCGCATCCGGCGGAGAGTGAGTCTTCGAGCAGCCCCGAAATGCGGTCGAGTTCCGGTGCGGAAAGGGGCGACTGCCGCTGCCCCGCCACGGCGAGCCGCAGACTTCCGTGACCCACCAGCGGGTAAACGTGCAGATTGCTCTCCAGCCCGGCGGTCTTCAGATATTCAGCGGCGGTCGGCCAGCCCCAGCCATCGGGCCGGCCCAGAATGCCGGCAGCGAATTCGCGCAGGCTGTCCGGCGTGCCGAGGAAGGGAAAGGGCGAGAAGCCGCAATTTCCCACCACCTCCGTTGTGACGCCCTGGCGAATCTTCTCATCCCGCTTCTCCAGCACCTGAAGATCCAGATGGCTGTGAAGGTCAATGAATCCGGGCGCAATCGCCAACCCGTCGCAGTCGATCACTTCGCAGTCCACCACCGGGCCGATCTCGCCGATCCGGGCGATTCGCTCCCCTTCGGTCAGCACCGATCCGCGTACCGGCTCCGCGCCGGACCCATCGACAATCCATCCATTCCGTAAAAGGATCATAGGCGCTTCAGGGTTCGTTTCACCAGGGATTGCGGTTATGATATCGCCTGGCCGCTATGCGATTATACGGGGAATATTTCACGATGAAGCGAACCATACAGCGAACGCTGCTTTGCCTCCTGCTTTCCCCGCCGCTCGCCCCGGTTTCCGCTGCGCAGAGTTTTGAAGTTGCCGAGGCCTCCATCGCCGAACTGCAGCGCGCCATGACCGAAGGCCGCGTCACTTCGAAAGCCCTCGTGCAGGCCTACCTCGACCGCATTCAGGCTTTTGACGCACGCGGGCCGAAGCTCAATTCCCTGATCCTGGTGAATCCGGGCGCGCTCGGGGATGCCGAGGCGCTGGACCACGAGCGCGCCGCAAAAGGACCGCGCGGCCCGCTGCACGGCATCCCGATCATCGTCAAGGACAACTACGGCACGAAAGACATGCCCACCACCGCCGGCTCCATGGCGCTGCTCGGGTTCATTCCGGATGAGGACTCGTTTCAGGTTCGGAAACTCCGTGAAGCCGGGGCCGTGATTCTCGCGAAATCGAATCTGCAGGAACTGGCGTCCGGCATCGTGACCATCAGCTCCGCTGGCGGGCAGACTCTGAACCCGTATGACCCGTCTCGCAACCCCGGCGGGTCGAGCGGCGGGACGGGAGCGGCGGTGGCCGCCAGTCTGGCCGCGGCGGGCATGGGCTCCGATACCTGCGGTTCCATCAGCATCCCCTCCACGCACAACAATCTGGTGGGGCTGCGTCCCACCAAGGGGCTGACCAGCATTGCCGGCATCGTGCCACTCGCTACCACGCAGGATGTGGCAGGTCCCCTGGCGCGTTCGGTGGCGGATCTCGCGGTGGTGCTGGATGCCACCATCGGCGAAGACCCCGCGGACCCCGCGACTCATCTGCAACCGGGCCAGACGCGCCCCGCCTTCCTGTCCGCGCTGCGAGCCGGTTCGCTGCGGGGTGTTCGCATCGGCATTCTGGAAACGCTGTTCGGGGATGCTTCAGACGATGCCGAAGTCCTCCGGCTGGTCCGCGCCGCCATCGAAGAAATGAAGAGGGAGGGCGCTATTCCGGTGCCCGTCACCATCCCGGAGTTGACCGCCACCCTCACCGGCGCGTCCGTGATTGATCTGGAGTTCAAAGAAGACCTGGCCGTCTACCTCTCGCAGAACCGGAACGCGCCGGTCCACTCGCTGGCGGAGATCGTGGAGAAAGGCCTCATTCATTCCTCGCTGGAGGCCACGCTGAAGCGCCGCGTGGAGGGCAAAGGCCGAAACTCCGAGGAGTATCGCGCCGCCCTGAACAAACGCGCGCAGCTGCAACAACTCGTCCTGAGAGCCATGGAAAGTCAGAATCTGGACGCGATGGTCTACCCGGCGATGCGGCGCAGGCCGGCGCGCATCGGCGACCCGCAACTGGGCTCCACCTGCCAGCTGAGCGCCTCTACTGGCTTCCCTTCCATCACCATACCTGGGGGCTTCACTGCCGACGGGCTTCCCATCGCGGTGGAAATGCTGGGCAGACCACTCGACGATGCCAAACTGGTGGCTTATGCGTTCGATTACGAGCGCGCTACGCACCACCGCCGCGCCCCGGCCAGAACGCCGGCGCTCGATGCGCGCACCAGTCCTCCGGTAGTCTCCTGGCAGGCGCGCGCCGCCGGCGTCACCGCGAAGTTTTCCTTCGATCCCGCGACCAGCGAGCTCACGTGGAACCTGACGGTTCCCGGACACGCCTCTCTCGCGACGCTGCATCGCCAGTCCGGCGGCGATAATGGTCCCGCCATTGCCGTGCTCTCCAGCCATCCCTTTCAGACCATGAGCGGCTCGGAAATGCTGGGGAATCCCGACCGCGAGAAGCTGCTGTCGGGTAGCCTCTACGTTCGAATTGTTTCTGGTTCCACCGGCGAGTTGCGCCTGCCGGTCAAGCCTCCCGCCGCTCCATAGGGTTTGCCTTACAATTTGGGGATGCGAATTCTCGCCCTGTCCCTGCTCGCCTGCGCCGCCTTTGCGCAGAGTCGCACCGTATTGCAGACCGGCGCCCTGCTTGATGGCAAAGGCGCGGTGCTGCGCAATCAGCAGATTGTGATTGAGAACGGGAAGATCGTCTCCGTTGCGCCCGCCAGACGTGGTCAAAAAGCGGATTATGACCTGACTTCACTCACACTGATGCCCGGCTGGATCGATACCCATGTCCACCTGCACTGGCATATGGACGCGAATCACAAGTCGGTTTCGGGCGGTGTTGCGCCCGATGAGATGGCCCTCTTTACGGCGGCGGATGCGTGGATGACGCTGCAGGCCGGCTTCACCACGGTCCAAAGCGTCGGCTCCTCCTTCGATGGTCCGGTGCGGGACCGGATTCGCGATGGCGTTCTTCCCGGACCGCGCGTGCTGACATCTCTGATTCAGATTCAGGGAACCGGCGGCGGGCGTGGGCAGCAGCACGCCTGGACCCCGGAGGAGTTGCGCGCCATGGTTCGAAAAAACAAAGCCGATGGCGCCGATGTGATCAAGCTCTTCGCCACCACCGGTCTGGGCGCGGGCGGCGGACAGAGCATGACCGATGCGCAGATTCAGGCGGTCTGCCAGGAAGCGCGGTTGCTGGGGCTGCGAACAGTGGTCCATGCGATAGGCGACGCCGGCGCGAAAGCCGCTGTTCTGGCCGGCTGCAACTCCATCGAGCACGGAACTTTTATTTCCAATGAAACTCTGGATCTGATGGTGAAGCGGGGAACGTTCTTCGATCCGAACTTCCTCGTGCTGCACAACTATCTGGATAACCGTGGCAGTTTCACTTTTACCGAAGCCGCGCTGAAGACGCTGCAGGACGGTCTCGCCCCCACCGCCGACGTTTTGCGCCGCGCCCGCAGCCGGGGCGTGAAAATCGTCTTCGGCACCGATGCCGTGGCCGGGTCGCACGGTCGCAACGCGGAGGAGTTCATCTATCGGGTGAAAGACGCCGGAGAAAAGCCCATGGACGCGATCGTCAGCGCGACTTCCGCTTCCGCCGAAGCACTCGGCATGGGCCGCGAGTTGGGTATCATTGCGCCCGGATTTCAGGCTGATTTCGTGGGCGTTACGGGTAATCCGCTCTCTGACATCACGGCCGTCCGGAATGTCGTTTTCGTCATGAAAGACGGCGTCGTCTACCGGAATCTGGCTCGTTAGCGGCGGCCACTCGTCCGATTCGGACCACTCCCTGATACATTGGTACCCAAACATGGTACTGAAACAATGCGAGCCGCTATCCGCACCGATTTGCTAACCGGGCTCCGTGAAGACCTCGGGCTGCGCCGCATCGGCAGCGGCCAGGCGCGGCTGGACGATTACTGGTTCGCCACCGGACGCTTCGACGCGCACGATCCCGACGCCGCCCCCATCCTTTGCTACATCGCGCAATGGGTGGATGCGGGCTGGCAGGACATTGAGATCGTGCGCAAAGGTCTGCAGACCTTCACGCCGGGCCGGCGTGCGGCACTCCGTCTGGTCGATTACGTCCATGTTCTGATGGCGGAAGGCATGGTCTTCGTCCACGAGGAACACGTGCAGCGCGCGCTCGGGAATTTCGGCCTTGTGCTATCCCTGCGGACCGAGATTGCCGACCCCCAACTTGTCGCACTCGCGCATTTCTGGTCCTCCCGCTGCCATCGCAAGGCCGGTGAGTACGATGCCGCGCTGGTCCATGCGGCGGAAGGCGTCAAGTACGCCACGGAAGCGGAGATGGAGCCGATGGCCGCCGCCATGCGCGTCGCGGAAAGCTGGCTCTTATTCCAGAAGGGCCGCACGAAAGACGCCCTGAAGCTGCTTTCCGAAGCCGATGCCGTGCTGCGGGAGACGGATGACTTCATCACGCGGGGCAACATCCAGTCCAGCTACGGCCGTATGTATCGCCGGGAAGGCCGCTACGATCTTGCGCTAAGGCATTTCTCGCAGGCGATCGAAGAGTACAGCAAACGGGATGCGGAGCATCGCAATCTGGCGCGGTCTCTCGCCAACATGGGCTATGTGGAGCGGCTGATCGCCCTGCAGTTGCGAAAGCGGATTGACGCGGATGCCGCGCAGCGCCGCAAGAGCCCGCCGGAACTCCGCCATGAATATGAGGAGATGCGCAGCCATGCGCTGGGCCATCTGGACCACGCGACCGACATTTACGGCAAGCATTCCAACCACCGGGGCGCGGGCACGGTCTGCGTGAACCGCGGCCATCTGCATCTGGATAGTGGCGACGTCCACCGCGCCGCCGAAGAGGCCCGCCAGGCGTACGCGCTTGGGGAGGAGAAGCAGGACTGGATTCTGATGGCCCGCGCCCGGCTGCTGGAGTGCATGGTGGAGAACTACAAGCTGGAAGAGGGGATCGAAGATCCGGCCTGGGTGGCGCATCTGGCGCTCGAAGCCGCCAGCGAAGCGGTGGCGTTCTCAAAGCGCACGGAGAATCGGCGTTTGCAGGCGCGCGCGCTGATCTGGCAGGGGCTGACCATCTGCAACACTTCGTCCGGAGCCTCCGACGCCGCCCGCGAAATCTGCGAACAGGCCGCGGGACTGCTGAAGAACGAAGTGCAGGATCACATCTGGGAAGACCTGCAGACTCTGAAATCCCTTGTGGTGCGCGGCGGCAGTCTGGATGCCACGCTGCATGCCTGGAGCCAGGGCGTGGTGGGTGAACGGACCTTCCAGCAACTCACCGAGGACTTCGCTGATCTGATCATCCCCAAAATCTGGGATCACGAGGGGCGAAAGGTGGCGCGCGTCGCCAAGCGCCTCTCTATTTCGCCCAAAAAAGTCCGTCGCGTTCTGGCCCGCCTGGGGCTCCACGGCGGCGCGAACTAACGGTCTTCGTCCTCCGGTGGTGGCGGTCCGCCCCGCCCGGGTCCGCGGCCACCTGGACCGCGGCCACCGGGTCCACGACCGCCTGGTCCGCCACCCGGCCCGGACATCACATCATCCTTCTGCGCAGTGGACCAGGACGCGCCATCCAGCATGTTGAACAACGCCACGCCGTTCACCCAGCGGCCGAGCGGTCCGAGTCCGTTGGTCGATTTCTCCGCCGCCGGTTGTGGACTGCGGGGGAAGCGGTCCTGGAAGCTCTGATCTGCCGGCCAATTGGGGAAGGCTCTGCCGTCCGGCCCCTGCCATGGACCCATCGTATGGCTGGCCAATCCGGAACCGCTCACAAAGACCCAATCCTGTGAGTACAACACTTCGCTGATATCCGGATGGGCGGGCTTTTCCTGGCCCGGCCAGGTCGCGAGCGGCCCGGCGTCGGGTTTCCGTGCGTCGAGCACATGCGCTTCCTCGCCGCTGTATTTCGTGAGCCACGAAGTCAGAACGGGCGCGGCGTCTTTCTGCGTGCTGTGGAAGGTCTCCACCGTGCCCGCCGTTACGCGGGTCTGTCGGGAGGGCACGGAGCCAAAATACTGGCGACCCAACACATACGGAAACGCCGGTTTGCCGTTGTCGTCTATGGTCACAAAGTAGGCGTAAGTGCCGTTTGGAAACTCGGGTGTCACGGTGTGCCGCCCGTTGTAGAGATCCAGATCGCCGCCCGCGAAATCGTAATCTTCCACGTACCAGCCGAGGGGATGACCGGCGTCCACGTCTGGCCCGTAACGGTTTTCGTCCAGCTTTTCATTCACGTGGTGCAGTTCGGCGGCCCAGCGCGCCAGGCTATGCCGCTGCGTCATGCCGCGGAGTTTGAAGCCACTCCGCAGACGGCGAACCGGGCTGGTGGGGTCCTTCGGATTGGAGTAGCCATAGGGGCCATAAATCGGATTGCCATCGTAGGCCCAGCCGAGGATGGGCGAATGACGCCAGGGCGCCGGCAACTCGGAATAAACGTTGCCGTCTTTGCGGATGTTGTCATTCAGCTGCAGTCGCAGGCAGACCGGGTTGTCGTGATAGTGGTACTCGCCGGTGGGCGGCTGGTGCGCATTGCAGGGGTCGAAGGTCGGGCTTTCGGCCAGCACGGCATTGCGCAGCCAGATGCCATCGCCGCCTCTTCCACCACCCGGACCCCCACCCCGTGGCGGTTGTGCCTGTGCGGCCCCAAACCCGAAAATCAGAACGCCAACCAGAACACCTGTCTTCTTCATCAGCTACCTCCGCTTTTGATTTCACCAGTGCCGCGTTAAGCAATGGTATTCGGAACCGCCGGAATTGTAAGCGCTGCGTAAAAAACAGAAGCGGCGATATAATTCTGGTCGGAATTCCAAAGTATGCCCGTCAACTGGACGCCAATGCGGTGGCCCGCCGAATGGAAGGATCCTTCAGCGGTGAGTTTTCTCCGGGGCACGCCTGTCGACGCGCTCATTATGGACCCCGGGGCGCTCGCCCGCCAGGTGGAGCGGGCAGGCTTTAAAGTGCTGCGGCCCACCGAGGCGCCCCCCGGCGTCTCCATCGTGGAGGGCGTCTGGCCCGGCATTCGCCTCACTTCCCGTTTCGGGGCTAAAGATGTTGTCAGCACCGGCCCCACCGGGGAACCCTGGGTGGATTCGAACCTTGCCCCGATTCGTCTGGCCCAGGCGCGCCAACCCGCCGGCACCGCCATCTGGGTTCGCGCCACGCCGCGGGAGAATTCGCTGCGGGCGGAGCCTCTGGTTGCGGCCGCCGGTGACGCGGCCGTCGCGGGCGGGCAATGGGTCATCGCGCTGCCGCCGGCGCTGGCCTCGGGTCTGCTTGCCCGCATCCCACAGGCTCTGCAGACGTGGAAGACCGTCTCGGATACTGCCGCTTTCTTCGCAACGAAACGGGACTGGAATCGCTACCAGCCCGAGGCTGTCCCCGGAGTTCTCTCCGATTTCGCCGGTGCGAGGCCGCTTGACGTGATGCATCTGATCGCCCGCGCGGGCCAGCAGTTCCGTGTTGTTCTGAAGCAGAAGTTCACCCCCGCATCCCTCGCCGGTCTGAAGGCCGTGATCGATCCCGATCCAGCCTCACCCTCGGGGTCGCTCCGGCGGGACGTGCTGAATTTCGTCGCGGAGGGCGGCATGCTGATCGCCGGGCCCGAATGGGGCGAGATCCGCAATGCCAGGCCCTCCGCCACCACCCATCCCCGCTTCCGGCTGGCCACACTCGGTAAAGGCTCGGTCGCGATTTCGCGGACCCCCCTCGGCGACCCCTACCTCTTTGCGTCGGACACCGGAATCCTGATCAGCCACCGGCATGACCTGCTGCGCTTCTGGAATGGCGGCCCGCTGAGCGCGACCTATGCGACGGCCCCCGGCCGGATAAAAGCCCTTGTGCAGACGGTGTTCTATTCGGGGCGTGACCCCGGCGGGGATACCGCCGTGCGCGTCGCCGGCCCGTGGAAAACCGCGACGCTTTCCACCGTGGAACAGCCTGCCGCGCGCCCCGTCAAAACCGTGCCGCGGCAGGACGGTCTGGAGATTCACCTGCCGGGCACCGCCGGCTATATTGCACTGGAACTGGAGGCCTGATCTTTATATGTACCCCTGTCAGAAATACTCGCGACGCCACCTGCTGAAGACCGCGGCGGCCTCGGCTGCGTGGTTTGCCACGCCCGCCGCCGTTCGCGCGGCCGGCCCCGCGCCCGCCACGCCGGTCGCCGTTGCGAAGTGTGCCGACTACGGCCCGGAACTGGTGCCCACGCTGGATCGAATGTTCGATCAGCTGGGCGGCCTGGGGCGTCTGGTCAAAGGTAAGACCGTGGCGATGAAGATCAACCTGACCGGCGCGCCGTCGTACCGCGTCGGCTATCTGCCCTGTGAGGACACCCATTACACGCACCCCCGCGTGATCGGAGCGGTCTGCTACCTCATGTCCCGCGCCGGTGCGCGCCGCATCCGTCTGCTCGAAAGCCCGTGGGCCACCGCCGATTCGGTTGAAGAGTACATCCTGCAGGCCAACTGGGAGCCGCTCGACATTCTGAATTCCGCGCCCGGCGTTGAGTTCGAAAATACCAACTTCCTTGGCAATTCGAAAAAGTATTCCCGGCTGACGGTGCCCTACGGTGGCCTGATGTTTCCAGCCTTCGACCTGAACCATTCCTACGCCGATTGTGACGTTTTTGTCAGCCTGGCCAAGATGAAGGAGCATGCCACGGCCGGCATTACGCTCTCCATGAAGAACTGCTTCGGCATTACGCCGGCGACGATTTACGGCACAGGCGCCGGAATTGACGAACCCTCGGTGCTGCCGAAAGGCGGCCGCACCATCGTTCACGCCGGAAACCGGCAGCCCTCCAAAAGCGCGCCCGGCGAACTGCATCCGGACTCGCCCCGCGAAGACACCTGGCGCGTGCCGCGCACGATTGTCGATCTCGTCTCGGCGCGACCCATTGATCTGGCCGTGGTGGAGGGTATCCGCACCATGACCGGCGGCGAGGGCCCCTGGATTCGTGAGCCGCTCACTGGGGTGCGGCCCGGCATCCTGGTGGCCGGTACGAACTGCGTCAATATTGACGCGGTTTGCATGGCCGCCATGGGCTTCGATCCCCTGGCGGACCGCGGCACGTTGCCGTTTGAGCAATGTGACAGCACGCTGCGCCTGGCCGAAGACGTCGGCCTGGGTACGCGCGATCTGCGGCGGATTGAGGTTCGCGGCACGCCAATCGAAGATGTAGTATTTGATTTCGCTTCGATTCGCCGCGCCCGGCGAGCGGCTTTGAAAGGGTGATCCGGAAAGGGTGAAAGATGAACACACACCGCAGAGATTTCGCAAAGCTGGCGCTGGGCGGCGCCGCCGCATTTCTGGCTTCAGAAGAAAAGTCCCGGGCCACGGTTCACAACAGCCAGCCTGGCATTAAACTCTGCGGCCAGGCATCGGCCAAACCGACGGACGAGGAACTGAAGTTCTGGCGTCAGATGGGCTGCGGTTACGTCAGTGTGGGTTCCACGCCGGATCTCCGCACTGCCGATGGGTTTAAGCAGATCAAAAAGACCTACGCCGATGCAGGTATCACTGTGTGGAACATCGGCAATACCAGCGTCCACAACATGCCCGAGGTGACGCTGAATCTGCCGGGGCGCGACAAGAAGATCGAGGAGTACAAACAATACCTGCGGAACCTGGGCGCGGCCGGGATTTACTACACCACCTATGCCCATATGGGCAATGGCATCTGGAACAGCGGGCGCACGGAGATTCGCGGGACTTCCGCGCGGGAGTTCGATCTGAACAGCCCGAACAAGGTCGGTATCTGGGACGGCAAGGAATTCCGCGAGCCGCTCTCCCACGGGCGGGTTTTCACTCAGGAAGAGATCTGGGAGAACTACACCTACTTCATCAGGCAGGTGGCTCCGGTCGCCGAAGAGGTGGGTGTGCGCATCGGGATTCATCCGGACGATCCGCCGGTCCCCGTGCTGGCAGGCGTGCCGCGCTGCATCTTCAGTAATTTTGATGGCTACCGCAAGGCCATGCAGATCGCCGGCAGTCCCAATGTGGGCATCTGCCTGTGCTGCGGGACCTGGCTCGAGGGCGGCAAGGCTCTTACCGGGAAAGACCCGGAAGAGATGATTCGCTATTTCGGTGCGGACAAGATCTGGAAGATCCACTTCCGCAACGTGAGCGCCCCGCTGCCCCATTTTGTGGAAACCTTCATGGATAACGGGTACTACGACATGTACAAGATAATGAAGGCACTGCGCGACGTGAATTTCGACGGCATCGTGATTCTGGATCACTCACCGGGTTTAACCGGCGGTCGGTACGCGGAACAGGCCTACGGCTTCGCGTACATGAGGGCTCTTTATAACCGCGCCAACGCGGAAGCCAAAGCCTGAGGCGCTACTCCCACTCGATGGTGCCCGGAGGCTTGTGGGTGAGGTCGTAGTAGACCGCCGCGATCTCCGGGATGGCCATCAACCGCGCGGCCATGGCGTGCAGCAGGTCATCCGGCATGGTCACGGAATCCGCCGTCATGCCGTCCACGGACTGAATCGGCCGCAGCACAATGGAATCTCTGGATTCGCCCACACCAACGGGAATCAGAATCACGGGGAACTGCCAGACATCCTTGTCGAAGCCTGATTCGTGCGACATCTCGCGCACAATCGCGTCCGCCTCGCGCAGCAGTTCCAGCCTGCCGTGGGTCAGCGTGGTCGGGAAAACATGCTGCCGTTCGAGTGGTTCCCGCGATGCGACTCGCGCGATCACGCGGTTGACGCCCAGGCTGCGGTTCACAAGCTCCGTCGCTTCGTCCTGCAGACGGGACGCCTCGGACGGGAACGCGTCGATCGCGAGCACCGGCGCATAACTTCTGGAATCGCCCTGCACGCCGACGGATCGCACGGGTACCAGGTAGCCATCGGGGATTCTTGTAACTGGTTGATCGGCTTCCGCGCACAGGCATCGGATGGCGAGGCCTGGTCCGGGGAAG
Source organism: uncultured Acidobacteriia bacterium (assembly GCA_903900705.1). Taxonomy (GTDB): domain Bacteria; phylum Acidobacteriota; class Terriglobia; order Bryobacterales; family Bryobacteraceae; genus BOG-234. The sequence continues at coordinate 60,063 of CAIUOG010000077.1, forward strand.
GGATGCCGGTCGAGCAGCGCGGGCGCGAGGCCCAGTTCGCGCCCGATGGTCCGGACTTCGTCTTTATAGAAGTCCGCGAGCGGCTCCACAATGTGGCCGGAGTCTATCAGTTTCTGAATGCCCGGCACGCGGTTGTGGTGCGTCTTGATGGTCGCGGCTTTGGCCGTTCCACCGGATTCAATCGTGTCCGGGTAGATGGTGCCCTGGCCCAGAATCCAGCGACCGCTCAGCAGGCCAACCTGCTCGATGATGCGTTCCTGCACCTTCACGAACTGCTCGCCGATGATGTGGCGCTTCAGCTCCGGTTCGCGCACGCCTTCAAGCGCCGTGAGGAATTCCTCCTCGCAGTTTTCAATGCGAATCAGGCCGAAGCCCGCGAATGTCTCGCGGACAAATTGGGTCTCGCCGTCGCGCATCAGACCGGTATCCACATAAACGCCGCGGACCCGCTCGGAACCGAGCGCGTCCAGGCACAGCATGAACGCGACAGTGGAATCCACGCCGCCGGAGACGAAGAAGAAAACATTCCGGTCGCCCGCGCGTTCGCGGATCAGGTCTTCAATGAGGGAAATCCGCTGTCCGGCGTTCCAGTCCTTTGCGCACTGGCAGATATCGAACAGGAAATTGCCGAGGATCTTCATGCCCTCGGTGGTGTGAACCACTTCCGGGTGAAACTGCACGGCATAGAGCTTTCTTGCCGTATCTTCAATCGCGCCGGTATCGCAGGTGGACGTGGTCGCGATGATCCGGAAGCCCGGCGGCGGCGCAGCCACCTTGTCGCGGTGAGACATCCAGACCTGCTGATGATCGGTTACGCCGCGCAGCAGCTCGGAATCTCCGTCCGCGAGGTCGAGCAGTGCGAGACCAAATTCGCCCTTGTCGCCGGGACGCACGTCACCGCCCAGCAGATGCGCAATCAGCTGCTGGCCGTAGCAAATGCCGAGCACGGGAATACCCGCCGTCAGGACGGCTTTTTCTACTGTGGGACTGGAATGGTCGTAAACGCTGCTGGGACCGCCCGAGATAATGATGCCCCGGGCATGCCGCAACTTTTCGAGGGGAGTCTCGCTCGGAAAGACTTCCGAGGAGACGCCCAGTTCCCTGATTTTTCGAGCGATGAGGTGACAGTACTGACCGCCCGTGTCAAGTACTGCGATCTGAGCGGGAGAAACTACTTTTTCATCCTCTCCACGATGATTTTACGCGCGCTCGAAAGAAGTGCCTGCGCCTTCGGCATGGCGGAAACCGCGGCTTCCACCTCCGGGTCGGTCATCACTTCATATTTCGCGGCTTCATCAACGCTGAAGGCCGTTTTGTAGATTTCAGCCTGCAAACGGCGGCGGACCTTGTCATAGTCCCGGGTGAAGTCCGCTTCGGTAAACGTGACCTTCTTTTCGAGCAGCCATTCGTGGAACTGATCGATGTCTTTGGTGGTCATCGTCCAGCCCAGCGGCAGCTTTTCCTTGTGGACTGCGAAAAAGTGCTTGGTGTAATCGGAGAACGCGAACTTCGAGAGCAGTTCGATCTCGAAAGGCGTGAGCTTTTCCGGGGTAAACTTTTCGTCGGGGGAGATGCCGCCGCCGCCGTACACGGTACGGCCGCCATCGGTCATCTTCACGTCCGCCGGGTTCCGCGTCGCGGTGTTGTTTCGGTAGTAGTAATCGAAGAACGAAACGTTGCTGTAATCGCGCTGGATCAGCCGGCCGCTCGGTGTGTAGTACTTTGCCGTGGTCAGAGTCAGGCCGGTGTTTTCAATCAGCGGGTAAACCGTCTGCACCAGACCCTTGCCGAAGGTGTTGTCTCCCAACACCCAGGCGCGATCATGATCCTGCAGCGCGCCGGAAACGATTTCAGCGGCGCTCGCGGAGTTACGGTTGACGATCACCACGATCGGGTAAGCCCGGCCATGGTTGCCGGTCCGCGCCTGATAAACGCGTTCCGCGGAACTGCGGCCCTTGTGAGAAACGATGACTTCACCTTTGGGAATCAGATGATCCACCACGGCAACGGCTTCCGTCAGAAGTCCACCGGGGTTGCTGCGAAGATCCAGCACCAGACCCTTCAGGTTGTCTTCGTCGAGAGCCTTCATGCCGTCTTCGAATTCCCGGCCGGTCGTCTCATTGAACTGTTCGATACGGATGTAGCCGATGCCGGGCTTCAGGGCGAAGATCTCGGGCACGCTTTTCCGGCTGATTTCGTCGCGGATGATGTCGAAGATCACCGGCTTTTCCACGCCTTCGCGGGAAACCTTGATCTGTACGGCGGTACCTTTCGGTCCCTTCAGCAGGTCGGCGACTTTGGTGGAGTCGAGGCCTTCGGTGGCCTTGTCATTCACTTCGATGATGATGTCGCCTGGGCGGAGACCGGCTTTGTAGGCGGGTGAACCCACGAACGGGGCGATGACAATCGTCTTCCCGTTGCGGCCCTGCACCTGCATGCCGACGCCATAGTAATGGCCGCGCTGGTCTTCGCGGAGACCTTCGAAGTCCTTTGGATCAAAGAAGTTGGAGTGCGGGTCCAGCGTGCGGAGCATGCCCGGGATCGCACCTTTGTAAATCGCTTTATCCGCGCTGACCGCATCGGCGAAATTCTGTTCGACGGTTGAGTAGACCTTCGTGAAGGTCTGCATGCTCGTTTTGACGTCATCGTCAGACGAAGCTGCGGAGGCTACCTGAACTTTGGGTCCATAAACGCCGCCGACCAGCGCGCAGGCCAAAACCAGAAGTGGGGTAAAGATGAAAGACCGGCGATTGATTGCCATGCCGCGTAGGACCGTCCTTATTTTGAGAGTATAACAATCGAGACGCGGACCGGACTCAATAGTTTCGATTCTGTTTGCGCCGGGGATGCGTTTTCGCCCTATTTCAGCAGCCGGTCCAGTATATGCCGGATGTTTGCGTCGGGGTCCTGAAACAGAATGTCGTCACCCGCATGCTGGCTGACAATCTGCCCGCGCTTGTTGACGAAAGCCACAATCGGGACGAAATAACCCTGATCCATCGGCTGTTTCAGCCAGCCCATGACCGTGTTTTCGTCGGAAATGCCGAGCGGAAACCCCTTTACATAGGAGTCCTTAAACTTCTGATAGCCCGCTTTTGCGCCGTTATCAAACACCGCGCCGATCACCTGCACGCCTTTCGGGCCATATTCCTGTTGGTACAGGCTCAGTTGCTGCGCGAAATGCTGGCAATGCGGGCAACCCGTCTGCATGAAGGCGACAATCACCACCTTGCCCTTGTAAGCGCTCAGGAGTTTCTTCGTGCCATCCGGCATCTGGAAAGTGAATTCCGGCGCCGGACGGGGCGAGGCCTGTCCGAATGCGGCCAGGGCAGCAAGAGCGAAAGAAAGCAGAAGCTTCATCGCTTCATATTACTGCCCTACTGTTTGGCGGCCACAACCTTCGCCCGTACGGGAGGCCCCGCGGCGCCCGTACGGTACTGCGCCAGTCGCGCCGCGGCCTTCGCCTTGGCTTCGTCGGAAATCTGAATCTGATTCTGCACCGCGACGGCGCCGCCCAGCTTTGCCAGTCGCGTCGCAACTCCTTTGTGCTGAATGACATTGGTCTTGCCTTCG
>CAIUOG010000078.1 GCA_903900705.1 uncultured Acidobacteriia bacterium
CTCTGGCCGCAGAATTCGCGCTTTCCGACGACGTATTACGCGAAGAAGTCGGGCATTGGCCTGACGATTCAGACGCTGGATATGAGCGGCCCGCTGAAGGTGGGCGTGATCGGGCTGGGCGCGGGGACGCTGACCACATATGCGCGGCCGATTGACACCTATCATGTGTACGACATCAATCCGCTGGTGCTGAAGATCGCGCAGACGCAGTTCACATTCCTGCGGGACTGCATGGGCAAGCATGATGTGGTGCTGGGTGACGCGCGACTGACGATGGAAGCCGAGCCGGACCAGAAGTTCGACGTGCTGGCGGTGGATGCGTTTTCCGGCGATGCGATTCCGGTGCATTTGCTGACGCGCGAGGCATACCGGCTTTACTGGCGGCATCTGAAGCCGGATGGCGTGCTGGCGGTGCACGTCTCGAACCGTTATCTGACGCTGGGCCCGGTGGTGGCCCTCGCAGCCGGTGAATTCGGGAAGACGGCGAAGATGGTGAACTTCGAATCGGACGACCGGTTCGGGACTGAAGAGACGGATTCCGACTGGGTGCTGGTGACGAGCCGGCCCGGCTTCTTCGATAACCCGGAACTCAAAGTGGCGCATGACATCAAGCCGATTCCGGGGCTGCGGATGTGGACCGACGACTACAGCAATCTGTATAAGATTCTGCGGTAGGGGAGCGAGCGTACGGAGAGCCAGCCGCCCCGCGTCCCCGCCGTCTTTTTCGGCGCAACCATCCTGTTGAGCGCGTTCCTGCTGTTTCAGGTGCAGCCGCTCATCGCGAAGCTGATTCTGCCGTGGTTTGGCGGCAGCGCCGCGGTGTGGACCAGTTGCATGCTGTTCTTTCAGATGGCGCTGCTGGGAGGGTACGGCTATGCGCACTGGCTGAACGGGCAAAGGGGTTCGCGGCAGGCGGTGATTCATGCGGGGCTGCTGGTGGTGAGCTTTCTCTCGCTGCCGATTCTGCCTTCGGTCTGGTGGAAGCCTGCAGGGGCTTCCGATCCGCTGCTGGGAATTCTGGGGTTGCTGACCGCCACGGTCGGACTGCCGTATTTCCTGTTGTCGTCGACGAGCCCGCTGCTGCAGACCTGGTATTCGCGATCGAATGGCGGGGTGATGCCGTATCGGTTTTTCGCGTTGTCCAACCTGGGATCGATGGCGGGACTGCTGGCCTATCCGGTGCTGGTGGAACCGAATCTGACGAACCGGCAGCAGGCGTGGATGTGGTCGATCGGGTACGGTCTGTTCGCGGTGATCTGCATGGTGTTGGCTTTCCGCGCGCGGCAGGCACAGGTGGGTGTGGCCGTGGTTGCGCTGGTTGCGGGGCCGGCCCCATTGATCGGGGATCAACTGCTTTGGGCGGGGCTGGCGGCAGCGGCGTCCGCGCTGTTGCTGGCGGTGACGAATCACCTGACGCAGAATGTCTCCGCGATTCCGTTCCTGTGGGTACTGCCGCTGAGCCTCTACCTGCTGAGTTTCATTTTGTGTTTTGACAGCGAGCGCTGGTACCGACGGGGATTCTTTGGCTTGCTGGCCGCCGTCGCGCTACCGGGGGTGGCCTACTGTATCACCGGGACCGACGCCATTGAAGACCTGAAACTGTCGGTGGCTTTCTACTGCGTGGCGCTGTTTGTCCTCTTCATGGTGTGCCACGGGGAACTGGCGCGGCGCAGGCCCGCGGCGGGGTATCTGACTTCCTTTTACCTGATGGTTTCGGTGGGAGGTGCTGCCGGTGGATTGCTGATCGGGTTTGCCGCGCCCTACCTGTTCAATGCCTTGTACGATTTGCCCGTGGTCCTGATTCTGACGGCGTCCCTGCTGCTTTGGGTGCTTTGGCTGGAGCGCCGGACGGGTGAGGAGCGTGGCGGGCCGTTTGCGCTCGATGCGCCTTATGACAGGCCGATCCTGCTGACGCTGGTGGCGCTGATGGTGGGTTATTCAGCGTGGCGGTATTTCGGAGCGGGCCGACTGCCCGACGCCGCGCCGCTGCTGGCTCTTACGGGCGCGATGGCCGCTTACCTGGTGTGGCGGGCGCGCGCCGCGGCGGACGGCGGGACTTTGCTGCTGGTGACCGCGGCCGGGCTGACGCTGGGAACAGCGGCGTTTCTGGTGCGGGGCACGTGGGATTCGATCTCGCAGACGCGGGTCCTGCAGCGGAATTTCTACGGCGCGCTGGCGGTGTTCGATCAGCAGACCACCAGCAGAATGGGGCCGACCCGCATCTTCCGGCACGGCACCATCGATCACGGCGAGCAGTTCCTCTGGCCGCAGAACCGTCACATGCCGACGACGTATTTCGTGGAGCAATCGGGCGTGGGCCGGATGCTGACTTCGCTTCGGCGATCAGGTCCGCTGCGTGTGGGCATTATCGGGCTGGGCGCGGGGACACTGACGGCGTACGCGCGGGCCATGGATACCTACCGCGTTTATGAAATTAATCCGCTGGTGAAGCAGATTGCGGAGACGCAGTTCACTTTTCTGAAGGATAGCCCCGGGACCCATGACGTTGTGCTGGGCGATGCGCGACTGACTCTGGAGCGTGAAGCCGGCCCGAAGTTTGATGTGCTGGTTGTGGACGCGTTTTCGGGCGACGCGATTCCGGCGCATTTGCTCACGCGTGAGGCGCACGCGCTTTACTGGAAGCGTCTGAAGCCGGATGGCGTGCTGGCGATTCATGCGACGAACCGGTATCTGACGCTGGCGCCGGTGGTGGCGCTGGCTGCGGCGGAATTCGGGAAACGGGCGAAGATTGTGAGCCTGGAGACGGGGGTGAGTTACGAGGTGGAACCCACGGAATCCGACTGGGTGCTGGTGACGAACCGGTCTGGATTCTTTGAGACGCCCGAACTGAGTGTGGCGAAGGAGATTCCGCCGATTCCGGGGTTGCGCATGTGGACGGACGATTACAGCAATCTCTACAGGATTCTGAAGTAGCGGGTGTAGGCTGGAGCGGAATGTTCCTCCGAATCTGTTTGTTCGTCGTGGCCGTTGCGGCGATTGGCAACGCCCAGCTGAGCCCCGCCGCGGAATGGGCGATTACCGCGCCTTCCCGCATTCAGGCACAGTCGAATCTGACGTATCTGACGGTGAACGGCCATGAGAGTCGACTCGACGTCTTCCGCCAGCGGGGACCAGGTGCTCCGGCACCGACACTGATGTATATCCACGGCGGCGGCTGGTCTTCGGGGCACAAGGAAGACGGCCTGATGTACACGCTGGCATGGCTCCAGATGGGCTGGAATGTGGTGAACGTGGAGTACCGGCTGGGCGGCGTGGCGGCGGCTCCGGGCGCGGTGGAGGATTGTCTCTGCGCGCTGCGCTGGGTGGTGAAGCATGCGGGGGAATACCGGATTGACGCCGCGCGGATTGTGGTGATGGGCGATTCGTCGGGTGGGCATCTGGCGCTGATGACGGGGATGACGCCGGGTACGGCGGGGCTCGACAAACCCTGTAATCCGGACGGCAAAGAGCCGATGCCGAAGGTGGCGGCCATTCTGAACTGGTACGGGATTACGAACCTGACCGAGTTGCTGGAGGGGCCGAACAAACGGAGTTATGCGGTGGACTGGGTGGCGAAGTCCGGCAACCCGGCGGAGATGGCGCGGCGGGTTTCACCGGTGACGTGGGTTCGGGCGGACCTGCCACCTATCGTCACGGTTCATGGCGAGGCCGATCCCACCGTCCCGTACAGCCAGGCGGTACGGTTGCGGGAGGCTCTCAATAAGGTGGGCGCGCCGAACGTGCTGATTCCGATCCCGGGCGGCAAACACGGCGGCTTCCCGCCGGAGGAGCGCCTGGCGGCCTATTCGACCATCCGCGGGTTCCTGGCGCGGTTTATTCCCGGGATTGCAACGCCGTAATCATGCGTTCCGCTTCGGCATTGAATTCGCAGCCAATCAGGGCGATCAGCGCCAGAATATACATCCAGGAAAGCAACGCGATGCTGGTGCCGACGCTGCCATAGAGCAGGTTGTAGTTCGTAATATTGCGGACATACCAGCCAAAGCCGAGGGTGGCGAGCATCCACAGGATGGTGGCCAGAAGCGCCCCCGGCAAGATCGCACCCCAGCGCTGTTTGCGGAAGGGTCCGTAATAGTAGATCAGGGCGGTGAGGCTTGCCGTGGCACAGAATGCGACCACGTAGCGCATGATTTGTGAGAGCAGTTTCCACCAGCCGGCGAGCGGATTCAGGATGGGGTCGATTTCGAGCAGGTTCAGGACGGCGGATTGCAGCGCGCCGCCGAAGAGCAGCAGCGCGGAGGC
>CAIUOG010000079.1 GCA_903900705.1 uncultured Acidobacteriia bacterium
CCACCCGTTCCCCGTCGTCACCTTCAGCCCGCCGATCTCCGCCCCGTTCCCCGGCGCATGCGTCAGCCGCGCCGTAATCGCATCCCCGGCCAGCGTTCCCGCCGTCACCGAAGCAGGCGTCAGCTTCTTAAATGCAGCCTTCTGTTCCGGTGACGCCGGCGCATCGATGCGCGTGTAATACGAAGTCCCGAACTGCTCCGTCAATTCCCGGTAATGCAGCCCCGGGTCTTTCCCCGTCACCGCCGTAATCTCCGCCGCCAGCATCCCCAGAATCAGACCGTCCTTATCGGTCGACCACACCGTCCCGTCGCGCCGCAGGAAACTCGCCCCCGCGCTCTCCTCGCCGCCAAAACAGCACGTGCCGTCAAACAGCCCCGGCGCAAACCACTTGAAGCCCACCGGCACTTCCCACAGCGTGCGCCCCAGATCGGCCACCACTTTGTCGATCAGGCTGCTGCTCACCAGCGTCTTGCCCACCACTGCGCTGGCCGGCCATTCCGGCCGGTGCTGCAGCAGATACCGGATCGCCACCGCCAGGTAATGATTCGGATTCAGCAGGCCCGATGATGGCGTCACAATCCCGTGCCGGTCCGCATCCGGATCGTTGCCCCACGCAATCCCGAAATCGTCCTTCAGCTTCACCAGCCCCGCCATTGCATACGGGCTCGAACAATCCATCCGGATCTTCCCGTCGTGATCGAGCGTCATGAATCCAAACTGCGGATCCGTCCCCGGATTCACCACCCGGATATTCAGCCCGTACCGCTCCGCAATCGGTACCCAGTACGCCAGCGACGCCCCACCCAGCGGATCCACGCCAATCCGTAATCCGGACCGGCGAATCGCCTCCATATCGATCACGTTTTCGAGGTCGTTTACATACGGCGTCACGTAGTCGATCTGCCGCGTCGTCGCCGCCGCCAGCGCCTCGTCATAGGGCAGCCGCTTTACATCCCGGTTTCCCGCCGTCAGCAGTTCATTCGCCCGCTTCTGGATCGCGCCCGTCACGCCCGTATCGGCCGGTCCGCCATCCGGAGGATTGTACTTAAACCCGCCATCCTCAGGCGGATTGTGCGACGGCGTAATCACAATCCCGTCCGCCGTCCCGCCCTCTTTTTCCCGGTTGTGGACGAGGATCGCGCGCGAGATCACCGGCGTCGGCGTAAACCCGTCGCCCGCCTGAATCATCGTCACCACCCCGTTCGCCGCCAGCACCTCCAGCGCCGTCCGCTGCGCCGCTCCGGACAGCGCATGCGTGTCCTTGCCCATGTAAATCGGACCGGTTATGCCCTGGCTCAGACGGTACTCGCAGATCGCCTGCGTAATCGCCAGAATATGCGCTTCCGTGAAGGTGTTCTTCCCCGGCGTTCCGCGATGTCCGCTGGTGCCGAAGCTGACCATCTGATGCGGATCGTTCAGATCCGGCTGTCTCTCGAAATACTCCCGTTCCAGCCGGGCAACATCAATCAGTTTGTCGTGCGGGGCAGGCTTTCCCGCCAGTTCATGGATGGCCATCTTCTCCTAGCATACGGCGATTACCGTCCCGCTCCGCCGGTTCCCCCGCTCTTCAGCCCCACGGGCGGAAAATACGTCCCCTTCAACTCCCGTTTCCACCAGTTGCCCGTCTTCCGCCATTCGCCAAAACCCGTGAAATGATACTCGTAAACCAGCGCCCGCACCTTCGCCGGCGGCCTGCCCCCGAACGGGTCCCGCTCCAGCAGAGCCAGCACCGGTTTCGACCCCTCCAGCAGCGAGATCATAAACCGCACGAACCACGGATTCTGGCGGAACGACCCCAATGCCGCAAACCACATCTGCCAGTCCAGCCTTGGCTGAAACGGCGCAACCCAGCCCGGTAACCGGTTGAGCGGACCCGCCTTATACCGGAACGTATACGGCAGCCAGTGCTCCCCGTCCAGAGACCCCTCCACTTCCACCTCCGGTCGCTTCGTCGTCATCACCGCGAAAAGCCCGTACTGATTCACGATTCCGAACGGCGCGACCGTCTCCGCCACCTCCGTCAGCTGCGGCGTCGACACCCCGAACATCCCGCCGATTCCAATGAACGAAAGCGCCATCACCACCGTGATCAGCACGCCGGAAACCATCAGATTCGCCCGTCCCGGCGTTCCCGCCCGATACGCTTTCTTCCGCAAGCCCGCAAAAAACGCGTCGTCGAACAGGAACAAACACAGCGCCATCGTCAGCAGATTGAAAAACGTGTAATTCCCGGTCGCAAAAATCAGCATTTGCAGCCCCAAAACCCCGAACGCCGCAATCTGCTTCAACTTTCGCGGACCGAAAATCAGGAACGGCAACACCAGTTCGATCGCCAGCACCGCGCCCGTTGAGAACCGCTGGAACCACCCCGGCAACTGCTGCGCCACCCATGCCAGCGCGGTCGGCAACGGCTGCGTTTCATAGTGCGCGGTCAGCGCCGTCAACCCGCGCCAGGAGGGGTCCCCGCTCAGCAGTTTCACCAGCCCGGATTCGAACAGCAGCCGGAACAGCAACCACTGCGGCAGCCATACCCGCGGTCGCGCCGGGCGCAGAAAAATCGCCAGAAACCCCGCCTCCAGCAGCAACAGATCCCACTGATACCCCATGAAAATCTGCCCTGCCGAAACAATCGACAGGTAATAAACAAACAGGATGCCGAAAATCAGCTTCTGCCATCCGCTGTGTGGTTTGGCCAGTATCGAAATCGCCGCCAGCGCCACGCCACCCCACGCGATCGACAGCATCGCGAAGTCACTGTGGCTCCACCAGAAAAGCGACGGCACCCGCCAGTACGCCGCGCTGCCCAGTTGCGCAATCGCAAACCGGAAATACGTCGCCGCCGGCAGAATCCCCTGCGCCCCCACCAGACCCCGCAACTGCATCCCAAAAGACGCAAACGCGATCAGGTAAATGAAGGAAAGCGCCTTGCTGAAGATGGCGGACGCCTCGTGATACAGCGGCCGCACCACCCGCTCGCCCCACAACGCCTTTGTCACCCGGTGCGCCAGGTTCCGGTGCTTCGCTACAAAGCCATACAGCGCATCCGCCAGAATTGCGAACCCCGGCGCGGCGCGGTAAAGGCTGTCCATCCACCCATAACCCGGTACGTCCGCCAGCAGCTTTGCCACCGCCTCCGCGCCCTGCAGACGCAAGGTGGGCGTGATGTATTGCACAGCCCCCCGGAACTCCTCTTCCGGCACATCCGGGAACCGCTCCGCAGCCGACTGGAACGGGACATACTCCACCCGGTCCCCCGTCAGGCTCTGCCAGAACTCCGTCCACATCCGGCAAAACCCGCACTTGCCGTCGAAAACCAGTACCGGACGTACGGTCATGCCCGCACAGCCACAGCCGCTTCCTCGCTGCTTTCACGGTCCTTGCCCGGCGCAGCCAGCCGGACCACCAGCAGTGTCTGATCGTCCTGCGGCAATTCCTTCCCCAGAAACGTCTTCACGTCCTCCAGAATCGCTGCGCAAAGGTCAGCCGGACTCAGGTCCCAGTGCTTCTGCACAGACGCCAGCACTCCCTCTTCCCCAAACTCCTCGTCCTTCGAGTTCGCGGCCTCCAGAATGCCGTCCGAAAACACCACCAGCAGATCACCCGGCTGGACCTTCGCCTCCGCCTGCGTATACCGCATGCCCGGCAAAAGCCCCAGCACGGGACCGCCGGAATCCAGCCGGTCCACCTCCTGCGCGCCGTCCCTCCGCCGCACCAGCAGCGGGGGCAGATGCCCCGCGTTCACATACCGCAGCACGGACGCCTGCTGATCGAAATAGCACCAGAACAGACTGACAAAACGCTCCCGCGCCGTCTTCACGCACAGCAGATGATTCAGCCGTTCCGCCGCCTGTTCATGATTAATGGCCGCGCCCGTCATGTGGCTCGCCCGCACAGCGCCCTGCACCACGCCCATCAGCAGCGCCGCCGGCAAACCCTTGCCGGAGACGTCACCCAGCACCAGACCCACCTGCCCGTCATCGGTCTCAAAGACATCGTAGAGATCGCCGCCCACCTGATAGGCCGGGACGCATTTTGCCGCGAACTCCAGATGGCTCGATATGGAACTCTCCGAGGGGAACAGATCCACCTGCACCCGCCGCGCCAGCGACAGTTCTTCTTCGATATGCTTGCCGCGCATGTAGTGACGGAACCGCAGTCCGATCACAATCACCGCCGCCATCAGCGCAAACGCCGCCGAGCAGCCCACAATCAGGTTTTCCCGCAACGGCAGAAAGTTCGCCGAAACACCGTCGAAATACAGCGCGATTTCCGCCATCTCCCCGGCCCCGCGTCCCCCGCCGTTGCGCCCCCGCCCGCCCCGGCCTCTGCCTTCCGCATCCGCCGGAGGCGCAGCCGGTTCCTGCGGCGCATTGGTCTCGCCGTTCAGCGGCGGTGGCGCCGGCATCTGCGCGATTCGCGCCGCCGGATCGTCCGGACCCCGGCTAAACGTGGGTGGCCCGAACCGCATTGGATTCACCACCACCAGCACCGTCCCGCTGTCCGTCTTCAGTTCCCGCGGCTTCCGGTCCCGGTCCGCCATCATCTTGCCCAGTTCGCCGCTCTTGTACGCCGGAGCCCCCTTCACCGCTTCACTCTCCGCCAGTACCTTGCCTTCCATGCTGAGGATGCGGATCCACGCGATCCGCGTCGGCGCCTCATGCACCAGTTCGTGCAGCACCGGCGTCAGGCTCTCCCGCGATCGCGACCCCGTCAGCCGCGCCGCCCGCCCGATCGACTGCATTCGCCGGTCCGCTTCCCGCTGTGCTTCCTGTCGCACCAGGTTTTCTGACACGTACTGATACGTGCGAACCGTCTGCACCAGCAGCAGCAGCCCCAGCGCAAGGCCGAAAAAGATCGAGATCCGGAACAACAGAAATTTTGGCTTCACCCGTCCGTCATGATACTAACCATCAGCCTCGCCATAGCCCCTTGTTTACGAACATGTGCAAAAAACGAGGTGTGAAAATCCCGCCGTGTCAAAATCCCGCCGTGCCAAAATAATTCATGCCGCGATTCGCCGCCCTCCTGCTGACTCTCGCCGCCGCCCTGCCGGCCGCCACCCTCCCGCCCGAAGCCGACCAGCGTCTCGCCCGCGAAATCTACCAGCAGTTCGTCGAGATCCGCTCCGGCTTCACCACCGGCTCCACCACGCCGGTGGCCGAAGCCGCCGCCGCCCGCCTCAGGGCCGCCGGCTTTCCCGCTGCCGATATTTTCCTGGGCGGCGCGATCCCCACCAAATTCAACCTCGTCGTGCGCTACCACGGCACCGGCAAACGGCGCCCGCTCCTCCTGCTCGCCCATACCGACGTCGTCGAAGCCAAACGCGAGGACTGGTCCATGGACCCCTTCACCTTCATCGAAAAGGACGGGTACTTCTATGGCCGCGGCACGGCGGACGACAAAGCCCAGGCCGCCGTCTGGATCGCCAACCTCATCCGCTACAAACGCGAAGGCTTCCAGCCAGACCGCGACATCATCGTCGCCCTCACTGCCGACGAAGAAGGCGGCGGACCCTATAACGGCGTCGACTGGCTCATCAAAAATCACAAAGACATCATCGATGCCGAATTCGCCCTCAACGAAGGCGGCAAAGGTGAACTGCTCGATGGCAAGCGAATCTCCAACGACATTCAGGCCGCCGAGAAATGGTACGTCGATCTCCGCCTCGAAGTCCGCAACAAAGGCGGTCACAGCTCACAGCCGGTTCCCGACAACGCCATCTACCACCTCGCCGGTGCGCTCGCCCGCCTCGGCCAGTTCAACTTCCCCCTGAAAACCACCGAAGTCACCCGGGCGTATTTCTCAGAGATGGCGAAACTCGAAAAAGGCGCCCTGGCTGAGGACCTCGCCAAAGCCGCTCAGGCCGACCCCGCCGCCATGCAGCGCATCGCCGCCCGGTCCCCGCAGTGGAATTCCATGCTCCGCACCACCTGCGTCGCCACCCAGCTCGAAGGAGGCCACGCCCGCAATGCGCTGCCCCAACTCGCCGCCGCCAACGTCAACTGCCGCGTGCAGCCGGAAGATTCCCCCGAATACGTTCTCACGACTCTGAAGAACCTGATTGCCGATGACCAGGTCAGCGTGAAGATCGACGAAATGCAGGCCAACTCCCCCGCCTCGCCCCTCCGGCAGGATGTTCTTCGCGCCATGAACCGCGTCACCGATTCCATGTGGCCCGGCGTCTCCGTCCTCCCCTTCATGAGCACCGGAGCCACCGATGGCCGCTCCCTCCGCGCCGCCGGCATTCCCACCTACGGTGTGCAGGGCTTCTTCAACGACCGCAATGACAACCGCTCCCACGGGCGCGATGAACGCATGCTCGTGCGGTCTTTCCACGAAGGCCAGACCTTCCTCTTCGAACTCGTCAAAACTCTCTCGAAGCCCGGCGAATAACGCCTACGCCAGCATCACGTCACGCACCTTGGCCGCCAGTGCCGCCGAGGTGTAGGGCTTCCGGATGAACCCGCGCGGTCCCAGCCGGTTCGCCCTCTGTAACCGCTCATCCTGATCGAAGCCGCTCGAAAGCAGAATCCGTACCCGCGAACTCATCGTCAGCAGACTTTCCATCGCCTGTTCGCCGCCCATCCTCGGCATCGTCATATCCAGAATCACCAGGTCGATGCTGTGGCTCAGCCCCCGGAAAATATCCAGCGCCTCCTGGCCGTTCGACGCCGTCAGCACCGTGTAGCCGTAGCGCTCCAGCGTGGCCTTCGCCACATCCCGCACGATGCTTTCATCATCCACCACCATCACCGTGCCCTCGCCCTGCAGGCCCTCGTGATCCCGGAATGCCGCAACAGGCTCGTCCGGCATTCCGCTCGATGGCGGCAACAGCACCTGAAAAACGCTCCCGCGTTCGGGGGCGCTGTTCACCAGAATCGCGCCTTTGTGCGCCCGGACAATGCCGTTAGCGGCAGCCAGCCCCAGCCCGCGGCCCGTGAACTTGGTGGTGAAGAACGGATCGAAAATCCGCTTCACCGTCTCACTGTCCATGCCGCAGCCATCATCCTCCACCACCAGCGATACATACTCGCCCGGCGACAGATCCAGTTCCGGATTACAACCCGCCAGCCACTCCGCCGTCACCTCCCGGACTTCCGTCCTCACCACCACTCTTCCGGGCTTCTCACCGGCTGCCTCCGCGCCGTTGATTACCAGATTCATCACCAGTTGCTGCAGTTGCGTCGCATCGGCGTCCACATGCGGCAGCGCCGGGTCAAGGCGCAACTCCAGTTCCACATTTCGCGGAATCGACGAACGGATCAGCTGCGCAATCTCTCCGGTCAGTTCCGAAACGTCCACCGGCCGAACGACAAACTGCCCCTTGCCCGCATAGGCCAGTAACTGCCGCGTCAGGTCCGCCGCTCTTTCCGTGGCCCGGATCGCATACTGCAAAAGTTCCCGCGCTTCATGGCCCGCGGGCACAGCTTCAAATGCCAGCGACGTGTTTCCCAGAATACTCGTCAGAATATTGTTGAAATCGTGCGCAATGCCCCCCGCCAGCAGCCCGATGCTCTCCAGCTTTCCCGCTTCCCGCAGTCGGTTCTCCAGCTTGCGCCGGTCCGAAATATCCAGCACCCAGGAGATCCACGGCGACCAGTGGTCTTTGTCATAGGAAGCCGAGCCGCTCAGCACCTGCACCCTTCTGCCATCCTTCGCGATCAGTTCCTTTTCCACCGGATCGCAGAAGCCCCGCTCCACCAGTTGCTTCTGTGCCCTCGCATCGATTTCGGTATAACCCGGCGGCGTGATCCGCTCCCATGGAATCTCCGCCAGTTCCTCCCGCGTGTAGCCCAGCATGGAAAGGTACGCGTCGTTCGCCTCTGTAATCCGCTCCTCATCTCCGGAAATGAGTCCGATAATCGGAGAATCGAACAGCCGTCGCAGCCGTGTTTCGCTTGCGGTCAGAGCCTTCTGCATCTTCCGGATCGAAGTCACATCCAGATAAGTCCCGATCGCGCCCCGGATCCGGTTATCCGGCGTCGTCAGCGGCAGCGCATTCACAATCATCGTGACGGTTTCTCCGTCCGGCCGCGTATACTCCAGCTCCTGGCTCGTCACGCGTTCGCCCGTGTGCAGCGTGCGGCGCATCGGCCAGTTTCCCGCGTCAAGTGGTATTCCCTCCAGCGTGTGCAGCTTTCCGGACCGGCGGGAGGCAAGGTCTTCCCCCCTTCTGATCTGGGCGCCGAAAAGTCTTTCCGCCGCCGGATTCACCAGTTGCACGCGCAACTCCGCGTCCGTGATCACCACGCCGACCGGCATCTCCCGCAGCACCGATTCGAGCAGCATGTGCTCTTCCTCCAGCGCTCTCGCCACCAGGGCGCGCTGTTCCTCCGCGCCCTTCTTTTCGGTGATGTCGCGGATGAAAACGTTCAGCCCTCGTGGCGCGGGGTAGGCCTCAAACTCGTACCAGCGCCTCGACAACTCCACGCGGTCCTCAAAGTGAACCGGCGTGCGCTCCCGCACCGCGCGGTTCAGCTCCCGGTAAATAATCACCGATGGCGTTTCCGGAAATACCGTCCGCAGGCTCTTGCCGAACAGCAGCGCCGGTTCCTTGCGCACAATCTGCCCGGCCCGCTTATTGGCATAGAGGCAATGAAATTCCGCGTCAATCGAAAGAATCGCATCCTGCGTGCTCTCCAGCACTTCGTGCAGGCGCGCCCCGGCCGCGGCCGATTTGAACTGCTCGGTTCGGAGCCGCTGCATCGCCGCGCAGATTGCCGTCGCCGTCAGCAAAAAGAGAATCGTAGCCAGAGTCGGCGAGCCCGTCACCGTCGCTTCGCCGGGTCCGTAATTGAGGTAGATCCCCACTGGCAACAGGAGTGCCGTCGTCACCGCTCCGGGCTTCCAGCCTCCGTACCACGCGCTCAGCACCACGCCAAGCACGAAGCACAGCCAGCGCGATTGTGTCCCCACCAGTGGCGCCGTCGCCTCCCGCACCGCCAGCGCCAGCAACGCGGCGCCAATGGCCGCCGCCAGTCGCGCCTTTCGGGAATCGTTCCTCAGTCCCACTTTGGCCCCTACTCCCGCACCGGCGCCACGGCGTCCGCTGTCACGAAGGTGGGCCGGATGTCCACCGGTACATCACCCACATGCCCGATTGTCGCCGCAGCCTCGGGCCGGATGTTCGCCAGCGTGTCGATCAGTTTCTTCGCGCCCGCCAGATCGCCCGTTGCCTCAATCGTCAGCAGGTCATGCGCCAGGTCCCGCACCGCCCCGCGCATCTTCGTGTAATCCACTTCCCAAAGATTCCCGTGATGCACAAATGCGCCCTTGTCCACCAGGTAATTGAACTGGATCGCCATGCCCTTGCCATGGGCCTCATTCAGTCCGAAACGCAGCGTGCGGAATGCTGACGCGAGGTAAGTCGTGTAGAGCTTCTTCTCCTCCGGTTTCAGATAGCCCTTGTCGTAAAAGTGCTGCAGCATGAAAAGCCCCAGCACATCCGCCTTCGCTTCCTCAATCGTGCTGTAGACGTCCTTCAGTTCCTGCCGCGGCGTGGTCGCCCGCCCATTCACCGTAATCTGATGCGGCCCGATTCCGTGGCTCATCTCATGCGCCAGAATGTGCGTGAAAAACGAGTCGAAGCTCAGCGATTCCAGCGCATTCGAAGCCAGTACGCTCTTCGAAATCGGTACCAGGTTGCTCGCGAATTTCGCCTCCTGCACGTTCCGCAGCATCACCCGCTTGCTGCCCTTTTCGTGCACCACACGCTCGTCATTCGGCAGGTTGTAGGCTGCCGTTTTCACCCCGTGGTCGCCATCGCCGCCCGCAATCACCTGGTTGACCACGCGGATGGGCGAGAGCCCGCCAATGCGGGGATTCCGGTACTTCGCCTCAATCGGCAGGCTGTTCTCAATCTCCTGCATATGGTCGCCAAAGAACCGCAACTTTGCCGTCTCTTTGTCGTCCCGGATGTTGATGTAAGCCTCGAACGCCGCCTTATATCCGAACAACTCATCGTTATAGGTCTCATACGGCCCGATCGTGACATCAATCGGCGCATCCAGATCCATCCATGCCATGTCGCTCTGGTAATAATCATTCGTCAGAAACGCCGCCGCCCGGGCCTCCAGAAAGCGCTTCAGGCTCCCGTTGTCGGTCAGCTTTGCCGCATCCCGCAGCAATCGCGCGCAGGCCTGCAGTTCGAACTTGTATGCGTCGGCATATCTCTCGGCCCGCAATCCGCCTTTCGCATCCCGCCCAATCACCGTGAAGAAGCCCTCCGCCTCCGCCTTCGCTTCCGGCGTCAGCCCCTTCACCCACTTTTCAAACTCTTCCCGCGTCATGTCCGCGGGGTAGAAACCCGCTCCCAGCGGCTTCTTCGCCGGAACGCCGTCCACAAAGGCTTCGTGCCCATCGAGTTCAGACCAGGGCCCCTTGTTCAGCAGAAAGTAATCCAGGCGCGCCTTCCCGAGCGGTGACTCGTCCAGCTTCAGCCGCCCCCCCAGAGCCGGATTTCCGGTCCATAGCTGGCGCAGAAAGATCCGGTCCACAATCCTTGAAGCTTCCACCAGCTTCTGCAGCGCCGCGCGGTCGCCGGGCGAAAGATGGCTGATGTCAGCCCGCAGTTCCACCGGGGCAAAACGCCCGGTCATCTGCCGCAGTCGGGGAAGGGAAGGGGATTCGGCCAGAAGGGTCATCGTGGAGATCACAGCGAAAACGAAAATATTTCGTCCCATAAATCAATAACTTACCTGCCTCGGTTGGTCCTGCGCCAGACGCGCGGGGCGGAGTCTGAAAACGGGAGCGCCCAATATGGAAGATCTGAATTCCACCGCCGCCGGCATCGCGCATGACATCAACAACGAACTCACCCTCATTCTCAACCATCTGTCCCTGCGGAATGTGGATGCGGCCCGGGTTGCCACCAAAAGATGTGCTTCACTTGCCCGTAACCTGCTGACGCTCTGCCGCCATAGCCGGTTGTCGCCAGACAATCGGGCTGTTGATCTGACGGCGTTCGTTTCGGACTTCGCCCTCAACCTGCGGCTGCCGGAAGATATCCTGCTCGATCTTGATTTGCCTGCCGAACCCAGACTCGTCCTCGCGGATCCCGCCTACCTGACGCGAATCCTGCTCAATCTCGTCCGCAACTCCTGCGACGCCATGTCGGAGTCCGAGACGCCGGAATCCGGCACGCTGTCAATCCGGCTCTCCGGCGATGCGGCTTCAGGTGGTGTCGTTTCCGTGCAGGATTCCGGCCCCGGCATCCATCCGTCCTGGAGCGACTGTATCTTCGAACCCTGGTTCTCCACCAAAGGGCCCGGCGGCAGCGGCCTGGGCCTCGCCATCGTACGTGACTTGATGCAAAAACAGGGCGGAAGCATCGTTCTCAATGCCCGGCCCGGCGAAGGAGCCTGCTTTGAACTTCGCTTCCAGCCCTGTTCCGGTGCTATTTAACGATCCCGATCCCGGCGGTCATGATCGCGCCGGTCCCGTTCCTTGTCCCAGCGGTGGTCATGCTCAAACCGACCCCTTTCCCCGCTCCAGTAGCCCTCAAAGAACCGCTCCCCATCGTGACGAGGTCCCACCCAGACAGCGCCTTCGTACGGCGGGCGCGTCCAGTATCCGTCATGCCAGCGGTAACGGTTCTCCACCGGATACCAGTAACCTTCCACCCAGAAGAATCCGGGGCCTGGCGCGACGGGGCGAACCCGGATGATGCGCGGTCCGGGTGGCGGACCAATCCGGATCCCAATCGAAATATCGGCGCCGAATACCGTTCCGGCGCCCAGCAGCGTTAAAGCAAGGATGAATTTTTTCATGAAGTTGTTCTTTCCGTCACCAATCAATTGGGCACGTTTAAAGCCAAACCAGTCTGCCGCGCGATGATATCATCGTGCGAAAAGGTCCACTCCCATGAAGACCCTGCATTTCCTGCTCGTTCTGGCTCTTCTGTCCCTTCCCGCGTTCGCTCACCACTCCTTTGTGGCGGAATTTGACGAATCCAAACCGGTAAAACTGACCGGAACCGTCACCAAAGTGGAATGGCAGAACCCCCACGTCTGGTTCTACGTCGACGTCAAAGATGAGTCCGGCAAAGTCTCCAACTGGGGCTTCTCCGGCGGCGCGCCCGGCCAGTTGATGCGCCGCGGTGTCACCCGCGACGTTATTAGGCCAGGCATGGTCATCAAAGTGGAAGGCTACCGCGCCCGCGATGGCTCCAACAACAGTTCCGGTGGCAAAGTGACCTTTTCCGATGGCCGCAGCGTCTTCACCGCCGCCGCCGAAGACAAAATTCCGGTCGAAGCGAAGGAGTCCAAAAAGTGAATTGGGTTCGCTTTTTCGTTTTCGTTTTTGCCCCGCTCCTCTGCGCCCAGACGCCGAAGCCCGATTTCAGCGGCATCTACGAATGGCCCAAGGCCCCGAACGGCATCAAAGGCAAAGGCTCCGCCACCGTCTTCGATCCGAAAAACTTCGCGCCCCTGAAGCCCGGCGGCGAGGCTTTTCTCGAACCCCGCACCGGCGACATGCGCCACGATGAACCGCGCGACTTCTGTCTCCCCGCCGGCTTCCCCTCCGGCATCCTTTCCGCCAACGCCATGCGCTTTGTTCAAAACAAAGACTTTCTCGTCATGGCGCATGAGTTTCAGGGGATGACACGCCTCATCCCCCTCGATGGCCGACCCCATCGCGAAGGCCTCGAACCCATGTTCTACGGCGACCCCGTCGGCCACTGGGAAGGCGAGACCCTCGTCATCGAAACCACCAACTTCAAACGCTGGTCCCTCGACGATTACTTCTACACCAACCCGAAGGAATACCGGATGCACAGCGATGCCCTCAAAACCACTGAGCGCATCAGCCGCAAAGACGCCACCACGCTGACGTACAAACTCACCATCGACGACCCGAAAATCTTCACCGCCCCCTGGAGCCAGGAGTTCGAAATCAAGGCTAAACCCGAGTGGGAAAAGATGGGCATCTTCGAATACGTCTGCGAAGAAAATAACCGCTGCCCCGGCGGGAAGTGTCCCCAACCCTAAATCACGAACGCATACTTCGGCGAGCCGGAAACGATCTCGTCCGTCTCCACCACCTCGAAACAGACATTGCCCATCTCCCGTGCGCGCAGCGCTTCGCCGAAATGGACGCGCAGCGCTTCCACCGCGCCCCGGCGATTCCCGCGCGAAGCACCCGGGTCCATCACCACCAGAAGGTCAAACTGCGTCCGGTTCAGTAACCGCAGTTGATATTCGCGGATGTGCGGGACGTCCACCTCCAGCACCGCCGCGGCTGGCAATCGG
Source organism: uncultured Acidobacteriia bacterium (assembly GCA_903900705.1). Lineage (GTDB taxonomy): Bacteria > Acidobacteriota > Terriglobia > Bryobacterales > Bryobacteraceae > BOG-234. Next base: position 13,251 of record CAIUOG010000079.1, read on the forward strand.
TCTTCCTCGCCCCACCGGTTCAGGAATCGCGGCGCATCCTCCGCCCGCGCCACATACCCGGGCTGCAGTACATCGTTCATGCGATAGCGGATCATCGGTGTCTCCCGGTTCCGCAGGTTGGTTACCAGAGTGTGATCCTCCCGCCGCTCGAAAATCAGATCGGTCTCGTTGAGCCCCATCTCGCCGCTGCCCGGTTCCCGAACCCCCATGCAGCCGTGCTCCCGTGACCAGTACATGTCCCGCAGGCACTCGCCGAACGCCCCCTCGATCAGTAGCCGCTGCACTCGCGACAGCGGCTCGCCGCTGCTGATGATCGATTGCGGGCGGATCCACAAGTCTCCATCCAGCTGCATCGCCGCCAGCCTCGCCAGCACGGAAGCCCGCCCCCGGATCGCCCCGGGCTGCCGGTCATTCAACTCACGCACCAGCTCCGGCGTGGCTTCCCGCACCAGCGGTCCCCCGGGCGGAGCGGCTTCCACCAAAGCGCCCGGTTGCGCGGCAACGTCTTCCTGAGAGAGCACCGGGAAGTCCTCGGGCCTGCATGTTTCCGCGTCGAGCCCGCGCTCCGCCATCACCCGTTCATACCAGGGCGATGAATCTTCCACAAATGCGACGAATTCGCGGAATCTCGCCAGCCTCCGCCGTTCGAATTCCTCCGCCGATTGAACTGTTTTCCCGAAACGCCACCACGACATGAGACTCGGTTATTGTTCCATACCTGCCTGTTATAAATGAAACCGCTCCGCTGTAAACTAAAGCCGGATGCCTGAAGATCAGAACGCGGCGGCGGAACAGGCGCGCATGGCTCACATGCGCCACCTGGTGGAAACTCTCCGGCGTCTCGAAGCCAGACTGCGTGAGGGCGGCGGCGCGCAGCGGATCGAAAAGCAGCACAAAGCCGGCAAGCTCACCGCCCGCGAGCGCATCCAAAGACTTCTCGACCCCGGTGCGCGCTTCCTCGAAATCGGACTGCTGATTGCTCACGACAAGTACGATGGCCAGGCGCCCGCCGCCGGCGTCGTCACCGGCATCGGGCGCATTGAAGGCCGTCCCGCCGTCATCGTCGCCAATGATGCCACCGTGAAGGCCGGCGCGTGGTGGCCGGAGACCATCACCAAGATTCTGCGCGCACAGGAAATCGCCATGCGCAACCGCGTCCCCATCGTTTATCTGGTGGATTCGGCCGGCGTCAATCTCCCCTGTCAGGACGGCATTTTTCCGGGCCAGTATGGCGCGGGCCGCATTTTTTACTACAACTCACTGATGCGCCGCAAACTGCGCATCCCGCAGATCGCCGCTGTCATGGGCCCCTGCATCGCGGGTGGCGCTTACCTGCCTGCCCTCAGCGACGTGATTCTCATGGTGGAGAACTCAAGCTTCATGGGTCTTGGGGGCCCGAACCTGGTGAAGGGCGCAACCGGACAGTCCATCGACCAGGAATCGCTCGGTGGCGCGCACCTCCACAACGCCGTCAGCGGCGTGGCCCACTATGTCGCGAAGAATGACGAAGTCTGTCTGGAAATGATCCGCGCCCGCTTCCGCCAGATGCCGGAACCGCCGCCGCGTCCGCCCGCCGAAGAACCCCGCCTTTCTTCGGAAGGCTTTTACTCGGTGCTGCCTGCCGATCATCGCCAGCCCTATGACATGGAAGCGATTCTCGCGCGCCTGGTCGACGCCGGTCATTTCTCCGAATTCCAGCCCGAATTTGCGCCGGAAATGCTCTGCGCCAACGCCCGGCTCAGCGGGCATCCGGTGGCCGTGATTGCCAACCGCCGCGGCTTCCTGAAGCCCCGCATCGGCGGCATCATTTACACCGAAACCGCCCGCAAAGTCGCCTATTTCGTGGAACTCGCGGAGCGCGAAGGCACGCCCATCCTTTATCTGCAGGACGTTTCCGGTTTCATGGTCGGGCAGCAGGCGGAAAGCGAGGGCATCATCCGCGCCGGAGCCGAAATGGTGGAAGCCATGTCCTGCGCCACCGTGCCGCGCATCGTGCTCACCATCAACCACGCAAGCGGCGCGGGTTACTATGCGATGGCGGGCCAGGGCTTTGATCCGAATTTCACGTTCAGCTGGCCCACTGCCCGCATCGGCGTGATGGAAGGGGAATCCGCTGTGCAGGCTCTCTACTCGGTGGAACTGGAAAAGCTGAAGAAGTCCGCCCAGCCGGTACCGGATGAACTGCAGGCTTCCATGCGGCAGACCCGTGAGGACTACGAACGCTGGCTGGACGCGAAGTACGCCGCCGCGCGCGGCCACTGCGACGCGCTTATCGACCCCAAAGAGACGCGCGAAATCCTCACGCTCGCTCTTGAAACCGCACTCAACCGCCCGCGCGGCGTCGCGCTGGCACTGGAGACTCTCTCATGATCCGCATCGCCAATGGCCAGGGCTTCTGGGGCGACTGGCTCGAAGCCCCCGTTCGACTGGTCGATGAAGGCCCCATCGACTTCCTCGTCCTCGACTACCTCGCCGAAGTCACCATGTCCATCCTGCAGAAACAGCGCCAGGAAGACCCCAGCCTCGGCTACGCCCGGGACTTTCCGCCGCTCATCGGGCGTTTGGCAGCGCGCCTCAAAGAGAAGAACATCAAAGTGATCGCCAACGCCGGGGGCGTCAATCCGGCAGCCTGCGCGCGCGCCGTGCTGAAGGCCGCGCCGGGGCTGAAAGTGGCGGTGGTGCATGGCGACGATGTGTTTGATCGCCTGGATTCCTTCCTCGAAAAAGGCTATGAAATGCGGGACATGGATACCCGGGAGCCCATCACTTCCATCCGCCCGAAGATCCTCTCGGCGAACGCTTATATCGGCGCCTTCCCGCTGGCGGAAGCGCTCGATTCCGGCGCGGATGTGGTGATCGCGGGCCGCTCCACCGATACCGCCCTCACTCTTGCGCCCATGGTGCATCGGTTCGGCTGGAAGCCCGATGACTGGGACAAACTCGCCGCGGGAACCATAGCCGGGCATATCGTGGAATGCGGCGCGCAGGTCACCGGCGGCAACTGTCAGGTGGACTGGGAAAACATTCCGGATATGGCCAATATCGGCTATCCCATCATCGAGGCCGAACCCGACGGCACGTTCACGGTGACGAAGCATGAAGCCGCCGGCGGGCGCGTCCATTCCGATACCGTGAAGGAACAGTTGCTCTACGAACTGGGCGACCCGAAACGCTATCTCACGCCCGACTGCACGGCCGATTTCACCACCATTCAACTCGAAGACACCGGCCCCAACCGCGTTCGCGTGAGCGGTATCAAAGGCGGCCCGCGCCCGCCCACGCTGAAGCTGTCGATCAGCTACACCAACGGCTGGAAGTCCATCGGGACGCTGGTTTACAGCTGGCCGCTGGCCTTGCCGAAAGCCCGCGCCGCGGACCGCATTGTGCGGCAGCGCCTTGAAACGCTGGGTCTTCGCTTCGAAGAAATCTACACCGAGTTCTTCGGCGTGAACGCATGCAATGGCCAGGCCGCGCCACCGAATCCCGATCCTCCGGAGGTGCAGTTGCGCATCGGGGTGCGCGGCCAGGACCGAAAGATGGTGGATCGCTTTACGCGCGAACTGATTCCGCTGGTGCTCAACGGCCCGCCCGGCGCGACCGGCTTCGGCGAGGGTCGTCCACCGGTTCGCGAGATTGTGGCCTACTGGTCTGCGCTGATTCCGCGCGAGGAAATCGAGACCCGTGTGGAGGTGATCTCATGAAGAAACCGCTCGGCGCCATCGCGCATACGCGCTCGGGTGACAAGGGCGATACCTCCAACATCGGAGTGATCGCGCGTCTGCCCGAACACTACCCGATCATTGTTCGCGAGGTGACGCCGGAACGCGTCAGGGCCTACTTCGGGGATCTGGTCAAGGGCAACGTGGAACGCTTCGAACTGCCCAACCTGGGCGCAATCAACCTGCTGCTGCACGAAGCGCTGGGCGGCGGCGGCACGGTCTCGTTACGCGTGGATGCGCAGGGCAAGACCTATGGAGCATCACTGCTCGGTATGGAGATTGAGGTTGATTGAGGAGCTTCATACCGGGCGCGTCCTGCAACTATCGCTGAACCGGCCCGGGAAGCGCAACGCCCTCAACGCCGCTCTTTCGAAGGCGCTGGTGGACTCGCTGGATGCGGCCGATGCCGACCCTGGCGTCGGTGCGATTCTGCTGCGCGGAAACGGTCCCTCCTTCTGCGCGGGCATGGATCTGCGGGAGGCGCTCGAAAACGATTCGGACCCGCTCGCCGGTGTTCACGAGCAACTCTTTACCACCATCATGCGCCTGCGCAAGCCGCTGATTGCGGCGGTCCACGGTACTACACTGGCGGGCGGTACGGGGCTGGTCGCGAATGCGCACATTGTTGTCGCGTCGCCGGATGCACAGTTCGGCCTCACGGAAATTCGCATCGGTCTTTGGCCCGTGCTCGTTTTCCGCGCCTGCGCGCTGGCGATGGGCGAACGCCGCGCCACGGAACTGAGTCTCACGGGTCGCCTCATCGCCGCCGGGGAAGCTCTGCAGTACGGGCTGGTGACGGAAATCGCGCCGGACCCGCATGCCCGCGCCCTGGAAATTGCCACCATGCTTTCCGGTTACAGCGCCAACGCGCTCGGCGCCGGTCTGGAGTATGTTCGGAAGATCCGGAACCAGAGCTGGGATGAGGCCGGGCGATTGGGCCGCGAGGTTCGGGCGGAGTTGATGGCGCACCCGGATTTCCGCGAGGCCTCACAGCGCTTTCTGGGCCGTGGAAAATAACAGAGTGAGTCTTCTCTTCCGCGAGTCTTTTCGGGTTCGTTTTTTCGACGCCGAACCGGGAGGCCGCGCGTCCGTGCCCGCCATTTGCCGCTTCATGGAAGAGGCGGCCAACAGCCAGACTGCGACGCTCGGCCTGTCGATCAGCCAGGTGCGTGAGGCGGACCGCATGTGGGTACTGACCCGTCTTGCCGTTCAGGTCTTCAGCGCGCCGCGGCTGGGTGATGAGATCCGCGTGGAAACGTGGGCATCGGACCGCACCGGCGGCGTCCGTGCGTATCGCGATTTCCGCATGTTCGATGCGGCTGGCGGCGTGATCGCCGAGGGTGCATCGTTGTGGCTGCTGCTCGACCTGAAGACGCGGCGTCTGGTGCGTTTGCCGGAATCGGTGCTGGCGATTCGTCATCCGGAGCGTGTGGGCGCAGAAGCGGTGGATTCGACCACGCTGACCGCGCCCGCTTCCGTGACGGTGGGCGAGGAGTTTAAGATCCGCTGGGGTGACCTTGATGAGAACGGCCATGCCAACAACATCCGCTACATCGAATGGGTGGTGGAGACGCTGCCGGTCGAAACGCGTCGGAACGCAGTGCTGACCTCGCTCGATATTCAGTTTCTGAATGAAGGCCTGTTGGGGGAAGCGGTCATCTCCGCATCGGAACAGACGGACGAAGGCTTCCGGCACCGGCTCACGGCAGGCGACGGGCGCGTGCTGGCCATTGCCCGGACCACCTGGCAGAGCTAATCGTCAGTAAAGCCGGGTTCCCGAAATTCGGCGGCTTCGGCCTGGGCGGCGAGTTCCTCTTCAGAAATCTCCATGCCCAGCACTTCGAGCGCCGCATCCACGTAGCTGGCCGGCACCATCAGGTGCAGCACGCCGAGAGACATTTTGTCGTTCGCGAGGCCGGAAGGGATTTCCGCGCTCTGGAGCAGGCCGAGGGCGATCCGAGCCTCTTCGATCACCGTAAACTCGCCGACGGAGACAATGTCTTCCGGCGCCGGTTCATCGCCTTCCTTCGGGCCGGTTGCTTCTATTACGACTTCGCCCGAGACCTCGTCGTCGATGTTCAGGCCGCGCGCGGTGAGTTCTTCGTCATAGACGGTCTGCGCGAGCGGCACCAGGTCGGCGCGTTTGGTGGCGAGCAGGGCGTCGTCAGAAAGCATATCGAAATGTTGGCGGAAGTCTTCAGCGCTGAGGGCCATGCGGTTTCTCCAAACTGTAGTCTGTCATGACGGCGATTGCAACAATGGCGAGCGTGGCGGCGACCCACGCGAGCGCCAGCGGCAGCGGAATGCCAAGCCTCGACAAAGCGGTGAAGAACTGCCCGGCGGCGGCTTTGTTGCGTTCCACCAGACCCGCGTAGAACGGCGTCTGCAATGCCGCCGCGCCGTACAAATCGAGTGCGGCGAGGGCCGCCACCAGGCCGACGGCATAACGGCGCAGGCCCGCCACAAGGATCACGCTGATCATGCTGCCCATGGGCCAGAGGTACCAGCCCGGAAGGTTCGGAACGTTCTGGGCAACCGCGTAAACCGCCACGCCCCACGCCATCGCGAGCAGGTAGGTTCCTGTGAGAACGGCGGGAATCCGCAGGTTCCGCCGCCGGAAAGCCAGTGCAACCGCGAGCAGAGCCGCGAGTTCAAACGTGACGTAAATCCACGACTTCATGGTGAGAAAGCTCCACCCGCCAAACCAGAGAAATGACTTCGCGATCACATGCGCGGCGCTGAACCAGTTGATCCGGAACGCCGCTGCTTTTAGAACCTGCGCGGCATCGGCGCGCAGCATCCAGCCGCTCAGTGAATAGCCGAGCATCAGGTTCCGGACGTACCACCAGCCGGCGATCAGGAAGGCGATCAAAACCGTGAGGGCGAGCCGCCGCTTCTGCCGCCACCACAGCAGGGCCAGGCCGGGAATCAGCGCCAGCAGATAGGCTTTGGCGAGCAGTGCCGCTCCGAGCGTGATGCCGGGTGCGAGAAGGCCTTTTCCCGGTCGCACCAGAAGCAGGAAGAGCGCGGCGACGAGGGGAATCGCAAGCGAGTCATTGGCGACCCGCGACACGTCGATCACGAAGCCCGGCGCGACCGCCAGGAGCGCGGCACAGAGCAGCGCCAGTGCATCGTCCGTCAGGATAAAGCGCGCTGCCAGCCAGGTGAGCGGAATCGCCAGTGACGCCAATGCCATGCTGAGCCGGCGCACCGCTTTCACGCGCGCTTCGAGCGGCCACTGCCGCAAAAGCCGCAGCGGCACGGAGAGGCCCCAGTAGTAAAGCGGAGGCTGCTGGGCCTCGTAGAAATCGAACGGGTGTTCCGCCGGCTGGTGAGCGAAGGCGGGCGGCAGGTTCGCGAGTCGGCGCATACGTTCGGTGCGTTCGGCGGCGGGCAGTTTCCACCACTGCGAGTGGGTTTGATACGGCGGCCCGATCCAACGCAGTTCCCCGGCCAGAGGCGCGAGGCGCATCGACTCGTCAATCTCGCGCGAGACAGGATCGTGAAAGCCCGGCAGCGTGCCATGGTCGATCCAGTGCTGCAGCCAGGCGAAGTGCGCATATTCGTCCCAGCCTTCCCACAGCGGCAGCATGGCGCAGTAAAAACTTCCACGCACCAGAAACAGGAGCCACAGGATGAATACACGCCACCGCATGACATGGGAAGATGAAAAGGCCGGATTCTCTCATGAAAACCGTACTCCTCTTTCTCTCCGCTCTCCTCCTGCTGGCCTGCGCGGGCAAGCCCCCGGAGCCAATCAAACAATATCCCATGCGTGGCGTGGTCACCCAGCTGGACCCTCAAAATCAGGTGGCGACCATCAAGCATGAGGATATTCCCGGGTTCATGCATGCCATGACGATGGAGTACGGTCTGCGGGACAAGAACGAGTTTGCGAAGCTGCACAACGGCGACACCATTGCCGCGACGGTGTTTGTGCAGGGCGATGATTACTGGGTGGGCGACGTGAAACCAGCCGCTCCGAAACCCGCCGAAGAAGTGAAGCCCGCCGAACCAAAATCAGGCAAATGACGGAGCCCGAAGTTCACGAACAGATGCGGGCGGAGTGGAACGAACGCGCCCGCGAAGATGCGCATTACTTCGTGGCCTTCGGTCGCCGCGATCAGGATGACGAGGAGTTTTTCTCGACCGCCGCGGATCTGGTGCGTGAACTCGAAGCGGAGCTGAAACGGCTGGATCCGGCAGTACCCCCGCGGGAACGTCGCGCTCTCGAGATCGGCTGCGGGCCGGGGCGTCTGCTGCGTCCCCTGAGCCGGCATTTTGGCGAGATCCACGGCATTGATGTTTCTGACGAAATGATTACGAAGGCGAAGGAGAAGCTGCGCAACATTCCCAACGCGTTTCCGCATCATGCCTCCGGCAGCGATCTGGCGCAGTTTCCGGACAATCACTTTGATTTCGTCTATTCCTATGCGGTTTTTCAGCACATTCCCAGCGGGGACGTGGTCTTCTCTTACCTGTGCGAAACGGTGCGGGTTCTGAAGCCCGGCGGCGTGGCCCGCCTGCATATCAATGGACTGCCAAAGACTTCGAAGGTCTACACCACCTGGGAAGGCGTGCGCATCAGCAGCGAGGAAGTGCATGCGTTTGCGCGCAAGAACAACATCCGGCTGCTCTCGCTCACAGGCGCGGAAACGCAGTACATGTGGACCACCTGGCGGAAGCCCGCGGCCGTGCGGATCCGCGCGATTTCGAATGCGTTTTCAAGCGAGCAGGCCGTGCCCGCCAGTGGACGGATGGCCTGCGCGGCGCTCTCCATGGAGAACCTGCCGGAGGGTTGCGACCTGAACTCGCTGCGGGTTTTGATCGATGGCGTGGCGGGCGCCGTTTGCTACATCGGTCCGCGCGGGAAGAACGGACATTCGCAGGTGAATGTCTTTCTCCCGAAAGGGGCCCGGACGGGGTTGCTGCCGGTGCGCGTGGAGTTCGACGGGCGTCTGCTTTGCCCGGAACGCCCGGTGCGTGTGATTCCGCCAGGGCCCGCCGTGCCGCGTCTGACGGCGCTGAGTGATGGCATCAATCTGATGTCGCCGCAGACGATTGAGAGTGGTCTGGTGAAGGCGACGATTGAGGAGGTGGACGACATTTCCACCTTCCATGCCACCGTGGATGCTTTGCCGGTCAGCGAGATCGAAACGTTCCGTACGGACCCGCTCTGTGAACGCTGGGAAGTAAATTTCCGCGTTCCGGAACTGCCCAAAGGAGGGCATGTGCTGGAAGTCTCGCTGGGCCGCCGGATGCTGGCGCGGATTGGCATTCTGCTCGCTCTGGCGGTGGCGACACTGTGCGGCGCGGACACGCCGGAGACGCAGTTGCGCAAGGCTCTTGAAGCGAAGACGGGCACGGTGACGCTGCCGGCCGGAGAGATTTTGATCTCGCGCGAAATCGTGCTGCCGCCGGACGCGCATGACCTCGAAATCAAGGGCTCGAACACGACACTGAAAGCGTCCGACACGTTTCGCGGGCGCGCTCTTCTGGTCCTGCCCGCCGGGAAGAATATCCGGATTCACGATCTCGCGCTGGACGGGAATCGCGATGTGGTGGGCCGTATGATGGCCCTGCCGCCAGCCGGCGCGATGTATTCGCGCACGCTGCCGGGCAACGGGATTGTGGCCGAAGGCATTACGGGGCTGGAGATTTTCAATCTCAGAGCCAGCCGCATCAGCACCTTTGCGGTGCTGATCAACGGCAGCCACAACGTGAAGCTGCATGAGGTGGAGGTGGCGGATTCCGGCGGCTTTGGCCCCACCCGAAAAAACAATGGCGCCGGTGGCCTCGCGCTTGAAGAGAACACGACTGATTTCGAGATCCGGCATTGCCGTTTCGGCGGCGTGCGCGGCACGGGTGTGACGTTGCGGGGCACGGAGCGTGGGCATATCGCGGAGAACGAATTCGCCATTATCGCGAGGGACGGCATCCGGGTGGCTGACTCGAAAAGCATCACGGTGGAGAACAATCTGATCCGCCAGGTCGGCTTCCCCATTGAGGATGTGGAGGCGCGGGCCACCTGTGTGACGCTCGATCATTCGGGCGGCAGCGAAGTGCGTGGCAACACCTGTTCGGAAACTCTGCTGGGCGCGGTGGTGGTGAGCGGCTCCGGCAATAAGATCACGGGCAATCACCTGACCTCGCTGAACATTGCGCACCGGGACACTTCGGGCATTTATCTTGAACCCGGTACGCAGAACGCGACGATTCAGGGCAATGAAATTTCGGGTTCGGGCATGGGGAACCGCTGTGTGGGCGCGGCGCCGTCTGTGGATCTCAAGTCGAGCCGGATTCTGAAGAATGACTGCTCGGATGAGGCGTCTGTGGCGCTGCTGCGGGAGTGGTGGCCTGTCCCTTTGCAACGCGCGAGATGGCGTTGACCAGCTTGCGGTAGGGCAGCTTCGCCCAGTCGTCGACGAGCAGCATTTCCCCATCGCGCCAGCTGGAATAGAACCAGCGGGAGAGGATGGCGAGTTGTTCCATGCGTTCGGCCCCGGTGACGCGGATTTCCGGCACTTCGGCAGCGATCTCCCGCAGGCGCGCGTCGAGTGAGGCCACGCGGCCGTCGGCCGGGGCGAATTCAAGTTTGGTGAAGCCCTGCCAGCAGCCGGCGCGCAGCCAGCCCAGTTCCACGGCGTCAGGTGTGGCGGAGGGGATGATCGCGATGGCGTGCAGGTTTTCCACGTCACGGGCCATTTCGTCACGCAGGCCCAGCACGTCTTCGATGCGGCCGATGCGCTGGTGCAGCATGGCCGCGCCTTCGAAGTCCATTTCGTCGCTCAGGCGAGCGCGGGCGGCGGTGGCGGGATCGAGCAGTGATTTGCCGCCGGAGCGCAGGAAATCCGCCACCCGCAGGGCTTCTCCGCGATATTCCTCCAGGCCGACCGCCTGCTGACAGGGGCGCAGGCAGCGCCCCATTTCGCCATACATGCAGCCGGGGTGAGCGGCGTGGGGTTCGAGGTCCTCCTGGCAGCGGCGGAGCTGAAAGAGATCGAGGAATTCGGCATCGAACATGGTGGCCGTGGAGCGGTTGCGGAACGGTCCGAAATAGACGGCTTCGGCGCGCCCCAGTTGTGCGGTGACGTGGGTGCGCGGGAAGGCGTTGGTGAGCACCAGTTTCACGTAAGGCGGCATGCGCAGCCGGATCTCTTCGCGGTAGCCGTGACCCAGGTGCAGCCGCGCCAGTTCCCAGAGTACGAACTGCGATTCGAGGCGTGACCCGGTGAGCCGGTAGCTGATCCGTGTGGCGGTTTCGCGCAGGTTCAACAGCCGGGAGGGCTTGTCCCGCGCGCCGAGCAGACGCAGCAGACGCCGCCGGAGCACGTTGGTCTTCGCCAGATAGGGTTTGCCTTCGCGAGGCCACAGGAGAAACACCGCCGGCCGGTTGGGAATTGCTTCGATGATCTGATCGAAATCCCCGGCGTCAAACCCGGTTGTGGTGTTTGTCGTTGTCGTGTTTGTGGAGAAGTGGATAAACTAACTCTACCAATGATCGGGGAAATTGCCGCGCAACCAGTGAATTCGATTCCGGATGTGGTCTCCGCGTTTGAAGCGATTGACCGTGGGCTGCCGGAATCCGACGGGCTGAAATGGTTCAACGGCCTTTATCTGAGCGTGACGAAGGCGGTGGACGAGAGCGTCGGCGCGGACGCCTGGCAGAATCCGGCGTGGATTTCGCGTCTCGATGTCCTGTTTGCCCGGCTTTATCTGGATGCGCTGGCCGGAACGGAGACGCCGCAGTGCTGGCGGGTGTTTTTTGATGCCCGTCACGATGCGCGCCTGGCGCGATTGCAGTTTGCGCTGGCGGGCATGAATGCGCACATCGATCACGATCTCTCGATCGCCGTGGTACAGACCTGCCTGGAATTTGGCGTGGAGCCGGTGCACGGGTCCGCGATCTATCAGGACTTCACCAAGGTGAATACGCTGTTAAGCGGGCTGATCGATCAGACGAAGCGGGAACTGATGGTGCGGCTGCCCGGGGATGCGATTCCGGACGTGGGGAAGCTGGAAGACATGGTGGCCGGTTTCGGGCTGGAGGCCACGCGGGAAATCGCGTGGACGAATGCCGAAATTCTCTGGCAGGCGGAGCCCATCCCGTTTCTGGCGGACCGTTTTACGGACAGTCTGGATCGCGTCGCGACCCTTGCGGGCCGCGCGCTGCTGATTCCGCTTTAGTCTTTGAAGGGCTTGCCGTCCGGAGTAACCGCCACTTCGGACTTCTTTGTTCCCTTGAGCGTGCCAGCCTCATAAGCCACGATTTTGCCGGCTTTGGTGAGCGATTCCACTTTGGTGACCTTCGCTCCGGCGGCCTTCATCGTGATGGCGTCCATGGCGGCTTTCGGCACGGCGGAGAGTTCGATTTCCTCTTCGACTTCCGTCACCACGCCGGCGGCATCGAGCACCATGTCGCGCGACTTGCCGTTCAGCATGGTCTCGACTTCGTAGTACGTCTTGCCTTTTTCTTTTTCCTTGCTCAGACCCTTGAGTTCGCCGCCTTTCAGGTTGTCCTGGACAGCCTGCCGGACGACCGCGGGCAGGTCCGCCAGTTTCAGTTTGGCGTCGGCGGCGAGCAGAGCCGCGGCGCAGAATACAAATCCCGTTAAGCGCTTCATGATGGCCATGATGAAGGATGAGACTGAAAATACGCTGAATCAGCGGACCTGTTCGAGAATCAGCAGAGGCTTTTTGCCGGTGGGCTTCGTGGTGTCCGGTTCCGGAGTGGCGGGAGCGGTTTCCGGTGGCGCGGGGACATAGTCCGTCAGGCGTGGTGGGCGTGCGTCGGGTTCGAGCAGCAGGGCTTTGCGCGTGCCGTAATAGCCGATGAGCTTCTGGTTTTCCGCGGGGCCCAGATCCCGGGCCCAGACGATGCGCTGACCGTCGATATCGGCGGTGTTGTAAACCCACTCCTCTTGGAACTGGTGCGAGGGCCAGTACTGGACGAAGACCAGGAGTTTGCCGGGCGTGGCTTCCAGTTCCTGCGCCACGTCAAGCCGTCGCCCGGGCCCCTCGTGATTGATGGAATCCCAGATGTCGAACGTTTTGAGCTGGCGGGCGAAGTCCGCCGTGTCCACGGTGAGGTGCAGGCCGTACCAGAAGACGAACTGCGCGATGCACACCAAGACAATGGCGCGGGCCGCTTCCGGTCCGCGGGGCAATTGTTCGAGCCGTTCGAGCCCTTTGACGCTCATCAGGATAAAGAGGCAGACGACGGCTGCCACGTAATGGAACTGGAATGCCGGGAAAAAATTCACACCCAGTGCGAACAGCAGGCACGTGAGCGCCACCCAGGCCCATTGATAATTCCGGATGCTGACGAGGAAAGCGAGGAGCGCGAGGTAGAGGGGCGCGTAAAAGTAAAAGCGGTAGTAGCGGATGCGGAAGATTAGACGCTCGAAGTAGCTCGCCACGGTGTCGCGGCCCGGGTGGAAGCCTCGCTGCATCCGGTAATCGAGCTCCTGTTCGCGGGTGAGCGGGCCTTTGGGCGTGAGGCTGTCCTGAATAGTGAGGGGAGCGGGCACGCCGTATTGTTCCTGACTCAGTTTGTAGGGGAGTTTCAGCCACTCTCCGGTGACGCGTTGATTCTGCAGCAGGGTAATGCCGAGAGCCGGAAGAATCATCACGGCCGCAATCAGGAAGGTGCGCCAGGGCAGGCTGCGGTGTTGGGGCAGGAAGTAGAGGGCGGCGGCGAGCACCAGGAAGATGGTTTCGTAAGGCCGGCACAGGATGTGGATGGCAATGCCGAGGCCCAACAGCCAGCCGTTGCGGCGGGGCAGGGAACCGAAGACCAGGCAGCCGGCGATGGCGGCGAGCGATCCGCCCCAGTAGTTGTTGGTCCACTGGTTGAGGGGGCCGAACTGGAAGACGGCGAGCAGTCCGCCGAGCAGCGCCCGGCGTGGAGCGATCCAGGCGCGGAGCATCCAGTAGCAGAGGGCACAGAAGAGGCCGGTGGAAAGCAGGATTCCGGCCCACGGGGTTCCAAAAAGAGTCCAGCCGAGAGCAAGAATGAGGCCGTTGCCGATGGGGTAAATGGAGCTGTGGGTCGGCTGCTGGAGGACGAAAAAGGTCTCGAAGAACTGGTGGAAGGGGTGAGGCGGATTGGCGAGACGCCAGTGGCGCAGCGTATCGGCCATGAGAAGGTGGCCGAATTCGTCATAGAGGTCCGGCGTGGGGATGGGGTGATGGGGTTTGAGGGCGATGCGGAGCAGGATGGGCAGCAGGGCGAAGACGAGCATCCAGACGGAAGTTCTTTCGCTGAAGGGGAGATGCCGGGCGCGCCGCCAGAGGAAGGCAAGGCCGAGGAGCAGCGTGGCGACAGCAAGAATGACGAAGTCGACCGCGCCGAAGCCGAAGGGGTTGTCCAGGGGGATAAAGGACATGGTGGTCAATCAATAAAAAACCGGGACCCGAAGGTCCCGGTCAGGGAGTGGAGGCGAAAGCTCCACGCCGCGTCGATCAGGTTTGACCCTGTAATTGCAACTTCTTTGTCCCCTTCGAAATGGGGTAATCACAGGTTAGCATGTTGCCGCTAAACCCGCTCCGCGATGGATTTTCCCTGCAGGAAGAGCAGCATATAATCCGGGCCGCCCGCCTTGGAGTCCGTGCCGGACATGTTGAAGCCGCCGAAGGGGTGCGCGCCGACCATGGCTCCGGTGCATTTCCGGTTCAGATACAGGTTGCCGACGAAGAACTCGTCACGGGCGCGGCGCAGGTGTTCGGGGTTCCTCGAATAGATCGCGCCGGTCAGGCCGTAAACGGAATCGTTCGCCATGGCGAGGGCTTCCTCGAAATCGCTCGCCTTCGTGACCGCGAGCACGGGGCCAAAGATCTCTTCCTGGAAGATGCGGGCCTTCGGGTCCACGTCGACAAAGACGGTGGGTTCGATGAAGTAGCCGCCGGATTCAGGGGCATTGCCGCCGGTCAGCAGACGGCCCTCGCCGCGGCCGGTCTCGATGTAGGAGAGAATGGTGCGCCGGGCGCTTGCACTGATGACGGGGCCCATGTAGTGAGCGGGGTCGTCCGGTGCGCCGACGCGGATTTTTTCGACGCGGGGCTTCAGTTTTGCCACGAAGGCGTCGTAAACGTCGGCATGCACAATGGCGCGGGAACAGGCGGAGCATTTCTGGCCCTGGTAGCCGAAAGCGGAGAGCGTGACCCCTTCCACGGCGGCATCGAGATCGCAATCCGCATCCACCAGAATGGCGTCCTTTCCGCCCATTTCCGCCACGACGCGCTTGATCCAGATCTGACCGGGCCGAGGTTTCGCCGCCAGTTCGTTGATGTGCAGGCCGACGTCGCGGGAGCCTGTGAACGAGATGAAGCGGGTCTTTGGATGCGCGACCAGTGCGTCGCCAATTTTTGCGCCGCTACCGGTGAGGAAGCAGAATGATTCCGGCGGGAAACCGGCTTCGAGCAGGGCTTCAGCAAAAACGGCCGCAATGACGGGGGTTTCGCTGGAGGGCTTGATGATGACGGTGTTGCCGGCCACCAGAGCCGCCACCGTCATGCCGCAAAGGATGGCGAACGCGAAGTTCCAGGGCGGAATCACCACGCCGACGCCGAGCGGGAGGTAGCGCATCTCGCCGATCTCGCCGGGAAGTTGTACAACGGGTTGCGGTCCGTCAAGGCGGGCCATTTCACGGGCGTAGTATTCGCAGAAGTCGACGGCTTCGGCAACCTCGGCTTCGGCCTCGGGCCAGGTCTTGCCAGCCTCAAAGACCAGCCAGGCGTTGAATTCGAGCTTTCGCTCCCGGATGAGGGCGGCGAGGCGGAGCGCCATGCCGATGCGGTCCGAAGCCGGCGTTCGGCTCCAGGCGGGAAACTGTCGGAAAGCCTCTTCGACCGCGCGTTCGGCGAGTTCCACGGTGGCTTTTTGGACAATGCCGACCACTTCGTCCGGGCGCGCCGGGTTGACGGAGGTGATTCGTTCGTCCGTCCGGATGCGCTCGCCGCAGAGCAGCAGGTCGTATTGCCGCCCGAGACGGGTGCGGACGAGTTCCTGCGCCGCTTCCATGCGAACCAGGTTTTCCGCCTGGGCGAAATCTGTGTAGGGTTCGTTCCGGAATTCCGGAATCCCTAACGGATGCGTTCCTTCACTCGCCATTTCCCCTCCGGCACTTCCACCTTTGCGAAAGCGCATGCGGGATCATGCCCAAAGCTGCACCACCAGTCTTCCGTCGCAGCCTGACCCAGCAAGCGTGTTTTGTTGTCGATTCCTTCAAGCGGAAAGAGATCGAAACCCGAGACCCACGTCGGCGTGACGTTGGCGGCAAACTGGACCAGGTCTGAAAAATGGCACCAGGTTTGCCCTTTGGACCGCAACCGCGCAATCATCATAGTCCGGTTGTGACCGGGGGTGACGATCAGTTCGAAGCCGGGCACCACTTCGGTATCCCCGTCCAGCAGATACATCTGGCCGGTCTGCAGCAGCGGTTCGTAGTTGATGGGGCGATAACTGACGGCGTCTCGCGGGTGCTGTTCGCGGGCATGTTCGAGTTCGCCGCGCTGCGTCAGATAGCGGGCATTGGGAAATGCCGGTTCCACGTTGACGCCTTCGCCCACGGTGTTACCGCCTGCGTGATCCCAGTGGAGGTGGGTGTTGATCACCAGGTCGAAGGTCTCCGGCGCGAAGCCGTGAGCGGCCACAACTTCACGAATGCGCGGGGGATCGGGCGTGCGCATCCGCTCTTTCGCGCGTTCGTCATGACGAACGCCGCCGCCCGTTTCGATAAGAATCCGGTGCACGCTGTCTTCGACGACGAAGCAGTTAAAGCCGGCCTCGATCAGATTCAGGTCGTCGCAGGGCTGGGTTTTTGACCAGAGCGTCTTTGGCACCACACCAAAGAAGGTCCCGCCGTCCCACCAGTATGAGCCGGCGCGGACGAGCGTGACCTTGAAATCACCAATTTCGAGAGACGCCAATCAGCCCTGCACCAGCTTCTTACCGCGCTCGAAGAGTTCGGCGGCTTCGTCGGCAATCTGCTTGCCGCGGTCGTAGAGTTCCTTGCCGCGCTCCATCAGTTCTTTGCCGCTTGATTCCATTGCTTCACGGCTGTCTTTGGTCGCGCGACCGATGTACTTGCGGGTGACGCGTCCGGATTGAGGGGCATACAACAGCGCCGCCGCAGCTCCCACGGCAACGCCTGCCAGAAACCAGCTCACTGAACTGCTGTTGTTGTCTTCCATACGCCTTCATTCTAATCCCAGCGGACTCCCGCCGCGGCTTTTCATTCTGATATCATGATTCCGATGGTCCAGCCACTTCGGAGGGTTATGCTGCCGGCGTTTTTCGCCGTTTTTGCAGCGTCCGTTTTCGCACAGAATCCGTCGGCGGAATTTTTTGAAAAAGAAATTCGCCCTGTGCTTGCAGACAAGTGCTACGGATGCCACTCGTCGAAACTGAAATCGCCGATGGGCGGGTTGGTGCTCGACACCAAGGCAGGCCTGAAGCTGGGTGGCAATGGCGGGCCGATTCTTGCGGCCGACGCGAAGTCCAGCAGGCTGTTGAAGGCGCTTTCCTATAACGAGACGGATCTGCGGATGCCCCCGGCGGGCAAGCTGCCGGACGAGAAGATTGCGGCGTTTGAGAAGTGGATTGCGGCGGGCGCGCCGGATCCGCGCGAGGATGCCCCGGCGGGCGCGCCGGTGTCGGCGGCGAAGAAGGGCATGGACATCGAGACCG
The DNA here is from genome assembly GCA_903900705.1 of uncultured Acidobacteriia bacterium. Taxonomy (GTDB): domain Bacteria; phylum Acidobacteriota; class Terriglobia; order Bryobacterales; family Bryobacteraceae; genus BOG-234. The sequence continues at coordinate 30,660 of CAIUOG010000079.1, forward strand.
GCCGGAAGTGGTGGGCCTTCCAGCCGGTGAACCAACTGCCGCAGCCGAAGGTTCGCAATGCTGTTTTTGCAAAACAGTGGACGAAAGAAAAAATTGACTGGTTTATTCTCGCGAAGCTCGAACAAAACAAGCTGAAGCCGTCGCCCGCCGCGGACCGGGCCATGTTGATTGAGCGGGCATCGCTGGATCTGACGGGTCTGCGTCCGACGTACGAAGATGTTCAGGCTTTTGTGGCGGATAAAGCGCCGGATGCTTACGAGAAGCTGATTGACCGCCTGCTCGCCTCGCCACGCTATGGGGAGCGCTGGGGCCGCTACTGGCTGGACGTGGCGCGGTATGGCGAGGACAATCCCACGTCTGAAGCAACGAATCCTCCTTATCCGTTTGCCTGGCGGTACCGCGACTGGGTGATCGACGCGGTGAATAAAGACGTTCCGTACGACAAGTTCGTGAAGCTGCAACTGGCGGCGGATCAGATTCCGGGGACGCCTCGCGACGATTACCGGGCGCTGGGTTACCTGGGCGCCGCTCCGATTTATCACACCGATCTGCGGCTCTCCCGCGACGTGATTGAAACGCTCTACACGGATGGCTGGGATGAGCGCGTGGATGCCGTGGGACGCGGTCTGATGGGTCTGACGGTGGGCTGCGCGCGCTGCCATGACCATAAGTTCGACCCGATTCTCTCGAAGGATTATTACGCGCTGGCCGGTGTGTTTGCCTCCACTGTATCCGCACCTCGTCCTCTCGCCGAAGTGGATAAGGAAACCGATCAGAAGTTCATGCTGGCGGCGCAGCAGTTGTTCTACCTGAGCTATCTCGCCAACCTGATGAACAATGAGCCGGGAAGCAAGCCGGAACAGGCTGCTGAACAGGTGATTAAGTTCACGAAGAAGATGGAAGAAGTCCGCGATTCGATGGCGTTTCTGAAAGACAGCCATCCGGAGATGTGGACTTACCTGAACAATCTGGCGAAGTTGCCGCAACCGAAGAAGCCAATGCCGGACCCGGCTGTGGCAAAAGTGACGCTCACCGCCCCCGCCGCGCCGATGCCGCGGCCTCCGGCTGCGCAACGCCGCGGCCGCGGGGGTGCTTCTGATCTGCCGTTCATGCAGTCGGTGTTTGACGCCGGGGTGTGGATTGATGGTTCGGATCCCGACCTGACGGCGGTGGATGTGCGTCCGGGTCAGCCGCGCGACATGAACCTGCTGCCGCACGCGAATGTGTCTGCGCCGGGGCCGGTGGTGCCGCGTCAGTTTCTTTCGGTTTTGTCGAAGGGTGACACCACGTTTAAGAATGGCTCGGGACGGCTGGATCTGGCGGAAAGAATCTTCAGTGATGGCGCTCCTCTCACCGCGCGGGTGATTGTGAATCGCGTTTGGTCGTGGCATTTCGGCAAGCCTCTGGTGGCGACACCGAGCGACTTCGGCGTGCAGGGTGAGAAGCCCACGCACCCGGAACTGCTGGATGACCTTTCGGCCCGCTTCATTGCGCATGGCTGGTCATTGAAATGGCTGCACCGGGAGATCATGTTGTCCGCCACATACCGGCAGACGAGCCATCCGCGCGCGGACGGCGTGGCCGCGGATCCGACCAACAACTTCCTGTGGAGAATGAATCCGCGCCGTCTCGATGTGGAGGCGTATCGGGACAGTCTGCTGGAGGTTTCGGGCACGCTTGACCCGAAGGCCGCGCCCCTGTCGCTCGATCTCGATGCCGCCGACAATCACTCCCGCACGGTCTATGGTCGCGTGAGCCGTGGACGTCTGAACACGGTGCTCTCCCTCTATGACTTTCCGGACCCGATGATGAGCGCGCCGGCACGCACCATGACGACTTCGCCGCTGCAGCAGCTGTTTGCAATGAACAGCGGCTTCATGAAGGATCGGGCGACGGAACTGGTGAAGCTGGTGGATTCCGACCCGGACAACACGGGGAAGGTGCGGGACATGTATCACCGCGCGCTGGACCGCGACCCGAGTCCGAAGGAACTGGATCTCGCACTCAGTTATCTCGAAAAGGGTTCGCTCACCGAGTACGCGCAGGCGCTGCTGGCAACCAACGAGGTTATTTTCTGGCCATGATCAAACGAAATTTCTCACGGCGCGAACTGATCGCGTCACTGACCGGTGGCATGGGTTCGGTCGCGCTGGCGGGCATGTTCGCGGACGAAGCGCTGGCGGCTGCCGCGGCGACGACCGCGCCGGCTGCGCCGAAGTTTCCGAATTTCCCGCCGAAAGCGAAGAGCAACATCGTGCTCTTTATGCGCGGCGGTCCCTCGCAGCTGGATATGTTTGATCCGAAGCCGGCTTTGCTGAAGTATCAGGGGCAGCGACCGTCTTCAGTGGATCTGCGCACGGAGCGCACCACGGGTGGCCTGCTGCCGTCGCCGTTCGAATTTAAGCAGTACGGGCGTGGCGGGGTGCACGTATCGAGCCTGCTGCCGAATATCGCGTCGGTGATTGACGATATCTGCGTGATTAAGTCGACGTACACGTTTAATCCCACGCATACGCCGGGTTGCAGTCTGTTTCATACGGGAAACATCGCGGCCACGAGGCCCTCGATGGGTTCCTGGATCTCATACGGTCTGGGCAGCGTGAATAAGAACCTGCCGGGTTTTGTGGTGCTGAATCCGGTGCCGCAGGGCGATCTGGGACTTTCGCGTTCCGGCTTTCTGCCCGCGAAGCATCAGGGCACGCATTTCGACGACTCCGTGGTGGAGCCGGACAAGATGATCAAGTACCTTCAGAACAAAGATCTGGATAGGGAAAAACAGCGCAGGCAACTGGATCTGATTCAGTCTCTGAACCAGGAACATGAACGGTCGTTTGGTCAGGATGAGTTCCTGGACGGGCGAATTCAGTCAATGGAAACAGCCTATGCCATGCAGTTCGAGGCGATGGACGTTTTCGATATCCGCAAGGAATCGCAGGCCACGCGGGAGATGTACGGCGATACGCATTTTGCGCATGGCTGCCTGATGGCGCGGCGGCTGGTGGAGCGGGGAGTGCGCACGGTGCATGTGTTTTATGGTCCCGGTCAGCCGTGGGATGACCATTCGAAGATCGAGAAGAACCTGAAAGAGCGCTGCCCCGATATGGACAAGGCCTGTGCGGCGCTGATCAAAGATCTCAAACAGCGCGGCTTGCTGGACGAGTGTCTGGTGACCTGGGGCGGGGAGTTCGGGCGTACGCCGGTTTCAGAAAGCGGCGATGGACGCGACCACAATCCTTATGGATTCACGACCTGGATGGCGGGTGGCGGCGTGAAGGGCGGCATGTCCTACGGTGAGACCGATGAGTTCGGTTTCAAGGCCGTGGAGAAGAGCGTGTCCGTGCATGACCTGCACGCGACCATGCTGAATCAGCTGGGTATTGACCACCTCAAGCTGACTTATCGGTACGCGGGCCGGGATTTCCGGCTGACCGACGTCTACGGCGAAGTGGTTCGGGATATTCTGGCGTAAAACCCGGTCAGAGTACCAGGTTTTTCAGGTATTCGCGGAACGGCGCGCCGAGGTCGTGGCGCTGGAGCGCGAATTCGACCGTGGCTTTCAGGAAGCCGAGCTTATCGCCCGCGTCATAGCGTGTTCCTTCAAACTTGAAGGCGTAAATGGGGCGGCTTCGCAGCAGGTGCCGCAGGGCATCAGTCAGCTGAATCTCGCCCCCCGCGCCAGGCTCCACCTTGCCGATGGATTCGAAGATATCGGGCGTGAGAATGTAGCGGCCAATGATGGCGAGGTTGGAGGGCGCTTCACTCTGCTTCGGCTTTTCGACAAGGTCGCGGATGCGGAAAACCTTGTTTTTCGAGCCATTGTGGGAGACCGGTTCGGCGTCAATGCAGCCGTAAGAGGAAATCGACTCGGGCGGGACTTCCATCACGGCAAGTACCGGCGCGCCGAAGAATTCGTAGATGTCGAGCAACTGACGAATGCAGGGCGTCTCCGCCTCGATTACGTCGTCGGCGAGGACCACCGCGAACGGTTCGGGACCCACCAGTTCCTGCGCGCGAAGGACGGCGTGTCCCAGGCCGAGGGCTTCTTTCTGGCGGATGTAGGAGACGTCGATCATGTCGGACACCTGCCGGACGATTCCCAGGAGGTCTTTCTTACCCCTGGATTCGAGCAGGTGTTCGAGTTCAAAGCTCACGTCGAAGTGGTCTTCGATGGCGGATTTGCCGCGTCCGGTGACGATGATGATGTTCTGGATGCCGGAGTGCATGGCCTCCTCCACGCCGTATTGAATGATGGGCTTGTCGACAACGGGCAGCATTTCCTTGGGCTGCGCCTTCGTGGCCGGCAGGAAGCGGGTACCCAGACCCGCGGCGGGGAAGACGGCTTTACGTACCTTGGCAGCTGGCATCGTTTCTATCTTCACATGAGTCTGTCCTGACGAGGGGCGGTCGGCATGGCTCGCCGCTCCGGCTTTCCCGGGCGACGGGCGGTATGGTACTTTGGAAGTTTCCCGACTTATATGGCCTACGTAATTGCGGAACCCTGCATTGGAACCAAGGACTCGGCGTGCGTTGACGCGTGCCCGGTTGACTGTATCCACCCAAAGAAAGACGACGCCCGTTTCGCGGAAGCGGAAATGCTTTACATTGATCCGGTAGAGTGCATTGACTGCGGCGCCTGCGTACCGGTCTGCCCCGTCTCCGCGATCTTCGCGCTGGACGACCTGCCGGAGAAGTGGGCCGGCTTCACCGAGAAGAACGCAGCGTTTTTCGCCCGCTAAGTTCGTTCCTTTCCGATTATTCTTACTTCTCCGATCCGCAGGGCCGCCGGTACAACTCCGGAGCACGGCCCTGCGGTTTTGTTTTTGTTCGGATTCACACCCGGCCTCAAAGAATTTCCTTGTGACGAAGCGATAAAAATTTAGATCTACTCTTCCATTTCCGGCGTCCGCAGCTAGAATAAGTGTTGTCCTTACCAACGGAGATGACATTGTCCACCACCGAAAACCAAACGCTTGAGACTCTGGCGATCAATACGATCCGAATTCTGTCTGCCGATTCCGTGCAGAACGCGAATTCGGGTCACCCCGGCATGCCCATGGGCGCTGCCGCCATGGCTTACACGCTCTGGACGAAGTTCCTGAAGCACAACCCGTCGGATCCGGCCTGGTTCGATCGTGACCGCTTTGTTCTCTCCGCCGGTCACGGTTCCATGCTGATTTACAGCCTGCTGCACCTGACGGGCTACGACCTTCCGCTTGACGAACTCAAGCGCTTCCGTCAGTGGGGCAGCAAGACCCCGGGGCACCCGGAACGCGGTCACACGCCGGGCGTGGAAGTGGCCACCGGTCCGCTGGGTCAGGGTTTCAGCAACGCGGTCGGCATGGCCATGGCGGAAGCATGGCTGGGCGCGAAGTACAACAAGCCGGGTCACACGGTTGTTGATCACTACACCTATTCCATCTGCGGCGATGGCTGCCTGATGGAAGGCATCACGCAGGAAGCGGCGTCCATTGCGGGGCACCTGAAGCTGGGCAAGCTGATCGTGCTGTATGACGACAACAACATCACGCTGGCGGGCGGCACGCCCCTCTCTTTCACCGAAAACGTTGGAATGCGCTTTGACGCGTATGGCTGGCAGACGATCCGGGTTGCGGATGGCAATGACGTTGCCGAAATCTCAGCCGCGATTGAGAAGGCGAAGGCGGAGACCGGTCGCCCGTCCCTGCTGCTGATCAAAACCCACATCGGCTTCGGCAGCCCGAAAAAGCAGGACAGCTTCAACTCGCACGGCAACCCGCTTGGCGAGGACGAATTGCTGGCCACGAAGGCTGCGCTCGGCTGGCCTTCGACCGAGAAGTTTTTCCTGCCGGAAGATGCGCTGGCGGTTTTCCGCGCGGCTATCGGCCAGGGCGCGGCGTCGCAGTCGGAATGGCGTGCGCGGGTGGATGCTTACAAGGCCGCGTTCCCGGTGGAAGGCGCTGAATTCGAGCAGATCATGTCCGGCGCGCTGCCGGAAGACTGGGCCGCGGACCTCCCGAAATGGACGCCCGCCGATAAGCCGATCGCCACACGCGTGGCGGGCGGTGAAGCGCTCAACGGGCTGGCGAAGCGGATTCCCAATATCGTGGGCGGATCTGCCGATCTCAACCCCTCCACCAACACGGCTCTCAAGGGCATGGGCGATTTCCAGCCGGAAGGTCAGGGCGGACCCGGCGCGATGGGCGCGGTGGGCGGCGTTTGGAGCTACGCTGGACGGAACATGGCCTTCGGTGTGCGCGAGCACGCCATGGGCGCCGCGGTGAACGGTATGGCCGCGCATGGCGGCGTGCTGCCGTTCAGCGCGACGTTCTTCGTGTTCTCCGATTACATGAAGCCCTCGGTTCGCCTGGGCGCGCTCATGCAGATCAAGGTCTTCTACGTTTTCACGCATGACAGCATCGGCGTGGGCGAAGACGGACCGACGCATGAACCGATTGAACAACTGGCCGGCGTCCGGTCCATCCCGGGTCTGACGGTTCTTCGTCCGGCGGATGCGAATGAAACCGCTGCGGCGTGGTCGTTTGCCGTGCAGCACAGCGGCCCGACGCTTTTCGTCCTCAGCCGTCAGAACGTGCCGCATCTGGATCGCTCCAACTCGGTCGGCGATCTTACGAAGGGCGCGTACATCCTGTCCGAAGCCGAGGGCGGCAATCCGGATGTGATTCTCATCGGCACGGGCACGGAAGTGGCTCTCTGCGTGAAGGCGCAGGAGAAGCTGGCGGGCTATGGCGTGAAGGCCCGCGTGGTCAGCATGCCGGGCATGAGCCTGTTCGAGCAGCAGGATGCGGCGTATCGCGAAAGCGTGCTGCCGAAGGCGGTGAAGAACCGGGTCACCGTGGAAGCGGCTTCCACGTTTGGCTGGGATCGCTGGGCGGGCGACGGCGGCGTAACCATCGGCATCGATCACTACGGCGCTTCGGCTCCGGGCGATGTGCTGATGAAGAACTTCGGCTTTACCGTGGGCGCTGTGGCCGGTGCGGCGCTGCGCATGATGGGTAAGGAAGAAGAAGCGAAGAAGGAAGAGGGCTCGGGTGAGACGGCGTTCACCGGTCCCACCCTGCACCACGCGTAAGTTGTTTACTTAAACAGGGCGAGGCCGATGGCCTCCGCTATTGAAACAGGGCGAGGCCAATGGCCTCGCCCATAGCCTTGTAGCCCGCGTCGCTGGGGTGGAGTTGATCGCCACTGTCGAACGCGGGCTTTACTTTGTTCGGATTCGCCGGGTCGCGCACGGCTTTGTCGAAGTCGACAATACCGTCGAAGGCTTTGCCGGTGCGGATCCATTCATTCACCGCCTCCCGCACCTTTGCCTTTTCCGGCGTCCAGTAACCCCTCTTGATATTTGCTTCCCCTTCGAACGGTGTAATGGTGCAGCCAATCACTTGGATGCCCTTTTCATGCGCCCGTTCGATCATCTGCTTCTGCGCGGCGATCAGATCTTCAGCGGTGACGGCTTCCGACGCCGGAGCCGAGGAACCGGCGTGGCCGATGTCATTTATGCCTTCCAGAATGATGAGGTACTTCACTCCGGGTTGCGCGAGCACGTCCTGATCGAAACGGGCGAGCGCATTGATGCCGTACTGGGGGCGTTTGGATGCCGCACCTTCATGCAGAATGCGGTTTCCGCCAATGCCCATATCGACGACGGAGAGCTTTGAGCCCGCTTTACGCAGGCGCGCGGAGAGCGTATCGGGCCAGCGGTGATTGGCATCGACGGTGGAGCGAGCACCGTCCGTGATGGAATCGCCAAAGGCCACAATGGACCCGGCCGCGGCGGGAGCGAGGACGTCAACGCCGGTCAGGAAGGCCCAGGAGGTGAACGTTTTGGGGTCGGTGAGATTGGCGGCCCCGGTCGCATCGCCGGACGCGATGTAGGAGGTTTGCTGGGCGGCGGAGTGGAAGCCGGCGCCGAGTGCGTCCTTTGGCACGTAAAGGCTGATGGCGAGGTCGCTGGCTGCCGGGACGGTGAGCCTGACGGGGTCGCTGAGGATGACGGCGCCGGCGGGGATCTCCACCCGGGGTCTGCCACCGAAGGTGAGCGAATGATCGGAGCCCGCCGTGATGGCCGCGCCAGAACTGCGGAGAGCCACGTGGGCAGCGCCGATCTCCACCGGCTCCGGGCCGAAGGCGTTGGATAAGCGAACCCGAATGGTGTCGCCGCCAAGGCTGGTGTGGACGATTTCGCGGATCGTCTGGTTATTGAAGCGCATTTCCGGCGCGGCCTGGGCGGCGGGCGCTGTCGCCCACGTGCCGACCCAATGGGTCTGAGCGTCAAGCGTACCGGCGCAGAACAGAGCGGTCAGGAGAAGGACGGTTTTCATAGGAAGCCTCGTGGGAGTGCGGTGATTAGAGCGAATTGAGCAGGTAGCCGCCGTCAATGGTCAGGGTCTGGCCGGTCATGTACGAAGCGCCGTCGCCGGCGAGCAGCAGCGCGGCTTCCGCGATCTCCTCCGGCTGGCCCAGATGACGCAGCGGCTGGCGTTCAATCTGCGCGTTGCGGCGGACGTCGTCTTTCCAGTAATACTCGCTGAGTTTGGTCTGGATGAGGCCGGGCGCGATGGCGTTGACGCGCACGCCTTTTGGCCCGAGTTCGAGCGCGTAGGACTGTGTCATCATGATGAGCGCCGCCTTGGTCATGCTGTAGAGCATGCCGTGGAACTGCGGGCGCCGGCCGGAGATGGAGGCGATATTGATGATGGACCCGGAACCACGCTCACACATGCCCGGCGCGAAGGCGTTCATCAGGCGGAAGGCGCTCTTCAGATTGATCTCGATCATCTTGTCGAACCGGGCATCGTCCATTTCGAGGCAGGGCCCCTGCGCGACGTTGGTGCCGGCGTTATTAACGAGGATGTCGACGGGGCCTGAGAATTCCACCAGACGGCGGATGTCATCCGGCCGCCCCACGTGGCAGGCGAAGGGCCTCGCGGCGGGGCCGAGTTGTTGCGCAACGGCGTCCAGCGTTTCCTGCGTGCGGCCGCACAGGACAACCTGCGCGCCTTCCCGAATGAAGGTTTCGGCGATGGCGAGACCGATGCCCCGGCTGGCCCCGGTGACAATGGCGGTTCTGTTCTGGAGTTGGCTCAAAACGGATAGTCCTGGAGCTTATGCTATTACAGCTTCGATGAGGCGGGGGCCGCGATGCGCGACGGCGTCGCGGAACTGGTCGGTGAACTGGCGCGCGGTGGTGGCGCGTGAGGCGGCGACTCCCATGGATTCGGCGAGCTTCAGAAAGTCGAGGACCGGGCGGCTGATGTCGATCATGTTGTTCGAGGAAGGGCCGAAGCCTTTCGCGCCGGTGCGCCGCATCTCGATATCGAGGATCCGGTAGCGGCGGTTCGCGAGGATGATGACGGTGATGTCCAGGTTTTCCCGCGCCATGGTCCACAGCGCCTGGAGGGTGTACATGGCGCTGCCGTCGGCTTCGAGGGACACGACTTTGCGGTCCGGGCAGGCGATGGCCGCGCCGACGGCCACGGGCAGACCCTGGCCTATGGAGCCTCCTGTTACCGGCATGAATTCGTGGGGCGCGGCGCTGGCCAGGTGGCCCAGGACCTTACCTGCCGAAGACACCATTTCATCGGCGATGAGAGCGTGTTCCGGCAGCAGAGCGGCGACGGACAGACCGATGAAGTCGAGCGTCAGGGCTTCGTTGGCAGTGGGGGCTTCCGGCGCGGCGACAGACGGGAGTTTGGCGGGCGGCAGACCGTCTGCCAGAGCGAGCAGGGCGGCGGCGCCATCCTCGGCGCGCGTGGCGAGCGTATGTTCCACGCAGTTGTCCGGCGTCATGTAGCTTGGAATGCCGGGATAGGCGAAGAAGCTGACGGGGCGCTCGGCTTCCACGAGCAGAAGGTTCCTGACGTCGGCAAGAAACGGCAGCGCGCCCTCGGGAAAATAAGGGACCTGCGGGGCGGGGAAGGTGGTCCGTCCGGCGGAAAGTTTCCCCACGTTCCGGGCAGTGATGACGCGCGCGCCGGTGGCGGCGGCGATGCGTCCCGCGGCTTCGAGGGCGCGGAAGTTCACGGCTGTGCCGCCGAGCAGAATCGCGGTCCCCGGTTGGCGCAGCAGGGGCGCGAGATGCGAGACCTCCGGCACGGGGCGCACGGGGGGCTGGATGGCCGCGCCCAGTACCGTGGTTTCGCTCCAGGAGAAGTCGGCCGGCACGATCAGCATGGCGACCTGGCCGGGAGGCCCCCAGGCGGACAGGATGGTCGCGCTTGCGGCGGGGCCCACGTCATCCGCGCTGGTGGCGGTCCGGACGGCGTTTGAAACGCTCCGCGCGAAGGTCTGAATGTCGCTGGTCAGCGGGGCGTCCACCCGCAGATGAGCGGTGGCATGTTCGCCCACGATACTGACGATGGGCGACCGCGCCTTCCGGGCGTTATGGAAGTTGGCGAGGCCGTTGCCCAGGCCCGGGCCGAGATGCAGCAGCGTGGAGGCGGGGCGGCCCAGCGCTCTCGCATAGCCGTCAGCCGCGCCGGAGCAGACTCCTTCGAACAGGCAGAGTACGCCGCGCATTTCGGGCACCCGGTCGAGAGCGGCCACGAAGTGCATTTCCGACGTTCCTGGATTCATGAAGCAGGTGTTCACTCCACCCGCCAGCAATGTTTGTAATAAACTTTCCGCCCCGGTCACTTTCGAAAGCTTACTATGGCACTTGAGGCCTTTCTTTGAACGAACTCGTTAAATACTCTGTCGACGAAGCTATCGCGGTCATAACAATCGACAATCCACCCGTCAATGCGCTGAGTCCCGGAGTGCCGGAAGGAATCCTGCGGGGTGTGCAGAGAGCGAATGAAGATCCGATGGTGCGCGCGATTGTGGTGATCGGAGCGGGCTCGACCTTCATTGCCGGAGCGGACATCCGGGAGTTCGCGAAGATTGTCTCGGGCGAGGCGCAGGGCGTGGATCTGGCCGGAATCATTCTGCAGATTGAGGACTCGCGGAAACCGGTGGTGATGGCGCTGCACGGGACGGCGTTCGGCGGCGGTCTGGAGGTCGCGATGGGCGGCCATTACCGCGTGATTTCGCCCACCGGCATGGTGGGGCAGCCGGAGGTCAAGCTGGGTCTGATTCCGGGCGCGGCGGGCACGCAGCGGTTGCCGCGTTTGGCGGGCGTGCGGCTGGCGGTGGAGATGTGCGCGTTCGGGGAACCGATTGGCGCGAAGGCCGCGCTCGAAGCCCGTATTGTGGATCGGATCATTGAAGGCGACCTGCTGAAAGGCGCGAAGTCCTTTGCGTGGGAAGTTTCGCGGAAGCCCTTCCGCAAAGTGCGCGACCGGCGGGAACGGCTGACCGATGTGGATCCGCTGATCTTCACCGGGGCGGTGGATAAGGCGAAGGCGACCCGGAAGCACCAGGAAGCGCCGCTGGCCGCGATTGAAGCTGTGGAGGCCGCCATCCGGCATTTTGAACGCGGCTGCCAGATGGAGCGGGAACTGTTTGAACAGTGCCTGCGCTCCACGCAGTCGAAGTCGCTGATCCATGCGTTTTTCGGCGAGCGGACGGTGGCGAAGATCCCGGACGTTCCCAAAGACACGCCAGTACTGAAGATCGCCAAAGCGGCGGTCGTGGGCGCGGGGACCATGGGCGCCGGCATCGCAATGAACTATGCGAATGCGGGCATTCCGGTGATTCTCAAGGAAACAACGAAGCATGCGCTCGACCGCGGCATGGGGACCATCAGGAACAACTACGCCGCGTCGGTCCGC
>CAIUOG010000080.1 GCA_903900705.1 uncultured Acidobacteriia bacterium
GCAGGCGCCATCCTCCGAGCGTCTGCCGTTTTTTTTATTCCTGCAACGTGCGTGTTTTTCCGATTTCTCCCCGAAACGAAAAGGCCTACCCTCGTAGTCATAGTACAGTGAATTTCCCGTGGCATAGATCCTGCCGGAAACGAGAATATTCTCTGCCCACCGGGCGACTCCTCCGCGCGCGTGGGTAACTGTACACCCCGGCAGACGTCTTCCTCCGAGCGTCTGCCGACCCCACTCCCCGCCCGACTTCATTTCGTCAAAAGGACATACAACCATTGACGACGTTGCACTCCCAAATGCGCGGCCCCATACTGGTACCACTGGTACTCCTCACCAGCGTTCTGTTTTTTCTTTCTTTGCTGTTTCGGTCGCATCCCTGGCGGCTGACCTGCTTCCGGTCCCCCCCGGAAGACAGATCGGTCGTCAGGGATTTTTCCTTCCCCGGCGTCACGCTTCCCCCTCATCAGCCCGCCGATTCCCGAACTGCGCCGGATTGCGATAGGCTGGGACCATGGCCGGGGCATCTCATTGAACAGAAACAGCGCGGATCTGCCCGGGCGGGCACTGGCGGGCCTCGAAAGCGGTGTTCAGGGATCACTCGCCATGCTGGCGTTCCTCATGCTCGGCTCGGTCTGGTTGCACCGCACCATCTGGAGCATCCCCAATCTGATGGCCACGGTTTTCTACGGTCCCGACGTCTACGGACGAGGGTTTGGCTGGGCGGCCGTCGCCGGTTGCGCGCTGTTCGTCTTCGTCTACGGCATTCTGGGCGTCCTCTGGGGCCTGTCGGCGCCGGGGGGACCGTTTCCGTTTCGCACGCTGACCGGAGCCCTGGCGGGCCTGGCGGCCTACTGCCTGCTCTTCGGTCTGTTGTGGCAACATTCCTGGCCCCTGATCTCCCTGTACGCGCCGGATCGCCAGCTACAAGTGGCTCACATCGTGTGGGGAATCGTGGTGGCGCGATCTTCGTCTCGGGTAGGCCAGTCCAATCCGGCTGGTTTCAGGCCACCCGATTCCAATCTGGCCAGTGAATTGTCACCTGCCGGCGCGGCCGGCAACGACGAAACCACGCTGTAGAGCCGGTCGTCGCGCAGCACCATCCGGCGGATCTCCCCGGCGGCCGGACTCTCAAGCAGACAGCGGTGCGCCCCAGAACGCCCCTGCACCCGCACCGCACCGCGCAACCTTGTCACCCGGTAACTGCCTGTAAAGCCCTCCCCGACTTCCGCCGGCACGGGCAGATCCAGCCCCGGCGCAACCCCGCCGGGCACGCTCCCCAAATCCATCACCATGTGCAGTCCACCATCCCGCCGCACAAACAGAGCAAAGTCGCAATCGTTGCCGCCATTGTCGCTACCGGCGACCTCGAACAGCCCGCGCGCGTTGTCGAGAAATGCGTTCACTCAATACACTTATCGGCGTGATCTCCGCTGAGTTTGAGCAGGCTCTTCAGAAAAACCGGAGAAGAACAGTACACTGCCCCTCCGGGCCGGCCCGAGCGAATTGCGAACCCTTCCGCCCTCCGGTTCGTCTAATCAATTGAATGAAAGAGAACAGGCAACTATGGATCGACTATCGTGCAACATGGCGGGACTTCGCGAAGAAGCTCGACCAATTGCAGATTCTGGCGGAATCCGGCCGTAAGGAAGCGGCGGCCACGGCATTTCTGGAAGTGGAAGAGGCAAGGCTCCGGCACAACGCCGCGAGGGATAAACTGGCCCACGCGCTGGACAGAACCATTCTTGTTTCCGACAAAACAGCCGCAACATCCGGCACCATCACAGAGGAACACCGCATCCGGGAAACCGCGCGCCGGATCTGGGAGTTCGCGGGTCGCCCCGAAAACTCCGCCGAATCCGACTGGCGTCGCGCCGAGAACCTCTTCCGGTCCGCCGCGCAGTAGCCGTTTCCCTCAGTTTTCCTTACTGTCCCCCGGGGTTGTCGCTTTTCTTCTCCAGCAGAAGTTCCAGATCGATTTTCGCGAAGGTGAAATCGGGGCGCAGCCGCACCACCTCCCGCAAAGCCTGTATCGCCCGGTCATCCCGGCCCCGCGCATGCTCCGCAGCCGCGATATTAGCCCAGGCCTCTCCCATATTCGGGTGGAGCTCAAGCGCCGACCGGGCTGCGCGGATACAGTCCTCATAACGCTGATTGTGGAAGTAGATCTCCGAGAGCCGCAGGAAATCGTCGACGGTTCCACTGGCTTTGGAATCCTCTTCCGCCTTCTGCAGGTGGTCGATGGACGCCTGTGCCACCGTAATTTCCCGGTTTCCTTCCGGATCATCCGGCTCGATCTTCACCGCTTCCTTCGCCAGTTTCGTCACAGTCGGCCAGTCTGACCGCTCCGCGTAAATGTCCATGAGCGTATGGCGGGAGATCAGATCGTTTGGATTTTTCTCCAGTCCCTTCGTGGCATAGCGGAACGCGTCTTCCTTTTTGCGCTGGGTCAGAAGCCACTGGCCATAAAGGGAATTCGCGGCGGAATAGTCGGGCGCCAGTTGCAGAGCCTTCCGGAAATGCACTTCCGCTTCCGCTTTCTTATCGAGCCGGTCAAAGTCCTGCGCCAGAAGAAGTTGCAGCACCGCGTCGCCATCGGCAAGGGGAGCCGCCCGCTGCAGGTAAACCATCGCGGTCGCATCATCATCGTCCTCAATCAGGGCGTTGACGTAATGGAGCAGGCCTCGCACATTCGACGGAGCCTTATCGGTGACGTCCAGCCAGAGCGAAGCCTCCGTCTGCCAGATCTCGTTCAACTGCGACGTACGGATCAACAGATATCCAAAGATCGCGACGGCAAGCAGGCCTGCAACCGTATAGCCAGCCATCTTCTTCGGCATTGGCAGCGGGAGGCGGGAAAAACGGCGCAGAAGGATTTCGACCATTTGGGACACCCCGAACGCCAGACCGATTACGGCGGGAAACATGCGCGAATTCGCCTCCACCGTCCGCTGCGGAATCAACGCGTAAGGAACCAGCGCGATCAGGAACCAGCAGAGACCGAACGCCACACCCCGCCATTCCCTGTTGCTCGCTAACCGGCGCGCTGCCAACACAATTCCGGCCACACCCGCAAGGCCCAGTAACGCGAAGGGCGGCCAGAACCAGCTGACGGGACCGAAGCCGGTATCCGCATTCAGCGCACCCGGCACGAAAAACCAGTAGCAGTATCGCAGCGCAACCCACGGCTGCGAAATCCAGTACGAGAGTGTCGGAATCCGGAAGAGCGGCGAGACTACCCAGGACAGGATCGTGTACCCGACCCAGTAAACGCCGCAGACGGCGCTCATCGGTATCAGCCGCGCAAAGCCCTCTTTTCTTTCATAGAGCCAGATGTACGCCGCCAGCAATAACACCACCACCGCGCAGTTCGGGTCCGAAAGCAATCCCGGAACCAGCGGAATCAGATAGAACGGAATGGGAAGCCGCAAAAACCGCTTGTACTGGCGCTCCCATTTCGCGCCGTGCTGACGGATCTGATCCTGCCGCCAGTTCTGCGGCACGCGATCCAGGTTCAGGCCCAGTTTCTGCGGCAGACGGCGCGGCCACACGATCCAGAAAGCCATCGTCAGACAGACCGAAAGCGCCCCCATAATCGAGCCCCGCTGAGAGATGTAGTTCACCGTTTCAGCCGATATCGGATGCAACGCAATCAGCGCCGCCGCTCCCAGTGCCGAGGTATGACCACCGTCCGGCACAAGCTTCAGCAAAAAGTACACGGCCATCACCAGCAACACGAACCAAACAAGCGTGTCCAGTTGATAAACCACCGGATCCCCGTTCTTCGAAAGCGAAGCGTCGAGCGCGAAGGTCGTCAGCAGCAGCGGCTTGTAGTCGGCGAACTCGGGCTCACTGCTGAACGCCCGCGGATGGGTGAAAAATCTCGGGATATTCGCCAGGCTTCGAATGGCGCGATTGTTAACGATGACATGAAAATCATCCGCATGGAAGCCGTCGTGAGCATGGTTGGACCACGCAAACAACCCCAGAACCAGCAGGGTGATCGGGGCAACCCACCACAGAAGATAATGCCCTAATCCCCTTTGCTTTACAGGCGTTTCAGCAGTCACAGTTAAGTTGATTATATCCGTCGAATCAATAGAATAGTGCTAACGGATCCATAAAGTTAACCGCTAACATTAGTTAGTAACGATGGTACGGTACCAGTGGGTTTTCGTCGCTCCGGTCCAACGCCGACTGATCGGATGCCGGAGCGGTAAAATCAAACGTGCCTTCTACCCGCCACTCCGTCTGCGCGCTCGATTGCCCGGACGCCTGCTCCGTCCTGGTCGACGTCGACGATAACGGGCGCGCCACCCGCCTGCGGGGCAATCCCCGGCACCCCGTCACCCAGGGCTTTCTGTGCGCCAAGGTCACCCGCTATCTGGAGCGGGAGTACTCGCCCGACCGCATCCTCCACCCCCGGAGGCGCATCGGCCCCAAGGGTGAGGGGAAGTTCGCGCGCATCTCCTGGGACGAGGCCATCGCTGAAATCGCCGAACGGCTCCGCGCCACGGCGGTCGAATTCGGACCGGAATCCATCCTGCCCTACAGCTACGCCGGCACCATGGGCTACCTGAACGGGTCCGGCATGGACCGCCGCTTCTTCCACGCCCTCGGCGCATCGCGGCTGGACCGCACCATCTGCGCCTCCGCCGGAGCTGCCGGCATGACCGATGCCCTCGGCTGCCGCTACTCCATTGAACCCGAACAATTCCGCCACTCGAAGCTGATCATCGCCTGGGGCGCCAACATCCTCGGCACCAATGTCCACCTCTGGCCTTTTATCGTGGAGGCGCGGCGCAGCGGCGCCAAGTTCTACACCATCGACCCGCACCAGAACCGCACCGGTCGCGCCGCCGACCGGCACTTTGGCATTCACCCCGGCACCGACGCAGCCCTCGCCCTCGCCCTGATGCATGTCATCACGGCAGAGGGGCTGGAAGACCGGGACTATGTGGACCGCCACACCGTGGGCTTTGCGGAACTCCAAGAAAAGGTTCGCCCGTGGAACCCGCAACGGGCCGCCGACCTCACTGGCATCCCGGCCGAGGACATCGTCGCTCTGGCGCGGGAGTACGCCACCACGCGGCCCGCGGCCATCCGTCTGAACTACGGCGTCCAGCGTTCCGAACGCGGCGCCATGGCCACCCGCCTCATCGGCCTCCTCCCCGCCCTCACCGGCGCCTGGAAGGACGTGGGCGGCGGGGTGCAGCTTTCCACCTCCCAGGCGTTTTATCTGAACCGGCATGGCCTTGAACGGCCCGACCTGCAAATGCAGTCACCCCTCGGCCGGGAAGCCCGAATCCTGAACATGAGCGAACTCGGCCAGGCGCTCAATACCGCGGAACCGCCCGTCAAGGCCCTGGTGGTTTATAACTCCAATCCGGCGGCTATCGCGCCGGACCTGAATGCCGTCCATAAAGGATTGCGACGCGACGATCTTTTTACAGTCGTGCTGGAGCAGTTCCAGACCGATACCGCGGATTTCGCCGACATCCTGCTGCCCGCCACGACCTTTCTCGAACATACCGACGCCTATTACGCCTACGGGCATTACTACCTGCAACTGGCCCGTCCGGCGCTGCAGGCGCCCGGCGAGGCTCTGCCCAACACCGAGGTCTTCCGCCGCCTGGCCGCCGCCATGGGCCTCACCGACCCCTGTCTGCGCGATTCCGATGACGATATGCTCCGCACCCTTCTCGACACCAGTCATCCTTTCCTCGAAGGCATCACGCTCGAGTCGCTGGACGAGCGCCATTTCATCCGGCTGCGGGTCGGAGAACCGTTTCTCCCGTTTGCCGAGGGCGGCTTCGGCACCCCCTCGGGCAAATGCGAATTCCACGCGGAAACGATCGACTTCGAGGTACCCGTCGAATCGCGCGCGGGAGACCCCGAACTCCTGGCCCGCTATCCCCTGGAACTGATCTCGCCGAAAAATTCCGGCAGCATGAACTCCACCTTCGGCTACCGCCCCGAACAGGACGCCGAAACCGGACAACTGACCCTTCACCCGGACGATGCCGCCCCCCGCAAGATCGAAACCGGCGACCCGGTCCGCCTGAGAAATGATCGGGGTGAATGCGTGATGCGCGCCCTCGTTTCACCCGTCGTCACACGGGGTGTGGTGTGCGCTCCCTCGGTGCGGTGGCCGAAGCTTGCCCAGGGCGGCGCTTCCATTAACATGCTGACCTCCCGGCGTCTCACCGATAAAGGGGGTGGCCCGGTCTTCTACAGCTGCCTCGTCCAGGTCGAGCGTCTGGATTAACCGGAATGAACGGGCCTCCTGGCGATAATAGGAGGCTGGAATTGAAATGCTGAACCTCCGGATGACTTGCTCACGCCTCGCCTTCGCGGCGGCTCTCACTGCTGCGCTGCTGACCACCGCGGCCTGCCGCGGAAAACACAGTCCAGCGGCCGTGAAAAATGAAGAAGTGCAGGAAAGCGGTCCCAAAATCTCGTCCGCCGTCAAGATGGGGGATGCCGCCTCTGCCGACCAGTTGCTGCGCGGCTTCTACGCGCTCGAAGGGAACGCGTGGCGCTGGACCGCCGGAACTTTCACGGTCCTTCTCCGGCCCCCGCTCGCTGCCGCACAGCATGGCGCGACGCTCCACCTCTCCTGCAGCATCCCGGATGTCGTGATTCAAAAACTGAAGGCCACCACCCTCACCGCCGGCATCGGCGCAACCAGGCTCGGCTCGGAGACATTCCGGAATCCCGGTGCCTGCACGTTTTCCGCCCCGGTGCCGCCGGAACTGCTGTCGGGCGAGACCGTGACCGTCGACTTTAAACTCGACAAGACCCTGCCACCCACCCCCGAAGACAAACGGGAACTCGGCCTGATCGCCGTTGAGATCAGCCTGGAAAGCAAGTGACCAAAGCAGCCGTCGCTTCCGCCTCACGCACCCGAGGCCTGAGCGTGTTATTCTGGCTCGCGCCCGTTGTCCTGCTGCTTCTGGTCTTTGGCGACGGCCTGAACTGCTGGTTTCTGGGCGACGACTTCGCCTGGCTGGGGCTGTCCCGCCAGGTGCACAACAACCGCGACCTGCTTCGCGCTCTCTTCGAGCCGGCCGCCCAGGGCACCATCCGCCCCTGGAGCGAACGCGGCTTCTTCCTGCTGTTTGAGGCCTTGTTTGGTTTCGATGCCCTGCCCTACCGCATCATGGCGTTCGCTCTGATGGCAGCTGATCTGTTGCTGCTCGGCTGGCTGGTCCGCAGGATGACCGGATCCCCTTTGGCTGGCTGCGTGGCGGCCTCCGTCTGGGCCGCCAATACCGCGCTCATGACGGTCATGACGTGGAGCTCGGCACTTAATGAGGCCATGTGTCCGTTCTTCCTACTCCTCGCATTGGCTTCGTTTGTTCGTTTTCTTGAAACCGGAAAACTCCGCTTCTGGTGGCTCCAACTGGCGGTCTTCGTGCTGGGTTTCGGGGCGCTCGAAATCAACATCGTCTACCCCGGCATCGCGCTGGCCTGGGTGCTGCTCATGGTCGATGTCCGCCAAAGGCGAAAAGCCGCGCTGAGCGTGATTCCCCTCGTCATCGTCTCCGTCGCCTACTATCTGCTGCACCGGGCGCTCGCTCCACTGCCCGCCACCGGCGCCTATGCGCTCCACTTCGACTCCCGCATCTTCGAAACCCTCGCCCTCTACGCGAAATGGTCTCTGCTGCCGGTGGATTGGAAGGCGTTCGGGCACTCCGGACGGACCGGAACTTTGTTCGTTACGGTCTGCGCCGTCGCCCTCGCAGTGCTTCTGGTCTCAGAGCTGAGACACCGGCGAACGGGTGTTCTCATGGGGCTCGCGTGGATGCTGGCGACACTGACGCCCGTGTTGCCGCTCCCGGACCATCGGACCGACTACTACCTCACTATCCCTGTGGCCGGACTCGGAATCCTGGCGGGATGGGGAGTGGCGGTGGCACTGCGGCAAACCGGTCAAAGCGCTTTGCCGGCCCGGACACTCGCCGGGGTCGCCCTGGCCGCCTACTTCTGCGCCATGATCCCGGTCTCCCGCGCCGCCACGCTCTGGTCGCTCGAAAAATCGAATGCCGTCCGGGGCTTCGTCCTCGGGGTGGACGCCGCGCACCATACCCATCCCGGCAAAGCCATCATGGTGGATGGCGTCAGTGCCAAACTCTATGAAGACTCTATCGGGCAGGGCGCGTTCTATGCGCTGCGCGTCGATGCCGTTTATCTCGCGCCCGGTTCCGAACAGAATCTGCACGGCGGCGCGGACCTCGCGGACCTCGAAAAAACCATTCCCGACCCCGCCGCCACGTTTCACGCCTTGCAGCGCCATGAAATTGTGGTATACTCCATTGCTGGCGATCATCTCCGCAATATCACGGAGAGCTATGAACGGTCTGCTCCGGTCCGTCTCATAAATCCGTCGGTCAGTGCGTCCCGGTTTCCGGGCCGTGTCGACGTCGGAAATCCTCTTTACTCCTGGTTGCTTGGCCCGTCGTGGCTGCCAACTGAAGCCGGTGTCCGCTGGATGCCAGGCAGGGCTACGGTCAGAATTCGACGGCCGGAACCCGGGAACAAACTGCTCATTGAAGGAACTGTTCCGGAGGAACTCCTGAAACAGAATCCACGTCACCTCACGGTGCTGATCGATGGGCGGGAAACAGGAAACGCAAAAATCGCCGATCCGGAAACGACTTTTCGACGTCTATTTGATATAGTTCCTGATCCGGCAGGAAGCGTGGAGAAAACAGGAAGCGCGGACAAAAGTACCGCCCAAAAAGACGACGTGGAAATTGAAATCCGCGTTGACCCTGTCAGCCGTATCAGCGGACAGGATTATGGAGTGGTATTCGGCAGGATCGCACTGGTTCCATCGGTGCCATCTCGATCCGTGAATCGGTGAAACGATTCTGCGAATCAGATGCACTTACGGAATTCAGAGGTCTCACCGAAGGCACTCCAAAAAGTACGATTCATATCTAAAGAGATATAGACGAGTGAACAGGCTCGGTTGTAGCCTGAACTCCACTGAGAATCGGACGGATTGAGTTTGGCATCAGAATTGCTAAAGCAGTACGACATGAGATGCCGAACCGATGGCATCCGGCGGAAGATGAGCAAACCTTAAGCTTCCGGCACTCAGATTTTTTGAAACTTTATTCGAAGGTTTTCGTCTTAGCACAAGAGAGAACACGAAGCAACCAAGCGGACGTAAGGAATACGAGGAAATTGAAATGACCAAGGCTGAACTGGAAAAATACAAGGGGATTCTCGAAGCGAAGCAGGCGGAGCTGTCAGGCTCACTGCGGAACCGGGATGAAATCGTGATCGAGAAGGCGCCCGACGCCCTCGACGAAGTGCAACTCGCCGGCGAACGCGAACTCGCGATTCGCAATCTTGACCGCGATTCGAGCATGCTGCGCCAGATCCGGCGTGCGCTCGGCCGCATCGCCGATGGGTCTTATGGTATCTGCGGACATTGCGAAGAGGAAATCTCCCCCAAGCGCGTCAACGCAGTGCCGTGGGCTGCATATTGCATTAAGTGCCAGGAGCAGGTAGACCGTCACGAGATCGAGATCGACGAAAGCGCCGATCTCTTCGCGAGCGCGGCCTAACCGCCCAAAAGGACGTCCCATTGGTTATCGGGCGGACCGGACAGCAAGTCCGGTCCGCCCGACGTGTTTCAGGGCCTCTCTCCGACTGTTCCGATATAAGACAACATTCTGCCCGCCTGCTCCCTTTCGCGACGGAATGAAAAGTACTGTTCCGCTTCGCAATAGGTACAGTGTCCCGCAACCCACACGCTTCGAACCCCTGCCCGGCGCAACTGCAGTTCGTTCACTTTCTTAAGATCCAGCTGTTTGGAGCCCGTTGCACCGTCCAGCTCCGGCAGCCAGACGCCGAACTGGCCAGCGACATCCGCCCCCACCTCATAGCAACAAACGCCGATGGACGGCCCGACCGCCGCGACCAGATCCTCCGGCCGGCTCCCGTATTTTCGTACCAGCGCCTCCACGGCGCCGGTAACAATTGCCGCCGCGCTACCCCGCCAGCCGGCATGAATCGACGCCACCGCGCGGGTTCGCATATCGGCCAGCAGGACCGGCACGCAGTCGGCGGTGCGGATTCCCACCACCACCCCTGGTTGATTTGAAACAACCGCGTCGCCATCGGCAATGCGATCACCGCCTGGCGTCGTCGCTTCGATCACGATGTCGGAGTGTATTTGCCGCACCGTGGTGATTTGAGCGGGATACACGGAGTCGCGCTGGCCGAAGCCATGCGTGAGCCAGCGGAGTTCGGCAAGGTTCGGAGCTTTCAGCATTGTTAAACTTCGATCTTACGGCATGCCTCGACGACTGCCTTCATGGCTGA
The DNA here is from genome assembly GCA_903900705.1 of uncultured Acidobacteriia bacterium. GTDB lineage: Bacteria > Acidobacteriota > Terriglobia > Bryobacterales > Bryobacteraceae > BOG-234. The sequence continues at coordinate 10,339 of CAIUOG010000080.1, forward strand.
CGCCCGCCCTGGCGGGTTTGATTTTCCTTCTGACCGGCCTTGCCCTGCTCCCCTGGCCCGGCCTGCAGAACGACGAACTGTTCTTCTCCGGGCCGCTGTACGCGGAAAACTCGGCCTTTTATCAGATCCATCCGGGCGGGACCGCCATCCCGCTCATGGTGATGAGCTACTCCGGCGCGCTCAAAACGTGGCTCTACGCGGTCTTGCTTTTCTTCTTCAAGCCGGGCGAAGTCTCTGTGAGGCTGCCGGTCCTCCTGATCGGAATCGGCACAATCTGGATGACCTGGGAGTGGACCCGCCGCCTGGCTGGCCTCCGCGCCGCCAACGTCGCCACCGTGCTGTTGGCGACGGACACCATCTTCCTGATGACGAACCTGTTCGACTGGGGTCCGGTGGCGCTGCAGCATGTGTTGCTGATGGGGGGACTTCTGGCCTTTCAGCAGTGGCTGAAGACCAGTTCGAACCGCATGCTGGCCCTCGCGTTTGCCATCTGGGGCCTGGGAATGTGGGATAAAGCACTTCTCGCCTGGCCGCTGATCGGCATGGCGGTCGCGGTTGTCCTCGTTTTCCCGAAAGAGGTCTTCCGCCGCATCCGCCCGGTCCCGGTGGGAATTGCCGTCGCGGCATTTCTCATCGGCGCGGCCCCTCTGGTGGTTTATAACGTCGCCCGGCCCGGTGAAACGGCCAGGGCCAACGCGAAATTCACCACGGCGGACCTGGTCGTCAAAACCATGGCGCTCCGCCAAACCATTGACGGTTCAACACTTTTCGGTTACATGGTGCATGAGGACACGGTCAAAATGAAGCGGAAGCCCCGCAGCTTTGGCGAACGGCTGTCCGTCGGGCTCGCCGATCTGGCCGGCAATCACCGCACCAACTGGATGCTGCCCGCCTGGCTAATTGGGTTCGCTTTTTCGTTTCTGCTATGGAATTCGCCGGTCTTCCGACCGCTCCTGTTCCTGCTCATCACGACAGCCGTCGCCTGGGCGCAAATGGCCCTGACGAAGAATACGGGCGCGGCAAGCCACCACGTCATACTCCTCTGGCCGTTCCCCCCGGTCTTTCTCGGAATGGCTTTCAGCGCCATGGCGGACCGGATTCCGAGATTCGGCGGGCCCGCGCTGGCAGCTCTCGTCTTCTTCCTGGCCGGGGAAAATCTGTTGACCACCAACCATTACCTGAGCCGCTTCATCGTGAATGGCGGGAGTGGCGGGTGGACCGACGCCGTCAAGCCGCTCACGCGCACCTTCGGCCGCAAAACCGCCAGTTGGTACGGCATCGTCGACTGGGGCTACCTGAACGCCATCCGCATGCTGCGGCCACGCGCGGCCTATCCCGCCGAGGTTCCGCTTTTTATCGTGGACGTCAACGCGGAGAACCAGGAATTCTCCCGGCAGATCGGCTCACCCGACTTCCTCTTTATCCAGCACACCGCCGGTAACGAGATGTTCGCGGGCATCAACGAACGCCTCCGCCAGCGCGCCGCGCGGGAAGGCTACGTCGAAAAGGTCGAACAGACAATCCCGGATCGGAACGGCCGTCCCGTTTTCGAACTGTTCCGGTTTCAAAAAGAGACCGCGCCCTGACGGGAGGCGAGGTCCGCGATGATCCCGTCGCGCACCCCTGCCGAGGAGTAGTTCAGTGCCGGCAGGTTCAGCCGCTCCAGAATCGTCACCAGAACCGCCGTCCCGGAGACGATAATTTCCGCCCGCTGCGCGCCGACGCCCGTGATCTCCCGGCGGGCAGCCACGTCCAGAACCCGAATCTGATCCCAGAAATCACGCACCCGCGCCGTGGTGGCAGAGGCCTTGTCGGCATCCTCCCGGCGAGTGCGGGGAATGCCGTTCGTGGCCGAGATAACCGCGGCCGCTGTGGCGGAAGTACCAATCACGAACTCCGGAGGCGTCGCCGACAGGGCGTCGAGCGCCGGCGTCAGCACCTGGCCAAGATGCTGTTCCAGTCGGTTCAGCGCCGCTGGCGGGGGTGGATCCTGCCGCAGAAACGCCTCCCGCAGCCGGACCGCGCCCAGCGGGAGCGACCAGGATGCCTCCAGCACGCCACAGCGGGTCAGGATCAGTTCCGTACTGCCACCGCCCACGTCCACCACCAGCACCCTCCCTGGCAGTTGGGGCCAGCCCGCCTGGACACCCACATGGACCAACCGGGCCTCTTCCTCGCCGGAGATCACCTCGACGCGGGACTCGAGCGCCTCGCTGGCCCGGGCCACAAACTCCGCCTGATTCGCCGTATCCCGCAGCGCGGCCGTGGCCACCGCCCGGGACCGGCTGACATGCAGAGCCCGGCAGGTCCGCGCCATGCCGGCGAGAACGGAACAGAGCGAAGACAGAGCCTCTTCGCTCACAGAACCGGTCCGGAAGACGCTCTCCCCCAACCGCGTGACCTGCTTTTCAGAGGCCAGAGATCTCCAGGGCTGCCCGGGCAGCACCTCGGTGACCTCCAACCGGACGGAATTGCTGCCGATATCGACAGCGGCGAAACGCGGCATAGGAAAGTTATAGTATGGAACTCTATCTCCTCCGCCACGGGATCGCCGAGGATGGCTTGCCGGGTACCCCGGATTCTGCTCGCAGACTCACGCAGGAAGGGCGCGAAAGAGTCGCCGCCGTCCTGAAACTGGCGCGGCACAGCGGCGTGAATCCGTCCCTCATCCTCTCCAGCCCCTACGTTCGCGCCTGCCAGACAGCGGAGATCGCAGCCCGGGAATTTGGGTATAAGGAGGACGTCCCGCAACTCAAATCCCTGGTGCCGCACGGCAGCCCCGAAGCCGTCTGGGCGGATATCCGGGATTACGCCGACGAACCGGCAATCCTTCTGGCCGGACACGAACCTCTGATGAGCCACCTGGCCGCTTACCTGCTGAACGCGCCCTCACTCCGGGTGGACATGAAGAAATCCGCCCTGCTGCGCATTGATTTCGGGGTGGTTGGCGCGGTACCGTACGGCACGCTGCGCTGGATGCTGGTACCCAAACTGGCGTAGAAGGCGTACAATCAGGCCGTGACCTTCCGCGAATCGACCGAAGCTTACGAAAGCTGGCTCGCCGCCAGACTGGAGATCGTCCCCGAGGATCTTGCGGAGAAGCATGAACTGATGAAGCAGGCCGTTTTCCCGTTCCTGCGCGCCACGTTCTACCGCTGGGTGCAACTCTGGCCGGAGGTTTGTGCGGACATCGCGACCGCGCCCGAAGTCCTCGCGGTCGGCGACCTGCACGTGGAAAACTTTGGCACCTGGCGCGACGCGGAAGGGCGGCTCGTTTGGGGCATCAATGATTTCGACGAGGTCGATCAGATGCCTTACGCGATCGATGTGGTGCGCCTGGCCGCGAGCGCGCACCTCGCGATCGACGCCGGGCACCTTGACATTGACCACAAAGACGCGTGCCTTTCTCTTCTGAACGGCTACCGGGAAGGCCTGGAAGCCGGCGGAACCCCCTGGGTGCTCGGCGAGAAGCATACCTGGCTCAGTGAACTGGTCGACCTGGGGGACCCGTTGCGGTTCTGGGCCAAATTCCATGCGCTGCCCATTTATAAGGGCAGCGTTCCGAAGGCGGCGCGCCGGGCACTGGAGAAACTGATGCCCGAAGAGAAACTTCCGTACCATGTGGCGCATCGGGTGGCAGGCCTTGGCAGCCGCGGAAGGCAGCGCTTCGTGGCCATTGCGGAGTATCGGGGCGCTCACATCTGCCGGGAGGCGAAGGCTCTGGCGCCTTCCGCGTGGTCCTGGGCGAATAGCGGCAAGGGCAGCGGCAGGATCCTCTACCAGCAGGCGCTGGACAGGTCTGTTCGGGCGATTGATCCGTTTGTCCGGATGAAGAACGGCTGGATTGTCCGACGCCTCGCGCCGGACTGTACCCGGATCGAACTTGCCTCCGTTCCGAAGGACAAGGAGAAAACCAAGCTGCTGCACGCCATGGGCTGGGAGACGGCGAACGTGCATCTGGCATCCCGGAAGACGCGGGAAATCCTGGCGGACCTGAGCCGTCGCGAGAAGCACTGGCTGCATGAAAACGCCGCCGCCATGGTGAAAGCGACTAAAGCGGACTGGGTGGAGTGGGGTGGCCAGGCAAAAGGAACACCCGCTAAAAAGCAGGTCGAAAAAAAGAAGGTCACGGCGAAAAAGAGGTAGTTTCATGGCGCGAGGCTGGGAGAGTAAGTCCGTCGAGATGCAGATGGAGGACCGGAAAACGGCACCCTCCGTTCCACCCGGCGGCAACGCCCAGCCTGACGCCGGACGCCTTCGCCAAATCGAACTTCTTGAACTATCCCGCCGCCGTCTGCGGCACGAGTTGGAAGCGGTGACGCACGACCGCGTGCGGGAGCTGAAGCTCCGGGCATTGGCCCATGTGGAAGAAAAGCTGGCCGCACTGATAGCGCAAACGCACGGTTCGCACTGTTAGCATAAAAAGGTGCAATCCGTTCTGATTTCGGGGCTGCGGCGCCCGTGAGGAAATCCCCCCTTCTTCCCATCTTCCTGATCGTGCTGGTCGACATTTTAGGCCTCACCATTATGTTGCCGCTGCTGCCGTTTTACGCCGAACACCTGGGCGCGAAAGCCGTCACGATCGGCCTGCTGAGTTCTTCCTACGCCTTCTGCATGCTCATCGCCGGACCGATTCTGGGGAAACTCTCGGACCGCATGGGCCGCAAGCCCTTGCTCATCGTGAGCCAGATGGGAACGTTGGCCGGGTTTCTGATTCTGGCGGCTTCCACATCGCTCTGGATGGTCTTCCTTTCGCGCATTATTGATGGGCTGACGGCTGGAAATCTGTCGCTCGCGCAGGCCTATATCGCCGATGTCACGGAGCCCGAAAACCGTGCCAAATCCTTTGGCGTGATCGGCATTGCCTTTGGAATTGGCTTCCTGATCGGCCCTGGCGTTTCCGGTTACCTTTCGCAGTTCGGCTTCGTGTGGCCGATTCTGGCGGCCGCCACGCTTTCCTTCTGCAGCATTCTTTGCACCGCCACTCTGTTGCCGAAGGCGGAGCCGCATCCACAGGACGGCGCAAGCGGTCCGGGCGGCCAGCGACTCGGCATTCTTGACTGGAAGGGCTACGGGAAGTATTTTGCCGACCCCGGTCTGGGCCCGCTGCTCTGGCTGTTTTTCTTCTTTGCCTTTTCGTTCTCCCTCTCGATCAGCGGTTTTGCTCTGTTCTCGGAACGCCGGCTGCACCTCGGGCCGAAACAGGTGGGCTACATCTTCGCGTGGTCCGGCTTTCTGGGCATCATCCTGCAGGGTGGCCTGATGGGCAGGCTGGTCAAAACTCTGGGTGAACGCACCATGGTCTGGACCGGTTTTTTCGTGAGCGCCTCCAACTCCGTCTTCCTCGCCGCGGTACAAACCATGCCGCAGATGCTGGCGAACGCCACCTACGGCGCCTACGGTGGCGGCGTGGTGCGCCCGGCCATCACCTCACTGATTTCGCGCAGAGCGGGCCGGCGCGATCAGGGCGTGGTGCTGGGGCTCACCCAATCGATCACGTCGGTCTGCCAGATTGTGGGCCCGGTGATCGCCGGTTCGATGATCGACCACGGCTTTCTTTCCGCCTGGGCTTTGAGCGCCGGAGCGGTTGGCTTTTGCGGGATGATCGCCGCGCTGCGGTATAAAGAACCCGCCGCCGGAAGCGAAAGCAACGCAGCCACAACACAACGCGCCTGAACTGCTATTCTGATCTGACCAACGTTCCTCCGACCACTCTGTAGTGGACCTTCCAACTTTTCAGGGGTTGATCATGAAGTCCATCACGGCAGTGTTGTTTGTTCTCTCAGCAGGTTTATCATTCGCCCAGGTCGCCACCAGCCGCCTCGACGGCACCGTTACAGACGCCCAGGGAGCAGCCATCGCCGGAGCGCAGATCCAGGTCTTTAAGCCCTCCGATAACCAGACCTTCAACAACAAAGCCGACGACAAGGGCTATTGGGTCATCCCGAGCCTTTCTTCCGGCACTTATAAAATCACAGTGACGCAGGCCGGCTTCAAGACGGCCAGTCTCGCGGAGGTCAAGCTCGACGCCGGCGTTCCGGCCACGGTGAACGTGACGCTTCAGATCGGCGCGGTTTCAGAAACCATCGAAGTCACCAGCGGCGCGGAGGTGGTTCAGACCGACACCGCGCAGGTTTCGAGCACCCTGCAGGGCAGCCAGATCCACGATCTGCCGTTTACCAGCCATAACGCCACCGAACTGATTGCCACCCAGCCGGGCACCCAGACGGCGCTTGCCGTGCGAAATTCGACTATTAATGGCTTGCCGCAATCCACCATCAACATCACGATGGATGGCATCAACATTCAGGACAACACGCTGAAAAGCACCGATGGCGTTTTCAATACCGTTCAGCCGCGTGTGGATGCCATCGAAGAAATGACCATGACCACAGCCGCCGCGGGCGCCGACAACACGGGCGAAGGCGCGGTGCAGGTTCGCTTCGTGACCCGGTCCGGCACCAACCAGTTCCACGGCGGATTGCTGGAGCAGAACCGCAACAGCTATTTCTCCGCCAATTACTACTTCAACAGCGTGAACGGACTGGGACGAGACCGGCTGAACCTGAACCAGTTCGGCGGACGTCTGGGCGGCCCGATTCTGAAGAACAAGCTCTTCTTCTTCACCAATTTCGAAGCCTTCCGGCTCCCGCAGTCGTTCACCAATAATTCGTTCTGGCTCACGCCGGCCGCCGCCACCGGCATGTTCAGCTACAAAGACACACTCGGGAAAGTGCAGACGGTCAACCTGTACCAACTGGCGGCGGCGGGAAACCAGTCCCTGCCCGCGAGTATCCGGCAGTTTCCGACTACGCCCGATCCCACGCTGCAGAAGACCTACTCGCTGATTCAGCAGCTCACCAGTTCGGCGGGCCAGGTTTCCAACCGCATCGCGACGAATAACGACTATAACCGCGAGAATTTCTCCTTCGCCGCCAAGGCCCTGAACAACCGCAACTTCGAGACGACGAAGCTCGACTACAACATCACCGAAAAGCACCACCTGAGCTTCGTCTGGAACTACCAGACCAATCTGCGGCTGCCGGACGGTCTGAACGGCACGCTGGCCATCTTGCCGGGCACCGGCACCGTGCTGGGAAGCCCGTCGCTCGAAGGTCAGGCGGGCATCTATTTCTCCGGCGTTTTCGCGCTGCGTTCTGTGATTACGTCCTCTCTCACCAACGAACTCACGGCCGGCCTGGTGGGCGGAACCAGCGCCCTGGGCAAGGGGCTTTCCCCGGCTGACTACGGCCTGTGGAACGGGTACCAGACCAGCTATGCCGGGTACATCACGAACCCCTATAACGGCAGTTACACGGGGTTTGCGCCCCGGAACGCGCCGGTGAAGCAGCTCAACGACAACATGACGAAACAGTGGAAGTCGCACGTGGTGAGCTTCGGCGGAAGCTTCACGCAGGTGAATTACTGGCAGGCGGCCTCCAACTCTTCCCTGCTGCCGACCATCGCCTTTGGGCAGGCCACCGGCGACCCCGACAACACCGGCGCCACCTCCCTCTTCACCGGCACCACCCTTCCGGGCAGCAGCCCCACCCAGCAAAGTGACGCAGCCAACCTTTATGCGCTGCTGGTGGGCCGCGTGGCATCCACCACCAGTTCCGCGGTCCTCAACGAAAAAACCAAGACTTACGGACCGAACTTCACGCTCGACCGTGATCAGCAGCGGGAGTTTGCGCTCTTCGCGCAGGATGCCTGGCGTGTGACGCCCAGTCTCACCCTGAACTATGGCGTCCGCTATGACAAGCAGTTCGCATTTGCGAATTCCGACGGCATCTACTCCACCATGTCCTTCGCCGGGCTCTACGGGATTTCCGGAACCGGCAACCTGTTCAAGCCGGGCAACACTCCGGGCCAGGCGCCGGTCTACACGGCCGCAGTCCCGGGCCAGGGCCTCTACACCCCGCAGGCCGCATGGAATCCCACCGCGGGCTTCGCCTACCGGCTTCCGAAGAAGGATGGCCTGCTGAGCTGGCTGACCGGAAAAGGCGAAGCGGTGGTCCGCGGGGGCTTCTCCATCTCCACCATTCGGGAGGGCATGAGCATCTACAGCTCCATCTTCGGAGCGAATCTGGGACGCTCGCTGGTCACTTCGACCAGCCCGTCCACCACGCCCACCCAATTCCCGGCGGGCAGCGTGCTTTTCCGGGATGGCACATATCCCGCCCTGCTGCCCACCAGCATCGACCCGGCTTTCCCCAATGCCAGCTATCCGATTGCCGCGCAGAACGGGCAGACGGTCAACGGCATCAATCCCAACATCAAACCGGAATACGTGGAAAGCTGGAACTTCGGCTTCCAAAGAGAGCTGGACAGCAACACGGTGGTGGAAGTCCGCTACGTGGGTAACCACGGCGTGGGACTGTGGCGGACGGTGAACCTGAACGAAACGAATATCTTTGAAAACGGCTTCCTGACCCAGTTCCAGGCAGCACAGAACAACCTCGCCATCGCCCGGCAAACCAATGCGACGAGCACGAACTTCAGCAATCAGGGGCTGCCGGGCCAGGTGAATGTTCCGATTCTGACCACCGCGATCGGGAACAGCGATCAAACGACGGCGACGCAGCTGTTACAGGGCCAGGCGGGGGCGACCGCAAATGGCATTGCAACCAACGTGACTCGCATGGCGGCGCTCACAAGGGCTGGCTATGCGGCGAATCTGTTTCAGGCCAATCCGATTTTTGCCAATGCCAATCTTCTGACCAACGCTTCGGGAAGCACCTACAATTCCGGACAGGTGGAGGTCCGGCGCCGTCTGTCGCACGGGCTGCAGCTGCAGGGCAGCTACGCGTTTTCAAAATCCCTGCAGAATGCCAACAACTTCACGCTGCGCAACATTGGCGGCGAGAAGGGCCCCACGAACTTTGACATCCGCAACGCCTTCAAGCTGACGGCGATCTATAAGCTTCCGCTGGGCCGCGGCCGGCTGCGCGAGGGCTGGGAGATTTCGGGCGTCGGCCGGCTGCAGAGCGGCACCCCACTGAACCTGCAAAGCGGGCGCATGACCGTGAACGGCATCGATTCGGGAGTGGTGCTGCACAACATCACAGCCAGCCAGTTGCAGAGCGAGGTCGGGATCTACAAGACCAGTAACGTGTCGGCAAACGGGGCGGTCACGGGGTCAGTCTGGTATCTGCCGCAGCCGCTGGTGCAGAACACTCTCGCGGCGTTTTCGCTGGGCGGCACGCTCGATCCCAACGCGCCTTACATCGGACCCGCACAGACCGCGGGGCAGGAAGGCAACCGCATCTTCCTGTATGGCCCCTGGATCTCGAAATGGGATGTGAGTCTGGTGAAGACGACGCAGATTCGGGAAAAGCTGAACCTGGAATTCCGGGTACAGGCCCTGAATGTGTTTAACTTTGCTAACTTCGAAGCGCCGGCCGGCGGTGGAGCACTCACGATCGGGACTTCGTTCGGTCAAACGACAACGGCGTTCCGGGATCTGAACAACACCAATGATCCTGGCTCGCGCACCGTCGAATTTGTCCTGCGGCTGAACTTCTAAACCAGTACGGAAGCCGCCGCAGCGGATGAGAGGCGGCTTCCGTACCCCACAAGACGCTAGCAGATGTGCGCGCCGCGCGTCTCCACGTACATGGAATAAATGGACTGGCTGGCAGCCATATAAAGCCGGTTGCGGTTACGTCCGCCGAAGCAGAGATTCGCGCAGGTTTCCGGCAGCAGAATCATGCCGATCATGTCCCCGTTGGGCGCAAAGATGTGGACGCCGTCATAGCCGGGTCCAACCCAGCCGCAGCCGGCCCAGATGTTCCCTTCCACGTCTGCCCGGATACCATCGGCTAGACCCGCGCCTTTGCCCTTGATTTCGGTATTGATGAACAGTTTGCTGTTGCGAAGTTTCGCGCCGTCCACGTCGTACTGCTGGATGGTCTTCGGCAGCGTGGGTTCGTGCGTTGCCCCGGTGTCGCAGATATAGAGTTTCTTGTAATCGGGTGAAAAGCAGAGGCCGTTGGGCTTGTGCAGGTCGTCTGTGACCATGGTCATCTGGCCGGTCTTGCCATCGACGCGATACACGGCTTCCTTAACCTGCGGCTTATCCAGATGGCCTTCGTAGGCGACCAGAATGCCGTAGCCAGGGTCTGTGAACCAGATGCTGCCATCCGGGTGCACCACGATGTCGTTGGGCGCATTCAGGGGCTTGCCCTGCCACTTGTCCGCAATTACGGTGACGGAACCATCGGGCTCGTAACGCACCACGCGGCGCGTGTCGTGCTCGCAGGAAAGCTGGCGGCCCTGGTAGTCGAAGGTATTGCCGTTGCTGTAGTTGGCCGCGCTCCGCAGGGTGCTGACGTGGCCGTCTTCCTCATTGCGGCGCAGCTGGCGATTGTTGGGGATGTCACTCCAGACCAGGCTCTGGCCATTGCCGTTCCAGGCCGGACCTTCGGCCCAGCGGCAGCCGACGTAGACGCGCTCGATGACCGCGTTATTGATCTTCGATTTCAGGCGCTTCGGGTCAAGAACGATGAAATCGGGATCAGGATAGGCAATGGGATCTTTCCCGCTCCAGTCGCGTTTCGTCTGCGCGGCGAGGGGAGCGAGGGCGGCGGCGCCCAGAGCGGAGGTGATCAGGCTGCGTCGTGTCAGGTTCGTGGACATGCGATGCAGTATATCGCTAAGCAGGGTGGAGTGGATAAGACGGTGAGACGAAGGCATTCGACCGGGCGTTTCGTGACTGTTTTTCACCGTGTGACGTTCGCCACAAAGCCCGCGCCGGCAGGCCCGCGGGCGTGTCATTTCAGCGAAACCGCGTTGCGGAATTCGTCCGTCCCATTAGTCAGCAGAGGTTGAGTTATTCCAACTATTCACTCAACTTTTCACTACTTCAGGAGACTATTCATACCATGCGTTTCAAATCTTATTTACCCGCAATTGCGGTTTTGTTTGCCTGTGCTTCCACTGCTTCGGCGCAGGCGCCGGAGTTCAGTCCGTACTTCAGCGTCGGCGCCGCCACAGACTCATCCGCCAAACGCTCCATCGATACGTTTAACACCGGCACTCCTTTTACCTCACCCAAAATGGCCGGCCTTTTCGGAGATCTGGGCGCCAGCCTGATGCTGACGCCGCGCTTCGGCGTGGGCGGCGATCTGTCGTGGCGCACCTCTTCCGGGGCCTATGCCGGGCTGAACTACCGCCCGCTCTTCTACAGTTTCGACGGGGTTTATACACCGGTAAAGACGAAGCGGTTTGAACCCGAACTGCGCGGCGGTCTGGGAGGCGTGAGGATCGGCTATTCGTATAAACAGAGCACCTGCGATGCGTTCGCCGGCTGCTCGTCTTCGAACCAGTTCGTGGAGAGTTCGAACCACTTCCAGGTCCACACGGCCGCGGCCGCACGGTTCTATGTGACCAATCACGTCTTCGTGCGGCCCGCCTTTGATCTTCGTTATGTGAATAACTTCTACCAGTTCGGCAGAAACTGGGTACCGCAGTATTCGGTCGGCGTGGGCTGGAGTTTCGGTCGCGGCGAATAGAGTAATAGAAAAGGACCCGGATTTCTCCGGGTCCTTTTTCCTTTTCCAGAATAATTCTTA
>CAIUOG010000081.1 GCA_903900705.1 uncultured Acidobacteriia bacterium
AAAAGGACCCTAAGTCGCCCGCCCGAGCGGTGGTCGAGTCACTTTTCGCGAACGCAAAATAAGAGAAGGGGCCCCGGAAACGCGGCCCCTTCCCCTATTTTATTGAGAATAAGACTAAGCAGCGCGACGGCGGCGAATTGCCGCCATCAGAGCAAATCCACCGCCCAGAAGAACAAAAGTACCGGGCTCCGGAGCATCCGCGTTAATCGTCACTTCAGGCGTGTACGGACTCCAGTTGGTATCCTGGCGGAAAACACCAACACCGCTTGCACCCCCGTCGGTGTACCAGGCAGCCGTCGAAGTATTCCAGTAAACACTCCCGGGATAGATGTCCGAGCCAACCGTGGGAGACCCACCGCTTTCAACGCCAATATTCAGAGAGTCATACGGACCCGGCTGCAACAGATATGGGTTGGGAGCATAGCCGTAATCAGTGGTCCCAAACGCAAGTCCGAAAATCAGCGAGTTGGGTAACACCACGTTGGCGCTGGTGAAATCGAAAGTGACCGTCGAGGCGATCCCGTGATAACAATCAGCTCCACCCGTTCCGTAGCCATCGTTTGACGCGCACGCGGCAGTGGTTTCGGGACGCCACGGAACAAAAGCGTTAATCGTGTCAGAAGCAACGATGGAGCCCACCGCGCCACCGGGCCCCACGTTATACAGATTAAGGGTTAGGATGTGAAAATAGCCTGCGGATGTCCCGACGCTTGGCCAGTCTGACTTCTTAGCCCAGTCGCTCATCACAACATCGATTGTTGTTAACTGACGCGCGCCACCATCGAGATTTACCGCGTTACCGAATTCACTGGTCTGAGTCGCTTCAAAGGCCTGACTGACTACGTTAGGGGGAAGTGAAGCACTGGGGATGGAGTTATAAACGACCTCCCCATAAGCTCCAGTGACAGAAAGGGCAATACTGGCGATCGGCACCAGCATGCGTGAGATACAGCGCGGGCTTCTTTTCACAGATAAGTCCTCCGAGGGATGTTAACGAAAGATAATAGTAACCTGTGTTTTCGGCACGTCAACAGACAAACGGAAAATTGAAACTACTGGTACCACGCTTTGGGTGATATGAAAAGTACAATTCGGGCACTCCGCCAAGTCGTTCAAGGGAGTAACTCCGGAATGCAACAAAACTTTCTACTTATGTAGGAATATCGAACTGAATTCCGCGGCCGAAGCAGAGACCGGGCCAGGAGACTACTTCACGGCGGCGGTTCGTTCCATTCGGGCTGCGTGGAGCGGAAGAGAAGCCGCCCCGATAATCCCGCTGTTTTCACCCACGGACGCAGTGACAATAGGGACGGTGCGCCCCAGCAGAGAATGCGTGCGCCGCTCCACGTCGCGGCGAAGCGGATCGAGCAGCGCCGGCCCCGCCTGAATGATCTGCCCGCCCAGAATCACGACTTCCGAATCGAGTGTATGCAGAAGCCCGGCAATCACACCACCCAGGTAGCGCATGCCGCGCTCGATGATCGACCGGGCTATCGGGTCACCTTCGCCGGCGCAATCGAAAACATCCAGGCAGGTGATGGAAAGAGGATCGGCGCCGAACCTTTGCCGCAGCAGTGAGTCGCAGCCCCGTTGTATCGCGGCAAGCGCCTCCACTTCGAACGCTCTCGCCGAAAAGTACGTTTCCAGACAACCGCGATTGCCGCACAGACAGTAGGAGCCCTGCGGGTTCACGGTCATATGCCCGATGTGACCGGCAACCCCGGAAAAACCGCGCACCAGAATGCCATTCAGCGCGATGGCGCCACCGACTCCCGAGCCCAATGTCAGCATCAGGGCATTGGATTTCCCGCGGGCAGAGCCGAACATGAGTTCACCGGCAAGCGCGGCACGTGCATCGTTATCGGCAAGAATCAGTGCGTCCGGCGGCACGATCCCTTCCATCAGATCGCGCAGAATAAAGCCCTGCAGGTAATTCATGCGCCCCGGAAGGTTCTCGACCCTTGTGCTCGAAGAATGAATGATTCCAGGACAGCCGATCCCGGCCGCCACAATCTGCGTACCGGACGCGACGCGGGAGATCAACGAATCCGCCAGCCGGCGAAAATCGATCAAAGAGGTGGGCGTGGCAACGGACTCCCGACGCACGAGTTTTCCGTTGAGGTCCACCAGCCCCGCTTTCAGGCTGGAGCCACCAATGTCGAGTCCAAGAAGCATTGATCGATTGTTTTTACGGGTATGCCGCCTGGTTGCTCATCATACCGTACGGGAAAATCTGAAGACCGGGTATCCGGTGGATCATGCCGGCAGTCTCAGAGCGAGTGCAGAAAATCCAACAGGTCCTGTCTCGCCTGGGGCACCAACTGGTTGAAATTATTCACCACGGTACTGGCCTCGGAACTCGCGCTCTGGTGAGCCTGAATGGCCTGCGCCATATCCGATGTTCGGCCGTCATGCAGCAGGAACAAACGACTGCCAACGCCCCAGAGTGGCGCGGTCCTCCATTCATTGCCCTGCGCAAGCCCCTGAGAAACCCCATCGGCCAGACCTTGACCCATGTTGTGCAGAGCGAGATCGGAGTACAACGCGACCGGTTGATGGCTGAGCGCCTCCGAGGACGAAGGACCGGTCCGCAGTACCGGCGTATGGCAGAGTGCGCAGCCGATCTGACCAAAAACCTGACTGCCGCGCTGCGAGGCTGTTGCGGGGAACGCGGGCTGCGGGGGCGCAAGAAACCGCATGAATTGTGTGAAGCCCAGAGTGTCACTCATGGCTGCCGCGGGTGTGGTGGCCGTATAGTTAGTGTGATCTTCCGGTGAAGGGTTGGGGTTGCAGCCCGGCGTCTCATCCCGTTCGTTGGCAAAGAGCTCGTTGGTCACCCCCACTTCCACGTTGTAGGCCTCACCGGAGAACAGGAGCAGCGACTTGTTCTGGGCCTTCCAGCCGAAGCGGGTGATTGTGCCGTCATTGCCATTGCGGTTCGGGCGGCCCTGAATCCCCCACTGCTGTTTCTGCGGAGCGTCGGCAGCCAGATTATTGAGAATGGCCGACTCCGGGATCGCCTCGATCAGACCCGCGCCGAAGACCGGAGTGGGAATCCGGAAGCTCGCGTTCTTCTGCTGCACGGCGCCGTCAAAGTCCGGCTGTGAAATATTACAGCCACCGGCATCGGACCGCCCTGTCACAACGAATAGATCGTGCACTCCGCCATCGGGGGTACCATCCGCCTTTCGGACGAATCGCACCACCCGAACCGGCCCGTTCTGCTGCAGGAAGGCGGGGACTCTATTCTGAGCCCCATACGCGGTGGCGACCGCAATTTGGGGATTCACCTGAGGACTGGCGCCACCCACCGCGGGATACGCGTGGCACTGAGCACAACTGTTTCCGTTGAAACGAGGTCCCAGACCCACCCCCGGCGCGCCGGGTTGTGTTCCGGTAACGGAATCGACCTCATTGAAGCGCGCGGCGCCTTCCTGAAAATATGCAAGCTCCGCGGCGGTCAGCCCCGGCAGAGGAGAGCCCGGCGCCGGGACTGCGCCCTGGGGTGCGGGCCGCGGGCCCGGTTTCGGCTGGGCATGCAGAGACATTGCCGTGATGAGCCCGAGAAAAAGAGAAAGAGTAATTTTGGATCTCGTCATAAGCCGAGTACAACAGCCCAATGTAAAGTGTTTGTGCAACTCCGGGGCGGAACTGTAAAGCTTCGGTAAAAGCTCGCGGAAGGCGGAAAAAATGGGGTATTCAGTTATATGTGGATGACAGGATGAAACCCAACTCATGACGGGCGCACTGAGCACGAAACTTCTTCTTGTCGACGACGACCTGAAGCTTTGCCGCCTCGTGCGGTCCTACCTGGAACCCATGGGCTACGCCGTTACCACCGCGCACAATGGCCCGGACGGACTCGCCCAGGCACTCGGCGGCGAGTTTGACGCGCTCATTCTGGATGTCATGCTGCCCGGCATGGACGGCTTCGAGGTTCTGAAAAAGCTGCGGGCAACTTCAAATGTTCCGGTGCTGATGCTAACGGGCCTCGGCGAGGAATCCGACCGCATTGTGGGCCTTGAAATCGGTGCGGACGATTATCTGCCGAAGACGTTTTCCACCCGCGAACTGCTGGCCCGGTTGCGGGCCGTGATACGGCGATCCCGCATGACCGCCGTGCGAATGCGGGAAGAGCGAAGCAGCGCTGTCGTGGTGGGTGAGATCCGGATCGATCCGGAATCGCGCGAGGTTTCGGTCCGGGGAAGCAACATCACATTGACTGCCGTGGAGTTCGACCTCCTGTTGTCACTGGCGAAGGCGGCAGGCCGCGTCAAGACCCGCGAACGTCTGCTGCTGGAGGTGGCCGAGCGGGACTTTGAGGCCTTTGATCGTTCGATCGACGTCCATATCTCCTCCATCCGGAAAAAGCTCGGCGACGATCCGAAAACGCCCTTGTTCATCCAGACTATCCGGGGCGTTGGATATATGATGCTGAAACCCGGTGTGGCGGCCGAATGATGAAGCCGGCGTGGCCCCTTTCCAGACAGATCTTCGCTCTGGCGTTCGTGAACCTTGCGCTGCTGCTGGCGGTCTTCGTAGCCTTTGCCCAGTACCAGTTCCATCTGGAATTGGGTTCGTTTTTGTTTGCGCCCGCGCGAGACAGGCTGGAGGACGTGGCAATGGACGTTTCTCTCGAACTGCAGGAAACGCCCCTTGCCATGCGCACTGAACTGCTGGGACGTTATGCAGCCAATAACGGCGTCGATTTCTTTTTGTTCGACAATCGGGGAACACAACTGGCGGGACGTCCGGTGGAGTTACCAGCGAAATTACAACGAATCCTGCTGGGCCCGCGCCGCGAGGAAGACGGCAAACTGGCGGATGAGGGCAGGGCGTTCCCGCCACCGCCACCGCCCGAGCGGGGCGGGCCGCCGCCGCGACGCCGGGGTCCGTTCGGGCGACCTGGTCGGGGTGGACACGAGGTCTTCCAGCTTTCCTCCCGGGAAATGTTCTGGGCCGGCGTACGAATTCCGATCGACGCGCCGGGCGAGAGTGCTCCGGTGCGAGGTACGCTCATCCTGGCTGCAAGGTCATTCTTCAACACGCCGCTTTTCTTCGACTTCAAGCCATGGCTTGCCGCGCTGTTGGCGGCCACCGCGATATTTCTGATCTGCTGGCTGCCGTTCATCCGCGGTATCACGAAAACGGTTTCCCGAATCACCCGCGCCGCCGAACAGATCGGGCAGGGAGATTTCGGCCGGCATCTCCCCGAAGAACGCGGAGATGAGCTCGGGCAACTGTCGATGGCAATCAATCGCATGGCGGACCAGCTGGCTGGCTTCGTCAAAGGCCAGAAACGCTTCCTCGGCGATATAGCCCACGAACTCTGCGCCCCGATTGCGCGAATGCAGTTCGGCCTCGGCATTCTCGATCAACAGGCCACCGAGGCCCAGAAACCGGCCGTTGCGGACGTCCAGGAGGAGATGGGACAAATGTCCGCACTTGTCGGGGAACTACTTTCTTTTTCGAAAGTCGGAATGGAGAGCAGGGAGCGAGTTCTCTCCGCAGTGGACGTGCGGGCAGTCGCGATGCGGGCAGCGGAGCGCGAAGCGACAACGAATGTCCGGATCGGGGTGGAGATTCCCGCTCCACTGCAGGCGCTGGCGGAACCCGAGTATCTGCTGCGATCTCTCGGAAATCTGGTCAGAAATGCGGTTCGGTACGCGGGTGATGCGGGCCCCATTACGATTTCGGCCAGAAAGGAACGGGGCCAGATCGTCATTCTGGTTTCCGACTGTGGGCCCGGCCTCCCGGCAGAGGAGTTGGAGAAGGTATTCACGCCGTTTTACCGCCTCGAGGCTGCGCGCGACCGGGAGCACGGCGGCGTGGGTCTGGGTCTTGCCATCGTGAGGAGTTGCGTGGAAGTCTGTCGTGGTCAGGTAAAGTGCCGGAACCGGCAACCCTCAGGCCTCGAAGTGGAGATCCGCCTCTCCGCGGCCTGAGGTGCTTCACCTGCATTTCCCGCTCAAGCAATACCCCCAATTGCCGATAAGTTCATCAGCGGACAAAAGGGCGCACCAAAAGCATGATTACACTCTCGCCATTTCTGAAGGCGCGTGGCAGGGATGACCACGATGACAAGGAAATCTCCCGGGCTGAAAAACAGGCAGAGGCGCTGAACAGGATTGTCTCAATTCTGTTGCAGGGAATCTCACTGCACGGTTTCAACTACGACCCTTTGGCAGCGGTGAGCTTTGAGAACTCCGTACGCAAACTACGGATGGAGTTTGAAGAGGCTTCCGACGAGGCCGCCGCGATGCTCATCGCGGGGAATGCCATCCGGCTGATGGAGGATTACAACCGGACCGCCGAGAGACACCTGGCGGCCCGCCAGAATGAAATGGAAGCGGTTCTGGCCATGCTCTCCGAGGCACTCCTCGAAGCCTCCCGGGCGACGCCCGAGTTCCTGATCAGACTGAAAGAGATCGAGAGGGACATCTCGCTTTCCACCCGCCCTGATAGTGTGGCTGCCGCAAGGTCTCGGCTTGCGCAATGTCTGTCGGATCTGCGGGTGGCTTCGGCCGCCGACGGACCGTTCCAGCATTCAGGTCAAACCTTCGGTGAGACAGACACAGACCCCGTGACCGGCCTTCCCAATGTGGCGTTCGCCACCGCTGCAATCGGAAAGATCTGGAACCGGCGCATGGACTACTATGCGGTTACCTTCGCGGTGGAGAGACTGGAGACCGTGAACCTGCGCTTCGGCTTTCAGGCCGGTGACCAGATGTTGCGGCGACTGAGCGAGCACATTGCCCGGCAACTCATATCCTCCGACCAGTTGTTCCGCTGGCGAGGCCCCTGCCTGATGATGCTGGTGGAGCGGCGCCTTCCGGAAACGCTGGTTGCGGCTGAAATCAGCCGCATCACGCCCGTCCGTCTCGAATCTGCGATTGCGGTCCGTGACCGGGAAGTGATGGTTCCCATCTCGGCGGCCTGGCACCTGGTCCCTTTGAGTGGCGTCAACAGCCTGGATGAGTTGGCGCGAAAGCTGAATGAGTTCGCCGGCAGCCGCTCCCGGCAGGGGAGAAAAGTTACCGCGGCCGGTATGTAAGACTCTGTTGTATGAGCCGTTCTCAATTCCGGATTGTTGTGTCGCTGTGCTTTCTGATCGCAGCGTTTGATCTGCTGTATCCGGTCTATGTAATCCGTCCCTTCCGCCATCAGGGGCAGGTGGAATTGCAGGTCGCACTTTGGGTCTTGCGATATCGAATGGTTCCGGAACTCCTCATGTCTCTGGTCGCTATGGCGGCTTTGTGGATGTCGTGGCCCGCGCGGAAGTCCAAAGTGGCGCGGGTCGCCGGGGTCACGGGCACTTTGGCGGTGGTAGCCTGCGCGCTGCTCTCGCGCGTGAACGTCTATGAGCAGATGTTTCATCCATTAGGAACGCCGGCCTTTGAGAGTGCCGGACAAACCCGGCTTGACGGGTCCGAGAAGGTCCTCTCGGTCCGCCTCGGAGAGGAGTCCCGCGCGTACCCCATTCGAAGCATTTCCTACCACCATATTGTGAACGATTTCGTTGCTGGCGTACCGATCGCGGCCACGTATTGAACGCTCTGTCACACCGGTCTGGTGTGGGGGCGTGAGGTGAATGGCCTGGTTCTGACCTTTCATCTTGCGGGTATAAATAATCAGAACTTCCTGATGCGGGACGAAGAGACTGGCACATGGTGGCAGCAGATCAGCGGGAAGGCCGTATCCGGTCCTCTCGCCAGGCAGTCGCTGCGACTGATTCCTTCCGATGAACTCACCTTCTCCCTGTGGAAATCCGAACAGCCGGGCGGCACGGTATTGAAAGACGTCGCCGCGTACGCCGACCAGTATTCCCCCAAAGATTGGGACGTGGCGATGAAGAAGCGACCCACGGTGATCAGCTATGCGGGCGACGGCCTGGGTGACCGGGATCTGATGCTCGGCATGCACGCGTTTGGCGAATCCCGGGCATTTCCGAGGGAACTGGTACTACGCGAGAAGCTCGTCAAAGACCGAATCGGATCGGAATCCGTCATCCTGGTGGTAGGGCCCGACGGCGAGTCAGTCCGGGCATTTCGCCCCGGGACGAACGACTTCTACCAGACTTCGGAAGGTATGATCGACAGCACAACGGGAAGCCAGTGGAATTTTCAGGGTTGTGCCGTCTCGGGCGATTCCAAAGGCAAGTGTCTGGAGCGCATCGGGATCATCGCGGACTACTGGTTTGACTGGCGTCAGTACAATCCCCAAACCACTGTTTACCGCGGCGCAACGCGGCGCTGAGTCCGAGCCCGAACAGAAACAGCCCCCAGCTTCCTGGTTCCGGCACAGCGGACTGCGCACTGCTGGCCGAAACTCCAACCGCACTAAACGAACCCACAGCGACACCACCGTCAATAATCTGCGCATTCAAACGGGAGACCCGGGCAAAGTTCGTCGTTCCCAACGCGGCGGAATAGATGTAGTTTTTGTCGTCCTGCCCATATTGAAAGAGTTCCAGACTTCCATTCACAATCGCCGATCCCGCAACGCCGGTGACACCGGTGCTGCCGAGATCGGTCGCCTTGCCCGTCGTCATGTCAATGGTGTAGAGTTCATCACGGGAACCGGACCGCCCCTCCGTGTAATAGAGCAGATTCCCACTCGCGGAAAGACTGGTGTCGTCCTGCCCGTTGTTGGCGGAAATCCCGGTCGCGCCCACCAGTTTTGCGCCGCCCGTCTGCGCGTTGATGGAATACAGATTCGACGCATAGTCCAGTTCGAAAAGCCCGTTGCTGTCTCCGCCGAACGCCGCCAGACTCAGATTGGCGCCGGTGTTCCCCAGCAAACTGGCGGAGCCGGTCACCGAATCCACAGAATACAGATTATTACCGAAGTCTTCGAGATACAGCATTCCATTCAGTCCGGCCAGCCCGCCCGCCTTGCTGATGGGTAGCGTACTCACAGCCGAATACGCGCCGGTCGTGTCATTCACGGTGCCGAAGCGATTGTCATAGAAGATTACATTGACGCTGCTGGCAAAGGACGGCAGCGCCTCAAAGGCAAGAACAAGACGAAGAAGAAGGAAAGCAAACAGTCTCACGAACAGCTATCGGCCCGCAGGACCGAAAGCTTTACCCCGGACGGCAAGCTTAGCCGAGATTAAATGATTCGCCCAGATAAACGCGCTTCACTTCCGCGTCCTGAGCCAGCTTATCCGGACTGCCGCTTCGGAAGATCTTACCCGCATTGATGATGTACGCCCGGTCGGTCACGCTCAGCGTTTCGCGCACGTTGTGGTCCGTCACCAGAATGCCGAGCCCCGCCCGCTTCAAATCGAGAATAATTTTCTGCAGTTCAATTACCTGAATCGGATCGATGCCGGAAAACGGCTCATCCAGCAGCAGGAAGCTCGGGTCTATCGCCAGCGACCGGGCAATTTCCACGCGCCGCCGTTCTCCGCCGGAAAGCACGTAACCCTTGCTGCGCCGAACGGTCTCAAGCCCCATCTGCTCGATGAGCTGATTCATCTTTTCCCGGCGCTCACGGCCACTCATCCGGCGGGTCTGCAGAATCGCCATCAGGTTTTCTTCCACCGTCAGCTTGCGAAAGACCGACGCTTCCTGCGGCAGGTAGCTGATCCCGTGGCGGGCTCGCTGGAACATGGGCATGTTGGTCAGGTCCGCGCCGTCCAGCAAAACCTTGCCGGAATCCGGGCTGATCAGGCCGACCACCATATAGAAGGACGTCGTCTTCCCTGCCCCGTTCGGGCCCAGCAGACCGACGATTTCGCCGCGCTCCACCTTCACCGACACGTCGTCAACCACACGCCGACCGCGGTATGACTTTGAAATCTCAACAGTTTCGAGGATCTGCATCAGCGCTTTTTCTTGTGCAATTCCGTTCTGACTGGCTTTTTGGGAGCGCCTTCCATAATCAGCTTGTCCGTTTCCGTAAAGTAAGTCAGCTTGTCACCCTGCGTATTGCCCTTCAGAGAGTCCTTCAGCAGCGGTTCACCGCCGGTCAGGATGATTTTGCCTTCCTGCGCGTAATATTCGGCATGTTCGCTGGTACCGATGCGCTGGCGGCCCTTCGTCGCCTGCACAATCTCCACTCCGCCTTCGGCAAAAGCGTGATGGATGCGGGAGTCCTCGTCGGACTTGTTGTCGTTCAGGAAGGCCTGAAGCGACACGCTCTTCACCGTCAGACCAGGGCGGAAAAAGTTCGTTCCCCCGGTGTAGACAGCCTGACGGTCCGCGTCCGTGTAAACCATGTGGCGGGCTCTCACTATTGTGAAGATGGGCGCGGCGGATTCCGGTTTCGCCTTTTTGGGGCCCACCGGCTTTTTGTCATCCGCTTTCGTCTTGTCTTCTTTCTTCTTATCTTCTTTTTTCTTATCTTCGAACTGGCTGATCACCTGGCCATCCGCCACCAGATTCTTCTTCTCGCGGTCGATGTCGATGCGGTCCGCCTGGATCCGGTTCGACGCCTGCCACAGCACCGCGTTGCCCACGTAGTGGATCAGATGGTTGTGATTCGCGGACGTCACGCGATCCGCCAGTCCCTGCGTCGGCTCCTCGGAATCCAGCATGTCCGAACTCGTCTTCTTTTCGTCCGGCAGGCGGGTGGTGGAGACGTGCCCCTTGGCATCGAAATCACCCGTTGTTTGTTGAAGTTCGATGGTGTCGCCGGCGGTGGAACCAGATTCGTCGGCAACCCGCGCGTGGTTTTCCAGGTTCATCACATTACGATCCTGCTCCAGCGTCGCGTTATCCGCCTGCGCCTTGCGTGCGCCTTCCACGTAGCGGAAATCACCCAACTGCTTCATCAGCTTCAACTGGGCCTTTTCGTCAAACGTGGCGTCCAGAACCTTGCTGGTGGTGTAGGCCACGGCCAGATTGGCTTTCTTCTTTTTCTTCTCTTCTTCCGAGGGATAGGTTTCCGTGGCGGCGTTGGTGGCGTGGAAAGACTGAATCTCGCTCTTCGCGCCGTAGCGGATATCCATATCCGACGACTTCAGAACGCGGCGGTGGCGGGCGATCTGATTGGGGACAAATTCGAGAGTACCGGGCGAATGCGTCACCACGCGTTCCAGATCCCGGCCGCCTGGCTTCATGAACAGATCCAGGTTGTCGGACTTCAGGAGCTTCGTATCCGAGGTATTGCCTTTCGGATCGGGCGTCGGCTTCGATTCGATAAAGCCGTTGCCCTTCGCCAAAGCACTGGCGAGTTCGCTCTCGCCGGAATCGGTATTAAAAAACAGATCGACCGAGTTGCCGGTCATGGTCGTCACCGAGCCATTGCCATGGGACACCAGCTTCGCGCTGTTGGTGCCGTTCAGCTTCTCCATTTCGCCATCTTCGTTGTACTGAACGTGAAGCTGACCGGCCGCGTACTCCAGTTCCTTACCTGGGCGCTTGTCCGTGCCGGCGGCGTTCGGGGCATCCACCGTATCCAGGCGTTTCTGTTTCTGGTCATTGGCCTTGAGCCGGACCACGGCGGGACCAGCGTTAATCAGGGTCTGATCGCGCGTCAGGCGGGACCAGCCGCCGAGGTAAATGACGCCATCCTTCTCGCTGTAGCGAAGGTCGCCGGCTTCCACCTTCATGGGCTTGGCCTTCGGGTTGCGGCTGTGCAGATTCAGAACCACCCCATTCTGCAACTGCAGTTCATGGGTTTCCGGATCATAAGCCGCGCCGGTGCAGGTGCCGCTGCCGCCATCGAACGTGAAAGCCACCGGCTTATCGGTAACCGCCTTCCCGCTCCGACTGTCGAAGTTGATGCCCGCGGCCTTGATGGCGGTCAGTGCTTTGGCCGGTTCGCCTTCCACCGGGACGGTGAGAGTGATCTCGGCCTCGCCGGGCGCGTAGAGCTTCGCCTCGGTGGTGGAGAACTGCGCGAGCGGGCTGCGAACGCGATCATAATGCTGGCCGTCCTTCATGTAGATCTTCAGTTCCACTTCCTGAAGTTCCATCATGTTGTTGTCACCCAGTCGTGAGTTTTTGGCCGAGACGTGGACTGCGGGCTTTCCGTTCTCGCTCTGGCCCCATTCGTACTCCTGCGCGGTACCGAGCGTTCCCAGCGGAATAGTCGGCGGCATCGGGCGGGCGTGCTTCGTCGCCTGGTCCCGCTGTTTCCGATAAATCCCGAATACGGCGGCTACGAGGGCGAGAATTGCCACCAGCAACAGCCAACGCAGACTTCGCATGGAGTGAACTTACAGTTTAGCGTTCCAGGATTACCAGACAGAGAGCGGGACAAATAAGGGGGACAAAACGGAGAAGAACGGCCGGCCGGGGGGAACGACTTCGTCTAGCGGTGCGCGCCGACCATCGCAAACCACGCCAGTGTGGTGAGCGTCAGGCCAAGGACAAGTTTCGCGACGTAGGTGAGGACGGGCCACGTTTTCATTGCAGGTCTCCTTCGACTTGCGGCCGGCTCGCATACAAGGCGAACCGCAGGGCTTACACCCCATTCCAGATTGAGTTTAAGCGGTTCGCCCATTTCCTGTCAATACCGGGAATCTACAGGGGGGACTGCGGTAGACTCTGTGGGATGTCCCCGCCCCCGCAAAGTTCCCGCGTGCAGGCAATTGACCTGCTTCGCGGCCTGGTCATGGTCGTGATGGCGCTCGACCATGTGCGCGACTACCTGATGCCGCTCGGCGACCCGGTCGATCTCGCCACCACCTTCCCGGCGCTGTTCTTCACCCGATTCATCACGCACTACTGCGCTCCGACTTTCTACTTTCTGGCCGGAGTCAGCGCCTTTCTTTCCAGCCGGAAACGCAGCGTGCCGGAAGTGGCCCACATTCTCTGGACGCGCGGACTCTGGCTCGTCTTCCTCGAACTGGTGGTGGTCCGCTTCGGGTGGTACTTCACGTCCAACCTGACGTATTTTGAGGGGCTGACCATCTGGGCGCTCGGCTGGTCGATGATCGCGCTTTCATTCCTGATCCGGCTGCCGCGGACGGCGATTCTGGCGGTCGGCGCGGCCATGGTACTGGGGCATAACGCGCTCGATTGGGTGAAACCGGAGAGCTTTGGTCCGGCGGCCTGGATCTGGACAATGTTGCATGTGCCGGGCGGCATCAGCATCGGTCCCACAACAATCTGGATCGCTTACCCGCTGGTCCCCTGGATCGGAGTGATGGCTTTGGGCTATGTGTTCGCACAGGGCGGCATTCCCCGTGCATTGCAAATCGGTCCGGCTCTGATCGCGGGCTTCCTGATCCTCCGCGGCTTCAACATCTATGGTGACCCGCATGCCTGGACGCCGCAGAAGAATCTGATGTTCTCCATCATGTCCTTCCTGAACTGCCAGAAGTACCCGCCGTCGCTGCTTTATCTGCTGGTCACGCTGGGGCCGTCGATCACGATCATCGGACTGGTGAACCGGTTCGGAAAAGGCGAACTTCCCGCCCTGACCCGACCGCTGGTGCTTTTTGGCAAGGTGCCCATGTTCTACTACCTGATCCACATCTACGTCGCCCATGCGTTGGGCGTACTGGTTGCATGGTTCCGGTTTGGTGATGCGCACACGCTGTTTGAGATGCCGGTCGTCGGCAGCAATGGTAATCAGAAACTGCCTTCGAATGCACCGCTGTGGGCGGTGTACGCGGTCTGGCTGGTGGTCCTGCTGGTGCTCTATCCGTTGTGTCGGTGGTACTCGGGCGTAAAAGCACGCCACAAGAGCCCTCTTTTCAGTTATCTGTAGTGTTGGAGTTCCAGGTGTCGACGATGCACTTCCACGTCTTATCCGGCTGTTTTTTCCAGATTTCGACGTTCTTGCCGTACTCGATGACCTGATTCCCTTTGGGGTCTGTGGTTTTTAGTTCGTACTGTCCCCAGGCATAGGCAAGATCGCCGGAGCGGGAAACCTCGACTTTCGCCGGCGCCCAGTGCAGATCCAGTCCGGGCAGAGCGAACATCGACGCAATCGACTGACGAATATCATCGCTGGTTCGGGCGAGTTTCTCGTTGGGCGGCAGCACCACGGCGTCCGGGGCGTAGAAGGCCAGCCACGCATCCACGCTCCTGGTCTGCGCGGCGGCCACCCAGTCGGCATCCGCACGGCGGACCGCGGCTTCATCAGCGACGCGGGTATCGGGAAGTTCAGCGGGCTTCTGGTTGCACCCGCAGAGTGCGACAAAGCAGGAGGCGACCAGGAGATTCGTGATTTTCGCCATAGAGGCGAATATAGCAGGGTTGCGCTACCTCTGGTTGTGGCGAAAACTCTTCAGCAGGTCCGCGATCTGATCGGGGGGAATCGTGAGGGTACCTTCCGTTTGCAGCATCAGGCGGGAATCAGCGTCACCCGCGAAACGGACCGCGCGCAGGTTGACGAAGGGCTGAGCCGTAGCCGGGATCGCGCCTTCGAGACTGGAGGACCGCTCGACCGCCCGAACGAGCGAGCGCCGGACCTGATCCCGAAGCAGTTCGCCGACGGAACCGGAACGAAGCAATTCGCCGAGAGAGCCATCCGCTTCGATTCGGGCAACTGTAGCACCCAGGTGAACGGACGAACCGGCGCGGATCTCCGGCGTCAGATCAACCACTACGATGGCGTTTCCGCCCAGCAGGCGGCGGGCATTCTCTTTGCCAAAGGCCTTCACGCACGCCCATTTCTCCACATGTAACCGGACTTCGAGCCGGGCCGCTGGTGCAGCCGGAAGCAGGGTAGCGCCGACAACCGAAATACGCTCGCCGCAGTGTTTGTCCTGATTCAGTTCGGACTGCAGCAGCGGCGTAATGTGGTCCTGGAGACTGGCGAGATCTCCCTGCAGCGAGAAGGCGAAGTCCTGATCGGCTTGCGTGACGGTTCCGGAGATGCGAAGTTCCACAGGCTGACCGGCAAGCAGGACAGTGGCGCGCACCGGAGGAAGGGGGAACGTCAGGTCCGCGGCAAGAACGAGAAGGGCTGCAAGCGGGAGGAGCACACAGGATGGACGCACTCAGCGCCGGGCGGTTTCAGTCTACTCCGCTATCCTGTGAACTTCAGCATGGCGACAAGACGGCTCTATCTGGATGACGATAACTGCTGTGAGACGGCGGCCCGGCTGGTGGCGGTGAGGTTGGTCGCGGTGGGGGAACGGGCACTGGCATTCGACCAGACCTGTTTCTACCCCGGCGGCGGCGGACAACCTGCGGACCAAGGCTCGATTACTTTCGCCGACGGCCGCATCGAACCCGTCCACACGGTCGAGGCCGATGCGGAAGGGGTGATCTGGCATCTGGTGTCCGGTGCGCCAGGTGAAGAGTCCCCGGGCGATGCGGTGACACTCGCGGTTGACCGGGAGCGCCGCCTCGCGTACACCCGCTATCACACGGTATTGCATGTGCTGAACACCATTGCGCTCCGCGATTACGGAGCCTGGATCACAGGGGCGCAGATTGCCGAAGACTATTCCCGAATCGACTTCAAATGGGATGGGTTCAGTCCTGCCCTGCCGGCCGAGCTCACAGCGAAGGTGCAGGCGGTCTTAGAGGAAAAGCGGCGCATCCGGTCGTACTATCTGACGGAGACGGAGTTCGAGGCGCGGCCCGAGTTGCGGCGGACGCTCGAAGTGCGTCCGCCAGTAGTGGACGGCCGGGTGCGCGTGGTCGAAATCGACGGGTTCGACGCGCAGGCCTGCGGTGGCACACATGCCCATTCCACCGCGGATGTGGGCCTTTTTTCAATCTGGAAGACGGAGAACAAGGGGAAGATCAATAAGCGACTCTATGTTCGCCTGGAAGCCGCTCACGAGACGCCACATAAGTGAAGTCCTTCCGTAAGCGCGGCCAGATCCGCCTCGTTGTTGTAGAAATGCGGCGAGACACGAAGATTACCATGCCGGGCGGCCACAATGATGTCCATTTCACCCAGTTGACGGGCAATTTGGGAGGCGTCGCGGCCAGGCCAGTGCGCTGCCACGATATTCGTGTTCTCATTTTGGATGGTCGCGCCGGATTCCCGCAGTAACGCCGCGGTTTGGGCCGCCAGATCCAGGACACGGGTTTCGATCCGTTCGGGCCCCAGTTCAAGGAAGGTGCGGATCGATTCGGCCATGCCGTAGAGCGAAGGGAAGTTGACCATACCGCCTTCGTAACGCTCCGCGGCTTCCGGGAAGCGGGGGACACCGTGGTTGAGGTCCGTCACCGAACGCCAGCCTTTGTCACTGCGCCAGCCGATGACGTTGGGATCGAGAGTCCGGCGCAACTGCGGCGAGACGCAGAAGAATGTCGCGCCATTGGGACATAGCAGCCATTTGTAGCCATCGACCGCGTAGAAGTCGGGCTGCACATCGGCAATGCTGAACCGCAGTGCGCCCAGACTCTGCGTGCCGTCGATGAAGGTCAGAGCGCCCGCTTCCCGGGCGAGGCGGCAGATGTTGGCGAGATCCGGGCGCGCGCCATTCATATAACTGACGGAGCTGATGGCGATGGCTTTGGTGCGTTCCGGAAGGGTGGTGATTTCGGGGAGTTCCAGAAGCTCCACGCCCCGCGATCCGAGCCAGTTCGCATAGTAGAACTGGTTCGGGAATTCGTTGGTCAGCGTAACGATGCGATCACCGGGCTGCCAGTTGATCCCGCCGAGAAAGAGCGACAGCGCGGAAGCGGCGTTCATTGTAAAGGCCACGTCATCCGGCTGGCAGTGGACGAGTTGAGCGATCAGGGCGCGCAATTCGTCCATATCCTGAAACCAGTCGAGAAAATCTTTGCACGCCCGTTCATTGCGGCGTTCGAAGTGCCCGGCGACCGCGGCCTGGGTGCGCAGCGAAAGCTGGCCGTAGGTTGCGGTATTGAGGTAAGTCCGGCCCTTCAGTGAAGGGTATCCGTCACGAATAGCGTCCCAGTTCACAGAAGTTTTCTGAGCTCCCTGACGGCTTCGGCGACGGGGATCTCACGGGTTTCCCGCGTCCTGCGGTTGTAGAGTTCCACCAGTCCCAGGGCCAGCTTTTTACCGCCGATGGTGATGCGGAACGGAACGCCGATCAGGTCGGCATCTTTGAACTTCACGCCGGGGCGTTCATCCCTGTCGTCATAAAGCACGTCAATGCCGGCGCCTTTGCATTCGGCATAGATATTGCCGGCCGCTTCTTTGAGCGCGGCATCCGTATTGTTGATGGGCGTTACGATCACGGTGAACGGGGCTATGGCGGGCGGAAGGCACATGCCGTTCTCGTCATGCCGCTGCTCAATCGCGGAACAGAGAATGCGCTCGATACCGATGCCGTAAGAACCCATAATCGGCGTCACTTCCGCGCCGGTGGGGCCATCGACCTTGAGGCCCATCGATTCCGAGTATTTGTAGCCGAGCTTGAAGATATGGCCGGCTTCAATCGTCTTGTACAGCTTCACCTCTGAAGAGCACATGGCGCAGGCGTCGCCATGATTCACCTGACGGAGGTCGAAATATTCGGGCTTGAAGTGACGTCCTGGGGTGACGTTGCGCAGGTGATAGTCATTCTTGTTGGCCCCGGCGATCATGTTGCGGCGACCGGAGAGCGCGGAATCGGCGATGACGCGCATGTTGGTAACGCCAAGGGGACCGAGCGAACCGGGTTCAGCGCCAAACCAGTCGATGATTTCAGCGGCGAAGGCCTGGCGGATCTCCGTCGCGTTCATGGCTGCGGCAAATTTGGTTTCGCTCAGCTGGTGGTCACCACGCAGCAGCGCGAGCACGGGCTTGCCGTCGGCGACCATGACAAGGCTCTTCATCTGCGAGGTGGCGGGGAGTCCGGTGAAGTCGGCCACTTCGGCGATGGTCTTGCGGCCGGGTGTGTGGAACTCTTCGGGGTCCGAGTCGTGATCAGGATCGGCGGCGAGAGGCGGCACGGCCCAGGCGACAGCCTTTTCCAGATTCGCGGCATAATTGCACTGTTCGCAGACCACAACAAAGTCCTCACCGGCTTCGGAAGGGACCATGAATTCCATGGACTGGCTGCCGCCCATGGCGCCGGAATCGGCCTCGACAGGAATGACGTGGATGCCACAACGGGCGAAGATTTTGAGATAGGCCTCGTAGTGTTTCCGGAAGGACACGTCGAGACTTTCGGCGTCAATATCGAAGGAATACGAGTCCTTCATGAGGAACTGGCGAACGCGCAGCAGGCCGGATTTGGGTCGCGGTTCGTCACGAAACTTGGTCTGGATCTGATACCAGATCTGGGGTAACTGCTTGTAGCTGCGAAGTTCTCCGCGTGCGACGGCGGTCATGACTTCTTCGTGCGTCATGCCGAGGCACAGATCACGGCCAAAGCGGTCTTTGAGGCGAAACATATTGTCGCCCATGCCCTGCCAGCGGCCGGATTCCTGCCAGACTTCCGCCGGATTGAGCGCGGGCAGATGAAACTCCTGCGCTCCCATGGCATCCATTTCCTCCCGCACGATGGCGGTGATTTTGTTCATGGAGCGCTGCGCCAGAAACAGGTAGTTATAGATGCCCGCCGCAAGCTGGCGAACATAGCCTGCGCGCAGCAGCAGCTTGTGGCTGGGGACCTCGGCTTCGGCGGGGTCATCGCGTAACGTGGGGATGAAGAGTTTGCTCCAGAGCATATGCGGCGGCTTTCGGTGTAACCTCCAGCATATACTCGTACAAAAGCCACTTATCCAAATGTCACGGCAATTGAATCGATTCAGCTCGCGCATCACTCAGCCTCCGGCGCAGGGGGCATCTCAGGCCATGCTTTACGCCACCGGTCTGGTGGAAAGCGATATGCAGAAGGCGGAGGTTGGCATTGCCAGCGTCTGGTATGAGGGCAACCCGTGCAATATGCACCTGCTCGACCTTTCCGCAAAGGTGAAGGAAGGCGTGCAGGCCGCTGGTCTGGTAGGCATGCGGTTCAATACGGTGGGCGTCAGCGACGGTATTTCGATGGGCACCGAGGGCATGAGCTTCTCCCTGCAGTCGCGCGACCTGATTGCGGACTCCATCGAAACTGTCATGGGCGGCCAGTGGTATGACGGCGTGATCACCATCCCGGGCTGCGATAAGAACATGCCGGGCTGCATGATCGGCATGGGACGTCTGAACCGGCCGGCCCTGATGGTGTACGGCGGGTCCATCCGCGCGGGCCATCATGACGCGGTGCCCGGCGGCGACAAACTCGACATCGTTTCGGCCTTCCAGAGCTACGGCGAGTTCATTTCCGGCCGCATTGACGAGCCCACACGGCAGTGCATCGTGCGGCACTCCTGCCCCGGCGCCGGCGCCTGCGGCGGCATGTACACGGCGAACACGATGGCGGCGGCCATCGAGACGATGGGCATGAGCCTGCCATACAGTTCTTCGACCCCGGCGGTCGATCCGCAAAAGGCGGAAGAGTGCATTGAGGCGGGCGCGGCGATGCGCCGTTTGCTGGAAATGGACCTGAAGCCGCGCGACATCATGACGCGGGCCGCGTTTGAGAACGCGATGGTGGTGGTCACTGTGCTGGGCGGGTCCACCAATGCGGTGCTGCACCTGCTGGCGATTGCGCGCAGCGTGGGTGTGCCGCTGGAACTGGCGGACTTCCAGGCGGTGAGCGACCGGACTCCGCTGCTGGCGGATTTCAAGCCCAGCGGCAAGTACGTGATGGAAG
Organism: uncultured Acidobacteriia bacterium; assembly: GCA_903900705.1. Lineage (GTDB taxonomy): Bacteria > Acidobacteriota > Terriglobia > Bryobacterales > Bryobacteraceae > BOG-234. The sequence goes on from CAIUOG010000081.1 coordinate 19,517, forward strand.
ACCTGCATGCCATTGGCGGCGTGCCGGCCGTGATGAAGATGCTGCTGGCCGAGGGCATGATCGACGGCTCCTGCATGACCGTCACAGGCAAGACCATTGCGGAAAATCTCGCGGACCTGCCGGGGCTGCCGGAAGGGCAGAAACTCCTTCATCCGCTGAGCGACCCGATCAAGAAGAGCGGGCACATTCAGATTCTGAAGGGTAACCTGGCGCCGGAAGGCGCGGTGGCGAAGATCACGGGCAAAGAAGGCCTGCGGTTTTCCGGTCCCGCGCGCGTGTTCGATTGCGAAGAAGAGATTCTGCATGCGCTGGAGCGCCAGGAAATCGGCAAGGGTGATGTGGTGGTCATCCGGTACGAAGGGCCGAAAGGCGGCCCCGGCATGCCGGAAATGCTGACTCCCACCTCGGCGATTATGGGCGCCGGACTGGGCAAGGACGTGGCATTGATCACCGACGGCCGGTTTTCCGGCGGGTCACACGGCTTCATCGTGGGGCACGTGACGCCGGAAGCGCAGGATGGCGGGCCGATTGCCCTCGTGAAACCGGGCGACATCGTGACCATTGACGCCGAAAAGAACGAGCTTTCGGTGGCGGTTTCCGATGAGGAAATGGCGGCTCGCAAGGCCGCCTGGAGCATGCCGCCCTACAAGGCAACCCGCGGTACGCTGGCCAAGTACATTCGCCTGGTGAAGAGCGCCAGCCAGGGCTGCGTTACCGACGAGGAATAAACTGTTTTTCCGTTAAATTCCCGCATCACGCGGCGGAACCACTTTAAATATGTCTTGACTACCCGGGGGAACTGATTTATATTCCTCCCGGGAGTCTTTACATTATATGGCCGAAAAAACGCATGTGGTTCTGTCGGGCAGCAACCGGGCGAAGGATGCCGATGCCCGAAAAGTGGGCGAGGCCGATCCGAAACAGGTATTTTCCGTCACAATCGGGCTCTGCGGCCCGAAGCTGCCAGGACCGGATGAGTTTGTCGGCCAGACCCTGACCGATGCGGAGTTCGCGGAGAAATTCGCGGCGAGTAAGGCGGACGCCGATAAAGTCGCGAAATCGCTCCGCAAGTTCGGTCTGAAAGTGGAGTCGGTTTCCCTGGTTGGCCGCAGCATGAATGTCAGCGGTACCGTCGCCGCCATGGAAAAAGCTTTCAAACCGGGGATGGTACTGATGGAAGCTCCGGGTCAGGGCCGTTTTCGGGGCCGCCAGGGCAGTTTGCATATTCCGGCTGAGCTGAAGGGAATCATCACCGGCGTATTTGGACTGGACGAGCGGCGCATGGCCACCCGCAAGGTCTCCCGCAAAGCTCCCGTCAAAGCCACCACGCCCGCCCCGCTCACACCCGCCGACCTGGAGCAACGCTACAACTTCCCCCCGGGCGACTGCGCCGGACAAACCATCGCGATCGCGGAATTTGGCGGCGGGTATTTTGCCGACGATGTGGCTGCGTACTGCAAGGGTTTCGGGCGACCGGCGCCAAAGATTGAGGCTGTGGGAATCGACGCCCCGGCCTACACGATGCAGCAGATTCTGGCGCTGCCCGCGGCGCAGCGCAAAGAACAACTGGACGCGAGCGTCGAAGTCATGATGGACGTCGAGATCATCGCCGGCCTGTGCCCGAAAGCGGATATCGTGGTGTATTTTTCGACGTTCGACCAGGGCGGCTGGGTTGATCTGCTGAACGCCGCCATCCAGAAAAAACCCACCACGCTTTCCGTCAGCTGGGGCCTCGCGGAAGATGACCCCGAATGGTCTGCCAACGCGATCGCGGCAATTCAGGATCGGCTCAACGCGGCGCGTCTTTTGGGCATTACGGTCTGTGTTTCAGCCGGAGACGACGGTTCGGGCGATCAGATTGACGATGGGAAGGGTCATGTGGATTTCCCCGCGTCCAGCCCGTTTGCCCTGGCCGTGGGCGGCACGATGCTGACAGGATCGGGCGCCGCCGTGAAAGAAGTGGTCTGGTTCGAAGCGCCGGGCACGCGCAGTGGAGGCGGTGGAGCTACGGGCGGTGGCGTGAGCGTCAAATTCGCGCGGCCGGCGTGGCAGGCGGTCAAGATCACCTCGATTAACGCGGGCAGTTCGGACGGCAGAGTCATACCCGACATTTCAGCCCTCGCGGGCCAGCCGTTTTATGCTCTGACGTTCGCGGGAAAGTCCTCTCCGAATGGCGGTACGAGCGCCTCCGCCCCGCTGTGGGCAGCGTTGCTGGCGCGGATCAACGGCAATCTTCCGGCAGGCAAGCAGCAAAGGTTTGTCACGCCGTTGCTTTACCAGAAAGGTTCGAACGGAAAGACGGTGGGGGCTGCGGCGATGCGCGACATCACGACGGGAACCAATGCTTCGAGCCCCCAACCGGGTAAGGGGTATAAGGCTGGCGCCGGCTTCGACGCAGCGACCGGCTGGGGCGTCCCGGACGGGGTCAAGCTGCAGGCCGCGCTGGCTGCGGTCTAAGATCGAATGCGCCGAATGGGGGAGGGAGCCATGTTTCAAATTCCGCACGAAGCCCTTGGGTTTTGTCCCGGGGGCGTGGTAACCTAAAAGAGTTCCGACACATAGCGGGGACGTAGCTCAGTTGGTTAGAGCGCCGGCCTGTCACGTCGGAGGTCGCGGGTTCGAGCCCCGTCGTCCCCGCCATATTCCTTCCTTCGTTCTCCCCCTGACGCCCTAATCTAAATCGCCCATTACGAGGTGGGTATATACTGCTCGTCTATGAAGACCAGTATCCTTTTGTGCCCCGTTGCCCTCGTATCTTTTGCACTTATTCTCCAGGGCCAGCCCCCGTCTCCGGCCAGGAGCGTGGAAGCCGCGCGAAAAGGGCCGGGCAGCGCCGAGATGAAGCTGCGGGTCTCCGGCATGACGGCGGCGACGCAGGTTGTGGTCTGGGGCCAGGATTACCTCTTTCTCGCAACGTCTCCCGCCGCGGCAACCATTTCGATTGACTCGCAACCGCAGAAGCCACTCACACAGGTGGATGCAACGCACTGGATGCTGCTGACCAAGATGCGAACCGGCGTACTGCATCAGTATCAGTTCTATTCAGCCGGCAAGACCCTGGGCGCGCGCGGGGACGCTGTCGGATATAACCCGGACTCCTATCCGGTGGCCGGCACGCCACACGGCAAACTGAGCGAGAAGTACACGCGCGTCAGCAGGATCTACGAAGGCATGAAGTACGACTTCTGGGTGTACGCCTCGCCGGGCGTGGATCCGAACGTACCCGCGCCGCTCATGGTCTGGCAGGACGGCCAGGGGCTCATTGGAGAATTCAGCGGACTGCGACTGATCACCGTGACCGAGAATCTGGTGGCCCAGGGGCTGATTCCGCCGATGGTGCACGTGATGATCGCGCCCGGCACTTCGGCGGAAGGCAAGCCGATGCGGTCCGTGGAGTACGACACGGTGAGTGACCATTACCCGCGCTTTCTCATGCAGGAAGTGCTGCCCGAAGTGGAGAAGACTTACAAGCTGCGCCAGGATGGCTACAGCCGCGCGATCGCCGGTGAATCGTCCGGCGGAATCTGCGCGTGGAACGCGGCCTGGTTTATGCCGGACAAGTTTTCGCGGGTGCATTCCGCGGTGGGAAGCTTCACGTCCATCCAGTGGCGCTCGAAAGAGAATGCGGACGGCGGCAACGTATACCCGTTCATGGTTCGCAAAGACCCGAAGCGCAACATCCGCATCTGGATGAGCGATGGTTTTGACGATCTCGAAAACACGCATGGCTCCTGGCCGATGCAGAATATTCAGATGGCGAATTCCCTGAAATCGCGGGAGTACGACTTCCATTTCCGGTTTGGAACGGCGGCGCACGGCGGCGCGCAGGCGGCGCTGGATCTGCCGGAATCCCTGACCTGGCTTTGGCGCGATTACGATCCGAAGAAGGATTCGCAGGACTTCACCATGGATCCGGCTGAAAAAGACAAGCCGTTCTTCCGGGTAACGATCTCGAATCGCGACGCCTGGTAACGGGAGAGCGTGAGTTCCATTGTGGAGCGACCGGTGGCTGGGGTCGACCCCAAACGCAACTGTCTCGTACCGCACACTACAGGCTTTCTGAGACAATCACAGTGGAACTCTCATGAATCAGGAACTGCAGAGCCTCGTCTATGTCGTGGACGACGACCAGAATTTGCGGATTCTGGTGACCCGATGGCTGGAACGCGCCGGCTTTGACACGTGTCCTCTCGCGGACGGGTCGGCCTGTCTGGATGCCCTGACCGAAGAAGTGCCTGCCGCGATCTGCCTCGACATGAACATGCCGAATCTGAGTGGCCTCGAAACTCTGGAGAGGATCCGGGAACACCATCCGCTGCTGCCGATCATCGTGCTGACGGCGGACGATACCGCGAGCACCGCCGTGAAGGCCATGAAACTGGGGGCCTACGATTACCTGACCAAGCCGCTCGATCAGACGCGCTTTGTCACGGCGATGAATAACGCTGTGGAACATGGGCGTCTCTCCCTGCGCGTTTCCCAACTGGAACGCGAGGCGGAGGGCCGCGGATACCCAGGGATTGTCGGCACGTCGGCCGCCATGAAAAGCGTCTTTCGTCAGATTGACCGGCTGAGCGTCAGTGACGTCACCGTTCTGATTCACGGCGAGAGCGGAACCGGCAAAGAGCTGGTGGCAAGGGCGATTCATGATTCCAGCAGCCGGAAGCGAAAGCCGTTTGTGGCGGTGAATCTGACTGCCGTACCGGAAAATCTGCTGGAATCGGAACTGTTCGGGCATGAGAAGGGTTCCTTCACAGGCGCGGTGAACCGGCGTACGGGCAAGTTCGAGGAAGCCAACGGCGGCACGTTGTTTCTGGATGAGATCGGGGAGCTTTCGGCCACCGTGCAGGCGAAACTCCTGCGCGTCCTGCAGGAGAGGAACTTTCAACGCGTGGGCGGAACGTTTCAGGTGAAGTCTGATTTCCGGTTGCTCACCGCGACGCACCGGAACCTGGGCGAGGACATGAAGAGCGGGCGCTTCCGTGAAGATCTGTTCTTTCGCCTCGCAGTATTTGAACTGGAATTGCCGCCTCTCAGGAAACGGAAGGAAGACATCTCCGCGCTGGCGCACTCCTTTATCCGGGAACACCGGACGGCCATGGGGAGCAAGGCGACGGGACTTTCCGCCGCGGCGCTCGCAGTGATGCAGGCACACACCTGGCCCGGCAATGTGCGTGAACTGCAGAACGTGATTCAGCGCGCCCTGGTGGTGGCGGAACACGAGGAGATTCGCCCGGAGGACCTGCCGGAGAGAATCCGGCAGGCCGAGGGCATGGTTGCACTGCGGGACGACGAACCCGCCGGCGCTCCGGAGTCAGCTGAAGCGCTGCCTGCCACCCTGGAAGATGCCTCGAAGCGCCTGCTGGTGGCTGCCATGGTGAAACACGAGGGCAACGCCTCCGCCGTGATGAGGGAGCTCAATGTGGGCCGCACCCGCTTTTACCGGATGCTCAGGAAATTCGGTCTGGAGACCAAGATGGACGAAATTCGCCAGGCCGGAAAGACGCATCCGTAACAGGAATTCACCGCCGTCAGGCGGCGTTGCTCTGCTCGCTCAGCAGTGACAGAGTCCACTGAGCCCGCATCCGGAACCATTCGGTTCGCGTGTTGCGGACGGCCCTGGTCCGCGCGGAATTCGCGGTCCGGGCAAGCAGAGAGCGGTCACGATCCAGCGTGGCGATGCGCTCCGCGAGCCCCTGCACATCATCGAGTGGCGCGAGAAAGCCATCGAGCCCGTCATAGACGGTGTCGGCGCTCGCCGGGGTCCGAAAGGCCAGGACGGGAAGCCCGGCCGCCATGGCATCGAAGAAGGCGCGGCCAAAGTCGGTACTGCGGTGGGGCATCACGAAAAGGTCTGCGCGCCGCAGGGCTGCATCCAGTTCGGGGCCCGCTGCGAGCGCCCCGGGGGTGTGCACGCGGTCGGCAATCCCCAGACGTTCGGCCAACGCGTTGAGCTGAGCCGTTTGGGGGCCTTTGCCATAAAGGGTGACTTCGACTTCAATGCCGCGGTCGTGCAACAGGCCTGCCGCCTGGATCAGCAGATCCAGACCTTTGAGGCCGGCATGACGGCAGGCGGAAACCAGATGCAGCGGTCGTTTGGTATCGAGCGAAGCGAGTCGCTGTTCAAGAGATTCCGCGGAGATAATCTGTTCGGGATCGTGACCCGGCTGGCGGATGGCGACAGAGCGCCTGGCCCACAGGCGATACCGTTCCACGGCGGCAGGAGTATGGAGCAAAGTGAGAGACGCGGTGGCGGCGGACTTCCGGGCGCGCTGTTCAATCCGGTCCAGTTCCCGTTCCCGCATCCAGCGCCGCAGGCCCGCGGATTCGCGGATCCATTCCCAGGAGAGCATGTCGCGGAAATCTTCAGCGATAACGAAGAGGGTTTTGCGGCCCAGACGAGTGGCGTAATCGTGCGCGTAGGAGAGGCCCAGGTAAGGCGGGAAGAGGTTCGAGGTGTGCACGAGTTGTGCGTTATTCACTTCCTGGCGCAGCACGCGCCGGATCGAGGGCCAGCGCCACAGATCCTTCTTCCCGTTGATGGGCGCAAAGCCGCGGAAGGAGATTTCGGGCGACGATGACAGGCTCACCGTATTGGGTCCCCAGCCGGTGAGAGAGGCCAGGGGAAGTTCCGGCGCGACGACGCGAAGTGCGCCGACCGATTTCGCGAGACCGATCAGGTCACGGGCCCAGAGGCCGTCCACGACGGGCGCGCCCTCGGCATCACGGGCAAAGGGGATGTGGGTAACAAGCAGGTAGAGGTTGTTCGGTTTCATGGCTGGCGGCCTTTCTGTTTCAGTGCGTTTCCGCATTTCGGTTAGTGCAAGGCGGATGCCAAACTTTTCGTCGCTTTGAGTGGCAAAAACGACCATTTTCAGGCGTTTTCGAAGCATCACCGACACAAAACGAAACAGTGTTCCGTCCCGTTTTCAGCAGTACGCCGAGGCCCTCGCCATCGGCCACTATGCGGCGATCAGGTCTGCGGCGTCACCGGCATCCCCCACCAGTTGTTTGGCCTTGCTGGTGCGCGCCTTCCGTGATTTGGAAACCACTGGCACAGTGTTCAGAATGGTTCCGAAGGCTTCGGGCTGCAGGCGGGTGAGGGTGGAGAGTGCCGCGGCGAATTCCTTTTTGGTATCCGCCGCACCCGCTGTGACCAGCAGGACCGCGCCGGAGAGGCGAACAAGTTCTTCCGTGACCAGCGAATGGGAGACCGGAGCGGCATCAATCAGAACCATGTCGTAACCGGAAGCCGCTTCGAGAATGGAGAGCAGGTTATCGACGGGCAGCAGGTCCTGTTCGCTGAGAGCTACGCCCGCCGGGATGCTGTCCGGCGCGCCGTTCATGCCGGGGACGATGCAATCTTCGATCCGGGCCTCGCCGGCAAGCAGTTCCGCCAAACCCGGGCGATCTTCGCCGGAACCGGGGCGAGCTTCCAGCAGCAGCGGACGCATACCAAGGGAACGCAGTTCCCGGGCGGCGGCGAACGCCACTTTGGCGGAATCACCTGCTTCCGAAACGCCCGTCAGAACCACGGCTTTGCGAGGCAGGTTCCGCAGATGGCGGCGGAGAATGACCGCCAGCCTGCGGACTCCAATCTCTCCCGGTCCCGCGCCGCTCACGGCGACAGCGCCGCAGACGGGCAGCCCGGCCAGCATTTCCAGTTCTTTAGCGGTCATGATGCGGGAATCCAGCATGTCGATTCCGGTCGGCACCACGGCAGCGATCAGCAACGCCGCGAGCAGGACCATGACGAAGAGCTTTTTGCGGCCACCCTGGAAAGGAAGTTCCGGTGTCAGCGCGGGCGAGAATACGCGGATAAAGCCGGGCGCATTGGTTTCGAGGTTGAGGAAGCTGATGCGGTCTTCGGTGGCGTTGAGGCGACGACGAAGGCGGGCGATCTCATCGCTGATCTCCAGCGTGCTCTGGTAGCCGCGGGAGAAGGCTTCCGTCTGGCCGCGCAGGGTATCGACTTCGGACTGGATGCGCGCTTCCAGCTGTTTGGCCTGTTCGTAGCGCGAGCGGTTGATATCCTGCATGCCGGACTGCCAGCGGCCCTGCACCTGTGCGGTCAACTGGTCAATCTGATTGTCGATTTCCCGGAGTTCTTTCTCGGCGGCGATGCGGCCGGCGTGCTGCGGCGCGAGTCCCTGCATCTGGGTGAGAAGCGTAGCTTTACGCTGACTCAGCGCGCCGCGAAGGCTGGCGAGGCCGGAGTCCGACATGGTCTTCTCCATGGCGCTGGCATTGACGCCGGGGGCAGCCTGGCCGGACATGGCGGCCTCCGCGGCGAAGCGCTGGCGTTTGGCGTCTTCGAGCGAGTCGAGAGCGGAGGCAAGGCGTTTGTCGTAGCTGTTGACAATACTGTCGTTGAACACCGTCGTCCCCAGCTTGTCGGACATGCCGGACTTCCGTTCCATCAGCCCGGCGATCTCCGCTTCCAGATTGGCTTTCTCTCCATTCAGCTTCGCGAGGCGGCCATCGGAATCCCACATCAGTTCCTTATGGGCAATGGTGCTGAACTCCTCCATCAGGCCGTTGACGAGTTCGGAAAGGCCCGCGGCTTTGTCACCTTCGAGAGCGACAGATATCTGGTAAGTATCCGGCACCGAAGCCAGTTGAACGGCGGCGCGCAGGCGTTCCGCAGCCTGACGCTCGGTTTCGTTCGACCTCTTCCAGAGCTTCATCATGCCGGGCCGGCGCAGGGCCGCCATGAGAATGTCGAACCGGGTCACCGTGCGAATCTGCTGCTGCATGTATTCGCGGTACTGGGTGTTCGACTGCAGAAGGTGTTCTTCGCTGGTTTCCAGATTGTTCAGGAAGCGGGGCGACACATAAAGCGCACCCTCCGCCCGGTACATCGACTTTCCCTTGACCCAGGCGTACGGCATGCCGAGGCAGGCAATCGCCAGGAACACAAGCGCGGCGGCCAGCTTGTGTCGGCGCAGGCTGCCGAGCGGATCGATGACGCGGCCGGAGCCCTGGGGCGCTTCTGAATGCGTGGGATTGGAAAGTGGCTGAAGCATTTTCGTTTGCCTTTATCTGGTTACCGGGTGCCGAGTGTGGTGCCGAAAGTCATCCATCCGATGGCGGGACTCACCTGCTGCAGCAGATAGCCGAACTTCGCGACGCCGCTGCGGGGTACGTAGATCACATCGCCGTCACGAAGCGCGACGTTGGCGTTGCCACCCGCACGGGTCAGGTCGCCGAGCGAAATCTCGCGCTCAATGTTGGCCGAGGGGCGGACCAGCCGGATGTGGCTGGCGACGCCATCGCGGTTCGGGCCACCCGCCTGAGCAAGGGCGTCGAGGAACGTCATGTCCGGCGTCAGACGAACAGCACCGGGGTGCCCGACTTCACCCAGGACATACACGGTCTGGTCGTCGGAATCCGGCAAATAGAGAACGTCGTTCCGCTGCAGGCGCATGTTCAGCGTCAGGTTGGAGCCGTTGAGCAGGCTCTTCAGATCGACCCACACGAGCTGGTCGCGACCGCGGAAGATCATGCACTTGGTGAGGGCCGCCTTCTCTGCGCCGATGCCGCCGATCGGCAACCCGCCGGCGCGGGTGACCGCTTCGAGCAGCGTGGGCTGGTACTCGAATTTGAGGACGCCCGGCGTGCCCACGCGGCCCAGCACATAGATGCGGTTTGATTCATAGCGGATCACGTTCACGGTGGCGTTCAGGTCTTCATAAAGCGATTTGAGGCTGCTCACCACGGAGGCCGCCGCTTCCGTCCGCGTCAGGCCCGCGAGCCTGACGGGGCCGGCGTACGGCAGAGTGATGCGGCCGTCCGGACCAATGGTGTGCTTGCCGCTGAGTTCGGGACGGCCCCAGATGCCGAGGTCAATCTCGTCGCCTTCGCCCAGGTGGTAATCGGTCTCCGCATCGGGTTCAAACTGGCGGAGCAGCTCGGCGGGTGTGAGTTTCTGCTGGTGCATGGCCGGTTCGAACCGGGCGGCCGGAACGGGATCCGCCGCGCGAAGAAGGCCGACGGCAAAGAAGGCGGCGGCGAAGACCAGAGAGGAAGCGACGCGTGAGAGTGATTGCTGCACGCCTTAGCAAATGCACCTGCCGTGCCATCCCGCAAGTGCTTGAAAATAAGCAGATGCATCTCCTGGAGGCCGAAAACAGCCGGGTGGGAGCGAAACACTCGGAAGCAGGTGAGCTGTCACGAAACGGAACACCGTTCCGTCGTGATTGCGGTTTCCGAGTGGAAACCGGCATTTTTGCCCGCCGAGGTTTGGCCGTCTACGTGCTAAATAGCACTCTGCATCACCAGCATTTGAAGAGTTGAGGTACACCATCGTGCAAGATCAGAATCTGGTTTCCGTTGTTATTACAACGAGGAATCGCGCCGACCTGCTGCCGCGGGCAATACGGAGCGTACTCGAACAGACCTGGCCGGATCTTGAGTTGATTGTTGTGGATGACGCGTCCGATATTCCGGTCACTCTCACAACAACCGACCCGAGAGTTCGCCTGCTCCGTAATGAGACGGCGCGGGGCTGCGCCGACGCCCGGAACGTGGGATTCCAGGCCCCCCGGGGCCGCTTCCTCTGCATGTTGGATGATGACGACTGGTATCTTCCGGAAAAGCTGGAAAGCCAGGCGCGGTATCTGCTGGATCATCCCGGAACCGGCATGGTGTTCTCGCGTGTCGTGGTGCGGGATGCCGCCGGGCAGGACCGGCATTATCTGGGACTCAACCACGTGCACAGCGCGGAAATCAACCTGATGGCGTTCAACGTAATCCATCCGGCCTCAGCGCTGGTTCGCCGGGAAGTGTACGAACAGATTCGCTTTGAGCCGACCATCCGGAAATACGAAGACACACTATTCTTCAACCGGGTTTGCTTTACCTGCGAAACGGCGTTTCTGCCGATGGATGTCGCGGTCTGGATGCAGGACGGACGACCGGACCAACTGACCCGCGTCTTCCACGAGCGCAATTTCATCAACTTCCGGATCGTCTGCGAGGGTCTGAAAGAGATTCTGCGGTCCCATCCCAAAGCCCGTCGCCGGTATTATGGGCGTCTGGCTTTACAGGCCGCTCGCTGCAAGCGATTCGGCGAAGCCACCCTGGCGGGAATGCGGGCCCTGGGTGTCGCGCCGGTCTAGCCGCGGTTCAAAAGGCCGGTCGGACTGGTTGCCTTTCGCCCACTGTGATTGACATAATTCATACGCCCGCGGCTTTCCGGCGCGGCATTGGATTGTGGAGAATTACATGGACCTCAACAGACGCGATTTTGGAAGACTGGCACTCGCCTCAACCGCTATTCCGGCGGCGCTGTTTGGCGCGAAGCCGGATTCAGGAATCGGTGGTGTGCAGATTGGCACGATCACTTACAGCTACCGGGCAGAGCCTGATGGCGCGGCGAATAAGGCCGACACGCTGCTGAAGATGATTGTCGACAGCGGGATCAGCGCAATAGAACTGATGCCTCCCGCCGCCGAAACGTTCGCCGGCGCACCGCTGCCCACAGGTGGCGGCAGAGGCCGCGGCCCCATGACCCCGGAACAGGAAGCGGCCGCGGCCAAACTCAAGGAATGGCGGCTCTCTGCCCCCATGGCCAAATTCCGCGAGTTCCGGAAGCTTTACAACGATGCCGGCGTGCAGATCTATTGCCACAAGCTCACCCCTTCCGCGAACATGTCGGACGCGGAATTCGATTATTTCTTCGAAGTGGGCAAGGCACTCGGGGCAAAGCAACTCAGCGTGGAACTCCCCGCGCAGGCGAGTCCACTCTCGCAGCGGTTGGGCGACACGGCGCTGAAGCACGGCATGGTGGTGGCGTATCACGCGCACGAACAGGCCAATGAAGGCGCGTGGGACGCGGTGCTGGCACAGTCAAAGGGCAACGCGGTGAATCTGGATTGCGGCCACTATTACGCGGGTACCGGCAAGAGCCCGGTTCCGGCCATCATCAAATACGCCGACCGGATTGGCAGCCTGCATCTGAAAGACCGCACGCCGACCACGCCCGGCGGACGGGGAGCGAATCTGCCGTGGGGCCAGGGTTCGACCCCGATTCAGGACATCCTGCAGACCATGAGGAAGAACAAGTACAAGTTCCCGGCAAGCATCGAACTGGAATATGAGATTCCCGCCGGTTCGAACTCCGTGCTGGAAGTGAAGAAGTGCCTCGAATACTGCCGGAAGGTCCTCGCGTAGGAGCATGCCGATGAATATGCGAGAAGCTTTCATGGCCGCCGCAATGGCGGGAACGCTGGCGACCGGGATTGCGGGAAATCTGGCGGCGCAGAGCGAGCGGGGCGGGTTCCCGCAATACACCCGACCAAAGGCTTCCCAGGATGTTCTGGCGCGGGGGAAGTCGCTCTACGACGTGAATTGCGCCACCTGCCATGCGGCGGATCTGCGCGGCGTTCCGGCGAAGAACGGCCCCAACCTGCTGCGCGAGGAAGCCACCATGCGCGACCAGCAGGGTGAGCGCGTCGCCTCCAGCCTGGCCGGTCACAAGCCGCCCATCAATCTGCCGCAGACAGACAGCGTCGCCATCGCTGAATATATTCACAGCGTGCAGGCCACCATGGGTGGCCAGGGCAGCCCGCCCGGCAGGAACCCGGTGGGCCTCACGTACAACGTTCTGATTGGCGATCCCAAAGCCGGTGAGACGGCCTTCGGCAAGCTGTGCGCCGGGTGTCACTCCGTGACCGGTGATCTGAAGGGAATCGGCGCAAAATACGCGGAGGATCCCAAGGCGTTGCAGAACACCTGGGTTTCCGGTGGTAGCCGGGGCGGCAGGGGCGGCGGCAGAACGGGCGCCGGAACCGTAACGCTGGCAAACGGACAGAAGCTGGAAGGCCGGATCACCAGGAAAGACGATTTCATGGTCGTGATCGTGCTGGCCGATGGGACGAGGCGCTCCATCGCGCTCGACGCGGGCGTGAAAGTGGCGGTCAAAGATCCGCAGGAAGCACACAAGAAAATGATTCTCGTGATGGACGATCCCGAAGACCGCAACATGCACAACATCACGGCTTATCTGGCGACGATCAAATAAAAGGGCGAGATGAATATGAAAACTCTTCTGATCCGATTTCTTTTCGCTACGCTCCTGACCGGTGCCTCGACCCTGCCGGCTCAGACCGGTGGACTGGACCCGGCCGATATCCTGAAGCCGCTCTCCAACGAATGGACCAGCTATTCCGGCGACATGAGCGGCAAGCGTTTCAGCGCGCTGAAGCAGGTGAACGTCAATACCGTGAAGAACCTGAGCCTGCGCTGGGTTAACACGGGCATCACCACGGGCTGCGGACCGAATGGCACAGGCATTGGCGGCGGCGCGGGCCGCGGCGGCAATGCCCCGGCTGCAAGCGGTCCCATTGTGGTCGGCGGCCTGGGTACGGGCGAGGTGAACACCTGCGCCCCTACCCGTTTCGGCGGCGGCATCCTGTATGTGAACGGCGTGCTCTACGGCGCCTCCCAGAACGACGTCTACGCGATTGATGCGCGGGACGGCGCCGTGCTCTGGCACTACTACTGGAAGTACCGCGGCGGCACCACGACGGGTACGCGCGGGCCCAGCATGTGGCACAACTACATCTTTTTCGAACTGCATGACGACTGGATTGTCTGCCTTGATGCGCGCAACGGCCATGAAGTGTGGAAGAAGGAAATCGCACCGTTTGACATGCAATATTTCTCGTCGAACGCGCCTCTCGTCATCGGCAATCACGTCCTCGTGGGGACCGGTAACGACACCGATGAGCCGGCGTTCCTGCGCGCGCTCGATCCCGAGACCGGCGCGGAACAGTGGACTTACTACTCCACGGCGCAGAAGGCCGGCGACCCGGGCGTGGAAACCTGGGCCAGTCTCGACGCGGCGCGACATGGCGGCGGCACTTCGTGGATCCCCGGTTCCTACGATCCGGAAACGCACCTCTACCTGTTCGGCACCGGCAACCCCACGCCCGCCTACACACAGGGGCGCGGCGATGGCGACAACCTCTACACGGACTGCCTGATCGCGCTCAACGTCGATACCGGCAAGATGGCCTGGTACTTCCAGACTTCGCCGCACGACACGCATGACTGGGATTCCACCGAGACGCCGATTCTGGTCGACATGCCTTTCAACGGCAGGATGCGGAAGCTGGTCCTGATGGCAACGCGCAATGGTTACTTCTTCGTGCTGGACCGCGTGACCGGCGAGCACCTGGTGACCAGCAAACTCGGCCTGGTGAACAACTATGCCTCGGCCATTCAGCCGGATTCGCCCCTGCATCTGAACAAGCGCGGGGAGGTCCAGCGGAATCCGAATAAAGACGCCACCATTGCCGGCGCGCTGGTGAATGACGACGTGCTGAATTATCCGCCGCCGACCTTCTCGCCGGACACCGGTCTTTTCTACGAGTACGAGATGAACATTCTGCACATCAGCTATCTGCTGGAACCGGATCCGCGCGGGTCGATGGGCCTGGGCGGAATCGGCAGCGGCAGCTCGGTGAACTGGGGAACGTTCCTCGACGCCATTGACTACAAGACCGGCAAGGTGAAGTGGCGGCACGAAATCAACAACAGCGTGGGCTTCACGTCAACGGCCGGGGGCGTGCTGTTTCTCTCCGGCAGCGGTGGACTGGAAGCGATGGAAGCCGCCACCGGGAAACCGCTGTGGCATGCGGAAATCGGCGGGCTGACCAGTCCGCCGGAAACATTCCTGATCGACGGGAAACAGCACGTGCTGGCCGCCACGTCGACCGGGTTGTTCATGTTCGTTCTGAACTAAGAGCCGGGGCGGCAGGCCGGGATCGAAGTACTCCCGGCTTGCCGTATTGTGCTCAGAACTCCGTCTTTTTCGCCGAAACGGAATACAGCGCACCGGGCGCATTGCGGGTCTTCAGGAACTCGTCGAGAGACTCGCCCCGCATTGCAGCGTAGATGTGCAGGTTCGATACTCCCACCACCGCGCCGAGCTTTTCCAGCATGAAAAAAATGACTCCGTAGCGGATGAGCGCCTGCCAGTCGCGCGCACGCACCATTTCGCGCTCTCTCTCCGTCAGGTTGTGTTCGGCAAACAGCGCTTCCGGTTCGGTAAGGAAGCGGGCCCGATAGTCCGGATCAATCAGGCCGTGCAGGAACCGGTTCAGACGGTAACCGCGTACGCTCCGCTCCAGCGTGAAGGGGTAAGTCCCGGCGAGCTTCTCCGCCCCCGCCAGTTGATGCGCCGCTGCGCGACGGTACTCTTCCTGTTCAGCGGGACGTGGCGCACCAGCCTCATTTTCGTAAATCACGGTGGTGAGACCGGTCATGGTGGGCAGGTAGTAGGTCTGATGGATCTTCTTCACGGTGGCGGAAAGCGCCCCGCGCGCCACCAGCCACATGATCACTTCCGCGCCCTCCACGCCACCCGCCGTCGCATATTCCGCGTGCGTCATCTCGGTCAGGCTGACCGGATCCTTTTCGATCCGTTCGAGGAATTCGAGGTCCCACTCCGTGTTGTTGAAGCCCGCCCGCTCGCCGTGCACCTGATGGGAGAGACCGCCTGTAGCGACCAGCACCACTTTCAGGTCTTCGGGATAGCTTTCAATGGCGCGACGCAGCGCCTGCCCCAGCCGAAAGCAGCGGCGTGCCGTGGGAATGGGGAACTGCAGCACGCCCACCTGCAGCGGCACAATCGCGCCGGGCCATGCGGGCTCATGCGGCCAAAGCATCGACAAGGGGGAGAAACAACCGTGATCCAGTGGTTTGTTCTGGAAATACGCGAGATCGAACTCCTCGGCGGCGAGCCCCGTGGCGATGTGTTGCGCGAGCGCCGGATGGCCGGGAACGGGAGGCAGATCACGGACGCCGCCACCCTCATCGGCCACTTCCCACCACTCTCCCACTCCGAGCGTGAAACTGGAGTAGTGATCGAAAAAGAACGACGTGACGTGGTCGTTATAAACCACCAGCAGCACGTCCGGACGCTTCTCCTCCAGCCAGGCGCGTACCGGGGCATAGGCTTCGAAGATCGGCTTCCAGACAGGATCGTCCTGCTTCTGCCGGTCGAGCGCAAAACCAATAGTGGGGGAATGTGAGGTGGCGATCGCGCCAAGAATCACCGCCATTCAGCGTGCCTTGTCCGAGCAGGCCATCGCGGAGCCATTCCACTCACACCACTGCTCATAGCCCGGCGTGTAGAACGGCGCGCCACGCCAGTTCAGCGCCGCGGGTGCGAGCGGTGGCCCCGGTGCGCCGGTGTAGCTGTCGGCCGAATCCGGATCGCCGGTGCCTTTGTAGCGCGCCACCTTCGGGTAGGCGTAAACCGGCCGGGTGACCGGACTGTTCGCTTTGCGGGCGATGATGGAATCGGGCGCGGTACCCGATTCCACCCAGTTCATCAGAATATTCGTCAGCTGGAAATCAAACGGGCCCTCGCCTCCATTGCAGTGGTAGCCGCCCGGGAAAAGAAACAGGCGGGAGAAGCCCGCAACCTTCGTGGCGCCCATGGTCTTCCGCATGGCGTCCATGTAAGCGATGCTGTTGAGCGGGGAGATATGCGGGTCAGACCAGCCATGCCAGATCAGCAGCTTGCCGCCCGCGGCTTCGAACCGGGAAAGGTTGGGATCGGTGGCATCGTAGATACGGTGCCGGGGCTTCACGGCGTCAAAGGTGGCCGCATCGAACTGAAAATCGTTCAGGGTCCAGCTGGTCGCAAGAGGATTCGGATAAGCCATATACCGCATCGTGCCCAGAGCCATGCCGGCGCTGATGGTCTGCGTGCCGCTGCCGCGGGGCACAAAGACACCCTCCCAGGCGAGTTCCGAACCATATTGCGGACCACTGATGACGAACTGTTCGCCTGAGGCGGAGTGCGCGCCGCGATAGATCTCCTTCGCGGCGCTGGCCTGTGCGGGCGTCAGGCAGGTGGCCGCATCCTGGCCGGGCTTGCAGATGATGGTGGCGGGGTCAAAATGGCAGGCGGGCGGGAACGCCAGAATGCCGTCCTTACGTCCGTCGAGTTCATCGCAGGCCGCGAGAACAGCCTGGTGCAGAACGGGCAGTTTATCCGACGTCAGAACCGGCTTACCCTCGGCGGAAGTGTTCACGCGCGCGTTCCAGCCGTGATAGAAGGTGTTCTGCGTAATGAAGTTCATAGCCGGTGCGCCGGCCGCAATGCCGTCGAAATCCCCGGGGTACCGCTGCGCTTCCATCAGCGCCTCCCGGCCACCGTCTGAGCAGCCGCTGAAGTAACTGTAGCGCGGCTTGCGCCCGTAATACTTCCGGATCAGTTCCTTCGAAGCGAGCGTGGTGAGGTGAACGCCCCGATAGGCGAAATCCATCTGCGCCTGCGGATTTTTCACGGCCCACTCCGGCTCGCCGTTCGCGCCCCCGGTGTTGCTGTGGCCCATGTCCGTGGAGGCGAGCACCACTTCGCCATTGGTGGCCGGGACACAGCCTTCGGTGCGATTCAGGTTGACGTTGAGATTGCCGCAGAGGCCACCGCAGCCGGTCTGCACAAAGCGCTGGGTCCAGTTGGCCACGGGTAACCGCACCTCGAAACGAATCGCGGGCGCGATCACGCCGGTCACTTTGCAATAGGGCTTCGGCCTTCCGTCCTGCACCACGGTGGCGGCTTCTATATCCACTTTCGCGCCGACCGCTTCCGACAGTTGCGCGCCCGTCAGCGAAGAGCACTCCACCACAGGCGGCAGCGGCTCCAGCGCAGCCAGCGCGGCGCAAAGGGGCTGGCCGGCAAGCAGGAACATCATGGAGGGGAACAGGGAAGAAAAACGAAAGCGTGGCATTCCTGCTTATGATATATCAGTTTCGCGAGACTTTGGCCGTGCGGAATGATATTGTGGCGCTGAGTCATGAAACCGACACGCAGAGACCTCCTGAGACTGGCCTTTGGCATTCCCGCCGCGCCCTGGCTTGCAAATTTTGCGGCCCTGGCCGCGCCCGCGACCGGGATGGTGAAGATTCGATCGATCCGGACGATGGGGCTCGACAACCTGAACGACGGCTGCCTCGTCCGCATCGATACCGACGCCGGCCTGGTGGGTTATGGAGAGGCGGGTTTGCCCTCCGACGCCGCGCGCGCTCACGTGGAAATGCTGCAGACGGCATTGATCGGGCAGGACCCACTTGCCATCGCCCGGCACTTTTACATGATGGCGGCGACGCAGTATTCCTTCATGGCGAACATTCCCACCGTCAGCGGCATTGATATTGCGCTCTGGGATCTCGCCGGCAAGATCACCGGCTATCCAATCTATAAACTGCTCGGCGGACCGTTCCGCCGGGATATTCCGGTGTATTCGCATGGTGGCCCGGCGAACATGCTCGACAAAGGTGAGTGCAAAGCCTGGGCGGATCAGGTCAAGGCCGCGCCGGAAGCTTTCACCGCCTTCAAGTTCGGGTATGCCGCTGCCGGCGGGGGCCGGGGCGGCGGCCGACCGAACGGCGCCTATGTCCCCACGCTGGATGGCGCGGACTTCCGCAGGGCAGCGAAGGAATATGCGAATCTGCGCGAGGCGCTCGGTGACAATATCGACATCGCCATGCACTGCACCGGGCAATTCGATACGCGCAGTTCCATCGGGCTGTGCAAGGCGATTGAACCGGTGGATCCACTGTGGATCGAAGACCCTCTCACGGTTCATTATTCCGAGGCCTGGCTCGAACTGAAGCGCTCCACGCGCGTGCCTCTGCTGGCGGGCGAAAAGGTGGAAATGGTGGAGGGTTTCCGCCCCTATCTGGATCACCAGGTCCTCGACATGATTCATCCGGATGTGGCTTACTCCGGCGGCATCACCGGCTGCCGTCAGATTGCCGACTACGCCGCGCTGACGCGCACCCCGGTCGGCCTGCACAGCGGCCCCTGTTCGATGATCCGCTTCTACGCCTCCATGCACCTGGGCGCGGCGACGCAGAACTTCTTCAAAGTGGAGAATGCGCTGGGCGCGTTCCGGGGCTTCAAGGAAAAGATGGTGCAGGGCAAAGAGCCCGCCGTTCGGAAGAGTGTTTTTCCTGTTCCCGAAGGCGCGGGGCTGGGCCTCGAACTCAATGAAGACTGGCTGCGCGCACACGTCGCCAAAGACGACAAATGGTGGGCGTGATTTAAGCCAGAATCCCTTTGACCACGCTGCCCGCCACGTCCGTCAGGCGGAAATTGCGCCCCTGGAATTTGTACGTCAGCCGGGTATGGTCGATGCCCAGAAGGTGCAGCATGGTGGCATGCAGATCATGCACGTGAACCGGGTCTTTGACGATGTTATAGCAGTAGTCGTCTGTCTCACCGTACGAGATGCCAGGCCGGATGCCGCCGCCCGCCAGAAGCATCGTGAAACAGCGGGGGTGGTGGTCCCTCCCGTAGTTATCGGGAGTGAGCTTGCCCTGGCAGTAGACGGTGCGGCCGAATTCCCCGCCCCAGACTACAAGGGTGTCGTCGAGTAAGCCACGTTCGGAGAGATCCTGAATCAGCGCGGCCGAAGCCTGATCGGTATCCTGGCATTGCCCGGGCAATTGCTTCGGCAGGAAGTTGTGTTGGTCCCAGCCGCGGTGGAATAGTTGCACGAAGCGCACGCCGCGCTCCGAAAGACGGCGGGCAAGAAGGCAATTGGCCGCGAAGGTGCCGGGTTTGCGCGCATCCGGACCATAAAGTTCGAAGGTACGTTCCGGCTCCTTTGACAGGTCGGTCAGTTCGGGTACCGACATCTGCATCTTGTAAGCCATTTCGTACTGCGCGATGCGGGTGGCGATTTCGGGATCGCCATAATCTTCGAGTTGCACCTGGTTGAGGCGGCTCAGGTCGTCGATAAAACGGCGGCGGTCGTCGCGGCTGAAGCCGGCGGGATCGGAGAGGAAAAGCACGGGATCGCCCTGCCCCCGGAACTTGACGCCCTGGTACTTCGAAGGCAGAAAGCCGCTGCCCCACTGGCGGTCGGCAAGTGGCTGATCATTGGGATTACCAGTGCCCTGGGAAATCATGACGACGAATGCGGGCAGGTTCTGGTTCTCGCTGCCGAGCCCATAGGACAGCCACGCACCGATGGAAGGCCGCCCCGCCAGTTGAAACCCACTCTGAAAGAAGGTGACCGCCGGATCGTGATTAATCTGCTCCGTGAACATAGACTTCACGAAACACAGCTTGTCGGATACCTTCGCCAGGTGCGGCATCAGACTGCTCACCCAGGCGCCCGACTGACCGTGCTGCCGGAAATCATAAATCGACGGCGCAATCGGAAAGCTGTTCTGGGCGGCCGTCATGCCGGTGAGACGCTGACCCATGCGGATGGAATCCGGCAGTTCGGTCTTTTCGAGCTTCTTCAGGGCGGGCTTGTAGTCGAAGAGATCCATCTGCGACGGACCGCCCGATTGAAACAGGAAGATGACGCGCTTCGCTTTGGCGGCGAAGTGGGGCAGTCCTGGCAGAGCGCTGTTGGCGGCTGCTTCGGAAGGGGCAGCCAACGCAAGGTCACGGGAGAGCAGACTCGCGAGGCCCGCCATGCACAGGCCCGCGCTTGCTTTCGAGAAGAAATACCGCCGGGTCAGATCCATCGCTATTCCTTTGTCACCGCCTCATCCAGATTCAGGATCATGCTGGCCACAGCGGCCCAGGCCGCTGTTTCCGACGGTGCTTCCGAAAGGGCTCCGGCGGCCCCCACATACCTCGTGGCGGCGGCGGGGTCGCCCTGGTATCGATCCAGGTAATAGCGATACCCGGCCAGCAGAATCCCGGCCTCCTTCGGCTTCGGCTGCCGCGCAAGAACCAGCTCGAAAGCGCGGGCGATGCGCTCGGCGGGGTCCGGCCCGGCTTCCCGCGCCACGCGGGCCGCAAGGGCGCGGGCGGCCTCCAGATAAATTGCGTCGTTCATCAGATCAAGCGATTGCAACGGCGTGTTGGTGCGCGGTTCCCGCACCACGCAGGCCTCACGATTGGCCGCGTCGAAGTTCGTCATCATGGGGGGCGGCGCGGTGCGTTTCCAGAAGGTATACAGGCTGCGGCGATGGAGGCCGTCACCGGTGTCGGGCTGATAATCCTTGCCGCCGGCAAGCTCTTTCCACAGGCCTTCCGGCTGCCACGGCTTGACCGATGGCCCGCCGATCTTCTCCACCAGCAGACCGGACACGGCCAGCGCCTGATCGCGAATCATGTCGGCCGAAAGACGCACGCGCGATCCCCTCGCCAGAAGGCGGTTCTCCGGATCTTTCGCCAGCAGTTCCGGCGTGACCCTGGATGACTGCCGGTACGTCGCGCTGGTCACGATGGTGGTGAGCAGTTTCTTCGTATCCCAACCGCCGCGGATATATTCGGCGGCAAGCCAGTCCAGCAGTTCCGCGTTGGCGGGCGGGTCGCCCTGGGAGCCGAAATCCTCCACCGTTTTTACCAGGCCGACGCCGAACAACATCTGCCAGAAGCGGTTCACGGCGACGCGCGCGGTCAACGGATTCGAGGGATCCACCAGCCACTTCGCCAGCCCCAGCCGGTTCGCCGGAACGCCGGGCGGCAAGGGCGGAAGCACGGCGGGTGTACCGGGCGTGACCTTCTCGCCCGGCCGGTCATAAGACCCTCGGATCAGAACGTGGCTCTCGCGCGGCGTGGTGTCTTCGCGCATCACCATCACCGTGGGGAAGCTGTCCACCATACGAACACGTTCATCGCGAAGATCCAGCATGCGGGCATACGCGTCACGCAGGTCCCGCGGACCAAACGTTTCGAGCCATGCGCGGCGGGAGCGCTCCGCCGGGTCCTTGTCCGCCAGCAGCCGGATCTCACTTTGCGGCAGCGAGGCGCCGTAGATATCGATGCGAGAGAGCAGGCCGTTAAAGCGCGAGCCCAGTCCCCCGCCTATACGCAAAGGCTCTTTGACATCGAAATTCTGATTGAGGTCGTCCAGTTCGGTCTTTACGCTGAGAGGCTCACCATCGAGCCACAAACGGATACCGTCCGCCACGCGCGACCCATCGTAGGAAACCGCCACGTGCGACCAGCGATCCAGCGGAATGGTGGCATTGCTGACAACACGCGCGCCGTCATCCAGCCACCTCTGGATAAAGCTCACCTGAAGGTGTCCATCCTTCAGCACCACCGCCCAGCCCTGGCCCTGTGGATCGTCAAAGGCTCGCGTCACAATGGCGCCGTCGGGGCTCTTCGGATTCACCCAGGCGGAAATCGTGAACGAATCGTAGAAACCAAAATTCGCGGCGTCGCCTACCTCCACAAACCGCTTGCCGTCGAAGCCTGCCGCGCGACTTTCGAAGGCCGCCGGACCGTCCTTCCAGGACGGCTCTTTGCCAATCTGCGTCTTCGCATCGAAGAGCGGATTGTTGACCATCAGGTCTTCGTACCGAACCGAATGGGCGGGGTTGGCGCGCAGGTCGCCTTTCAGGTCGGCCGCGAGAGGCAAATGAATATTGCGGTAGCGGAGCGGAGACCAGTCCGCCGTGTTCGCCGGCAACGAAGGCGTAACCCGCAACTTCGCGAAAGCGGACTCGGCCTGTGCGATTTTCTGATCGAGCGCCGCAAGCTTCGCCTGCTGCTCCGCGGTGGGCGCCGGAATCACCGGTGGCGAATTGCCATACTTGAAGGCCTTCCCGCGCTCCGGCACGTTATTGAAGAAGGCGAACATCTGATAAAACTCTTTTTGCGTGAAGGGATCGTATTTATGGTTGTGGCAGCGCGCGCAACCGAGGGTCAGGCCCAGGAAGACCGCCGAAGTGGTCTCTACACGATCAATCACATATTCCACGGCATATTCTTCCGGAATGATGCCGCCTTCGCCATTGCCCCGGTGATTGCGATTGAAGCCCGTGGCGACAATCTGATCCTGCGTGGCATGGGGCAACAGATCACCCGCGATCTGCTCCACCGCGAACTGATCGTAAGGCTTGTTCTGATTGAAGGCGTCGATCACCCAGTCGCGCCACCGCCACATGAAGCGTTCGCCATCGGTCTGATAGCCGTTGGTATCGGCATAGCGGGCGTTATCCAGCCAGCGCTCGGCCATGCGCTCACCATAACGTGGAGAGGCCAGAAGACGCGCGACGGCTTTGTCATAAGCCTCCGGCGACGTATCCGCCACGAATGCCGCGAGGTCGGCGGGCGTGGGCGGCAGACCCGTGATGTCCAGTGAGACACGGCGAAGCAGAGTCCGCTGATCCGCTTCGGCCGAAGGTTGCAGCCCCTCGCGTTCAAGGCGCGCCAGAACGAATGCATCCAGCGCGTTGTTGCCCCATTTGCCTTGCGTGGCCGGCGGGTCCGGATGCCGCGGAGGAACGAAGGACCAGTGTGTCTGCCACGGCGCGCCTTCGGCTACCCAGCGCGTCACCAGTTCGATTTCATGGGGGGTGAGAGCCTGTTTGCCGGCCCACGCGGGGGGCATGCGGGTGTTATCGCTCGCGGTGATGCGCCGCACGATGGCGCTCAGCGCGGGCCGCGCGCCGGCTTCGGTATCAAGACGCAGACTGGTCTTCCGGGAAGCAACATCGGGGCCATGGCAGGTATAGCAGCGTTCGGAGAGAATGGGCCGGATGTCGTGATTGAAGTCGACCGGCGCCGCGAGCCCCCCCGTTGCCGCCGCTGCGAGCAGGGCGAACAGCCTGATGGTATGAGGGGGCGAAACGGCGTTCACGGTTCCAATAATACTGTAGTCACAACCGGGTATATGATGCGATGCATGGATTGTCCCGGTATGGATCGTCGGTCATTTCTGAAAGCGGGCCCGGTTGCCGCTGCGGCCCTCACTCCCCTCAGTGCGCAGACGCCGGATTTCGGAAGGAGCAAGCTGAAGATTACGGGCATTCAACTGAAGACCGCCCGCAACCGTCTGGGCGACTGGAAGTTCAAGCCCGCGCCCGGCGCCTGGAGCACGCAGGATGTGGAGGTCGCCAGCCCCATGTCCATCTATCCCAAATACAAAGCCACGCGCTCGCTCTTCAACCCCGATGCCGGCAGGCTCGAAGACTTCGAGGTACAAATAGAGACCGATAAGGGAATCACCGGCATCGGTGTCGGCGGACGCGCCGGCGATCTCATCGTGAAGGAGCATCTGAGCAAACTGCTGATCGGCGAAGACCCGTTCGATGTGGAGAGGCTCTGGGATGTGATGTGGCGTTCCACCATGAGCTACGGCCGCAAGGGCATCACCAATAACGCCATCAGCGGCGTGGATCTGGCGCTGTGGGACATTATCGGCAAAGCCCTCCAAATGCCTGTCTATAAGCTGCTGGGCGGGCAGACGAAGGACAGGATTCCCTGCTATTGCACAGGCAACGATATTGAGCAGCACGTGGAATTCGGCTTTAAACGGATCAAAGTCGCAATGCCGCACGGGCCCGCCGATGGCCTGGCCGGCATGAAGAAGAATGAAGCCCTGGTGATGGCCGCCCGCAAGGCGGCAGGGCCGGAGGGCGACGTGATGTGCGACTGCTGGATGTCCTGGAACGAGCACTACACGATGGACATGGCGCAGATGCTCGAACCGCATCGTGTCTACTGGCTGGAAGAGGTGCTGCAACCGCATGACTACGCTGGTTTCGGCAGACTGCGGAAGAGCATCCGGTCCACCCGAATTGCCACCGGCGAACACGAGTATGGCCGGTATGGTTTTCGCGACCTGCTGGAACATGAAGCCGCGGAAGTCTGGCAGCCGGACGCACGGTGGTGCGGCGGCCTGACGGAACTCAGGAAGATCGGCGCACTGGCGGCGGCTTACGATATTCCGGTGATTCCGCATGCGGGCGGGCTTTCACCGGAAACAGTGGCCTTCACGGTCTCCACCGTCAATGCGCCGTGGTGTGAGCTGTTTATGCCGCCGCCGGGAGGGCCGAAGGACGTCTACAAGATGTACGAAGACACCTTCCGGATCACGCGCGGACCCGAGGGAATCTACATGCAGCCGCACGACGCACCCGGACTTGGCTGGGACGTGGCTGCGCTCTGAGCCGCCGCAATCGCGGCATCCGGAACCGCCTGAGATAGAATCGGGCCTGACTCCCAGGGAGACTTCCATGAAACGAATCCTGATCGCGTGGGCGACGCTGTCCACCGTGGCCATCTCGCCCGCTTCGGCCCAAAAGAAGGCCACCATCCAGAATGTTCCGGAGATTCCGTTTACCTCCGTACCGAACTTTCTCAAGCTGCCGCCCGGTGAATACATGGGTGAATCGGTGGCGGTGGCCACGAACTCAAAAGGCCACACGTTTGTCTTTCATCGCAGCGAGAATAACCGTCTGTTTGAGTTCGATCAGACGGGCAAATTCGTGAAGGAAATCGGCGGCGGCTTCCTTGGCTTTGAATTCGCCCACTCCGTGAGAGTGGACCGGTACGACAACATCTGGACCGTGGACGAAGGCTCCAACATGGTGACCAGGTTCAGCCCGGAAGGCAAGGTGACGATGGTGCTGGGCCGGCGTCCTCTGGCCGTCCTGGGCGTACAACCTGCGCCGCCGCAGGGTCCCGCCAAACCGGCCGGGAAATATGAATTCTGCCGGCCGACCGATATCGGCTGGGACGCGCAGGACAACATCTTCATCTCCGATGGCTACTGCAACAACCGCGTGGTGAAATATGACAAAGACGGGCGCTTCCTCGCGCAGGCGGGCAGCGAAAAGCCCGGCAATAAGCTGGGTGAATTCAATCTGCCCCATGCGCTGCAGGTGGACGCCGCCGGCAACGTCTGGGTGGCGGACCGCACCAACAACCGCTACCAGGTTCTCGACAACAACCTGAAACCGATTCGTGAGATCACAGACCTGGGCGTCGGCTGGACCGTCTGCGTCTCCGGCGGACCGCACCAGTACGTGTTCTTCTCGAATTCCAACCCGAACGGCAATCAGCCGGGCACGTGGGACATCACGGGCGAGATCTACAAAGCGGAACTCGATGGCAAGGTGCTCGGTCGCTTTGGTCGACCCGGCAAGGTCGCGCCAGGCTTTCAGGTGGTCCACATGATGGACTGCCGCAACCCCAATGAACTGATCGTGGGTGAGATTGAATCCTGGCGAGTACAGAAGCTGCTCCTGAAACCCGTGGCGGCAGGTGGCAAATGAAGAGGGGTCCCATGAACACAATTCCGATGATTCTGGCCCTGCTGGCCGGTTCCGCGCTGGCGCAGAGTGTGCCTGAAATCCGATTCGATTCCGCGGCAAATGCCCTGCAACTGCCCGCCGGGCTTTACCTCGGCGAAGTCGCGGGCGTAGCGACGAATTCGAAGGGCGACGTGTTTGTCTACACGCGCACCGGCCATCCCACCGTCACCATCGGCACCATGCGGCCCTTCGCCCATGGTGGTTCCCGTCTGTTTCAGTTCGACCGCACCGGCAGGTATGTGCGTGAAATCGGCAAGGGCACTTATGCCTTCATGGCCGCGGCGCAGGTGCGCGTGGACCCTTCGGACAACGTCTGGATCGTCGACGAAATGAGCAACACAGTCATGGAGTTTGATCCCCAGGGACGCGTTGTGATGCTGCTGGGGCGCAAGGCGGAATCAGAGAACGTACCCGCGCGTCCTTTCGGCACAGGCAATGGCGCGGGCCAGCCGACCGATCTCTTCAGCCGTCCCACAGACGTAGCGTGGGACGCACAGGGCAACATCTTCGTGGCGGATGGCGCAGGCAACGCGCGTATTGCGAAGTTCGACAAGGAAGGGAAGTTTATCAAGTCCTGGGGTAAGCGGGGCGCCGGTCCCGGCGAGTTTGCCAACGTTCTGAGCATCGCTGTGGATGCGCAGAGTAATGTCTACGCGGGCGATGGCGGCAACAAACGCATTCAGGTTTTCGATAACAACGGGAACTTCAAAGCCGAGATCAAAGCGGTGGCGAATCCCCAGGCCATGTGTATCGCGAAAGGTGCAAACCCGGCGCTGTACGTCTCGAACTCGAACCCCTGGAATGATCTCGACGTGGCCGGTGAGATTTACAAGCTGAGCCTCGATGGCACAGTGCTCGGAAAGTTTGGCCGCGCGGGCAAACTGCTGAAGGAATTCAGCGCCGTCAACTCGCTCGATTGCCGCGTCCCGAATACCCTGTACGTGGGGGAACTCGCCAACCTGCGCGTGCAGAAACTCAGCCTGCATGAGTGAGCCCCATGAGTGAGACAGAAGATCATCTGCCACGGGTCCGGCGGATCTGCCTCGCCATGCCGGATACGTGGGAGAAGCTCTCCCACGGCGCGCCCACGTTTTTCGTGAAGAAGAGCGTGTTTGCAATGTACGTGCAAAACCACCACAGTGACGGACATATTGCGGTCTGGCTGCCGGTTCCTCCCGGCGAGCAACCGGCGCTGATTGCGGAAGATCCGGCCACTTACTATCACCCTCCCTATGTGGGCGTGAAGGGCTGGGTCGGCATCGAACTCAGCCGCGTGGATGATGAGACGCTGGGCGCGCACCTCACAGAGGCGCGCCGACTCATCGCCAATAAGACCAACAAAAAGCGCTAAGGCAGTGCGAAAGCGACCAGCGAATCGCCTGCCTCATTGCCGGGGACATCGTGGCCGCCCGCCGCGATCACCACAAACTGTCTGCCATCCGCCGCGGTAAATGTCATGGGCGTTGCACGCGCGGATGTGGGCAGTTTCGCCCGCCACAATTCGCGGCCATTCGAGACGTCATAAGCCTTCAGATACGGGTCGAAAGTCGCGCCCAGGAACAGCAGGCCACCCGCCGTCACTAACGGTCCGCCCAGCGAGGGCGAACCCCACTCCGGCTGCGCCGGACGCCAGGGCAGACTGCCTGTCGGAACCTCCCACCGCGTTTGCCCCGTGTTGGCATCGATGGCCGCGAGCATACCGTACGGAGGCGGTGAACAGGGCGCGCCTTTGGGACCAATCAGGAAGGTCCGCTGCATTCCATAAGGCGTTCCGGCCTGCTCCGCGGTTTCCCAATCCGGGTGCTCTTTACGCGCCTGATCCAGGTCCGCGCGAGGCACCAGACGCACCGCCGCCGCCAGCCGGTTATACGGAACAAACAACGTTGCCGATTTCGGTTCGAAGGCCACCCCGCCCCACGCCATGCCGCCGATGTTGCCGGGGAAGATCACCGACCCCTGCAAACTGGGCGGCGTGAAGATCCCCTCATTGCGAAACTTCCCGACAGCCTCTTCACACCAGCGTTTTTCTTCGTCCGTCGGGCCCCAGATTTCCGCGCGCGAAGGCCCCAGGTGCGCCGGCAGCTTCGGGAACGGCTGTGTGGGCGAGGCATCTTCCCCCGCCACATCGCTCTTCGGGACGGCGCGTTCTTCCACGCCGAAGAGTGGGTTCCCCGTCAGACGATCCAGCAGAAACAGATTCCCCGTCTTCGACCCCACCGCCACCGCCGGTCTGCCTTTCACCGTGATCAGCGCCGGTTGCGAGGCCACATCGTAATCCCACAAATCATGGTGGACAGTCTGGAAAAACCACTTCACCTTACCGGTCTTCGCCTCCAGCGCCACCACTGAATTGGCATATTGGTTGTTGCCCTTCCGCTCCCCGCCAAAGTAGTCGGGACTCGGGCTGCCCGTCGGCACGAAGACAAGCCCGTGCGCCGGGTCCGGTGTGATGGCGGACCACGCGTTCCCCGCGCCGGTCTTCGTGCCACTCAGCGGGTCGAACGTCCAAAGCAGCTTGCCGGAGCGGACATCATAGGCCCGCACCTCACCGCTCGCCATGTCCGTGCGGCTGTTATCCGCAATGGCTGAACCCACCACAATCACGTTACCGATTACCGCGGGCGCAGACGTTTCCTCGTATTCCGATTTCGTCTTCGGTGGGATACGAAGGCCCTGCCGCAGGTCGATACTGCCTTCTTTCGCAAACGAAGGGATCGGCTGACCCGTCGCCGCATCGAGTGCGATGAGCCGGGCGTCAATCGTCGCCACGAACAGCCGGCGATTCCCGCTCGCGTCCACCCACGTAGCCACGCCGCGATTCGCGAAATCGCCCCAGCCCGCCTGCTGATCCACCTTTGGATCAAAGGCCCACCGCTGCTTTCCGGTTTCGGGTTCCAGCGCAATCACCCGCCCGAACGCGGTGGTAATAAACAGGGTGTTATCGGCAAACAACGGAGTGGTCTCAAAGGCAGACTGCTTCCCCCTGAGCCCGCCTTTCTCGCCACGATAAAGGTCGCCCGCGTGGAATGTCCAGGCCACCGTCAAACGCGAAACGTTCGAGCGGTCGATCAGACTCAGCGACGAATATTTTGCCCCGTCATTCACCTGGGCCGAAAGGCTCAGCGCCAGCGGGATCGCGATCAGGTATCTCACTCCGCAATTCTCAGCCTCGCCGGCAACAAAATGCAAGCGCCACCGTTTGAGACAATTCGAAGGTGATCCAGTTTCGCCGGATAGCGGCACTTCTACTTGGCATGTGGCTTGGAGCAGGGATCTTTGCCGACATCGCAGTGACCCAGAACTTCCAGACCGTTGACCGGTTTCTCTCCGCCCCGGGCAGCGTTGGCGCAGCCGTGGAGTTGAATAAGATCGGCCGCCCGAGGGAGCGGGAGATTCTGCGGCGCAACGCGGGCGAAGAGAATAATTTTCTTTTCGAAAACTGGGAACGCATGGAAATCATCCTCGGCATAGCGCTTCTCGCCACGCTGTTCTTCGGGGAACGCCCGAATAAACCAATGCTGGCCGCCGCGCTCTCCATGTGGCTGATCGTGCTGATCCAGCACTTCGCGCTGTCCCCGCAGGTAACCGAAATGGGCCGGAAAATCGCCGACCTGCCTCCGGGTGACCCGCTTAACAAAACCTTCTGGATCTTCCATGGTCTGTATTCCGGTTCGGAAATCCTGAAGCTTCTGGTCGGCTTCGGTCTGGCCTTCCGGCTGTCGAAAAAGAGCAAAGCGGACCCCAATCAGTTCGCGAAGGAATTCGAAGCGCAGCAGACACTCGCCGCAAAAACCGCCGCACGCATCAGGACAGGTTCTTCACTTGGATAACCGCAGAATGTGCCCGCACTGCCGGGCGTTTATTACCACCAGCGACCGCGTCTGCCCGTACTGCAATGAAAACGTCGGCCCGCGCTACGTGGAGCGCCTGCCCGATCTCAAGATCGGCGGACTGATTCCCCAGGCGCAGTTCACCACTGTACTGATCCTGCTGATTAATGCCGGCCTCTTCATCGCCACCCAGCTCTTCGCGCGCAACGGCGTGGGCGACAACATCGCGCTGTGGGATTTCGGCGGCAAGTATGGCCCCAGCATCTGGCAGGAACATGAGTGGTGGCGCGTCATAACGGCGGGCTTTCTGCACGGCGGCATGATGCACATCATGATGAACAGCTGGGCGCTATATCAGCTGGGAATGCAGGTGGAAGAGCTCTACGGCACGGCGCGTTATCTGGCGATCTATTTCTGTGCAACGGCGGGTGGTTTCTATCTGAGCGCGCGTATGAACCCGGGGCTTTCCATCGGTTCCTCGGCGGGGATTGCCGGCCTGATCGGGGCAATGGTCGCGTTTGGCGTCATTAACCGCTCCACCGTGGGACGCGCGATCCGGAATTTCTACCTCCAATCAGTTGTATTTCTGATTGCGATGGGGCTCATTCCGGGAATTGATAACTGGGCTCACATGGGTGGACTTGCCGCCGGTTTCTGCATCGCTTACATTGCGGGAACCCCGATTCATTCTTCCCGTTCGAAAGAAGCGATGTGGAGAGTGCTCGGCACTGCCTGCGTCCTTATGACAGTTTTTTGCTTCCTGATGGTGTATACACACTTTCAGTCTCCGAATCAGATAAGATAGGAACACTATGAGACTTCTTATTCTCGCCCTCGCCCTTTCTTTTGCGATCGCGCCCGTAGAGGCGAAGACGACCACGCGCACGGTCAGCCACGTGAAGAAGCAGAAGGTGAAGAAGAATAAGAACGCTCCCAGGGCGCGCAAGGCCCGCAAGGCGCCGAAGCACAGCCAGGCGAACTAACTTTCCGCACAGATCGATTCATACCAGAGGCGAGCCGGAAGGCTCGCCTCTTTTGCGTTTGTAACACTCCGCTTTTGCTAACATCCGGAAGTAAATGTCTGGAAGAGCGGATGTCGCCGTCATTGGCGGGGGAATCCTCGGCCTCTCACACGCGTGGGCAATGGCGAAGCGTGGGAAGAAAGTTGTGCTTTTCGAGCGGGGTCTCCGGGCCTCCGGCGCTTCCATCCGGAATTTCGGCATGGTGTGGCCCATCGGTCAGCCGGCGGGCATGATGCACCAGACCGCGCTGCGCAGCGCGGCGCTCTGGCGCGAGGTTCTCACGGCTGCGAAACTCCCCTTCTTCCCCACCGGATCGCTCCATGTCGGCTATCACGAAGACGAAGCGGAAGTCCTGCGCGAATTCGCGGAGAAGGGCCCCGCCGCGGGTTATCCATGCGCATGGCAGAATCCGGCGCAGATTCTGGAACGCAGCGACGCCATCCGCCCGGACGGACTCCGCGGCGGCCTCTGGAGCGAAACGGAGATGACGGTGGACCCGCGTCGCGTGATCGCTGGTCTGCCCGAATATCTGACCGAACTCGGTGTTGAGATTCATTTCGGCGAGGCCGTTCGCCGCATCCAGCTGCCGGTCATCGAAACGGCGCGGGGCGCGTGGGAAGTCGATCAGGCAATCGTCTGTTCCGGAGACGACTTTGAAACCCTCTACCCCGAATTGTTTGCGGTAAGCGGCCTGATTCGCTGCAAGCTGCAGATGATGCGCACCGCACCGCAGCCGGATCACTGGCAACTCGGCCCCGCGCTCGCCGCCGGCCTGACGCTGCGCTTCTACAAGGCGTTCCGTTTGTGCGCCTCGCTCGAAAGCCTCAAAGCCCGCGTGGCGCGTGAAAAGGCCCCTTATGACGAGTGGGCCATCCATGTTCTGGTCTCCCAGACAGCGGATGGCGCCATTACGCTCGGCGACTCCCATGAGTACAGCCAAACCGTCGATATCTTCGACCGCGCCGACGTGGATGACCTGATCCTGCGCGAAGCCGAAACCTTCCTTCAACTGCCCGACTGGCGTATCGCCCAACGCTGGCATGGGGTCTATAGCCAGCATCCCGAAAAGCCCTTTTTCGAGGCGGAGCCAGAGCCCGGTGTGCATATTCTGACCGGCGTCGGCGGGTCCGGCATGACGCTTTCCTTTGGCTTGGCGGAGCGAACGGCGGAGAACATCTTATGAAGCTGCAGGG